>CAZXMG010000072.1:0-39050 GCA_964641275.1 uncultured Polyangiaceae bacterium
GGGTCGCCTGCGGCTCCCGGCGCGCCAGACGGCGGCGCTTGCCGGGTCGCCTGCGGCTCCCGGCGCGCCAGACGGCGGCGCTCGCCCGCTGCGCGGCTCGCGTGGCTACCCGGCGGCGAGCCTTCGCTCGACCGCCGCGATGAAGCCGCCTGGATCCTCGAGCGACACGGCGACGTTGCGCGGGTGGCGCATGAACATCACGCCCTCGGCGCTGGGCTCCTTGAGCGCGATCTGCACGACGCCCTGCGTGGAGCCCACCAGGCCGAGCGTCTTGTCCTCGGCGATGCGGATGCCAACGCCCAGCCACCAAGCCCAGTCGCGGGTGGCGACGTGGCGGATGTTGCGGTAGGGCACGCGCAGGCGGGCCACGCCGAACTGAAGGCCGAGCCCATCCTCGTCGAGCGTTGCGACGGAGCGTGCCTCCGTGGCTCCGATGATCAAAAGGGGCAACCGCCACAGCGGGTCCCGCGCGATCCTGAACGCTTCCATTCTTCCTCTCCCGACCCTGGATGTAGCACGAGTCAACCGGGCCCGAGCTGACTCGGCACCGGCTCACCCGGCCGCAAATCCGCGCTCGGAAGCGACTTCCATTGCCCCGTCACAAGGCGCGATCCCCTCGGGCATCGGCGGATGGTAGCCACTCGCCCGGGGACACCGCACCCCACTGGGCGCCATCGCCACCAGGCCTCCGTCCCGAACAGCCGCGCCTGGTGATCCAGGGATCCATCCACCCGAGCGGCGCGCACGCGGAGCTGGTGGCCCGCAGATCCAGCCCGATCTCACAGCGCGTCTGGCCTGGCGCTTGCTCCTCGCCGTCCCGATGCCGCTGCCGACGATTCCGGAGATCTTGGGGGGAGGCCAGCTCGCGATCGAGCTCGCCGGAGAAGAGCGCTTCGAGGTTCGCGCGTTCGAGATCGAAGAGGCCCTCAGCGCTCCCTTCACGGTGCGGCTGACGGTCGTGAGCCGGAGCCCCGACGTCGACTTCGGGGCCATCGTGGGCCACCCGGCGCGGTTCAGCCTGAGCAAGGGCCGTGGTGTGGGCCCGCTCGGCAAGGTCTTCACTGGCCTCGTGAGCCAGATGGACCAGGTCGAGGTCGAGGACGCAGGCCTCTCGAGCTACACGCTCTCGCTGGTGCCTACGCTCTGGCTCTTGGGGCAGCGGCGCAACTACCGCATGTTCCAACAGCAGTCGGAGCTCGAGATCGCGCTCGCGCTGCTCCGCGAGTGGGACATCGAGTGTGACGTACGGCTCGATCCCAAACGCTACAAGCCACGCAAGTACCGGGTGCAGTACGCGGAGACGGACCTAGCGTTCCTGTGTCGCATGCTCGAGGACGCGGGCATCACGTTCTTCTTCGAGACCGAGCCCGAGCGCGGCCGCTCGCGCTTGGTCTTGAGCGGCGAGCCCCACGCACAGGTGCCTCGGCTGCCTCCCCTGCCCTTCGTCGCGTCTCCCAACGAGCGCATCGAGCACGAGTTCGTCACGCGGCTCCGCGTCGGTCGCGAGGTGCGTCCGGGCAAGTACACGCTGCGCGATCACGACTACCGGCGCCCCGCCAACTTTCCGCTGATCGCGTCCGCGGCGCGCGGAGCCGAGCTCGAGCAGCGCCTCGAGCGCTTCCACTACGTGCCCGGCGCGTTCTTGTTCCGCTCCGAGAAGGGGGATCCTTCGCCGAACGCCGACGACTTCGGCAAGACGCGCACCGATCCGGAGGAGGGTCAGCGCCAGGCCGAGAAGCGGCTGCTGGCACAGCGTCGAGAGGCGCGCCGCGTATCTCTGTCGACCACGGCGCTCGACCTGCGGCCCGGCGTGGTGATGACCACGCTCGGCCACCCGCGCAACGAGCTCGCGCAGCCGCTGTTGGTCACCGCTACGCGGGCCCAGGGCTCGGCCACCGGGGCCTGGACCCAGAGCGTCGAGGCGCGCTTCACCGATCTGCCCTACTTCCCGCCGCTGTCCACGCCCAAGCCCCGGACCCAGGGCGTGGAGAGCGCGACGGTCGTGGGCCCCAAGGGCGAGGAGATCCACACTGACGAGTTCGGCCGCGTGCGCGTGCACTTCCACTGGGACAGGGAGAGCCGCATGGACGAGCGCTCCTCGACCTGGATCCACGTCAGCCAATCCTGGGGTGGCTCGGGCTTTGGCGGCATGAACCTGCCGCGCGTCGGCCAAGAGGTGTTGGTGGACTTCCTGGGCGGCGATCCGGATCGGCCCGTCGTCGTTGGGCGCGTGTACACCAACCTGCAGCGTGTGCCCTATGGGTTGCCCGCCGCCAAGACCCAGAGCGGTTGGAAGAGCATGTCGTCGCCATTTCGCGGCAGCGACGCCTACAACGAGATCATGTTCGAGGACAAAGCGGGCAAGGAGCTTCTTCGCATCCAGGCCCAGCGCGACAAGGTCGAGCTCGTGAAGAACGACTCGACCACCACGGTGAAGCGCGATCGCCGGCTGGTGGTGGAGCGCGACGACCACACGCGCGTGCACCGCAACCAGACCCTGTTCGTGGACCAGGACCGCACCGTCAGCGTGCTCGGCGAAGAGCGCCGCGTGATCGACAAGGACTTTCTCCAGACCTGCCGCGAAGGCAGCCAGATCTTTCGCTCCAAGCAGATCTTCGTGTCCGAAGCAGAGAAAGCGATCGTGCTCAACTGCGGGGCCTCCTGGTTGATCATGACGCCGCAGTGCATCGTGGTGGAGTCGCCGCGCACGTTCATCAACCCTGGACCCGAGGCGCTGCTGAAGGCCCTGGCCGGCGAGGCCCCGGACACACCCGAGGACGTGCAGCGGCGCCGGGACCGAGAGGACCTCGACAAGAACCTGGCCGCGCGCCGCGCCGAGGCCGAGGCCATGCGCAAGGCATTCGACTCCGGCCGCCCCGGCACAGTCGCGGGCGAGGACCACGCGCGCAGACAGAAGCGCATGGAGGCTTACAAGAAGGACACCGAGGACCGCACGCGAAAGGCCATGCGCGCGCGCCACCCGGATCGCTCACAAGAATGGCTGGACCGCGTGCTGGAGCGACCCCAATGAAACTCGAAGGATTCGCGAGCTATGGCTTTCGGGGGCTCGCCGACGGCGAGCGGCGCTGGCCCCAAGCCAAAGATCTCTTGGTGGTGACCGGACCGCCCGCCAGCGGCAAGACCAGCCTCTTGTTCGCCCTCGCGGCGGCGAAAGAAGCCATCGCACCCTACGGCGTTCCGCGCGCGGCTCGCGCCTGTTTGCGCGGCGGCGCGAGATCCGCGCGGGTGGTGCTCGAGCTCGCCTTGAACGAGCGCGAGGTGGCCCGAGCGGGCTTGAAGCGAGATCGGATCGCGCTCGAGGCCCTCTTCGCGGACAGAACGCCGCCTCCGACGCCGAGCGATGACGGCGCCGAGGACGTGCTCTCCCATTTCGACGAGGAGCCCTCCGGCCACGGCAAGTGGTTCCTGTTCCCGGACGAACGCTGGCTGCCGCCGACCGCGCTACCGCATCGAGGCAGCGTCGCCGAGCTGCGTCGCGAGGCGCTCGAGCCGACCCCCCGGAAGTTCGCGCCGCTGCCAGGCTATGCCCGAGACGTGTGCCTGGGCCACCACGGGCCCGAGGCCAAAGAGCGCTTGAGCCGGCTGTTCTCCGAGCTCTGCCCGGACAAGCGCCTCGTCGGCGTGGGCAGCGCCGGGGACGCGGAGAGCTTGCTGTTTCAGGGCGCCGGGTTGTCGCGCGTGTACCTGCGCGAGCTCTCTCGCAGTGAGCAACACGCGTTTCTCTTCGCCGCGATGTTCTCGTTCGCGAGGCTGGACCACTCGATCGTCTTGATCGACACGCCCGAGCTGGGTCTCGCGCCCGACCGGGTCGTACCATTCGTGCAGGCGCTGCTCGCTGCAGGCCAACACAGCCAGCTGATCGTGGCCAGCGCCAGCCGAGAGCTCGCGGCCGAGGCCGGCCCGGGAGCCACCCTCACCTTGCGTGCAGCAGAGGAGCCGCGATGAGCGACTACACCTATCACCTGGACGAGGCGGTGATCCGCGTCCCCGAGGGCTTCCTGGACCGCACGATGAACGTGCTCGAGTGGGTGACGCCAGAGGGGGAGCGCGTCGTGCTGGTGATCCAGCGCGAGCTGTCGCCCGCGCTCGACGAGTACGTGGAGCAGCAGATCGCGGAGTACCCGTCGCGCTTTTCCGGCTATCGCTTGGTCACGGCCCAGAAGCGCGGCGACGGACCGCCGGCGATCGAGCTCGCCATCCGCTCGCGCAGCGACGCCGGCGCGATGCACCATCAGCAGTTGTTCATCACGATCGAACAAGGGGTGCTGATCGCCACTGCGACCGGCAAGGTCGCCGCGGCCGACATGTGTGAGAAGCTCATTGCTGAGCTGTACGCCTCCTTCCAGGTGCGCGAGGCAGCGCCTTGAGCTCGGAGTACGCGGCGCGGGTGGGCGACGGCATCTCCCACACTTCCCACGAGAACGCTGGCTGGATGGGCATGGCGGCGGGCGCCGCATTGGGCGTGATCATCATCATCGCCACGGGTGGCTCCGCCGGTATCATCGCGGGCATCGTGTACGTCGCGGGGTTCGCGAGCACAGGCGCAGACGTGGGCGAGGCGGCCAGCGGCCTCCTCGGTGGGGGCAGCTTGGTGGTGGCCGGTCGCATCGTCCAGGGCGCAGACACGGTGCACACCGGGCGAGGCGCGCCGCGCGCGGCCAAGGCCCACCCCGACACCAAGGTGAGCTGTCACGCCGGTGAGTTCGTGGCGCAGGGGAGCCGCACCACGTTCATCGAGAACCACAACGCTTCCCGCCGAAAGGACAAGACCACCTGCGGCGGCGGCATAGTCCAGGGCTGCCCCACGGTCTTGATCGGCGGCGCGCCCGCCTACTTGCCGGGGGTCTCCGTCAACGGCGAGAAGACGGTGACGAGCGGCGTGTACAAGTGGACGCGCGTCGGCGTCGACGTGGCGAGCTTGGGTGTGCCCAAGCCGGGCCTGCGCTCACCCGCGTTCTACGTGTGGCTTGCGGACGCGTACGGAAAGGTCGGCAGCGCCGTCGATGCCCCCGGAGCAAGCCAGGTCAAGACGGGGGTCGACCTGCTCAAGGGCGCGCAAGGGGGCCTTCCCAAAGTGACGCCGAGCATCGAGGGCCGGAAGGCGCTCGACGTGTATCGAGAGAAGCTCGGCGCCGCGCTCGAGGCAGGCAAGATCGTGAGCTGAGATGGACGTCGTCGCGACAGGACCCTTGAAGTATGGCGGCCTCCGGCACACGGACGGCTCGAGCTGGTACCAGACTGTCTTCGCGAAGCTGACCTACCAGCTTGCACCTGGCGTCAGCCCGCTCGCGCCCAAGCGGGTCGCCTTGCTCACCCAGGACGAGCTCGAGGGCGCATTGTGTCGCGCTCCGGCCGACCTCGTCCCTCGGCAAGCTCGCGCACAAGTGACGCTGGTGGGGTCGGCGGTGGCTCCGGGGGGGCAGCCCGCCACCCGGGTGGTGTGCCGCTTGATCGTCGGCGAGATCGACAAGGCGATCGCCGTGCACGCAGATCGCCTGTACCACCCGCGCGGCGAAATCGAGCACGGAGCTCCATTTCGGAGCCAGCGCTTGGGCTTCGACCGTGCCGCGGGCGGACCCGACACCTGGAACCCGGTGGGGTTGGGCCCCCATCTCCGCGACGCTGGCGGACGCGTCCGATTGCCCAACCAGTTGCCGCCTGGCCTCGTGCTCGACCGCCCTGACGACCGCACACCGATTGCGAGCTTCGGGCCCATCCCCGCCATGTGGCGCCGTCGCTCGAGCGGACCGGGCTGGACCAGCGGACCATGCGAGACCGCCGACGGCATGTTGCTCCATCCCGCGCAGCTCTCCACGTTCTGCTCCGCCATGGACGATCAGCAGCAGCCCGATCCGTTTGCGCCCGACCTGCGCCTCGTGCTCGAAGGGCTGGTCGTGGGCCACGAGCGTTTCGTGACCAACCTCGTGCGCATGCGGCCACAGGCGGTGCTCTCCGGTCGCGGTCGCAACGAGACGCGCGACATGACTCCATGGGCGCTATGGATCGACAGCGACCAGCAGCTCGCCACGTTGACCTTCAGCGCGCAGTTCTCGCTGACCGCCTTCGACGAGCCGGGACGCGTCGTGCTCGGGCTCGACTCGGACGGCGGCGAGGCCACCATCACCAACACGTCGGACAGCGGCTCCGGGCCCGCGCCCCTCCCCTTCCGCCCGGACGCGGCGGCAGGGCTGCCAGCCCCCGAGCCTGCGTCACCTCGCGCCGTGGACGCGGGCGCCACGCAGCCGATCGCCATCGGCAGGCTGGCCTCGTTTCGCGAAGTCGATCCCGCCCCGCCACCGCGCGCCGAGCCAGCTCCCGCCGCGCCCTCCCCACCAGCACCTGCGTTTCGCGCCGTCTCCGCGCTCGAACGCGAGCAAGTGCTGACCGCCACCAGCGCCTCCAACGCGGCGCTGCACGAGCACGAAGCGAGTCGCCCCAAGCTCGCGCCCGCACCCCGGGACAGCGCCGCGCGAGCCCCCCGCGGCGATGGGCAGCCGCTCGCGCTCGCGCTGGTGTGGTTCGAGCCCAGCGTGGTGGAGCGCGTCGCGAGCAAAGGCAGCTCGGGGCAGCGACCGCTGCGTGACCTGGCCCGCCCGAACAAGGCGTCCGACGTGAGCCCCCCCGCCCTCGTCGCGCGCGCCCTGCGCCGCATGGATCCCGCGTTGCCGCACGAGCTGCCTGCGGCGCTGAGCGCGGCGCTGAGGTCCTCGGACACGCGAGGCGAGCCCGTCCTGGTGGAGGGCGAGCTCCATGTGGAGCTGGATCTCAGCGCCCAGGTCCAGGTCGCGGCCGCGTTGCTCGCGGACGTGCCAGGTCACGACGCGAGCATGGTGGCTCGGGCGCAGAAGCTCGCGGACGCCCCCTGGACGAGCCGGCCGGCGCTCGAAGCGTGCCTGGCCAAGCTCACGGACGCGGCGCGGCGCGCGGATTTGCCTTGGGATCGGCTGATCCGTAGCGCGCTGCTGGAGCAACGGCGCTTCGCGCGCACGACGGTCTTCGGCGCGCCCCACTTGGCGTTCCGCTGGAGCTTTGGTCCTCGCGACGCCCAGCTGACGCTGTACGCGCCCGAGGCCGCTGCGGATCACCTTCCCGCTCGCCCGTCCCTGGGGGCGCGTGCGCTCGCCTTCGTCGTCCCGCTACAGTCCGAGGCGGGGCCCACCAGGCCGGCGCTCTTGCTCGCGGCGCTCGCAGAGCTCGAGGGTTGACTCGTATGCTGATCGGTTGAGCCGGACTGCTCCCCATGAACCAGGTCTTCCTTCAGTTCGCACGCAGTCGCGTGGGCCGCACGCTGGCGGGCAAGTGGCTGCTCGAGGAGCTCCTCGGCATCGGCGGAATGGGCGCGGTGTATCGGGCGACCCATCTGCGCAACGGCCTGCGCGTGGCGGTGAAGATCCTGGCGTTCCACGCGGAGGAGACGGATCGGCGGCGGTTCATGCGCGAGGGGTACGCCGCCAACCTGGTCGGCCACCCGGGCGTGGTCTCGGTGCTCGACGACGGCGACGACGACGGGCACGCGTTCCTGGTGATGGAGCTGCTCACCGGTCGCAGCCTGAAGCAGCTATGGCTGGACGCTGGGCAGAAGGTGGTCGAGCGCGCACCAGAAGACGGCAGCGCGGCCCTGACGCTGGCGCAGGTCCACCATATCGTCGGCTGCGTGCTCGACGCGCTCGCGGCTGCCCACGAGAAAGGGGTCGTGCACCGAGACATCAAGCCCGACAACATCTTCGTCGAGCTGGACGGCTGCGTGCGCTTGATCGATTTCGGCATCGCCCGGATCGGCGAGCGTGGCTCGGACGATCTGACCACCACCGAGTCGATGATGGGCACGCCCGCGTACATCGCGCCAGAGCAAGCCCGCTCGGCATGGGACGAGGTCGACGGCCGTAGCGATCTCTTCTCGGTCGCGGCCACGGTGTTCCGATTGCTCACCGGACGCTCACCTCACGCCGCTACCTCTGCGCCGCAGATGCTGGTGGCCGCGGCCACGGTGCCGGTCGAGCCGGTGCGTGCATCGGCGCCGGAGGTGCCTGGACCCATCGCGGACGTGCTTGACCGCGCGTTGCGCTTCGATCCGAAGGATCGCTTCGCATCCGCCAAGCAGATGCGGCTAGCCTGGACGGAGGCGGGCGCTGCTTGCGCGCTCTCCGAGCTCAGCCCCGAGGAGCTCGCCGCGCTGTCGAGACCGAGCGCGCCGCGCCCGGATGCGCCCGAAGCCACCCACACCAAGCGAGACCAGACCGCGCTGGTGCCTTTCACCGAGACCCTGCGCCAGGCACCGGAGAAGCTGCGCCAGCTGGCCAAGGAGGACGGGCCGACCCTGGTCGCGCCGCTCACGCCCATCGCGGCAACGCGCACGACCTCGTCACGCTGGCCGGTGCTGTTGGGCGCGCTCGTGCTCGCCGGTGGCGGGGCGTTCCTGGGCGTGCGATCACGCGCGCCGGTCCCGCCGCCCGTCGCGACCGCCAGCCACGCCGCGGCGGCGAGCTCGGAGACCGCGAGCGCCGAGAGCCGCGATCCTCCGCCCGCGCCGGGGCTCACTCGCCTGCACAACCGCGGCTCGTGCAGCTTCCGAGCGCGTTGCGACGGCGTACGCGCCGTCTCGAGCGCGTGCGCGGCGCAACACTGGCCGCTCGGCGTGGACCCGACCGAAGGCGACGCGACCATGGCGTGTGGCGTCGCGCCCTACCTCGTGAGCCCCTCGGTCGACCATTGCGGTCTTCCGGTGAAGCTGTGCGACGCCGGCAACATCTGCAAGGAGGTGCGCGTGCGCGGCGTGTCCAGCGGCAAGGAGTGGTACGCGAGCCCGAACGTGCTCTCCGACTTCGGCAGCACCATTGCGGAGCCGTCGGACTGCGGCGCGCCGCCCGCGGGCCGCGCCGACGTGCGGGTGGAGATGGGCGCGTGGGACTACACCTTCGAGGCTGCGGCCAAGATCGAGCTGTTGCCCGGAGCCACGGTGACCATGACGTTCGAGCCGAAGAAGGTCGGCAACCACGTGGTCGAGCTGCGCGCGGAGGGCCCCCCCTTGTTCGCCGAGTTCTGCTGGTCTTCCGACCAATACAAGAGCTGGGACTGCTGGACGAAGGACAAGGTCGAGGGTGCGCGCGTGCGTCGGCACCTCTACAGCGGGTCCACCGACGTGAAGTACAAGGTCAACCTGCGCGCCGAGGGCCCACAGACGAGGGCTCGCTATCGCACCTTTACCGGGCCCTGACCGTAGTGCCTGGGAACGAAAGGCCCAGCCGCGCGAACCTCTTCGGGTACTCGCGCGCGAACGCTCGGTGCAGGATCTCGCGGTACTCGGCCCACGGCACCACGCCCCATGCGCGCTCGTCCGCGCTGACCGATTGAATGCCGCGCTCGAGACCGTCGCCATAACAGTGCTCGAGGTCATTCAGCCAACGTGGCAGACCGCGCTCGATGACCGCGCGCAGCTCCTCCGCGCGCGGCAACGTGAGCATCCACGAGAGCGCCAGCCAGCCGAAGTCCCGGTGCCGCACCTCGTCTCGCAGGATGCGGTCGAAGGCGCGCCTCGCGATCGGCACGGTGGCGTCCTGGCGCAGGCGCCCAAACAGCTTCACCGCCACCGTCTCACCCAGACAAAAGACCGACACGACAGCCTCGACCAGATCCAGCTCGAGCGGGCGGTCGGTCCGTCGCAACGCCAGCGTGTCCCGGTCGAGCGGAGCTTGCTCTTCACCGCCGGCGCGCTGCCACACCCGGCGCGACAGCTCCGCGTGGACGAGCTCGTCGTCCACGATGCGCAGACCGAGCCGCGCGAGGTCCGGCGAGGCGCCAGCCTGAATCAACCACAGCACCGTCTCTGCGGTGACGGCCGCCGAGCGGTACTCGGCCTCGACCCGGCCGGCCCATGCGTAGCGGACGAGCTCGCTGGCCGCGGGCGTGCGAGCCGGGTTGGCGCGGCCCGTCCCGTGGAAACGGAGTTTCCGCGCAGAAAACGAAGACTCCCCCTCGGAACGAAGCGGCGGTTCGCCCGAGAACTCGGGCCGCCTTCGCGCCGTCAGGGGCGGCCCGAATTCTTCAAGAAATGCCGGTTCCAGGGCATTAGGGTTGGCCCGCGGCATCGGGCGGGCACTTCACCTTGATCGGCATCCGCGGCGGCCCAGGGTTGCAACGCGCCGTGGGCGGGCACTCCATGGAGGGTGGCGGGAAGTGGAACGAGCAGCTCCCGTCTGGGTTCTTCTGGATGCGGCCGGGCCCCTTGGGGATCTCCGCGAGCGGGCCCGGGTCAGCAGTCGGGCTGGCGTTCGCGCTCGCGCTCACGCTCGCGACCGGCTCGGCGCTAGGCACCGCGCTCGGCTCGGCGCTGGGGACCTCGAGCGGGTCGGCGGTGCGCTGCGGCGGCAGCGGGTTGGTGTACGTCTTGTACTCGCACGCGCCTCCGAGTGAGGCCGTGATGACGATGGGCGCGGCCAGCAGCCGCGGCCGCCGGCGAGAGGGCTTGGGCGACGTCATCGTCACGCGAGCATACGCGCGGGCTGGGGCGGCCTCAACGCGCTTCGTGCACGCGACCCGCGGGCATTTCGAACGCTGTCAAGAAGCCGCCCTTGCCGCAGCCGGTGTCCAGCCCGCGCGCGGCCGGGCCGGCCCACAGATCGGTCGGATCGTCGGGCGTGTAGCGCGACAGCTCGGGCGGCAACAGCTCGGTCTTGGTGTGGCCGAACACCACCAGCTTGCCGCGGTAGTTGGTGAAGAAGTCTTTGCTGCGGGTCCAGAGCAAGGCGGTCTTGTTCTCGACCTCGGAGGGGTGGAGAAAGCGCCCCTTGCCGACGTCGTCCTCATCGTCGCCATGGCGGCCCGAGCCGGCGGCGGGCTTCTCACGCGTCAGGCCAGCGTGCACGTAGATCGCGTGCCGGTCCTCGTAAAAATAGGGAAGCGACCGCATCCACGCCACCACGTCCGGCGGGAAGAAGCTGCCCTTGAGCAAGGGCGCCAGGTCCTCCGCCTCGGGGGTGTCGTCCTCCTTGGGAGGCGGCTTTCCTTGGTAGGAGCGCAGCGCCTCCAGGCAGCCATTGCCTCGCGGCATCACGAACTCGGGCCAACCTCCGTCGATCACGCGCAGCCACGCGTCCTCGTGGTTGCCCCGCAGCGCGACCACCTTGCACGGCACCCGCCCAGGGAGCGCGCGCACGAAGTCCACCACGCCCTTCGAGTCGGGGCCGCGGTCGACGTAGTCGCCGATGAAGACGATCGTGTCGTCCGCGTCGAGCTCGCCAAACTTGTCGACGATGCGGCGCACCTTCTCGAGGTCGCCGTGGATGTCGCCGATCGCGAAGGTGCGCCCCTGTCCGCTCATAACCCCCTCACCAATCCAAACCGAACGAACAATCCCGCAGCAATGAACAAGAAGCCGAGCACGAAGCCGATCACGCACACGGCGTCATGCCGCCACTTGGTCTTGAGCGGCACGAGCTCTTTCTCGGGCAGGACGATCGTCTTCACGAAGCTGTGCATCGGCAGCCCGCCGGGGCGCTGCGCGCGATGAGGATCGTAGGGGTTCTGCATCAGCCCCATGTTCGCGAAGCGCGCGATGCCCGCCCGAATGCGGTCCCCCGCGCCGGGCACCGAGCAGCCCAGGATCACCGCGCGCAGCCAGGGCGCGCGTTCGTAGGCGCTGGAGAAGGAGATGATCTTGAGGACCTCCTTCAACCGATCCAAAAACACGCGCGATTCGACCAGGTGCTGATAGGCCCGGATGCGCTGCTCGATGCCCTCGTCGCTCGAGAGCTTGGATAGGCACTGCGCCTCGATGCGGGCTGCGAGGCCCTGCATCCCCTCCTCGGTCTTGGGCCACGTGGCTTGGGTGGGCACGTCGGGAGGAACCAGGAACCCCCACGCCTCCTCCTTGGCGCGATCAGCGTTCCAGGCGAACACCTCGGCGAAGCCCCACAGCGTGTCGTAGCGGTTCACCACCACGTACACGGGCACGTCCGCCTGCACCGTGCGGCAGGTCTCGATCAGGTAGCTGCGTAGCTGCTGCGCATGCGTCTCGAGCGGCTCGTCCGAGCGCTCGGCCACGTCGGTGGCGCTCATGATCATCAAGATGCCGTCGAGCGGTTCGCGCGGGCGGATGCGCAAGATCTCCTCGCACAGCTCGCGCAAGAGCTCTGCGTTCTTGTTCGGCCCACACAGAGCGTCGCGCGCCTCGATGATGATGGCCTCTTTGGAGATCCAATAGTGACAGTACTGCCCTTCGATGGTGGCAGGCTGGCCCCAGGTCAGGGCCATGCTCTTGATCACGGTCGACTTCCCCACCATGGGCTCGCCGACCGCCAGGTACCAGGGGATGCTGTAGATGTTGGCCTTGATCTGGGCCATCACCTTGGCGAACTCTCCTGCGAAGATGCGGCTCATTTGGCGAGGTAGAGGTCGAGGGCCCAACCGAGGAAGCTGCCGCCGGCGAGCAGCAGCAGCACGGCCAGCGCGCGGCCGGCCCAGATCGACTTGAGGATCGGATCCTTCGGCAGGAACTCTGCCGGCATCTGATCGTAGCGGTACGGCTTGAGCGCGCCGCCCATGACGTCGCGATCGGCGTCCACGCCGAGCTCGCGGGCGAGCTGCGCGCGGAGCTCGTTGAGCAGGTACGGGTCACGCCCCGGCAGGCCGTACTGCCCCAGAAAGCCGCAGCCGAGCACGGTGACGTAGGTGGCCAGCACGCTCTTGGGCCCCCGCCGCACGCGCTCGAGCCGGTTGAACAGCTCGACGCCGGCGTTGTTGGTGTTGAAGCGGCGGGCTTGCAGCATGTTCTGGCTCCACCACGGGCGCAGATCGGGCAGCGCCATGGCGACCTCATCGGCCAGCGCGGCCACCGCGAACATGCCGTCGTTCACGCTGTCGACCGGCAACGCCTGCGCCGCAGGCGAGTTGCGCAGCTCGTCGAGCAGGAAGTTCGCCTGCCGGTAGACGTGGTCCGGCGTGGGGCGCCGCGGGGACTGCCGCAGGATGCAGACCCAGAGGAGCATCTCTTCGCCGAAGACGCCGATGGATTGGATTTCGCTCATGCCGCGGAAAGGAGCGCGGAGCGTACAAGGAGCACCCTTGCGAGGGCAACGAGCCCGAGTATGCTGCCGCCCCCCTGAAGGAAGGTAGCCAATGTCCGAGATCGAGAGCGTCATCGCCCGAGAAATCCTCGACTCCCGTGGGAACCCCACGGTCGAGGTAGAGGTTCGCACCATCAGCGGCTTCGGCCGCGCGGCCGTGCCGAGCGGAGCCTCGACGGGTGAGCACGAGGCCGTCGAGCTGCGCGACGGCGACAAGAAGCGCTACCTCGGCAAGGGTGTGCTCGGCGCGGTCAAGAACGTGCAGAGCACGTTGGGCCCTGCGATCCAAGGCATGGATGCGCTCGACCAGGCCGCGATCGACAAGGTGCTGTGCGAGGCCGATGGCAGCGCCAACAAGGGCAAGCTCGGCGCCAACGCGATCCTGGGCGTGTCGATGGCGGTCGCGCGAGCAGCGGCGGACGTGGTCGACCTGCCGCTGTTCCGCTACCTGGGCGGCGCGCAGGCGCGCGTCACGCCCACGCCCATGCTCAACATCCTGAACGGCGGTGTGCACGCCGATAGCGGGCTCGAGATCCAAGAGTTCATGATCATTCCGCACCGGGCCGACCGCTTCGCAGACGCGCTGCGCATGGGCGTCGAGGTGTTTCACTCGCTCAAAGCGATCCTGAAGAAGGACGGCATGGTCACCGCGGTGGGCGACGAGGGCGGCTTCGCGCCGCGGCTCGCGTCCAACCGCGCCGCGCTCGAAGCGATCATGAAGGCGATCGAGGCCGCAGGTTACAAGCCCGGCAAAGACATCGGCATCGCGCTCGACGCGGCCTTGAGCGAGTTCTACGACGGCAAAAAGGAGCGCTACACCTTCGACAAGCAGGAGAAGACGCGCGAGGAGATCGTCGAGATCTACAAGACCTGGTGCGACGAGTTTCCGCTGCTCAGCATCGAGGACGGCTGCGCCGAGGGCGACGCCGCTGGCTGGAAGCTCTTGACCGAGGCCCTGGGCAAGAAGGTGCAGCTCGTGGGGGACGACCTGTTCGTCACCAACCCCAAGCGCTTCAAGAAGGGCATCGAGGCCGGCATCGCCAACTCGATCCTGGTGAAGCTGAACCAGATCGGCACCGTCACCGAGACGCTCGAGTGCATCCGCATGGCGCAGAGCTCCAACTACGGCGCCATCATCTCGCACCGCTCGGGCGAGACCGAGGACTCGTTCATCGCCGACCTGGCCGTGGCCACCAACGCCGGCCAGATCAAGACCGGCTCCGCGTCGCGCTCGGATCGCACGGCCAAGTACAACCAGCTGCTCCGCATCGCCTACCAGCTCGGTGAGGCGGAGGTGTTCGCTGGCAAGGGCCCCTACACCCGCCGGTGAGCGCTCCGATCCCGGCGGCGCTCGCGAGCCGCCTGTATCTTCGCGACCCACTGCTCGTGCGCTTCGAGGCGCGGGTGGTGGGTCACGGCATGTGGGGAGACAAACCCTCGCTGTTGCTCGAGCAGAGCGCGTTCTACCCCGAGGCGGGCGGGCAGCTCGGCGACCAGGGCGAGCTCGACCACGCGGGTGTGCGCCTGCGCGTGGTCGACGCGCAGGTCGACGACGCGGGCCGCGTTCATCATCTGCTCGAAGAGGGTGCCAACCTGCCCGCGGCAGGCACCGAGATCACGGGCCACGTCGACCGCGCCCGCAGGCGAGTGCACATGGCGCTGCACACCGGGCAGCACATGCTGTCGCGCGCGCTGCTCACCGAAGGCGGCGCCGCCACCGTGTCGGCGCGCCTGGGCGAGACCGCCTGCACGATCGATCTCGGCGTGCCGAAGCTCGGCGAGCAAGACGTGGCCAAGGCCGAGGCGCTGGTCAACGCCGTGATCGACGACGACGTGATCATTCGCGCGTATTTCCCCAGCGAGGCCGAGCTCGCAGGCCTCTCGTTGCGGCGCGCGCCCAAGGTGGCGAGCGACGTGCGGGTGGTGGACATCGAGGGCTTCGACGTCTCGCCGTGCGGCGGCACGCACTGCCTGCGCAGCGCGCAGGTGGGGCTCGTCAAGGTGACCGGCCTCGAGCGCTACAAGGGCAACCTGCGGCTCACGTTCACGGCCGGCGCGCGGGCCCGCAGGGAGCTGGGCCAAGCGCTCGACGAGCTCACGCGCGCGAGCCGCGAGCTGTCGGCGCCGCTCTCCGAGGTCACCACCGCGCTCGGCCGGGTGCGCGCAGAGACCGCGACCGAGCGCGCCCGCGCAGGGCGGCTGGCGCGCGAGCTGGGCGAGCTCATCGGCGCAGATCTCGCGCGCGGTGCGGGCGACAGCGTGATCACGAGCGTGCCCGGCGCGAACGTGGAGCTCTTGCGAGCCGTGGCGGGGGCCATCACCAAGGCCGGCAAAGTCGCGCTGCTCGCGGGCCAAGACGACGGCGCGTGCCCGCTGGTGTTCTCGCGCCCGAGCGGCTCCGCGTTCGACTGCGGCAAGGCGCTCAAAGCCGTGGCGCAAGCTGCGGGTGGGCGCGGGGGCGGCCGCCCCGAGCACGCCGAGGGCCGCGCGCCCGAGTCGAGGGAGCTCGCTGGGCTGATGGCGAGCGTGGCGGCCGCGAGCGGACCTACGGGCTGACGGGGTTCTCGCTCAAGTAGGCTCGTTCGCTCTCGCTGAGGGCGCGGCTCCAGATCGCGAGGTCATCGATCACGCCCACGAAGAAGGCCCCATTGGGGGGGTAGTGCCCCAACCTCAGCACCTCCTGCGGGTCGGTGACGTCGGTGGCGGGACCGTTCGCGCCGACCTCGACGCCGTCGACGTAGAGCCGCAAGGTCCCGGCCTCGCGCTGCCAGATCAGATGGTGAAAGGCGCCGACGGTGGCCGTCCCCGCGTTCACCACCACTCCGGCGTGATCTGCGATCCACTGCGTGCCGAGCTGACCCACCCACCAACCATTCAACCCCGTGCTGGCGATGAAGCCGGGCTGAAGGTCGGCTGGTTTGGCCCACAGGCTCACCGCGAAGTCGCCTGTGGCGAGCGCGAGCGCTGGGTCGACGATCGGGCGCGCCACGTTGCCCTCAGGGCTCACCAGCCCCTGGCCGAACCTGCCCGCGGCGTAGCTCGCGTTCGCCTCCGCGAGGTCGAGCCCGGAGGGCCCTTGATCCAGCCCGTCGCCGTCGAGCGGCCACGCCGCCAGCAAGCCCTGCGCGAGGCTGGGAAGCCCCGCTCCGCTACCTCCATCGCCCCCGGCTCCTCCGCCCGCGCCGCCCTCCCCCGCTCCGCCTTGGCCACCCGCAGCGCCGAGCCCTCCGCCACCCCCCACGGCAGCGCCCCCGTCGCCGGTTCCACCTCCCGGGCTGGACGCCCCGCTCGACTGCGCTGCACCGCCGGCGCCCCCCACGTTGCCGTCGGTCACCTCCGAGGTGCACGACAGGTGCCCGAACGAGGCAATCGCGACCCCCCAGACCCAGCGTCGAATGTCCACGGCGTGCAGGGCAGCAAGCCGAGTGCCAAGGATAAACGGCTGCAAAGCACGGCTCGGCCGGGGCGGATGCGCGACACCTCGCGCACCCCCGCTGCGCAAATGCGCGGCGGCCCGCGCAGCCTCCGGTTCCCGCGCACGCCTCGTTCTGCAAGGCTCCGCCCATGCACAAGCCGTCCGACCTCGATGTGCTGGTGGTGGGCGCTGGCCCCACGGGGCTGACGCTGGCGCTCGAGCTCGCGCGGCGTGGCACGAGCGTGCGCATCATCGACAAGGCCCGAGAGCCCACCAAGCTCTCCAAGGCGATCGTGATGCACGCGCGCACGCTCGAGGTGCTCGAGCCAGAGGGCACGGCCGATGCGATGGTGGCGGCAGGGTTGCCCCTCCGCAACGTGACGATGTGGGCCGAAGGGGAGGCCATCGTGCGCGCGTCCTTCGACGAGCTCGACTCGCGCTATCCGTTCTTGCTGTCGATCTCCCAAGCGGAGACGGAGCGGGTCCTGTGCGAGCAACTGGCTCGCCACCAGCGTCAGGTCGAGCGCGGCGCGGAGCTCGTCAGCTTCGAGGACCGAGGCGACCATGTGCTTTGCGTGGTGCGCGGACCCGACGGCGAGCACAGCGTCGAGGCGCGCTACCTGGTGGGCTGCGACGGCGCGAAGAGCACGGTGCGCAAGGGTCTGGGCCTCACCTTCTCGGGCAGCACCTACGACGAGCGCTTCTTGCTCGGAGACGTCGTCCTCAGCGGCGACGTCCACTCCGACGAGCTCCGCAGCTACTTCGGGGAGGACGGCCTGGTAGCGCTCTTTCCCATGCGCGGCGGTCGGTTCCGCATCATCGCTACGGCCCGCCCCGACGATCTGTCCGAGGACGCGCCCAGTCCGGACGAGCTGATCGACCTTGCCCGCGCGCGCTCAGGCGCGAGCCTCGCCGCGTCGGATCCGACCTGGCTCGCCCGCTTTCGCATCCATTGCAGGCAGGTGGACCAGTACGGGCAGGGGCGCGTCCTCGTCGCTGGCGACGCGGCGCACATCCACAGCCCTGCGGGCGGCCAAGGCATGAACACCGGCATTCAAGACGCGCACAACCTGGCGTGGAAGCTCGGGCTGGCCGCACGTGGCCGCGCGACACCAGCGCTGCTCGAGAGCTACGGCGTGGAGCGGCACGGCGTGGGGCAGGCCGTGCTCCGTGGCACCGACTTCGCGACCAAGGTCGGCACGCTGCGCGGGCGCGTCGCGCGCACGATCCGCAACCAGGCAGCGCGCTTCTTGTCGAGCTTCGAGCTGGTGCAGCAGCGCATCGTCAAGCAGGTCTCGGAGCTGACCATTGGCTACGAGTCGAGCCCCATCGTCTCCCAGGCGCACGCCTCGCTGTGGACGGCACGCTTCGCGGACGACGCTTCGGACGAGCGCCCTTCCCTGCCGGCGTGGCGCCATTTCGAGCTGGGGCCCAAGCCAGGTGCCTTCGCGCCCGACGCCCACCTGCGCCGCGAGAGCGATGGCGCCAGCCAGCGCCTGAAGCAGGTGCTGGATCCCAACCTCTTCAACCTGCTCCTGTTCGACGGCCAAGCCAAGACCCCGGAGGGCTATGCAAAGCTGGTGGCGATCGCCCGGCGGGTCGAGCGCCAGTGGCCTCGCCAAGTGGCGGTGACGCTGGTCACCCCCGGCGCCGAGCGGCCCGACGGCGTCCCCAGTGACCTCGCCGTCGTGCTCGACGAGGACGGTGAGCTCGAGGAGCGTTATGGTGCACAGGCCGAGTGCCTCTACCTGCTGCGCCCCGACGGCTACGTGAGCTTCAAGAGTCAGCCGGCGGAGGAGAGCTCGCTGCTCTCGCACCTCGCCGCCTTGATCGCCTGACCACCCCGATCGCGATCAGGCCGAAAGCGAGCCCAGTGACCGCCGCGCTCGGAGCCGCCGCGATCTCGCACGCGCCGCAGCCGCCGCCACGCGTGACCGTCTTCGGCGCGACGCCTTGAGGGCAGAAGTACACCTGGTTGCCTGCCCCCTGGCGGTGCGAGCATTGCTCCGCCCAGCCCTTGTCGCGCAGCGGCTGAGCGCACGCGCTGAACTGGGCCTCGTCCTCCGGCGAGCCGCCGAAGCTCCGCCAGCAGGCTTGGCACTCGAGCCCCTCGACGTCGCACACGTTGCGCGGCCCCGGCACGTCTGCGTGCGCGACGTCCGCCGCCAACAGCCCCAGCACGAGCCCCATCACCACCTGCCATTGCATCGCGACCACGGTAGCGAACGCGCTTCGCACCGGCCAAGTCACTGCCACGCCGCGGTCAGTCTCCGCCGGTGAGCTCGATCACCCGCGCGTGCTCGGGGATCCTGCGCCGATACGACTCGCGCAGCGCGGGGTCACGGAGCCGCGCCGAGGTGGCGTCGAGCTTGGCTCGGGCCTCGGTCAGGGCCAGCATGCTGGCTTGCGCCTCGCCCAGCGCATAACAAGCCTCTGCCAACGCCACGCGCGCCTGCAGCGCGAACTCCTCCACCGCGCCGAGCCGCTCGAGCAGCGAGACGGCTTGCTGCGCGATCTGCTTCGCCTCGAGCAGCCTTCGCTCACGAAAACGCACCATGCTCAGCACCGCGTGCGCCCCGACGAGCAGCGGTTCGTAGCCGGCAGCAACCACCCGCTCGACCTGCTCCTCTGCACGCCCGAGATCGCCCAGGGCCAGGTGGCTGAGCGCCAGATGGACCCGAGACGCCGACGCCAGCCGCGGATCTTTGCGCTCCTCGAAGCGCTGTGCGGCCTCCGTCTGCAGGAGGATCGCGCGCTCGTGCTGGCCGGTTCGGGCGGCGACCATGCCCAGGTTTTGGATCGCCAGCGGCACGATGGTGGAGAGCCCATAGCGCAGCGCGGTCTCGTACGCGTCGGACAAGACACTACCCGCTGCCTCGAACGCCCCCAGCTCGAGCAGCAAGAACCCCAGGTTCGACGCCACCAGCGAGAGCGCCCGATGATCCGATGCCTGCTGAAACGCCGCACGTGCGGCGTGCTGCTCTCGCACCGCCAGCTCGAGGTCACCCGCGTGCTGGGCCAGCGCCGCGCGCAGCTGGTGCAAACGCGCGCGAGCGAGAGGCGACAGTGCGCCGATCGCCCCGGCAAGCTGCTCGATGCGCGCAGAGAGCACGTTGGCCGCGCTGGCGTCCCCCGCGTAGAGCAGGTGGACCGCGGCGGGAACCAGCGCCGCGACCTGGCCGTTCTCCGCCCCTCTGAGCGCAGGCACGTGCAGGGCGAGCCTCGCCAGCGGGGCGATCTCGACGACGTGACCCAGGCGGCCGTGAGCCGCAATGGCCTCGCGAACCGCGCCGAACCAGAGCGCTCCACCTTGGTGCAAAGACTGCGTGGCGGCCTGAGCGTGGGACAGCGCCTGTTCGAGCTCGCCCCGCCACCGTCGAGCCTCGGCGAGAGTCAGGTGCAACCGCCCAGAGAGCTCTGTCGCCGTGGCGCCGGCCAACCCACGCTCGGCGCACTCGATGCTGGTCTTGAAGTCGCCGCCCAGCAAGGCCTGCTCGGCCGCGCGGGCGAAGAACTCGGCCGAGCGCGCGGCGCGGCCCGCCAGCTCGAAATGGCGGGCCACCTCGAAGGCAGAGGCGTGGTCGCTGTGCGCGAGCCACTCACCTGCTGCATCGTGGGCGCGCAGCCGATCCTCCTCCGTGACCATCTCGTAGGCGGCTTCGCGCAGGAGGGGGTTGGGGAACGCGAGCTCTTCACCCGCCGGCGACCAGCGCTGCTCGAGCATGCCCGCCGCCAGCAGCTCCTTGACCGAGCCACCGAGATCACCGCCACCGCCGAGCACTGCCGCCAGCGCCCCCTGTGCAAAGGTGTGACCGATCACGGCTCCGGCCTTGAGCACGCGCTTGTTCGACGGCCCCAATGCGTCCAAGCGCGCTTGCACGACGGCGAGCACCGTCGCAGGCAAAGCCGCGTTGCCGCCACCCTCCAGTGTGGCGCGGGCCAACTCTTCGAGGAAGAACGGCTCGCCCTCGGACAGCTCCACGATCGAGCGGACCTTGTCGTCGTCTGCCGCCTGACCCAGCAGCGCGCGCACCAGCGCCGAGGAGGCCGATCGCGACAGCGGCGGTAGGAGCAGCCTCACTTCGTCCTCGAGCAGGCTCGGCACTTGGGTTTCGGCCAATGAGACCAGCGCCAAGCGGCTCGTCTCGACGCGCTTCATCACCGCGCTCAAGACGGAGAGCGAGGGGGCATCGGCCAGCGCCATGCCCTCCAGCAGCAGCACCAACGGGCCTGCCTCGAGCGCGGCGAGGAGCCAACGCTCGAACCCGTCGCGGACGCGATCGGAGAGCAGGGCGGCATCCGCCGCGCGCGCCACCTCGCTGCTCGGCGCCGCCGCGAGCTCCGCCAGGAGCGGGACCACCAGCCCTCGCTCGCGCGCCCCTGCACCGCTGGTCGCGCCGGAGCTCCGGGTGCTCAGCTGGAACGCGCGCGCCCGGTCCTTGACGATGCTGCCGAGCAAGCCGAACGGCGACGATCCAAACAGCGAGCAGGTGCCGGCCGCGACGCTGAGCTCAGGCACCTCCAACGAGGCGCGCCGCAGGAGCTCCCTGGCGAAGGTGCGCTTGCCCCGGCCGGCGGGGCCGGACACGGTGAGGCAGCACGGACTGGCCGATCGCAGCGCCCGCGAGATCGCGGCGAGCGCCTGCTCGATCTCGGCCTCTCGGCCCACCAGCACGCGCGGCTCGCTTGACCGGAGCGTGCCTCCGCCGAGCTCGCCGACGAGCTGGTGCTGACCGTCCCGCGAGGCGATCTCGAAGCGAGTGGAGAGCAACCGGGCCGTGGCATCGTCGATCGCGACGCCCTCTGGCCGCCCGGGCGCGCCGGCCGCGACGGCGCCGCGTTCGATGATCTGCCCAGAGATCTCCAGTGAGCCGGTGAGCGCTTGACCTGTTGCCAGGAACAGACCAGCTCGAGGGAACAGAGCCCGGGCGCCGAGCGCCGAGCGCGCGGCGCGCAACACCTCGTCCCCTGTCGACGCGCTCGCGCCGAACACCGCCACTTGCGCGAACGCGAGCAGGCGGTGCACCTCTGCCCCGTGGCTCGTCGAAAGCTGCTCGAACGCGCGCGCGTCATGTTCTCCGTCGACGCGCGCGAACAGGGCGGTGACTACCCGGCGCTCCGGTCCGATGATGGCGGGGGACTGCAGCGAACGAGTCTCCGAATCATCGGCGCCGGAGGGCAGACCCGAGAGCGCTCGCTCGAGCTCGCTCGCGTCGAGCGTCGCTAGCTCCGCGGCGAACGCCGCGCCGTCCGGGATGCGATCGGTGGCCCGACGTGCCATGGCGCGGACGAGCAGGGCGTCGAGCGCGGGCGGCGCGTGCGGGAGCACCGAGAGCAGCCTCGGCGGCTCTTCGAGCGCCACCGTGGCGGCGACCGCGAGCACATCTTCACCGGGGTACGCGCGACGCCCGGTCACCAGCTCGAACAGCACCACACCGAGCGAGAACACGTCCGAGGCCGGGCCAACGCTGTCGCCTCCGAGCACTTGCTCCGGAGACATGAAGCGAGGCGTGCCCAGCATCGTCCCAGCGCGCGTGAGCTGAGCCGAGCCCTCGACGTGCGCCACGCCGAGATCGATCAGCCGCACGTGCGGCCCGTCGACGGTCTCGGTCACCATCAGGTTCGAGGGCTTGATGTCACGGTGGATCACGCCCACGCGGTGGAGCGCGGCGAGCCCCAGCGCCGCTTGCCGGCTGATCTCGATCGCTTGCGAGAGCGAGATCGTGCGCGTCCGCAGCAAGCGCAGAAGGTCCAGGCCCTCGACCCACTCCACCGCCACGAACGGGACTCCTGCCTGGTCATGACCGTGCGCCACGTAGCGCACCACGTGCTGGCTCTCGATCTGCGCGAGGATCTCGATCTCGCGAGCGAAGCGCTGCTCGGCCCGCTCGTCTCCCTCTACGCCGGCGAAGCGCTTGATCGCCACCTCTGCGCCGGTCGACTCATCGACCGCGCGGTACACGGCGCCCGCCGCGCCCCGCCCCGCCAAGCTGACGAGGCGAAAGCGTTGCTCTAGCGGGACGCCCGGCTCCACCTGGGCACTATACCGGGCCCGACGCACACGGCGGAGTCGCGTCGAAGCCAGCAAAGAACTCCTTGGCGAGCGCGGTCATCACCAGCGCGTTCTCCTTGGGGCCGCACTTGAACCAACCACCGGGGTAGACAGTGCCAGCCATCGCCGCGCGCTGCTCCAAGAAGTACCTCGTGGCGAGCTCGGCCGAGTACTCGTGCGCGATGTCGCCGTTGTTGGCCTGGAACGCGTAGAAGGTGCCGCCGCGCACCATGGTCTTGAACGGCGCATAGGGGGCGAGGCACGCCGTCTTGCGGGCGCACCTGTCCGCAATGCCATCCACGATCGGCCCGATCGTGCGTCGCGACCAGTCGTTGTGCGCCTGATCATTCAGGTGGAACACCTCGTGGAACAGCGTCTCACGCACCGCCTCCTTGGAGCCGTGCAGCGAGCCGCTCACGTTGTGCCCGATCTCCCAGCTGGCTGCGTAAGCCGACGGGGTGGTGCGACCGACGCTGCGAAAGAAGCGGAACACCAGCGCGCGGTGGCGGTAGCTCACCGGCTTGCCGCTGCGCTCCTCGACTTGCCTCAAGAAGCTCGCGATGTCGCGCTGCGCGGCCAGGATCCAGGCCAAGTGCCGCTTGTGTGGGCCGACCGGGAGCTCCGGCACGATCTGGATGGTGCCGCGGAAGCCGCCCTCCATCTGGTGCTCACGCTCGGTGCCCACCACGTCTCCGGTCTCGTCGAACAACGCCAGCGCGTCCTTTCGCTCCTCGTCGTGCTTGGCGAACCTGCGCGCGACCAAGCAACGCACGTCGCCCTTGCTGCAACCCTCGGGCGGCTTGTCGCCGAACGTCACCTCGAGAGCGCGACCGAAGCTGACGGCGGGAGCGCTGGGCGGCGGGGCGGCTGGGCTCGCGCCCGCGGAGTTGCCTGGCGCCGCGTGGGAGACGCTCGCCTGCGGCCCGAGGCCCGCTGCGCTCACCTGCGCAGAAGCGGGCGGAGCGGGCGGCCCCGGCTCGGCGGAGCGCGTCGAGCACGCCACGAGCACCGACCACGGCAAGACGATCCTGGAAACCCAGCGCACCCCGCCAGTGTGGGCTGCTTCTGGGGTCGAATCCAACGGAATTCAAACGGCTTGCCGGTTGAATCAAAGAGCAAGATTCTCCTGTGCCTTCTGAACAAGCAGCACCGCAGGTTCCTACACGTGCCGGTTGGCACGGGAGAATCTCCCGTGCCGGCCAGGGCGTGAACGTGAGGTTGCCGCGTGCGCAGAAGTCCGGCAGCGTCGCGCCTCTTGAAGGCCTGGTTCCAAGCCACCGACGACCCCAGCGAGCGCTACGACCTCAGCGAGGTCGTGTACGCCTCGCGGCGCGGCGCCCTGCTCGAGGTGCGCCACGACCTCGACGCGCTGCGCGCGCTGCGGAGTCCCGCCGAGTGGCGCGCGCTGTTCGACTCGCGCGTGGGCCGCACACGCTACCCCTACGGCAGCGGGGTGTGGGGCAAGCTCGAGTGGGTGCAACCGCTGTTGGACCCCGAGCACGTGGTGTCGCTGTTCGAGGGCAACTCCAACCTGTTCTGGGCGGAGCGGTACGGAGCGCAGCTAGGCCTCTCGGACCTGTGGATCAAGCAGTGCGGTACGAGCCACACAGGATCGTTCAAAGACCTGGGGATGACCGTGCTGGTCTCGACCGTGCGAGACATGATCCGCCGCGGTCGCCCGATCCGCGCGCTCGCGTGCGCGTCCACGGGCGACACTTCCGCAGCGCTGGCGGCGTATGGCGCAGCGGCGGGGATCCCGGTCGTGGTGCTGCTCCCTCGCGGCAAGGTCTCCGCCGCTCAGCTGATCCAACCGATCGCCAACGGCGCGCTGGTCGGCGCGCTCGAGACCGACTTCGACGGCTGCATGCGCGCCGTGCAGGAGCTGACCAAAGATCCGAGCATCTACCTGGCGAACTCGATGAACAGCCTTCGCGTCGAAGGGCAGAAGACGCTCGCCTTCGAGCTGGTGCAGCAGTTCGACTGGCAGGTGCCCGACTGGGTCCTCGTCCCCGGCGGCAACCTGGGCAACGTCTCGGCCATCGCCAAGGGATTCTCCGAGCTGTTGGATCTCGGCATCACCGATCGGCTGCCCCGCCTGGTGTGCTGCCAAGCAGAGCGCGCCAACCCGCTCTACCTCGCTTACCGTCGGGCGCATGCCGAGGGGCGCGATCTGTCGGAGGCAGACGTGGCACCGCTCACCGCAAAGCCCACGCTCGCCTCCGCGATCCAGATCGGCGCGCCCGTGTCGGCGCCCAAGGCTGTGCGCGCCTTGCTCGCGTGCCGCGGCGTGGTGGAGCAGGCCAG
This sequence comes from uncultured Polyangiaceae bacterium, assembly GCA_964641275.1. GTDB lineage: Bacteria > Myxococcota_A > Polyangia > Polyangiales > Polyangiaceae > Xiheicaenibacterium. The sequence continues at coordinate 24,854 of CAZXMG010000072.1, forward strand.
CGAGAGTGAGCTCGCCAATGCCGCGGCGCGCGCCGACAAGACGGGGCTCTTCAACTGCCCTCACACCGGGGTGGCGCTGGCATGCTTGGAGAAGCTCGTCGCGAACCGCACCATCCTGCCCCACGAGCGGGTGATCGTGGTGTCCACCGCGCACGGGCTCAAGTTCACCGAGTTCAAGCAGCGCTACCACGCGGGCGATCTCGAGATCGAGGCACCTCACCGGAACCAGCCGGTCTCGCTCGGCAGCGATCCGCTCGAGATCAGCGCCGTCCTGCGCCGCGAGCTCGACCGTTGGCGCGGCGGAATCGCCGGGACGAGCTGAGCCAGGGAAGATTCACTCCCCCGCCACGTAACTCGGGCATCCCACACACACCGCACGGAGACTCCCCCATGAACCTCATCAAGCTCGCCCCTCTCGCTCTCGTTGGTCTCGTTGGTCTCGTCGGCTGCGGCGGCCCCGAAGGCAAGTACACGCTGGACAAGGAGGCCACGAAGGCCGCGATCGACGCGGGCGAGGGTGAGAAGGACGCCAAGGAGTTCGGCAAGGCCATCCTCGAGGCGATGGACATGTCGCTCGAGCTCAAGAGCGATGGGAAGTACGAAGCCAAGACCTCCATGCCCTCGTTCAAGGACAAGGACAAGAAGGAAGAGAAGAGCGAGACGGGCGACTGGTCCAAGGACGGCGACAAGATCACCATCAAGGGCAAAGAGGACATGAGCTGCACCGCCGAGGGCGGCAAGCTCACCTGCAAGGGCAAGGACGGCAAGGGCGCGTTCGTGTTCAAGAAGAGCTGAGCGAAGGCGCCGCTGGCCTCGAGAGGGACGGAGCATCGCTTCGTCCCTTTTGCGCTTTTGTGGCCTTAACACGGAGCACGCCTGAACCGCTTCTCAGGACGTGAGCCCGAATCAGAGACGCGCGGCCCCTGCGCGAGGGACCCCTTGGGGATTGGCGGCGCTCGGCCTGCTCTGGCCCGCGACCTCGCAGGCGGGGCCCACGGTCAGCGTCCATGTCGAGGCGGCTGCGGCCCACGCTGTGGACGACACCAAATCGAGCCAGTTCGGCTGGGGAGGCCTGGGGGTGATCGCGCCGGAGCTGGCCTTCGGCGACGTCTTCGGACTCGAGCTGGCGGTGGGAGCGATGGTGCTCAGCGCCAACGACCCGAGCGCGCTGCCAGAGGGTGTGGCCGAAAGTGAGATGGGGCTCGCGGGCTTCTCCACGGTCGGCCCCCGCGTTCGTCCGTTCGCGCCGCTCAAGCAGGACGACGGCCGAGCCTTCGACGCCGATGGGCTGTGGCTCGCCAGCGGCTTCGGCGCGGGCCTGACCGGCGAGCTGGTGCGCCCGACCATTCGAGCGGCGCTGGGCTTCGACGTGGCGTCGAGCGACTTCGCCGCTGGGCCGTTCGCCGGCTACTTTCACATGATCGAGCCCGACGCCGGCAGCGTGTTCCCCGAGGACGCGCGCGTGGCGATCTTCGGCTTGCACGGAGCCTTGCTGCCAGCGAGCAGGCAACAGAGCGGCCCCGCCGACAGCGACGGCGATCAGGTCCCCGACCCCGTGGACAAGTGCCTGACCGTGCCCGAGGACAAGGACGGCTTTCAGGACGACGACGGCTGCCCGGACCCCGACAACGACCAAGACGGCGTGCCCGACGCGAAGGACGCCTGCGCCACCAGCCAAGAAGACAAGGACGGCTTCCAAGACGCGGACGGCTGTCCAGACGCCGACAACGACGGCGACGCGATTGCCGACGCGGACGACGCGTGTAGAGAGGTGGCCGAGGACAAGGATGGTTTCGAGGACGAGGACGGCTGCCCCGAAGACGACGACGATCAGGACGGCATCCCCGACGCGACCGACACTTGCGCGCAGGAGCCGGAGACCAAGAACGGAATCCGCGACGAGGACGGCTGCCCGGACAGCGGCGACCTCCACGTGAACGGCGATCACATCGTGCTCGAGGACCGCGTGCAGTTCACGACCCAGAGCCAAGAGATCGGCAAGGGCAGCTGGGACATGCTCAGCCGCGTGGCAGAGTTCCTGAACGCCCACCCCGAGTACGTGCGCATCCACGTGAGCGGCCACGCCGACGACACAGGCAGCGAAACGTTCAACCAGCGGCTCAGTCAAGCACGCGCTGACAGCGTGCGCACGATGCTGGTCAAGTTCGGCGTCGAGCCCTCTCGGCTACAGGTCGCCGCGTTCGGCGAGAGCAAGCCCAGAGAAGCCGGCACCTCGCAGCAGGCGCGCGCACAGAACCGCCGTGTCGAGTTCGAGATCGTCGAACGTGCCAAGCGGAGCGCGCCGTGAGAGCCGCTCACCTCGCTGGGCTCGCGCTGGTCGCCAGCATGTCCGCAGGCTGCGAGCTGTTGCTCGTCGGCGGTCAGTGCGAAGCTGGCTATGTCGAGCGCGAGGGCGGCTGCGTCGCCGACCAGGCGGACGGCGGCGCTGGCCAGGGCGCCGACGCTGCCGCAGGAGCAGGCACGAGCGTGGACGGCGGCGGCGGTAGCCCCCCGGCACGAGGCGGTGCAGGCGGCGCGGGCGCGAGTGGCAGCGGCGGCGATCCAGGGATCGGCGGTGCGGGCGGCGGCATCGACTGTGGCCCACTCGAGCTGTGCGGCTCCGAGTGTGTCGACGTGGACAACGATCCGCTGCACTGCGGGGAGTGCAACCATGGCTGCCAGACCGGACTGTGCGGCGGCGGTCAGTGCCAAGGGCAGTTCGCAGGCCACGTGGCCGCGCTCGGCTTCGACTACGGCGCGGTGGGTGCGAGCACGTCGGCTGCGCGCATCCTCGGCAACGCGGTGTATCTGCACCCGCACGAACCCGTCTCGGTCACGATCTACACCCGAAGCGCGGCCAGCGTCGTGACCGACAAGGTGAGCGCACTGATCGTGGCGGAAGGATCGCTGCGCGGACGCAGCGCGAGCATCTCGCTGATCGACGACGCGACGGCCCTCGCCACGACCGCGTCAGGCCTCGCGACCGACGTGATCATCGTGCCACCGCAGCCCGACGCGGAGCCAGGGGACATGCCCGACGCGGCCAGCTTGTGGGCCACACCGCTCAACGATTTCGCGTCCCAAGGGGGTGTGCTCTTGTTCCTGGTGCACGGACAGAGCTCGGCGGACCTGCTCGGCGCTTCGGACTTCCTGGGGGAGGTCGTCGTCGCCGCCGAGCCGATGCAGTCGCTGGTGATCAGCTCCTGGATCGACGCGCTCAGCGTCGGGGTGTTGAGCCCGTTCGCCTCCAACCACGGAACCTACAGCGTGACGGCGACTGGCCCTGCCGATGCGATGCAGCAGGTCGTCGTCTCCACCGGCGCCGGCGCTCCCATCGTCGTGCACCGCGTGCTCGCTCCGGCCCCCTGATACAGCGGCGGAGGAAAGCTGCGATCTCGCAGCAAAACCGCCGAAAAAGCCAAGCGTCCGCGTAGCTTCCGAACAGGCTCGGTGACTACGCTCCAACCATGCTCGTGCTGCGCCATCTCGCCGGGGCTTTGGTCATCGGGCTGAGCCTGACCGCGTGCAATCTCATCACCGGCGCCGCCGACCTCGAGGTCGAGGAGGATGGCGCTGGCGCGGGGACGAGCTCGAGCGAGGGCGGCGCCGACGGCCAGGGCGGCAGCGGCAGCGGCGCGGCGCCCAGCGGCCCAGAGTGCGGCAACGCTGCTTGCGAAGGCGGCGAAGATTGCCTCACGTGCGAAGGGGACTGCGGTGCTTGCGCGCTCACCTGCGGCAACAGCAGCTGCGAGAGCGACGAGACGTGCATCAACTGCCCTACGGACTGCGGCACCTGCGCTCCCGCCTGCGGCGACGCCGCCTGCAACGGAGCAGAGACGTGCGCCGACTGCCCCCAGGACTGCGGCGCGTGCCCCGCGACCTGCGGCGATGGCACGTGCTCGGGGGAGACCTGCACGACCTGCCCCCAGGACTGCGGCGCGTGCGGGCCGATGTGTGGGGACGGCACGTGTGACGCGGGCGAGGACTGCGACAACTGCGCCAGCGACTGCGGTGCATGCGCGACCTGTGGTGGCGCGGGCGACGCGACGACCGCGCTCGACAGCGAGGAGCAAGCCTTCCTCGTGCTGATCAACCAGTACCGATCCCAGAACGGGCTCGGCGCGCTCACCGCGTGCACGTCGATGAATCGCGCGGCCCAAGGCCACAGTGAGGACATGCGCGACCAGAACTACTTCGACCACACGGGCCTCGATGGCTCCTCGCCTTGGGATCGCATGTGCGACGCCTGCTACGAGCTTGCGTGTGGGCCCAGCACGGCCGTGGCGGAGAACATCGCCGCCGGCAACTCCGGCGCGCAAGGCACCTTCACGCAATGGCAGAACAGCCCCGGTCACAACGCCAACATGCTCGGGGCCAACTTCACCCAGATCGGCATCGGGCGCGCGACCGGCGGAGGTCAGTACGGCACGTACTGGACCAACGTGTTCGGCGGCGCTTCCGAGCCGAGCTGCAATTGATCGTTCCTTCGTGCGAGTGAACAAGCAGCCGGGCTCCGCGCTGTGCTTCGTGTGCGGCACCGAGAACCCCCACGGGCTCGGCGCGGTGTTCATGGACGACGGCACGAAGGTGTGGACGGAGGTGACGCCTGCGCTACACCACCAGGGTTGGCCCGGGGTGCTCCACGGCGGCATCATCTCCGCGATCCTCGACGAGACCATCGGCCGCGTGGCCTTCTTGCACGACCGCTGGGTGCAGACCGCGAAGCTCTCGCTGCGCTTCAAGAAGCCTGCACCTCTCGCAGTGGCGCTGCGTGCGACCGGCGAGCTGGTCAAAGATCAGCGACGACTGATGCACATGCGCGGCGAGCTGGTGGTGGCGGCGAGCGGCGAGCTCCTGGCCGAGGCGGAGGGCTCGTTCATCGCGCTCAGCGACGACGCTCGCAACGCCGTGGTGCGAGATCTCGGAGGCGACTTCGCTGCGTGGGAGACGTGGTTGCGGAGCCGCGCACGATCGGGCGATTGAGCTCAAGCGTGCACGCGCTGCACCGCCGCGCAAATCCCGCGCAGCAATCGCCGAGCTCGTGACGAGCGCCTGACGTGCATGAGCTTGACGAGCGCGTGGTCGTGGGCAGACTGGTCACGCATGTGGCAGTCTCGCCGGTCGGTCGCGGTTGGCCTCGTGCTCCTGCTCCTCGCGATCGGCAGCACTGGCTGCCTGGCGCTCGTCGGCCCCGCACAGGCGCCGCCGGAAGGGCTCGGCGAGCACCCGGTGGGGGTCACCACCATCGGCGTCCAAGACCCGCAGGGTGACCGCTACCTCACGGCCGAGGTGTGGTACCCGGCGGCGGCGCGCTCGAGCGCCGAGCCAGAGGTGTACCGCGTCGAGGCCATGGATCGCACGGTCGCCCAGCTGCGCTCGGCGGCGGGAGCGCACCGCGACGTGGAGCCGTGGCGGGACGGCGGACCCCGTCCGGTGGTGCTCATGAGCCACGGTCGCGGCTCCACGCGCTTCGGCAACGTGAGCTTGGCCGAGCTCCTGGCCAGCCACGGCTACCTGGTCGCCGCGCCGGATCACCCCGGCAACACGATCGACGACCAGCTGAAGGGCATCGGAGCCGAGGAGCGGGCGCACAGCGCCCTCGAGCGCCCGCGAGACCTTTCCCGTCTGCTCGACGGACTGGTGGCGCGCTCGAGCCGGCCGCTCGCGTTCCTGGGCGGGCTGGTCGACGTCGATCGTGTCGCGGTGGTGGGTCACTCCATGGGCGGGCTCGCGGCGCTCGGCCTCGTCGGAGCCGCCTTCGACGCGCCTCGCCAACGGCACGAGTGCCTCGCCAACGATCAAAGCGACTGGCGCTGCTCGGCCGCTGAGCTGTTCGGCGCGGAGCGCTATCGCTACAAGGACGCGCGCATCAAGGCCGCGTTGTTGATCGCTCCTGCAGGCTTCGACCTCTATCGAGAAGACGGGGTCGCCCAGGCCGACGTTCCGACGTTGGTCGTGGGGGCCTTGCTCGACCAGCGGACGCCCTACGCGACGTTCTCGAAGCCCACCTTCGACGCGCTGCGCGGCCCTCGTCACCTGCTCGCGCTGGATCACGCCGGTCACCTCACGGCCACCGATCTGTGCGACATGATCGACTCGATCGGGCCGCTCGCGAAGGCGTTCGGCGGCAAGGAATCCCGCGATGGGTGCGGTGTGCAGGGCTTCACGAGCCGCGACGCGCTGCAGTCCGCCGCACGGGCCTCGTTGCCTTTCCTGTCCTTGTACCTCGACGGCGACGCCAGCGCCGAGCCGCGTTTGGCGCTCGCGCTCGCCCCCGCACGCTCGTCGCGGACCGTCGCGGCCGTCGTCGCCGGCAAGGGCAGCTTGTCGCGTTGAGCTGAGCCGTCGTGCCGCGACCCATTGGTTGGATGGGTCGCGGTGCCCGGCGAAATCTCCCGTGCCCCCCCAAGGAGATCGCCCCGAGGAGGCTCCTCTCCTCCCCCTCGCCCCGCCGAGGGGGTGGGAGGAACCGATCGAAATCACTTTGGCGAGGCACGTGGCACGGCGCGCGCAAGGGCCCGGCCGTGCGCAGCCCCCCGAATCGAACTTGGAGGCCGCTCGCTTTCGCGCTGCTCGCCTCGCTGCTTGCGCTGGCTTCGCGCCCCGTGGGGGCGCAGCCCTGCCCGCTGGAGAGCGGCACCACGGCATCGCGCACGTCGAGCTCTTGGCCCGCGCTGCGCACCGACCGCGTCGCCTTCGGCGAAGCGCAGATCGACAGCGCGACCGACGTCGCGGACGCGATCTCCGCCCCGCCGAAGGCCGCACCTGGACGGCGGGGCTCCGCTTCGCGTTCCCGGCCCTCGACGACGCAGAGCCCGCCTTCTGAGCGCAACGGTTGCGCCACGAGCGCAGCATCCGCGCCCCGCAAGAATCGCGCTGCCAACAGGCTTGGAGAATCTCGTTGGTGCGACCGTTGCTAGCGTCCCCGACATGACTACGGACCGGCACACCGACCCCAAGTCGATGCGCGCCCACGCGCTGGCGCTCCACGCAGACATTCGCGCCAAGATCGAGCGCGTGCTGGACCTGTCGCGGCGGGTCCGGAGCGCCGACTCGACGGTCGCGCTCGAGCTCACCAAGTCCATGCAAGAGCTGGCTTACGCCGTGCGCCGCCACGTGGTCGCCGAGGAGCGCGACGCGGCAGAGATCGAGAAGAAGCTGGACCGCTGGGGCGCGGCACGTCTGGCGCTCATCACCAAGGACCATGATCGTGAGCTCGCGGCGGTGTTCAACGTCGAGTACTACGGCTCGCACGTGGCCATGGCCGAGGAGGCCACCGCGATCGCCAGCGAGATCCTGAACGCTCTGCAGCACGAGGAACGGCTGCTCTCCGCGGAGTTCGCGGGCAAGCCGCAGGGCTGACCATGCAGGCGCACCACCCGACGCGGCGCCAGCTCTGCGCGGCTGCAGCGGCCGGGGCCGCCGCAGCGTGGCTCCCCGCCCCCCCGGCGCTCGCGGCCGAGCCCCACCACGCAGCATTCCTCGGCAGCTACAAGCACAGCGGGGGCAAGGCAGATCTCGACGCGCGTGATCGCGCGATCGACGACGTCGTCAAAGGCATGAACGTGTTCGCACGAGGCATCGCCCGCGACCGGCTGAAGGAGTCCAACCCGATCGCTCGGGCCATGGTGTTCAGCGCGAGTGACAAGGCGCTCACGATCGCGATGGACCAGCGCGCCTACACGGCCCCGCTCGACGGCAGCAAGGTGAAGGTGAAGGGCATCACGGGCGACGAGCTCGACCTCCACCTCGTGCTCGCGGCAGGCTCGCTCAAACAGGTCTTCTCGGCCGAAGACAAGGGCCGCATCAACAGCTTCAGCTTCAGCGGCAGCACGCTGCTGATGCACGTGCGCGTGCACGCAGAGAAGCTCCCCAAAGACCTTCTGTACAAGCTGTCCTACGAGCGCTCGTGAGCCTGAGCGTCGGCATCGTCGGCAGAGGCGCGATCGGTGGCTACCTGGGCCTGCTGCTCGGCGCCGCGGGGGTGCGCGTCACGTTCGTGGAACGCCCTGGCGGACCACCCGCCAGTCTCGCCATCGACGTGTCGGGGCGCGAGCATCGCCCGGCGACCTTGGCCAGCACCAGCAGCGAGCCGAGCGCGCTGGCCGGCGTGGACGTGTGCATCGTCAGCGTGAAGTCGTTCGACACCACCGCGGTAGGCCAGGGGCTCGCAGCTGCGCTGCCGAGCAAGACCCCCGTGGTCTCGTTCCAGAACGGCCTGGAGAACGTCGGTCGCCTCCAGGGCGCGCTGGGCAACCGCATCGCGGGTGGGGTGGTCACGTTCAACGTGCGCGTCGAGGACGGCGGCGTGCGCAGGCAGCTGAGCGCCGGCAAGCTCATGATCGGGCGCCTGGAGGGCGAACGCGGGCTCCAGCTCGCCGCGCTGGCGTCACACTTCGAGCAGCGCGGCCAACCCACCGAGCTCCGGGCCGACATCCGCAAGGTCATCGCGGGCAAGCTGCTGCTCAACCTGAACAACGGAGTGTGCGCGGCCACCGGGGTCGGCATTGCCGAATCGCTGTCCGACCCGGACGCGCGTTGGTGTTACGCGCAGTGCATTCGCGAGGGTGCACGCGTGATGCGCGAGGCAGATCTGCACCCCGCCCGAGTCGCGGTGCTCCCAGCCGAGCTCCTGGCCCGCGCATTGGCGCTGCCGCAGCGGCTGCTCGGGCCGCTCATCCACCACTTTGGACAGATCCAGCGCTCCGCACGCTCGAGCACCCTCCAGGACCTCGACCGGCACCAAAGAACCGAGATCGACGAGCTCAATGGCGCGATCCTCAAGCTCGCACGCGAGCACGGCGCGAGAGCGCCTGCCAATGGCCTCGTGACCGACGTCGTTCATCGACACGAGCGCTCGGTGCTGACCGGCGTGGCACCCCAATTCGTCGCGCCACGCGAGCTGCGCAAGCAAATGACCGCGGCGCTGGAGCCAACGTAAGCGGCTCCGGCACAACCATTGCAGAAAGCGCCCCCATGCGTGCCCTCATCACCACGTCCCGAATGCCTTGTGCCATCGACGAGATCAGGAAGCTCGGCGCGCAGGGCCACCAGGTATTTGCCACAGACACGTTCGGCACCGCGCCAGGGAGCCACTCCAAGTACGTCGCCGAGTCCATCCTCACTCCGTCTCCTCGGCACGCCACCCGCGCGTTCGTCGACGCCATCAAGGAGATCTGCGCAACACGCGCCATCGATCTGCTCGTGCCGGCGTTCGAGGAGGTGTTCTACCTGGCCAAATACCGCCACGAGCTCCCGGAACAGCTGTGTTTCTTCCCCTCCTTCGAGTCGCTGGCGCGCCTACACGACAAGGGCAAGCTGCTCGCGCTCGCTCGGGAGCTCGATGTGCGCGTACCCAAGAGCACCCTCGTCAGGAGCCAGGCAGAGCTGGGCCAAGCCATCGCCGGTGGCGCGGAGTTCTTCGCCAAGCCAGTGTTCTCTCGCGGTGGGGTCGACCTGTTCACCAACGCCGGGCCGCTGGCTGGCGCGCTCTCGCTGAGCGATTGCCACCCCGGCGCCGACGCACCTTGGATCGTGCAAGAGTTCGCTCACGGCGTCGATGTGTGCACCTTCAGCATCGTGCAGCACGGGCGCATCACCGGCCACTCGGCGTACGTGCATCCGCGCGAGATCGAGCACGCCGGCGGGATCGTGTTCGAATCGGTAGACGAGCCGGAGTGCCTCGCCATTGCCCAGCGCATCGCCCGGGCCACCGACTACCACGGGCAGCTCTCGCTCGACTTCATGAAGACCGATGCCGGCATGGTGCTGATCGAGTGCAACCCCCGCCCCACCGCCGGCGTGCACGTGATGAGCCCGGAGATGTTCGAGGCCGCGCTGCTCGATACCGGCGGAGAGAAGCTCAGGACCGCAGAGCCCGGCGTGTTGCGCAAGTACAGCATCGCGCTGATCCGCGACATGCTGCTGCACTTCACAGAAGCGCGGGAGGACCTGCGCTATCTGCTGTCGGATGCAAAGGAGGTCGTCGCGGACCCGGATGATCTGCTGCCCGCGCTGTACCAGGTGCTGTCCTACGGGCATGTCATCGCCTACCGGCGCACGCTCGCCAAACGCGACCACAAGAACACCGAGCTGATGGCCGCGTACTTTCACGACGTGTGTTGGAACGGCGAACAACTGTCCGAGTGAGGTCTCCCATGAGCGTATTCGAACACCCCGACTTCGATGAGCACGAGCAGGTCGTGTTCTTCACGGATCCAGCTGTCGGCCTGCGCGCAATCGTCGCCATCCACAGCACCGCGCCCTATGGCATCGCAGGCGGCGGGTGCCGCTTCTGGTCCTATGCCACGAGCGACGAGGCCTTGCGCGACGTGCTGCGGCTGTCCAAGGCCATGTCCTACAAGCTGGCGCTTTGCGACATGCCCGCGGGCGGCGCCAAGAGCGTGATCATCGGCGACAGCCGCAGCCAGAAGACCGAGGCGCTGCTGCGCGCGATGGGCCGCTTCGTGGAGCGCTTGTCCGGCAAGTACATCATCGCCGAGGACGTGGGCACGACGGAGGCCGACATGCGCATCATCGGCACCGAGACCAAGTACGTCGTGGGCCGCCACACCGACACGGGACCTGCCACCGCGTACGGCACCTTCCTCGGCCTGCGGCTCGCGGCCCGCCGCAAGCTGGGAAGGGATGATCTCAAGGGAGTGCGCGTGGCCGTGCAGGGCCTCGGCGGCGTGGGGCGTCGACTGTGCAAGCACTTGCACGATGCCGGCGCGGAGCTGGTCGTATGCGACGTGGACCCTGCCGCGGTCAGGCGCGTGACGATGGACTTGGGAGCGGCCGCGGTCGCGCCCGAGGCGATCCTCGAGCAGGAGGTCGACGTGCTCGCTCCCTGCGCGCTCGGCTCGATCCTGGACGATGCCTCGATCCCCAAGCTGCGCTGCAAGGTGGTCGCGGGCGCCGCCAACAACCAGTTGGCCGAGGAGCGCCACGCGAAGCTGCTCGCCGCTCGCGGGATCCTGTTCGCGCCCGACTTCATCCTGAACGCCGGCGGCGTCATCGGAGCCTCACAAGAGGGCAAGAACCTCGGCGCGGGGGGAGATCCCAGCGCCTACGACGAGGCGGTCGCCTTCAAGGAGACGCGAATCATCGAGGAGCTCCTCGGCGCTGCGTTCGCCCTCGCGGAGCGTGAGCAACTCACGCCCCACGCAGCGGCCGTTCGCATGGCCAAGGACAAGCTCAGGAGCCGCCGCTCAGGGTGAGCCACCGCTGCGATCGAAGACCGACAAGAAGCGGTCCTTGGCGCCTTGCTCCAGCGCGCGCCGGGTCGTCTCGTACGCGAGCTTCACGACGATCGGCGCGCGATCGATGGCCATCGGGTTCGGGCCCATGGCAGCCAACACCTCCGGCGTGGGCTCGAGGGCAATCACGGGAGTGTCCCTGGCCAGCGCTTGCACCTCTCGACGCAGCAACCCCCGCATGAGCGAGAACATCGACAACGGCGAGCTGACGAGCACGACGTCCAAGCCTTTGCCTGCGAGCACATCCAGGTGCGTGGCAGAGGCCACCCCACCATCCACGTAGCGCAGTCCTCGCCACTCGACCGGAGCGTGCACGAACGGCACGGCGCCCGAGCAAGCGACCGCCGTGCCGACATCGATCTGAGGGGCGCCTGGGCCCCCGAACACGACCCGCTCGCCGCTGTCCAAGTGGACGGACGTCACCCACAGGTCGCGCTCGGGCCAGCGATCACCGAACACCTTGCGCAGCCCCTCCGACTGCGCATCCAGGCGCACTCGGCCCTGCGGCAGCAGCGCGGAGAGGAGGCGCCCCGGCCGCCACAGCTCCGGGCGCCTGAGCGATCTCCAGAGCAAGCCGGGCGCCGCTGGCGTAAACCGCCGCGGCTCCTCGGGGTGCGGCACCGTGTGGTCCGGGCGGACGAAGTGCTGCGCGATCGCCTGCGCTGACTCGCTCAAGGGTGCACCGCTGGCGCGCGCCGCCAGGTCGTCGCCAGAGAGCCCCGCCCGCAAGAGCGCGCCCACCTGCGCGCCGGCTGAGGTCCCGAGCACCACGTCCACCTCGCGCGCGTCCCACCCCAGGCTGTGCTCCAGGGCTTTGATTACCCCTGCGTGATACGCATGCCCCACGGGGCCGCCCGCCCCGAGGACCAGCCCCACCCGCCCGCGATGCCTCCGCCTGTGGGTCATTCGTTGGCCAGGCGTGCAATGACCGAACCAATCGTGGAGCGGGCTCGTGTGGTCACGAGCGGTGCTCGCCCGCCCCGTGCGCTGCCGGGTCCCGTCCACCGCGGGCTTCCGCACTCCACGCTCGCCGTGGCGGCCACGGGCCTCTCAAGGGCGAAGCACCACTTTGCCCGCGGTGGCTCGGCTCTCGAGCGCCTCGAACGCGGCGCGGGCTTGGTCGAGGGGAAAGCTCGTGACGTCCACGCGGAGCGCGCCGCTCGCGACGCGCTCCGCCAGATCCTCGAGCGCCGGCGCGCACAGCTCGCGCTGCTTGAGCAGCGGCGTGAGGTAGTAGCCGCTGATGGTGAGGTTCTTGCCCATGAGGCCGATGGGCTCGAAGGTGCCACGCGTGTCGCCGCTGGCGGCGCCGAACACGATCATGCGCCCGAACGGCCGCATACACGCGAGATTCTGCTTGTACTGCTCACTGCCGCCGACCATTTCGAGCACCAAGTCGACGTCGGCGCCGAGCGCTTTCAGCTGGGCCACCAGATCGCCTCTGCTGTCGACCACGAGATCGGCGCCGAGCGCGCGCACATGGTCGTGTTTGGGTGCGCTGGCGCTGGCGACCACCGACGCACCGTGCGCCTTGGCCAGCTGCACCGCCAGGGCTCCAACGCCCCCGGCGGCGGCGTGCACCAGCACGCGCTCGCCCGGCGCGAGCCGCCCCTGAAGAAACAGCAGGTGGTGCGCGGTGAGCCCTTGGATCGGCAACGCTGCGGCGAGCTCGAACGAGAGCTGCTTCGGCATCGGGAAGACCGAGCCCTCGTGGGCGTTCATCTTCTCGGCGAAGGCTCGTGGCCCGAGCGCCATCACACGGTCACCGATCGCGACTGCGCTGACCCGTTCACCGACGGCGATCACCTCGCCCGCGGCCTCCATGCCAGGCACGTCCGGGAGCTTGGGCTTGGTGAAGTACTTGCCGCGCGTGAACATCGTGTCGGCGAAGTTGATGCCCGCCGCGCGGACCTGGACCTGGACCTCGCAAGGCCCCGGCGCTGGCGGCGAGGGCAGCTCGCCGCAGCGCAGCACCTCGGGACCACCGATCGACTCGAAGCTGACCGCGCGCATGGTGCGGGCAGCCTACAACGCGCTCCGGCCGCTACACCACCTCGCCTTGCGCCGCCGCCGCGCGCTGCTCGCGTCGCCGCTTGCGGTAGCGGTTGGCCAGGCTGAGCGCCACGAGCACCGAGGTCACGATGGTGAGCTCGGCGACGTGCTCCGCCACGAAGGCCGTGAGCCGCGCGATGGGGCCGGAGAACAGATCGCCGAAGTACATGAACAGCGACAGCAACGTGACGGTGCCGGCGAGGTTGGCGACCAGAAAGGGCGCGAGCTTCATGCCGCGCGCACCTGCGATGAGGCAGATGAATGGCCCCGGCGCGAAGAACACCACCCAGAAGGCCGCGCGATCGAACGCGCGCATCACCCAGTCGACCATGGTCTTGCCGAAGTTGCCGAAGCGCTGCTCCGTCCAAGCGATCGCCTGCGGCCCGCGCTCGCGACCGAGCACCCAGAGGAACGGATCAGGCACGAACCAGCGCACCGTCCCGATCAAGTAGTAGACCCACAGGGGCATGCTCGACGCCGCGAGCACGAGATTGGCTGGGCGAGGGTCGAGCGCGATCAGGAGCTCCGGCCAGCTGACGAGCAGCTTGGGCGAGAGCGCCGCTCCGATCGCGCCCGCGGGCAGCGTCAGCACCGGCAGGAACAAGAGCGCGATCAGGCGCCGACGCGGATAGGGGTCGACCGCGAGCAGCGGGTCGGGCCTATCGGCGGAAGGCGCGGCGGATTCCATCACTGGGACAGTAGCCTGGCACGACTCGCGCGCCGGGGCTCGGCTTTCGACCGTAGGCCACGCTTCTTCACGGTCGACGCCTCAAATCAGGTCGAAGTCCTCCGCAATGGAGACCTCTTCGTCCATGATCGCACGCGTCTCTTCGTCTCGCTGCACGGCGAGCAGGTAGAGCTCAGCCAGGATCTTGGGGTGCTCGCGC
>CAZXMG010000073.1:0-37329 GCA_964641275.1 uncultured Polyangiaceae bacterium
TCATCAGGCCGATGTTGCCCTCCTGGATCAGGTCCAGGAACTGCAGGCCGCGGTTCGTGTACTTCTTGGCGATCGAGACCACCAAGCGCAGGTTGGCCTCGACCAGCTCGGCCTTGGCCTTCTCCGCCATGCGCTCGCCGGAGCGGATCGCCTCGTACGTCGCGCGGATGGCGTCGACGTCGATGTTGAGCTCCTCTTCGACCTTGCGCACGCCCTTCTGCGCAGCCTTCAGGGTTACCTCGAAGGCCTCGAGCTCGTCGCGGGTGGCGCCGAGCTTCTTGGCCAGGCGGGCCTCGAGCGGCCGGTTGCCGCGCACCTTGCCGAGCTCGCGCTTGAGCTCCTCTTTGCTGAGGCCCGTCTTGCGCTCGAGCTCGGTGGCACCTGCCTCGGCGCGCTCCACCTTGAGGATGATGCTCTTCAGCTTCTGGACGATCTTGTCGATCGTCTTCTTGTTGAGGCGCATCTCCTCGAGCGTGGTGACCATCTCCGCGGTGGTGTCGAGCACCTCCTCGTCGATGCCCTTCTTGCGGGTGTCCTTGGCCGTCTTGCGCTCCTCGGCCAGGTCCTGCTTCTTCTTGTCGAGGCGCTTGACCTTGTCGATCAGGCGGATGATGCGGCGGTCTGCCTCTTCCTCGTCGAACTCTTGGTCGTCGGCCTCTGCGTCCTTGATCAGGTCCTTGACCCGGATCTTGTGCTTTCGGAGCTTCTCGCCGAGATCGATGATCTCGCGCACGGCGATGGGGGAGTCGAGGATGGCGGCGTTGACGCGCTGCTCGCCGGACTCGATGCGCTTGGCGATCTCCACCTCTCCCTCGCGCGTGAGCAGCGAGACGCTGCCCATCTTGCGCAGGTACATGCGGACGGGATCGTTGGACTTCGAGTAGTAGTCGTAGTCCTCTTCCTCGCGCTCGGCGGTGATGGTGATCTTCTTGTCACCCGCCTCTTCGTCGGCGATGCGCTTGGGCGCGATCTTCACCTGCGTGGCGCCGTCGACGATCTCGATGTCTTCGTCCCCCAGCGCGCCGACGACGTCGTCGATTTGGTCGGGGGCGACCTCCGACGGCAGCGCGTCGTTGACCTCGTCGTAGGTCAAAAAGCCCTTGGTTTTGCCCGTCTCGACCAGCTTCTCCAGGCCCTTCTGGCTGGGGCGCTGCGAGGGCATCTCCTCGAACTCACCAAACTCGTCCGGGGGCGGCTCGGACCCGGGCGGCTCGCTGCCGCCGTCGCTGTCGCGCCCGGGACGCATCTTCTGTGATGCCTCGGCCTTGGGGCGTGCGGCGCCGTGTTTCGCCACGCCGTTCACGGCGTGCGAAGGCTTGCCAGCTGGCTTCTGCGCCTTGGCCGGAGCCGCGGGGCTCTTGGCAGCAGGCTTGCTGTCCTTGGGCGGGGGGGCCGGCTTCTTGGGTGCAGCGGCCTTCGGGGCGGGTTTTGCAGCGGGCTTGGACGCCGGCTTCTTGAGAACCCCAGACCCAGCTTGCTTGGCTTTCGTCGCCATTCGCGTTCCTCACTCCACTCTGTGCGCTTGCCTCGGCGTCCCGAGGAGCCCGTTGGCTTCGCCCCGTCGAGCGCAGCCTGAGAAGTCATCGCGCGGACAGCCGCGCGCGCTCGGCATATCAGACTCAAGATCGAAGGGCCCAACCTGTGGCCCAAAGCAAGACAGCCGGCGTTCGTGCCGCCGGTGGATTCAAAGTGTGTGCCCAACTCACGGAAAGGGCTTGTCGTCAAGCATCCCAGGCCGCGCTCGACTGTCCACTCCTGGGTGCAAAAAATCCTGGGAGCAGATCAATCAGAGAGGCCCCGCTTCGCTCGGGCTCGCTGCTCGATCTCACGCAGCAGGGCTGCGCTGTCGGCGTCGAGTGAGGAAGGGGACCTCGAGAGCTCGTCTCGGGCGGCGCTGTTTTGGCGTTGGAAGCCGCGATCCCTAAGTTTGGCTGTGTTTTCCAGTAGTTCTAGTTTGGCTTCGGAGACGTCTTCGAAATTAGGCAAAGCTAGGCGCTGAGCCGCGAACCTTTGGATCGATCCGGGCAGGGTCGCAAGGAAATCTGCGATGTCGGGGCGCGATTCCCCGGTGTCGAGCAGCCCCCGCCGCACTGCGACGATGCTCAGTGCTGCGTCGCCCGTGAGGGCGGAGAGCCGTTCGAGCACCTCGGGGTCGTGCAGCAGCGCGGGAAAATCCAGCACCGCCCCGAGCACCGCCAGCTCGAGGCTCGCCTGAGGCGTGGCGTTGGCCTTGCGTCCGGTGTTCGACTCGGGCTTGCGCAACGCCTCTCCCACCATGCGCTCGAGCTGCACCAGATCGCGTGCCGGTGCGTTGCCCACGATCAGCTTGGTCGACAGCTGATCCGCGAAGCGCTTGCCCATCAGCCGCACGTCCGGGTCGGGCTCCTCGCTGAGCAGCTTCGTCACCGCGCGCACGCGCGCCACGCGTTCGCTCAGCGCGGCGCCCCCGAAGCGGTCTCCGTCGAGCGCGTCCTGGATCAGGTGCTCGAGCATGCCCTGCGCATCCTTCAACCGCTCGAGCAGCGCGGCGGTGCCCTTGGTCCGGACCAGGTCGTCCGGGTCGGTGCCCTCGGGCAGCACCGCCACGCGCGCCTCGAGCCCGCCCTCTTGGCAAGGCACGCGCGCGGCGCGCGTGGCCTTCTTGCCTGCGGCATCGCCGTCGAAGGCGATCACCACGCGAGGCGCGAAGCGCTTGAGCAGCTTGGCTTGCTCGCTGGTGAACGCGGTTCCCAGAGGCGCAACGGCGTGATCGACGCCGCGAGCATGCAGCGTGACCACGTCGAAATTGCCTTCGACCAGCACCGCCTCGCCGCGCTGGCGCATGCCCTGCTTGGCCTGGAACAGCCCGAACAGCTGCTCGCCCTTCTTGTAGATCGCCGACTCCGGGCTGTTGATGTACTTGGCCGGAGCCTCGCCGTCGTAGCTCGGTGCGCTGCGGCCCCCTTGCGAGATGCGCGCGAGCTCCTCGCTGCTGGGCGGCGGCAAGGCGCGACCGCTGAAGGCGATCACGCGCCCCATCGCGTCGATCACCGCGAACATCAGCCGGTGCCGGAAGCGATCGTAGTGGCCGCGCTGGCCCGGCACGAGCAGGCCGGCGCGCTCGCCCAGGACGGGGGAGATGCCTTGCTCGCGGAAGAAGGTCGACAGCGCGTCCCAGCTCGCGGGCGCGTAACCCATCTTGAAGGCGGAGAGCGCGTGCTCCCACCTCTGGGCCTCTTCGCCTTGGCTGCCGCGCTTGGGCTTGCCGCGCTTCTCGAGCTCCTGCCAGCCGTAATGAGAGAGGGGGTTCTCCTTCGTGACGCCCTCACCGAAGCCGAGCGCGCTCGCGTAGAACGAGGCGGCCAAGGTCATCACGCCGTACAGCTCGTCGCGCTCGCTCTTCTGCTCCCGCGCCCGCTCGCCGCGTACCTCTTGGATCTGGATGCCGGCCCGTTCGGCCAGCATCTTCACGGCCTCGAGGAACTCGAGCCCGTTGGTCTTCATCACGAAGTCGATCGCGCTGCCGCTCTCCTGGCAGCCGAAGCAATGAAAAAAGCCCCGCTCCTGGTGCACGTGGAAGCTGGGGCTCTTCTCCTTGTGGAAGGGGCACAGCCCGACGTGGCTGCGCCCGCGGCGCACGAGACGCACTGTTTCGCCGATCAGCGCGACGATGTCCGTGCGCTCCTTGATCTGCGCCAGCGTCTCGGGCGGGATCACTCCGGCTTGGCAGGCGGCTCGGGCGCCTCTGCGTCTTCGCCCTCTTGGATGACGTCGACTTCTTTGACCTTGAAGCGCGTGATCTCGCGCATGGTCGGCGCAGGCGGATCGCCGATCAGCTCGAGCTCGGCGGCGAGCCACTGCTCTTCCTCGATCAAGTCGATGCGCTTCTGATCGTCGACCTCGCCCTCCCAGGCCGTGAGCTCCTCGTCCACCTCTTTCAGGCGAGCGCGCACCTTGACCGTGTCGACGTCGTCCTTCTTGGCGAACTTCTCGGTCAGGATCACCGCCTTGTCGAGCGCGACCTCGAGCACGCCGTGGGCGATGGCGAAACGCAGGGGCTCGTCGCCGGACGCGCCCACCGGCTTGATCGTGACCAGGCCGGTGCGCAGCGCCGCGAGCAGCGGCACGTGGCCGGGCAGGATGCCGATCTCGCCGCCGAGGGTAGGCGCGTCGATCTCGAGCACGTCACGCGAGACGGCGAGCCCGGTGGGCGTCACGATCTCGATCTTGATCGTCTCAGCCATGACCGATCAGCCCTTCTTGGCCTTCTTCTCGCCTTCGGCGTGACGAGCCTTCACCTCGTCGATGTTGCCGACCATGTAGAAGTCCTGCTCGGAGATGTGGTCGAGCTTGCCGGAGATGATCTCGTTGAAGCCGGCGATCGTCTCGCTGAGCGAGACGAACTTGCCCTCGCGGCCGGTGAACTGCGCGGCCACGAAGAACGGCTGCGACAAGAAGCGCTGCACCTTGCGGGCTCGCGCCACGGTCAGGCGGTCGTCCTCGCTCAGCTCGTCCATGCCCAAGATGGCGATGATGTCCTGCAGATCCTTGTACTTCTGCAGCGTCTGCTGCACGGCGCGCGCGGTGGCGTAGTGTTTGTCGCCGATGATCTGGGGGTCGAGCATGGTCGACGTGGAGTCGAGCGGGTCCACCGCCGGGTAGATGCCGAGCTCGCTGATGGCGCGCGAGAGCACCGTGGTGGCGTCCAAGTGCGCGAACGTGGTGGCCGGCGCCGGGTCGGTGAGATCGTCGGCGGGCACGTAGATGGCTTGCACGCTGGTGACCGAGCCCTTGTTGGTGGAGGTGATGCGCTCTTGCAGCGCGCCCATCTCGGTGGACAGCGTGGGCTGGTACCCGACGGCGCTCGGGATGCGGCCGAGGAGCGCCGACACTTCGGAGCCCGCCTGCGTGAAGCGGAACACGTTGTCGACGAACAGCATCACGTCTTGGCCTTCTTCGTCGCGGAAGTACTCCGCGACCGTGAGCGCCGAGAGGGCGACGCGGGCGCGCGCGCCGGGGGGCTCGTTCATCTGGCCGAAGATCAGCGCAGCCTTGCTGATGACGGGCTCGCCGGTCTCGAGCTTCGACTCCGTCATTTCGAGGAACAAGTCGTTGCCCTCACGGGTGCGCTCGCCGACGCCGGCGAAGATCGACACACCGCCGTGCTTCTTGGCGACGTTGTTGATGAGCTCGAGGATGAACACCGTCTTGCCCACGCCGGCGCCGCCGAACAGCCCGATCTTGCCGCCTTTGCGGTAGGGAGCGAGCAGGTCCACGACCTTGATGCCGGTCTCGAACACCTCGACCTTGGTCGACTGATCGGTGAACTTCGGCGGGTCGCGGTGGATGGGCAGGCTCTTCTTGGCGTTGACGGGGCCAGCTTCGTCCACCGGCTTGCCGACGACGTTCAGGATGCGGCCGAGGCACTCGGCGCCGACCGGCATCATGATGGGGGCGCCGGTGTCGTTGGCCTCCATGCCGCGAACCAAGCCGTCCGTGGAGTCCATCGCGATCGTGCGCACGGTCGACTCGCCCAGGTGCTGAGCGACCTCGAGCACGAGGTTGCCCTTCTCGTCACCGAGGCTGGGGTTCGAAACCGTGAGGGCGTTCAAGATGCGCGGCAATTGGCCGGGCGGGAAGTCCACGTCCACAACGGGGCCGATCACCTGGCTGACTCTTCCGACGCTCATGTTCCGGTTGTCTCCTTGGGGTCTTCGAGGCGCCGGCCTAGTACCACGAGGCGGGGGCCATGACTAGCAGGGTGTTCAGACATGGCGGTGGTTGCGCAGCGTCTTCCGCTGCGGTGGCCGGCCACGATACCCCGGCCGGATGGCCTTTTCTTGGCGGTCACTGGTCGGGGCGTGTGCAGTATCGGTGCTGTTGTGGGGCCCGGCGGCCCGAGCGCAAGACGAGGACGAGCCTGCGCCGCCGCCGGCCGCGCCGCCGGAGCCGCCCAAGGCTGCCGACGAGCCTGCGGAGCCGGCGGCCCCCGAGCCGCCAGCGACCGCGGAGCCCGCGCCGAGCGCAGACCCCACCCCCAGCGCAGACCCTGGCGAGCCGGCCAAGCCGGAAGAGCCGCCGGCCAAGACCGACCCAGAGACTGCGGCTCCTGCGCCTGCGGTCGACGGGCAAGAGCCCGACGACGCGCCTGGCGGCGACGAGTACGACCTTCAGGACGCCAAGGACGCCGGCTACGAGGTGGGCGACGCGACCGCCGACCCGAGTGAGGGGCTGGGCATCGACGGCAAGGACTACGAGCTCGACGCGGAGCTGTTCGCCGGCATGGAAGGCCTGGACGCCGCCGACTTGGAGGCCTTGACCGAGGTCACGCCGGCCGAGCTCGGCGAGGTCGACATGGACGGTGACATGGGCGACGCCGCCGAGGAGCAGCTCGAGGAGCAGGCCGAGGCGATCGCTGGGCTCGACCCGGAGGACCTCGACAAGCTCGCGAAGATGTTCGTGGACGTGCTGAGGAAGAAGCTCCACGAGGTCCGCGATCAGCAGTACGACAAGACCGCCGCCAAGATCCAAGCCTCGACCGACAAGCGCATCGGCACCATGGCCGGCGTCCTGGGCTGGCTCAGCTTGAGCGGGCTGTTCTTGCTGTTCTTGCCGCTGATCAAAGGCAAAAAGTACCCCGGGCAGATGGGGAAGTTCTTTGCTGCGAGCGCGCTCGCGGCCGCGTCGCTCACCGCGGCGATCTTGATGCTCAGCGGGGTGATGCTCTCGATGCGCGTGGTGCAAGGCACGCTCGGCGAGGCGACCAACCCGCAGCTGGTGATCCAAGACGCGATGTTCGACGGCATCGACGACAACTTGGAGGACATCGCCGCGACGCCGGGGCTGCTCTTGATGCCGCTGCAGCAGGTAGCGAGCGGAGAAGAGGAGGACATCGGCGTCGCGGTGCTGAACAACGTGATGCAGTTCAAAGAAGACTTCGACGCCTTCCAGAAGGTGGCGGAGTGGCTGAAGGGCATCAAGGGTGTGTTCGGCTACGTGCCGATCGTGATGACCGGACTGGCGATCGTGCTGTTCCTGGTCTCGATCAAAGACCTGATCCGCGACGTAAGCGCCGCGCCGGAGCGGGCAGTGCGCGGAGAGATCCCGCAATCGGCCGTGATCGGCCTGGTGGGCCGGCGGGTGCTGAACGAGGTCTTGGCCACGCTGGGCACCCTGGTGGTCTTGTTCGCGATCACGTTGCTGGTGTCGTTCGCGCTCGCGTTCGTGGCCTACCCGGCGATGAGCATGTTCGTGGTCGAGCTGATGGCCACGTTGCAGTACGTGTTCGTGGAGCCTGGTGCGTCCAAGGCGTACGTCTACATCGCGCTCTTGGGGGTGCTCGTGTTCTTGGTGCTGGCCGTGGTCAGCATCATCGCCACGAGCACGCTGTACGTGGGCAAGATCCAGGGCATCCTCCGAGCGCGCTTGAACAACGGCGTGCCGCTGGGCAAACACAAGCGATTCTTCGGCTGGCAGACGGCCGCGCTCTTGTGGAACATCGCCATGCCGTGCGGGCTGCTCGTGGGCGTGGCGGCGCTGGCCGACGTGCTCGCCGAGAAGGGGACGAGCGGCGCGGAGTTCGACTGGAGCCTGGCGCTCTTGCCGGCGCCGCTCGGGTTGGTGCTCGGCTTCTTGCTGGTGTTCCTCTTGGGCTACGGGCTGAAGGGGCTGCTCAGCATCGCCAAGTACAAGCCCGCGGCGTTGGCCTCCGACACCGCGCTCGAGCAGGTGGCGCAGGCGCTGCCGCAGCGCTAGCTCCGCACGCGGCAGGAGCGCGGTGGACGCCGCCAAGGGCAAGCGCGCAGCGCTGGAACAGAGCTAGATGCGCGCGGCCAGCGTTTCGCGCAGCCCGGAGTCGCTGAGCGGGGCCGGGGGCGTGCTGCGGGCGCGTGGCAGGCGCGCGCGCAGCTGCGCGAGCAGCGCGGCGAGCTCGGCGATCGGCTCGGGGTGGGCCTCGACCGTGGCACACAGCGTGAGCGTCGCGGGCAAGTCTCGTGTGGAGAGGTGGTAGGCGAGCGCGAGCGCTGCCTCGAGCAGAGCGCGCGGTGTGTCGGCGCGCAGCGCGGCCTCGATCGACGCCCGGGCGGCGTCGTCGGCGCTGTCGGTCTCGAGCAGGGCCATCCCCATGGCGCGCCACGCGCAGGCGCTGGCCGCTCCTTGCAGGAAGCCGCGTTCGACGTAGCCGGCGCGGGCGCCCTCGGCGTGGCGCACCGCGTCTGCGGGTCTGCCCGCCAGCAGGCACGCACAGGCGAGCGCGTTCAGCGTGTCGCTCAGCGCCGCGACCGCCAGCCTTCTGTGCAGCCGCGCGGCTGCATAGAGCTGGGCGAGGCCCGAGCGTGCGTCGCCCAGCAGCACCTGGCACAGGCCGAGCACCGAGCGCGCGTACCCTTCGCGCTCCACCTCGCCCAGATCGCGAAGCTGCGTCACGAGCTCGGACAGCGCGCGCTCGGCGGCGCGCACGTCGCCGCTCTCGTACAGCGCGGTGGCGTGCACGTAACGCGCGAAGATCGCGGCCTGATGATCCCCCACGCGCTCGAAGCTCTGCACGGCCTGCTCGAGGGGTCCGAGCGACCGCTGCGGGTGCCCGCCATTGCGGACGGCAAAGCCGAGCCAACCGAGCGCCATGGCGGCGTCGCGCTCGTCGCCCGCCGCGCGCGCGAGGCCGGCGGCTTGCTCGAGCTGCTCTTCGGCCTCGCGTTGCAGCGTGGTGCGGTACGCCGAGATGCCCGCGCACGCGAGCACTCGCCTCTTGGCGGGGTGATCCGTGGACGCTGGTAGGGCCTCGAGCGCGCGCGAAAAGCAGGCGTGCGCGTCCGGCGACCAGCCGAGCGAGGACAGCCGCCGCTCGAGCGCGTAGGCCGAGCGTGCCTGCTCCTCCAGATCCGCGTCGTCCACCGCGCTCTGCCACGCCGCGCGAATGTCGTCGCGCTCGAGCACCCAGCTGCTCGTCGGCGCGACCAAGTCGAGCCGCGCCAAGAACCAGCGGCGATGGGCGCGGCGCGCCTCTGGGCTGGGCACCGCCCGAGCGCGCGCGTAGGCCGCGATCAAAGGGTGCATGGCGAGGCGCTGCGCGTCTCGCCGCCCGAGCAGCGAGAGCAGCGCGAGGCGCTCGACGGTGGTCTCATCGACCTGGCACACGGCGTGAGCCGCCTCGGCCTGGAATGGGCCGCGAAACACGGAGAGCCTGAGCAGCGCGCTGCGATCCCGCTCGGATAGGCGCTCGATCGAGCTCGCCAACAGCGACGCCAGGCTGCGCTGCCGGGGTGGCAGATCGGCGAAGGCGCTCGCGTCCGCCGCATCGCTGCCAGCTGCGGCGGCGACCCGTCGAATGGTCGAAAGCTCGTCGTCCAGCACGCGCGCCGAGGTCAGCTCGAGGGCGAGCGGCAAGTCGCCCACCAGCTCGCAGATCTCGGCGACGACGGCGCGGTCCAACGCGAGGTCCGGTCGCAGCTGGCGGGCGCGCTCGCACCAGAGCTCGACGGCTGCATCACGCTCCAGCCCCTCGAGTGGCACCAGGTGCTCGGCCCGCAGCGCGAGCCGAGCGCGGCTGGTCGCCAACACCCGCAGCTTGGGCGCACCTGCGAGCAGCGCGCTCACGAGCTCTGCCGCGGCCGCGTTCTGCTCCAAGTTGTCGAGCACCAGGCAAAGCTCGCGGGCCCTCAGCCAGCTCGAGAGCTGCTCCTCTGGCGAGCGCGCCGCGGTGCGCGGGCAGCGCACGGCCGCCGCGATCGCGAGCGCGAGCTCGCGCGCCGAGCTGGTGCTCTCGGCGGCGACGAACCACACGCCGTCTGGAAATGAGCGCCCCGCTCGCCCGGCGGCCTCGATCGCGAGGCGCGTCTTGCCGGCGCCACCCATCCCCGTGAGCGTGACCAGGCGCACGTCGGTGCGTGCGAGCAACTCGTCGACCCGGCCGAGCTCGGCTCGCCGCCCGATCAGCGACGTTGCCGGCGCCGGCAGCTCCAGCGCCGGCCCACCCAACGCCTCGACGGGGGCGGTCTCCTCGTGCTTGATGTTCTGGTACAGCTCCTCGGTTTCGTCGTCGGGACCGGGGTCGCCGTTCGCGTCCAGCCTCGCCGCGTGCGCGTCGTAGGCGGAGAGCGCCTCGACGCGCCGGCCTTCGCCGGCCAGCGCCCGCATGCGCAGTCGCAACGCCTGCTCCGAGTCCGGCGCGAGCGCGTCGATGCGCGTGGCCAGCGAGCGCGCGCGTGCCCACTCGCGCGTCTCCAGCGCGTGCACGCCGAGGGCGTGCAGGGCCTCGAGCACCGAGCGTTCGCAATCACGCCGCAAGGTCGCCACCCGATCGGCGAACGCGCCCTCGGGCAGCGTCTCTTGGTCGAGCAGCCCGCCGCGGTAGAGCGCTTGTGCGCGATCGAGCGCGTCCAGGCAGCTGGGGCAGCTGGTGAGCCGCCGGTGGTCATGGCTCGTCGTGCCTGCCACGTTCGCGTCCAGCGCCCACACGTCCACGTCCAGCGCGGGGGCCTTGCCCAGCGCGACATGATCGCGGTCAGCGACCACGATGGGGCTCTCGCGCTCGTCTTCGCCCAGGGCCCTGCGCAGCCGGAACAGCACCTCGCGCAGCCTGCGACGACCCGCGTCGGGCGGCGCCTCGGGCCAGAGCAGCTCTGCCAGCTCGGAGCGCGTGAACGAGCGTTCGCGGTGCAGCACCAGCCACGCCAGCAACAGCGGACCGGTGCGATAGTCGGCCGCGACGGGCGCGCCGCCCACCAGAAGCTCGAGCGCGCCGAACAGCCGCACCTGGACCTGCACCCGCTGAAGCTAGTGTCGTGTCCCCAAAGTCGCAATCCATGGATGAGTGGCAGAACTGGGCCTATGACGCTCCCATGACGGCCGGCCGGTACCCCTGGATGCATGCCTACGACCGAGCCCCCGAGCCCGTCCGCGAGTTGGCCCGCATCCGTCCGCCAGCAACGCTTGGTGCGGAGCTACCAGCGCGAGTCCGGCGACCCCACCCAACATCTCACGGTGCAGATCCGCATCGACGGGGGCCTCGACAGACTGCTGCTCGTGGAGGCGATCGCGCTCCTGGTGTCGCGGCACGAGGTGTTGCGCACCCGCCTGTGCGAGCGCCAAGGGAGGATCGTACAGATGGTCGAACGCGCGCTCGAGGTGCCCATCTTGCTCGAGGCGGAAGAGCAGCACGACGTCGCGAATGACGCCCGCACGCGAGCCGTGCTGCTCGCGTGTGCGACGACGCCGTTCGACCTCGAGCGTGGGCCGTTGTGCCGCTTTCACTTGGTCACACGTTCGCCGCTCGAGCACCTGCTGATCGTGGGGCTTCATGCATCCGTCGCCGACCAGCAGACGGTGCGCCTCCTGTTCTGGGACTTGTTGGCGATCTACGCGGCTAAGCGCCAAGGCGCTCCGCTCGGCCCCTCGCCCGAGCGTCCCTTCCGCGAGTACGCTCGCGAGGAGGTGGCGCTGCTTGCGCTGCGCGAGTCGGAGCGCCGGTACTGGGCCGAGCGCTTGCGCGACCTGCCCGAGGCGCAGCTCGGGGCGGCCGCCCCCGGGCCCTCCGTGCGAGCGCGTCGCCACCGCTGGCAGCTCTCTCGCGCCGACCTCGAGCGGCTGGAGACACACGCCATGCGAGAGGGCACGAGCGCGTTCCGCGTGATGCTATCGCTGTGGGCCAGTCTGCTCTCGCAGCGGACCCGAGAGGTCGATCTGGTCATCGCCACGCCCACCGATC
Source organism: uncultured Polyangiaceae bacterium (assembly GCA_964641275.1). GTDB lineage: Bacteria > Myxococcota_A > Polyangia > Polyangiales > Polyangiaceae > Xiheicaenibacterium. The sequence goes on from CAZXMG010000073.1 coordinate 11,687, forward strand.
GGCGCCCTCAGGGCTTTCGTGGGAGCAGCGGCTCCTTCGCCAACACGGTGCCGTTGCGCTGCGACGTGACCGGCGATCCGAGCCTGCGAGAGCTGACGGAGCGGCTCGACCGATCCGTGCGCAAGGACCTCTCAGCGGCGGATCTGCCGCTGGAAGAGATCCTCGCGAGCGCGGGGCGCCGCGCCACCCCGACGTTTCGCTTCGGCTTCGTGTGGCAAGGCCGCGAGCCGCCGCCGGTGGATGCGGCAGAGCTGCGCTGGCGCTTGCTGCCCTCGAGCGAGCTGCAGCGCGATGCCGTCGGGGACGGGGCGCCGGCTTGGAGCTTGGGCCTGTGCTGTGGTTTGGGTCGGGAGCACGTCGAGTTGGGCCTGGTCGAACAGTCACTGGCGCTCGACACGGCAGCCACCGAGGCCTTGGCCGAGGAGCTGACGGCGCTGATCCGCGCGGCGTTGGCCCAGCCTGATCAGCCGCTCCGCGCGCTCGCTGGCGCTGCGGGGAGCGGGCCGACGGTGTCGGACGTCGCGAGCGCGATGGCGGAGGCCTCGTGAGCGCCGGCCGTGCAGCCGCTGCGGCACTTCGCTCTCTGGCGCGCCTGCTGGAGCGCCTCAGCGACGACGTGTACGCCGACGCCGAGCCTGGGCAGTCCAGCATCGGCGCCCACGTGCGCCACCTGATCGAGCACACCTTGCTGTTCTACGACGGGCGGGCCAGCGGTCTGATCGGCTACGACCGGCGCACGCGGCCGCGCGCCATGGAGCGCGATCGCAAGCTCGCGCTGATGTGGCTGGAGGGCTGCAGTCAGCTGCTGGACGGGATCGCCGACCGCGAGCTTTGCGAACCGGTGCGGGTGTGCTTCGACCTCGCTCTCGATCAAGGCGAGACCGAGGTCGGCTCCACCGTCGGCCGTGAGTTGTGCTTCCTGCACGGGCACACGCTGCATCACAGCGCGCTGATCGCTCGTCTGGCCGCTTCGCGCGGCGCCACGCTGCCGCTCCACTTCGGCGAGGAGCCGTCCACGCTCCGAGCGCGAGCCTCGGCGAGATCCGGGGTCAGCGAGCGGAGCGACCCGGCGCTGGGGCGGAAGGTTCCCGCGCGGGGCTAGTCCGCCCGAAGGGCGGCCAACGATATCAGGGGGCGGGAGCAGACGAGTCCCCGTGTCGCGGGGTCTCTTCGCGGCCTCCACTTGCGAGCGTCAGCGAGGGTCGCGACGAGACACCGCGACGAAACTAGGGACGCCGCCTGAGGCATCGCTGGTCTCGCGCCTCGAGCACCAGCGGATGTGACGGCGCTCGCGACGGGGTATGATGCGGCGCTGCTGGGGGGCTGCGCCGGGGGAACCGGCGCCGACCGAATGGGGAATCACGTTCACGAGCTGATGCACGCCGCCGTGGCCGCGCTGTTCTTGGCGGCCGGTCTGTCCGCGCTCGCCGAGTACCGGGCGCTGCGAGAGCGTGTGGTGCTCAGTTTTGGCGCCATGTGCCTCGCTGCGGGAGGCTACGCCGTGCACGTCGTGGTCTCGCACAACCTGCCGAAGGTCGGCTGGTTCTGGTTGCCGTGGACCTCGGTCGGACTGGTCGTCACCTTCGGGGCGACGGCGCTCTACCTGCTCACGATGCGGTCGTTCCTGAGCGCGCGCGGCCGGTGGTTGACCGCCGCGCTCGCGGTCCAGGCAGGGTTGGTCGCGGTCGTCATGGTCGACCTGTCGGCGCAGGCGGCGTGGGGTAGCTCCCTGCTGTTCGTGCCGGAGCCGCGGCCGGAGCTCGGGGCCCACCGCCTCGCGGTGGGCGAAGGCGCGTACTCGCTGCGTCCCGCCGCCGAGATCGTCGGCGCGTTGTTCATGTCGAGCTTCCTGCTGGGCGTCGGGTGCTTGCTCGTGCACATGCTCCGCGCGCGCGCGAAGGAGCCGCTGGTCTACGCGGGGTTGGTGGTCAACGCCGCGCTCGTCGCCAACGAGGTGCTGGTGGCGCTCGGGGTGGTGAGTGGCGTCTATCTGATGGCCTTCTCCAAGGGATTCGAGGTGGTGCGTATCCGAGGCGAGATCCGCGCGCGCGCCCGCGCACGGATCGAACGACGCCTCCGTCAGGCGCAGAAGATGGAGGCTCTCGGGCGCCTGGCCGGGGGCATCGCGCACGACTTCAACAACGTGTTGATGGTCGTCGGAGGCAACGTGCAGCTCGCCCAGGAGCGCACGCGCAAGGGACTCGCAGCGGCGGACGAGCTGGAGTCGGCGGAGGAGGGGATCGAGGCCGGCCGGCGGCTGGTGCGTCAGTTGCTCGACGTGGCACGCGCCAAAGAGGCGGAGCCGGAGCTCTTGGATTTGAACGAGTTCCTGTCCCACAGCACGAAGCTGCTCGGCAACTTGTGCCAGCAGTCGAAGCTCGAGGTCGTGGCCGAGCCCGCGCTCGGTGGCGTGAGGATCTCGCACGCAGAGCTGTTGCAGGTGCTCATGAACCTGGTCGTCAATGCGCGGGACGCGATGCCGGAGGGCGGCACCATCCGCGTCCGTGCACGGGCTCGTGGCCCCCAGTCTGGCGCAGACCGCACCGTGGTGATCAGCGTGACCGACGAAGGGCCCGGGATCCCCGCAGACGTGCTCGAGCACGTGTTCGAGCCATTCTTCACCACCAAGGCCGAGCAGGGCGGGACGGGCTTGGGGCTCGCGACGCTCTATTCGATCGTCCACAAGGCCGGCGGGCAGGTGGAGGTCGACTCGAAGCCTGGGCGCGGTGCGCGGTTCGACGTGCTGTTGCCGCGCTCGGACGTGCGCGGACCGTCCCCGTCCTGACGAAGCCAGCCCGAACGCTCGTCCTGATTTTCCCTTTCCGCGAGCAGGCGTGTCCAAGACCGCACCTCGTCATGACCAACCGCTCGCTCTCGATCGCAGTGGCCTCTCTGATCTCGGTCGCGTGTGGAGACGCCGCCGGGCCCGCGGCTGGTGGCGGCTCCGGCGGTGCTGGTGGCGATCTGGTCGCAGGCGCCGCTGCTGGCGGGCAGGGGATGGGTGGTGGCGCGACCGGCGGCGAGGCCATGGGTGGCGAGGCCATGGGTGGCGAGGCCATGGGTGGCGAGGCCATGGGCGGCGCGGGCGGCGGCTCGAGCGTAGACCCCAGCGCTGGCTGCGGCGAGGTCAGCCCGTACGCGAGCGGCGCGTCGACCGAGGACGAGCTCTTGCACGACGAGCTCACGCGCACGTTCCGCGTCCATCTTCCGCCCAGCTACGACGCCGACGCGCCTCTACCCCTGGTGCTGATGCTGCACGGCGGTGGGGGCAGCGGGCTTCAGCTCGAAGAAGACTCCTCGGGCATGAGCACCATCGCCGATCGCGAGGGCTTCATCGCGGTGTATCCGGACGGCACTGGCTTCTTCAAGACCTGGAACGCTGGCGGCTGCTGCGGCTCCGCGGTCAGCAACACCGTCGATGACGTGGGCTTCTTGCAAGCGCTGCTCGATCAGCTCGAGGGCACGTTGTGCGTGGATCGCCGCCGAGTGTTCGCGGCCGGCATGTCGAACGGCGGGATGATGACGCACCGCTTGGCGTGCGAGCTGCCGGAACGGTTCGCTGCGTTCGCGCCCGTGGCTGGGGTCGAGATGGCCCCGTCGTGCACGCCGAGCGAGCCGCGCCCGCTGATGCACATCCACGGCAGCGCGGACGGGCACGTGCCCGTGGCAGGAGGCCTCGGCTGCGGACCCGCCAACGTCGCGTTCCCAGCGCTGAGCGAGACGATGGAGACCCGGCGCCTGCTCAACGGCTGCGAGCCGACCACGAGCGTGCTGTTCAGCGCGGGCGACGGCACGTGCTCGGGGTACCAGGGCTGCGAGGCCGACGTGGTGCTCTGCTCGATCGAGGGGGGTGGGCACAGCTGGCCTGGCGGCGAGCCCGCAGCCGACCTGGTGGACTGCCCGGCAGACGGCCCGCAGAGCACGACGTTCTTCGCCAGCGAAGAGGCCTGGCGCTTCTTCGAGGAGCACCCCACGCTCTGACTCGCGAGGGTGGCTGCCGCCTCACGCGAGCTGCCACCAGAGCAGCGCGACCGAGCCCAGCACCAGCAATGCCGCGACCATCCACATCCAGCTGCGCGAAGGTGCTGCGGGCGGGAGGGTTGCCACGCGCGCCAGAGCCTCACGGGGAGGGGCATCGGACGCGGTGGCGGCCAACGTCGCTTTGGCGGGGAGCGCCGCTGGCAGTGGAGACGCAGGCTTCGATCTCCGCGCCTCCTCGCTCATGACCAGCGTGCCGCCGATCGGGACGGGGGCCTTGATCGCGGATGGCGCCAGCTTGAGCGGGTCGCGCGCGCTCTCGGCTGCGGCGCGAGCCTCGAGCCGGCGAACGCCCGAGCCTGTGGTCGCGTCCTCGAAGCGGAGCGGCGGGGACGCTGCGTCGAAGCGCACGACGTCGTTCTCGATCTCGGGCGCGTAGGGCGACATCACCTCGAACACCTCACGAAGGTCGGCGGGGCGGGCGTCGCGATCGCGCTCGAGCATCCGCGCCACGAGCTTGGACACGTCCTTCGGCAACGCCGGATCGACCTCGTGGAGCAGGGGGAACTTGGTCCACAACATGTGGCGGAACACTTGCTCGTACTCGTCGGCGCGGGTCAGCAGCGTGCCTGTCAGCATCTCGTACAGCATCATCCCGAGCGACCAGAGGTCGGCGCGATGGTCGAGGTCCTTCTCGCCAAAGGCCTGCTCGGGCGACATGTAATACGGGGTGCCGATCATCGCGCCGGTGGCGGTGAGCGCGCCGCTCGAGTCGAGCGCGCCACCGGTCTGCAGCTTGGCGATGCCGAAGTCGAGCACCTTCACGAACGGTGGCTCGGTGCTGAGGAACACGTTGTCGGGCTTGAGATCGCGGTGCACCAGACCGAGCGCGTGGGCCGCGCCCACGGCGGAGACCACCCGCACGAAGATGGCGGCGGCTTCTGCCAGGCCGAGCTTGCCCTGCTTGCGCAGGTAGTCCTTGAGCGAGCTGCCGCGCAGGAGCTCCATGACGATCGCCGGGAGACCTTCGTGCTCGAAGGTGCCGAGGATCCTGAGCACATGCGGGTGAGACAGCGCCATCGTGGCCCGCGCTTCGCGCACGAAACGCCTGCGGTTGATGTCGTCCAGCGCGGCTCCGGGAAGCATCACCTTGACCGCGACCTCCGTGCCGCTCTCGAGCTGCCGCGCCCGGTAGACCGTGCCCATGCCGCCGGCGCCGATCAGCTCCAGGATCTCGTGCCCCCCCAGGCGGGCACCTCGCTCGAAGGGTTTCGCCGTCATCGCTCGCTGCCGTTCGGCTCTGCGGCGAGCGAGCATAGTCCATCTCCCCGGCGAAGCTCAGAAACCAGGCTTCTCGACGATGCCGCCGAAGCCAGCGCTGGGCGCGGCCGTGCTCGGCGGGGTGGCCGCGGTCGCGGAGGCTGGGCGCTGCGTCGTCCGCGCCATGGTGGCGCGCGCAGACGAGGACGACGCGGCGACCACGGCAGCCGACCCCGACCCCGCCACCTCGGTCACGGGCGGCGCCGAGACGATCACGCTCCCGTGCGCGGACGCGGTCGCGGGCGCGTCCTCGGAGGCGACCGCGGTCGAGGGGTGTGAGGAGCTGGCATCGGCGGCGGCCGGCGAGGGGCCAGGGCGCTCGCGCGTGAGCACCACGACCACGACCACGACCGCGAACAGCCCCGCGACGAAAAGCGCGTACAGCGGTGCGCGCGCAGCCCGCTGCGCTGCGCGCGGCGCGGTGACGGCCTCTCGGACGGCGGGCCCCAAGCTGTGCTCGAAGCTGCCAGGCGCCACCGCCGCGGGGCCAAAGTCCTTCACCTCCAGGTCATGCAGCGCCTCCAGCCTGGTCTTCACTTCGCGCAGGTCGGCGGGCCGCGCGGCGGGCTCGTAGGCCAGCATGTGATCCACCAGCTCCGTCACCTCCGCGGGGAGCTCTGGCGCGACGTTCGACAGTTTGGGGATCGAGCGCGTCATGATGAGCTTCAAGATCTGGCCGAGGTTGTCGGCCATGGTCGGTAGCTGGCCGCTGAGGCAGCGGTACAGGACGATGCCCAAGGACCAAATGTCCGAGCGGTGATCGATGCGCTTCTCGCCGAAGGCCTGCTCCGGCGACATGTAGAACGGTGTGCCCAGCATGGTGCCGGTGCTGGTGAGCCCGCCAGTGGCAGCGCCGTCCCCTGACTTCTCGATCTTGGCGATGCCGAAGTCGAGCACCTTCACCTCGACGCCCTCCGGCGTCTCGGACAGGAAGATGTTGTCCGGCTTGAGGTCACGGTGCACCACGCCATGCTGGTGCGCCGTGCCCACCGCGCTCACGACACGCAACATGATCGCCAGCGTCTCGGACAGGCCGAGCTTGCCCTCGCGCCGCAGCCTGGATTCGAGCGACTCGCCCGAGAGCCGCTCCATCACCAGCGCAGGGGTGCCGTCATCCGCCTCGATCACGTCGTAGATCTGCACCACGTTGGGGTGCACCACGGCGCACGCGGCGCGAGCCTCGCGCAAGAAGCGGCGGCGCGCGTCGGGGTCGGTCGTCGCGTCGCCGACCAGGAATTTGATCGCCACTTGCCTACGCGTGACCGTCTGCTCGGCCGCCCACACTTCGCCCATGCCGCCGCGGCCGATCAGGTGATCGAGCCGAAAGCGATCGGCGACCAGCGACCCGGGGGAGAGCTCGAAGGCCATGGGCTCAGAAGCGGAGCAGCGCTGGCTGCACCACCCAGCCGGAGCTGCCGCCGTCGTAGGGTGGGGGTGGGTCTTCGGGCTTGACCGCGAAGTAGGTGACGACCGCCGCGGTGCCCAACCCGGCGGCGATGCTGGTCCAGAACCACCATTGCTCGGCGACGTTGAACGACTCCTCGGTCAACACTGCATTGAGCTTGGCCTCCTCGCCGGCCCGCACGCTGAGCTTCGTCTCGTAGGGCACGAAGCCGTCCTTGAATACGCGCACGGGGTACTCGCCGGCAGGGCGGAGCACGTCGACCGGGGCGGGTCCGACGTCGATGGTGCCCACGCGCACGATCGCGCCCGGCTGCGAGGCGCTCACCTTGAGCGTGGCGGGGAGCTTCTCGAGCTCGATCGTGATCTCGCTCTTCTGGCCGGGGGACACGGTGCGGTTCACCACCGCGTCTGCGTAGCCCTTGCGGGACAGCACGAACACGTGGTTGCCCGGATCGAGCAGCAAGTCGAACGGCTCACCGGGGACGGCGCTGGCTCGCCCCGAGGTCGCCAGCCCGGCGGCGAGCACCTTGCCGCTCTTGTCTTGCACCTCCTCCAGCGGTCGGCCGTCGACCGAGAGCGACGCGCCAGCGGGCGACACCGACATCCGCGCGCGGACCACCACGTCGTCGAGCTCCTTCAAGTAGCTGTCGGCGTCGGCCACGCTCGAGGCGGACAGCACGCCGCCGCCGGCGAGCTGGTTCTCGGAGAGCGCCCGTTCGAGCGAGCGGCGAGCGCGCACGTAGCGGCCGAGCGCGCGCTCGCACAGGCCGATGTTGAGGCTCGTAATGGCGTTCGGTACCAGCCCATAGGAGCGCTCGAACGAGGCCAACGCCTCCGCCCATTGGAACTTCTTGACCTGGTCGACGCCGTCGGTGAAGGCCTGGCGTGCGTTGGCCTTGGAGGTCTCCACGGCGTCGCGCTCCGCTTGGGTCGGCGCGTCTGCGGCGGCGGGGAGGGCGATCGCTACGTGCGCCAATACCAGGGCGATGGCCAGGGCTCTCATCGTGGGTCCTTTGCCGATTGTGCGCAGCGTACGCCCATGAAGGCGACCGCTGCGGTTTTGGGGATGGGGCGTCGAAAGAACGAGTGGCTGTTGTAGGGGATGTTGTCCCACGAGCCGCCGCGCGCTGGAGACTCGGCACCACCGGCGGCACAGACGGGATCGTCGCGCAGCGAGAGGTCGCTGCCCCAGCAGGTTTCGTCCGCGAACGGGCGGAAGTCGTCCAGCGTCCATTCGGACAGGTTGCCCCCGAGATCGCGGAGCCCCAGCAGGCTCACGTCGCTCGGGTGACGAGCGGGACCCACCTCGAGGCCTTCCACCAGGTTCATACACAGCCGCGAGCCGTTCTCGTCGAGCAGCTCGGATCGACCGAGCGCCGCTTGTCGGCAGAGGGCCTCGTTGTCCGAGCCGGAGATCGCCCAGGGGAACGGCGCTTGGATCGAGCGCGCGCCCGCCGCGTACTCCCACTCCGCCTCACTGGGCAGGCGCTTGCCGAGCGCCTCACAGGCTGCTTGCGCGCCGGCGTGGGTGACGCAGTTCACGCTCTCGGCCTCATGGTCCATCGGCGCCGCGGTGAATCGGCAATGGGGCTCGGCGGTCGAGGCGCCGTCCGGCTCGGGCACCCCCTGACCCAAGAGGGAGCGGTAAGTGGCGATCGACATTTCTTCGATATCCAAATGAAAGGGCGCGACGCGCACCAGCTGCTGAGGCACCGGATCGAACGCGGCGCCGAAGGGCACGAAGCTGGCATGGCCCAACAGGAACACTCCACCCGGGATGCAGACCATGCCGTCGGGAGGGTCGGTGTCGCAGGGTTGGTCGCCTCCGGCGAATGAGCCCGGCTGCGGTAACGAGCTGGCGTCGCCCGGCGCAAACTCGAGCTCCTCGATCGCGCCACTGTCCGGGTTGCATGCGGTCTTGGCCTCGACGTCGACAGGCGCTCCGAAGCAGTCCATCGCCAAGGTGATGGCCACATGGGTGGGGCCTTCGCCGACCTCGGGCAGCCGTCCGAGCACGTCGAGCAGGGGGCTCACCGGGGCGCCGGCGGCGTCGGTGGCCTCGGCGCGAAAGAGACGCGCGCGAACCCACGGGCGGCCGTCGCCCTCCGGCACGACCCCAAACGAGACCGGAAGCGCGGCCGGATCACCCACGTCGAAGGTGCGCGAGCAACTGGCGCACAGCTCACCGCTGGGGGCGTGGACATCGACCACGAGCCGGTCGCCGAAGCCCGGGATGGGCGCGTCGGTGCCGACGAACACCAGCCATTGCGCGCGAGGCGGGGGCTCGTCGTCGCAGCTCGCGCCGAGCACGAGCAGCGCAGCCAGGCCGGAGAGCTGCGCCAAGCGCGTCACGGCTCGCCCTCGAACACGCAGCGAAAGCCCGTGCCTGCGTCCAGCTCGAGGAACGGGCGGCGGATCGGGGTGGGCGCGTCGCCGAAGGAATAGAAGAAGCCGGCGCCGCGAGCGACGCGCGTCGATCCTCCGTCACACACCGGGTCGATCAGGATCCCGCCCGAGGACGGTTGCCAGCAGTCGGCGTCGTACGAGGTCGAGAGTCCGTCGCGCACCAGCTCACCCAGGCTGCCGGCCAGATCCAACACGCCGTCTCGTGAGGCGTCACCCGGGCAGTCCGCGCTGCCGGCGTGGCTGCCTGCCGGCTCGAGCTCGCCTGGACCGCACGTGCTCGGGCCGAGGCGCTCCAAGCTCGCGGAGCAACACGCAGGAGGCGTGTCTCCCCAGGGATACAGGCGGCGCTCTCCCCGCCCGCGCGCGGCATGCTCCCACTGCGCCTCGCTCGGCACCGTGCCTCCACGCGCGGCGCAGATGGCGTCGGCCTCCTCCGGCTCGACGCAGTTGAGCGGCAGCTCGGGGTCGCTGCTGTCGAGCCAGGTGCAACGCGGCTCGATCTGGTCGCCGGCTCTGGGCAGCGGACCGTCGTAGCCATCCTCCACGAGGCCGCGCAGCATGCCCACGGTGAGCTCGGTGACGTCCATGAAGAAGGGCGCGAGCTCGACCAAGCGAATGGGAGCGGCATCCAGCTCGAGCTCGCTGCGCGCCACGAACAGGGCGTCGCCGAGCGCCATGATGCCTCCCGGGACACACACGGTGCCCGCGGGCGCTTGGCCCATGCAGTCGCGCACCCGGGCCCGAGACCAGCTGCCTGCGGAGGACACGGCGGGCACGGCGCTCGAGAGCCCCACCGACGCAGCGGCGACCATTTGCTCCCCATCGACGCAGGTGCGCGTCAGACCAAAGTTCGCCGGCACACCGAAGCAGTCTCCGTGCAGCGTCACCGCTGCTGACTCGACGCCGGAGGAGGGGAGATCCACCCGGAGCAGGCGGTCCACCGTGACCTCGCTCGGAGGATCCAGCACCGGCGCGTCGTCTTGCGCGCCCGGTGCAGCAAACCCAGCGCGAAACGCGCGCAGGCGCACCAGTACCTCGCCGCTCTCCGCGACCTCGGAGGGGATGCCGATCGACAGCGGTAGCTCGCTCCTCGAGCTGAGCGAGAACACGCGCGCGTCGATGCGGTCCAGGTTGGTGGTCAGGACCTCGATGCGCAACGTATCGACGGCGGCGTCGGGGCTGTGATCAGCCTCGAGCTCGGCGAGCAGCGCCATGTCGACGTCCACGTGCAGCAACAGCTGCGGGCGAGGCTCCGGCTCGTCGCACGACGCCGTGCATAGGCTCGACAAGAATGCCGCGCCGCCCAGCCCGCTCAGCAGTCGTCGACACATTCGAAGCTGACGCACTCGCCCCACAAGAAGCCCGCCGCCTGCGCAGCCGGGTGGTTGTCGAAGCAGGCCTCGACGCAGGTCACGTCGCTGTCCTCGTCGCAGTCCTCCAGACAGGCGTTGAGCAAGAAGCCGTCCTCGGTCGACAACATCGCGATGTAGGAGGGCCCGCAGGTGCCTGTCGCGCATGCGTCGCAGGGGGGGCGCGCCTCGAGATCACAGCTCGGCGCGGTGTCGGCCGCGCAGTGCTCGATGGCGCATGTGAAGTGGGCGAGGTAGTCGGCGATGCCGTCGGGATGAAGCTCGAAGCAGGCGGCGATGCAGCCCTCGAACGGCAGCTCGTTCTCGCAGGGGGCCAGGCACAGGTCGAGCGCGTCACACTCGGCGTTGCCACCTGCGAAGCAGGTGTCCCAAGTGTTGCAACACTTCTCCCAGAAGCATTGCCGGCACTCGTTGGGCGCGGGCTCGGTGGGGTTGCACGTCTGAGGAACGTTGGGCCCAAAGGGCAGGTTGGGCAGCTGGCAGTCCTCGCAGCTGGCGCCGGCGCCGTACAGCCGGCACGAGAGCAGGTCGGCCTGCGCGAGCGTGCCCTCGGTGGACGAGAGGGTGGAGCAGCCATCGTCGCAGCCGAGCTCGATCTTGCCGCTCGCGTCCACCGGGCAAGCGAACAGGCAGCTCAAGTACGTGGTGCACTCGGGATCGCTCTGGCAGTCCGCGAGCTCGGCGCTGCAGGCATCTTGGATGCAAGCAGCGCAGCTCGAGTGCTCGAAGTCCTGCGGCGAGCTCGGCGCGCCGCCGGCGCCTCCCTGACCGCCCGTGCCGGTGTCGTCTCCGCACGCGAGCAGCAGCAGGAGCGAGGCGAGGGCGGTGGCCCGGCGCGAGCGACCAACCGGGGGACAACCTGGCGACATGGCGGGATTGTCGCGCGTTGGTCGCGGTAGGTCCACCTTCCGAGCGCCAGACCAGATTGACTGGACTAACTTCATGACCAACAATGTGGTCGTGATCAAGCTGAACGTGCACGAGGCCAAGACCCACCTGTCGAAGCACCTCGAGCGCCTGGAGAACGGGGAGGTGGATGTGGTGGTGATCTGTCGGCGGAACGAGCCGGTCGCGGAGCTGCGCGCCCTTCCACGGCGCCGGACGACGCGTCGCCCGATCCTCCGCCGTGATCCTCGCTTCGAGATGCCTGCGAGCTTCTTCGAGCCGCTGCCGGACGCGCTGGTCGCGGACTTCGAGGGTGCAGGGTGAAGCTCTTGCTCGACACGTGCGCGTTCCTCTGGGCCATCGAGGGCGGGGGGGCGCTCTCGGAGCGCGCGCGCGCTGCGCTCGTCGATCCCGAGAACGACGTCTTCCTCAGCGCGGCGTCGGCGTGGGAGATCGCGGTGAAGCACGCGCTGGGCCGCCTGCCGCTGCCGGAGCCGCCCGACCGCTACATCCCCGAGCAGCGTCGCGTCCGGGGGATCGCGGCGCTGCCGATCGACGAGGACGCCGCGCTCCAGTTGGTCCGGCTCCCGCCGCTGCACCGAGACCCGTTCGACCGGATGCTCGTCTGCCAAGCCCTCGCGGGAGCGCTCACGGTCGTGACGCCCGACGTCGAGATCGCGCGCTACCCCGTGCGGATCCTCTGGTAGGCCGGCGCTCCACGATCGTCGCGGCCGCGAGCTCGGGTCAGCAGAGCCTTGCCACCAACTGCACGGTCAGCGTGATGGTCTGCGACGTGTCGCTGACGGCGCCTTGGGTGAAGCGGAGCGACACCATCAGCTGCGGTCCAAAGGGCGGTGAGAGCGGCACCACGAACATACTGGGCACCACGGTGCTGTCCTCGATGATCGGCGAGGACGCGGTGGACTCGACGTCGGTCACCGTCTCGTCGGGGGCGTCTGGCGTGAGGGACACGTTCTGGACCTCGACGGTGAGCTGCGCGGTGGGCATCCAGCTGTTCTGTTGGTGGACCAGCACCACGAGCTGGCCGTCTTGCCACTGGGTGGCGTCCACGCCGTTGCCGAGGGTGATGACCTGCGTCGCGCCATTGGCGCGTCCGACGAAGCTGTACTGGGCGCGGCGCACGATCGGGACCACGACGTGGGTGGGGTCGAAGGGCAGGTTGGGGAGGGGCTGATGCTCCGGATCTGGCTCGCCAGGATCGCGCTTCTCGAGGGGGGTGCATCCACAATCCATGAGGGTCTTCCGTCAGAGGGGGAGGTCACAAGACTCGAACTTCAAGAGCGACCAGTCCGTGCGATCGTCGCAGAAGCCGTGGTTGTAGGCATCGCCGGCGCACCAGAACTCGCGGTTCTCGCGCAGCACGCAGAGGGCGGTGCCATTGATCGCCACGTCGGTCACGTCGCCAAAGTCGCTCTCGCGGCGGGGCGCGAAGTCGTTCTCCGCGGACAGCTCGCCACCGGGGCGGGTGTAGCCGCCCCAGCACCAGATGTCGCCGTCCCAGAGGATGCAGGCCGCCGGCTCCCCGACGTGAAAGCCGTCGGCTCGCGGCAGATTCGGGACTGGCTCGAAGCTGGCGCGCTTCTCTGTGAACGTGTAGTTGCTCGCGCCGAGCACGGCGACGAACAGCTCGACCTCGGTGACCTCGCCGGTGGTGGGACGGACGAGGCGCGGCTGCATCCCGGCGTAGTCGACGAAGAGCTTGTCGCCGCCGACGTGCACCTGCCTCATGACCGGCGACCGGCGCTTCGCCCACGCCCGGTAGCGCTCGCAGAACGCGGTGTACCGCAGACCGTCTGGGTGGGCGGCGAGGTACTCCACGTGGAGCAGCGCGAGCGTCACGCCCGGTCTGCGCAGCTCGACGTGGAGCGCCGCGCAGTCGGGCTCAGTCCGCACCGGTGCCTTCGTTGGCCGCGGGTAAAGCAGCTCCTGGAGCTCGTCGTCGTGCAGCGCTTCCACCTGGCCCATGTCCAGGCCGTGCGCACGGGCCATGACCACGACCCCGGACACCGAGCTCGCGCTGATGCCCAGCGCGCTGGCCACCTCGCGGTGACTGCGCCCGAGCGCCAACTTCTGTCGCAGGATCTCTCGCAGTTGCAGCATCGGAAGTCTCTCTGTCGCCATGCCGCCGTGTAGGCGGCACGGGTTGGAGACCCCAGTGCCTCGTCACTTGCTCAGGTGCCCGCTCCCCGCGTGGGTGATCGCGATGCGCCGTTTTGTGTGATCGCCATCCCCCGAAACGGGTGATCGCGATGCGCCGTTTTGTGTGATCGCCATCCCCCGAAACGGGTGATCGCGATGCGCCGTTTTGTGTGATCGCGATGGTCCGTTACGCGCAGGCGAGCAACACATGCGTACCGAGGTCGACAGGGATCTCCGCGTCCAGCAGCTGCCCGTCGAGCACGGTCGTACCGCGCTTGACGGTGAGGCCGGGGATGTCGGCTGGTACCCGGACGCGCAGGCGAGGCAGGCGCAGCTCCAGCTGATCGGCCATGCCTTTCGCGACGGAAGAGCGCTCCGCTTGATCTGCGCTCGCTGCCTTTCTCTCGACCTCGCGGAACTCTGCCCACGCCGTCGCGAGCTTTCCCTGCTTCTCGTGGCAGCTCGCCAAATTCAGCAACGTCCCCAGCGTCGCATCTGCCTTGTAGCTCGCAGTAAAAGCTGCGCACGCCTCCTCCGTGCGACCTTCGCCGAGGAGCGAGGTCGCTTGATTGAAGAGCGCCTCTCCGGCTGCCGGGTCTTGACCGAACGACACGCGCGGAGTGAACAGCGCGAGCGCCCCGAGAACAATCGCCACGATCGAGCGCATCAATTGCGTCCCCAGACACCGGTGGAAGGCTTGGCCGTCGGCAGCGATGGTGTCGTCGCGGTCGCGGTGGTTGGCGGGAGAACCGGGCGTCTGGCAGCTCCCGGTTGTGAGGAAGCGGTTGCCGATGCCGTCGAGCTCGAGCTCGTACCACCCGCAGAGCTGCTCGCGGATGGAGCCGAAGGCGCGACATCGATCGAGCCCGCTGTAGGCGTCGACTTGGTGGGCTCGATCTCACCTCGCGCGGGCGAGCCAGTCGGCGGAGCGTCAACGCCGCGGGTGAGCAGGACGGCCGCGACACCGAGAACTGCGGCGACGGCGGCCCCCGCGATCCAGATGTCGCGATTCGCGAGGGCCTTCCGCGACGGGGCGGTGATCGAAATGTCGGTGTCATTCGGCGGGCGAGGCCCTGAAACCGCCGCAGCCACTTGTTCGAGGCTGGAGGGTGCCGCCAGGGTCTCGTCCAGTGCGGCAGCTCGAACCTGACGGGGCGCGGGGGCAGCGGGCGGCACGCTGGGGGGCGAGTCGACGCCGATGCCCGAGATTCGCTGGGCGTAGGCCCGACCGGCCCCGCTCGCAAAAGGCAGCAACGAGGCTGCAAAGGCGACGACCGTCTCTGGACGCTCTTGTGGATCGGAGGCGAACGCGCGGCGAACGACGGAGGCCAGATCTTTGGGCAGGCTGGGGAGTCGCGCGAGGATGTCGGTCGCGCGGCCTTTGATGATCGAAGCGCACACCTGCGGCATGGTCTCTCCCTCGAACGGCAGCAGACCGGTCAAGAGCTCGTACAGGGTCACGCCGAGCGAGTAGATGTCCGAGCGTTCATCCACGCGCCTGGAAGACTCGAGTGGCTCGGGGCTCATGTAAGGAACCGAGCCCATGACGGCGGCGGTCTTGGTGATTTCTGCCGCATCGTCTCGGAGCTTGGAGATTCCGAAATCGAGAAGCTTGACCACTCGACGTCCGGCAGCGTCGCGCGTGAGGAAGAGATTTGCAGGCTTGATGTCGCGATGGATCACGCCGGCTGCGTGCGCTTCTGCGAGGGCGTGACAGGCCTGCAGCGTCAAGTCGACGGCCTCTTCCGTGGGCAACGGCCCTCGATCCTCGATCCGCTTGCCGAGGTCGCATCCCTCGAGCAACTCGATGGCGATGTACGGGTCGCCCCCATTGAGCGTGCCGACGTCGAGCACCCGCGCAACGTTCTCACACCTCAGCCGCATGGCGGTCTTCGCTTCCCCAAGGAAACGCGCGCTCGCTTCGGGGTGCACTGCGAGCTCCGGGCGAAGCAGCTTGAGCGCGACTGGCTCGCCCACGAGCAGATGCGTAGCCCGACCTCCCCCAACACCGAGTCCACGCGGTACTTACCCGCGAGGACGGTGCCTGCTTCGAGTGTGTGGACACGGCGGCCGCAGCTTATCCCATTGGTCGCCGGGGGATCACCGCAGCAGGGACAGCTGGGAAAAATCACCGTGCCGCGAGCTCAGCCGCGTAGCTGCGGTCGAGCGGGGCTCAATGGTCGCAAACCTCGGCCCCAGGCGAACACGGGCAGATTCCTACTTCGACTGCATCGACGAGAAAGGAGCCGACCGCCTCCGCTTGAAAGCCGACGTTCAGCGGCAAGCTCGAAAGCTCCGCTGGGTCGAAGGGCGCACACTCCGCCCGCCAGCGGACCCACTCGGCGTCGCTCGCCAGGACTGGCGGCACCGGGCGGGAGCCTGAGCCGGGCCGAGAACACGAAGCAGTCGCCGTCCTCAAGGGGAGCGGACTCGATGCCGTTCAGATCCGCGGCGCCGCCCGCCACCGTGACATCGACTTTCATCGAGTGGGTGCCGTCGTACCCCAGATCAAACACAGAAAGGCTGGCGCTCTGGTACTCCTCCCAGGGGAACACTGCCACCTCGAAGCTGTCGTTGACCAGAGTGGTCGCGCAGGCCGGCGCTTCTCCCCCGCCTCCGCCGAGGTCCGCACCGCCCGTGTTCTCGCCACCGGCATTGTCGGCCCCGCCGTCAGAGCCGCCGCTTGGCGAATGACCCGCGTCCGCGCCACCCTCGCCGGCTGCCGTGAAATCCTGCGTTCCAGCCACGAGCCAGCAGCCAGAGAGCGTAACGCTCAGCTACACAGGGCGCAGCATCGAGCTGGAACATACAATACGCGTCTAGGGAATTTGAACCGTGATCTGGGCGGGAGGCGAGGCTGAACCTGGAGCCTCTTCAGCGCGCACCGGCGGGCCCGGGCCGGCTGGATGGGGGGAGGCGGGGCAAGGAACGTGGAGCTGAGGCCGGCCGGGGCGGACAGTCGGACTTCGGGATGAAGCCCTGGCGGTCACCCGAACAGGCGCCGCTCGCAGGTCAGGTGCTACGCGGTCGAGAACGCGAGCCGGAGCTGACCGTGCGGAGCGGGGCGCGGGGGCGGAGGCCTCGGGCCCAGACCGTGCTTGGCGAGGAGCTTGGCGATCGCCTCGGGGGTCGTGACCGCCTCGAGCAGGCGGGTCGTGCCGCCGCAGCGGACGCAGGTGACGACGTCGATCTGAAAGACATGCCTGAGGAGCCAGGCCCAGGGCTTCTTCCGCGGCTCTGGAGCCAGGACGGTCCTGTCGTGCTCGAAGAGCGCGAGCTGCTTCGGTCCCTTGTCGTCCAACTTCGGCACGACCTCGGACCGGAGCTTCGCATGCGAGCTCAGCACGCCGTGATAGCGGATCATGTGGAACCTCGGCGGCGGGATCAGCGCAGCCATGCGCGCGCAGAGGTCGAGCGGCTCGAGGACGAACGCAACCGTGCCGTCGCTCCAGGGCTTCTTGAGCAAGTACCGAAGCCTTCCGTCACGCGTCTCGACGAGGCGCTCTTGCGCGATGGGCGGGCGACAAACATACCTGCACAACCGCTCGAGGCGAGCTCGGTCCCCGCGCCGGCACCGCGACCTCGGCGTGCACGTTGACGCCGAGGCTCTCGCCTACCCGCTCGAGGGCACGGGCCGTTTCCGGATCGACGACGCGGAGGAGCGGTTTGCCCGCTCGCTCCCCGGCGAGTCCCAAGCCCGAGACCGCCGCACCGACCAGCGCCGAGGGGGCGAGCTGCTCGGTCCCCGGGCAAGGTAGCGCGGCCTCCTCAGCAGGCAACATAAGGCCGGGCAACAATCCGAATCATTCGCGACGTATGATGCGTCGACCATGGCCGCCAAAAGGAAGAAGACAGCGTCCTCCCCACCGAAGACGAAGACGACGAAGACGAAGGAGACGAAGGAGACGAAGGAGAAGGAGACGAAGAAGAAGTCTGCTGCTGCGCCGAAGAAGAAGAAGAAGAAGAAGACGGCGGCGGCGACGGGCCCGGCGCCGAAGACGGTGGCGAAGGGCGGAAAGAAAGCGAAGGTCGATCCGTCCGGCAAGGAGCCGGCGCTTTTTGTCTCGGAGATCGAGAAAGAGGTCGCCGCGCTTCTCGAGGACTATGACGCTGGCAATGTCGACAACGCGTTCGATGTGGTTGGCGATATGTACGAGATGGACAAGAAGCTGCCGAAAACATCGCCGCTGAGGAAACGCTTCGACAAGATGTACAAAGACATCGTCGAGATTTGCGCCGAGTACGGTTGAGCAACAAACGAGAGAAAGCGCCCGCCCAAAGGGGGCCGGGCGCGCGCATTGCACACCTCGAAGCTGGAGGTTTGCGCATGCCCGCAGCGAGAGCACGGAAGAACGAAGCTGGGCCGGACAAGTTCGGTGATGATGATGTAAAGCCCGCCACTGCGACGGCGGGACGTCGTCATCGTCCTTCGACGAAAGCGGTCGCCCCAAACGACGCGAGCGACCGGCAAAAGAAGCCGGGGCGCGCGACGGGACGCATGAAGAGTCGCGGCACGGGTGGCGGTCCTGGCCGCGGCTCGAAGCGCGGGCTCAAATCGCAGGTCGGCGTGCGAGTCGAGGACAAGCGGGAAGATCCGGACGAGATGTCGACGGACGCCGCGCCGAAAAACCTCATCGCCGAACGAGACGATAAAGCGCGCAAGGGCAAGTCGACACATGCGCTCGAATCAACGAGCAAGGCAGCACGCCCGAGCCGTAAGTCCACCCGCCGCGCCGCGAATCACATGAAACGCGACAGCCAACAGCGCCGCCAACAAACAAGAGAAGTGCGGAGCCCAAAGGCGCGCCACGCCTCCGCGAGCGGCTGATCGAGGGCGGGCAAGCGTAGGGCGTCGGTCGGTTGTTCTTGGTTCGCCGCACAACGGCGTGCCTTCGATTCGTGCCGAGGGCGGCGGCCGGTGTGTTCGTAGGAGAGGAAGAAGGGGCGCATACTTCCTGCGGGCTTTCGTCGCTCGTGTCGAGGCGTCTCCTCGCCGACGTTGCGCTCTCTCTTCGAATTTCGATTCGTGCGTCGCTGGCGGCGACGTTGTCTGCCGCTTTTTGTGGCCTCATCCCTTCTTCGTTCGCTTCCGTGCCACCGAGCGCGCCCCCACTTCGCTGCGCTTCAGCTGGCTCGAGCGGTGGCGCTCGCCCATTTCAGCGTGACGGCCGCCACCCTCCGTACCGTCAGCTTCAGGCCCTGGTGGAGGGCGAGACCCCCGCGAGCTTCAAGGCGCTCGCCTCGCCGTCCTTCGCAACCTCGAGGCTCAGCTCGTCGCCGCTATCCAGGGCGACGAAGGCCGGCATCATCGCAACGAGCACGCTGTACGTGGGCAAGATCGCATCCTGCGTGCGCGAACAACGGCGTGCCGCAGGGCAAACACAAGAAGTTCTTCGGCTGGCAGACGGCCGCGCTGCTCTGGAACATCGCCATGCCGTGCGGGCTGCTCGTGGGTGTGGCGGCGCTGGCCGACGTGCTCGCCGAGAAGGGCACCAGCGGCGGCCTCGGACACCCAGTGAAGCAGCCTCGAGGATAGCGCGCAGGCCGCCGAGCTCGGCTTCGAGCCTCGGCGCGGAGCCGACTCCGAGCAGTCTTCCCCCTCTCGGCGTCACCGATCACGAGCTCGACCTCGAGCGACTCGCGCAACGCTTCGTCGATTACGTCGGCGTTCCCCCGATGCAATACCTTGCGCAATGGCGCATGCAGCTCGCGTCGTCGCTCCTCGCGGGCCCGGCAACGCTCGCGCAGATCGCAGCGCACGTCGGCTACGGCTCCGAAGCCGCCTTGAGCCGCGCTTTCAAGAAGATCGTCGGCGTCTCGCCCGCGACCTGGCGCGCGTCGCGACGGCTTCGGTAGGGAGCGTCGGGGCTCGCTTACGGCTCGGTCACCCTCACCGAGCCGAAAGCCTGCTTCAGCAGCGGGCCAAAACGGCGAGCGACCAGCCAGTCCACCAACCTGGGCGCCATCGCGCGGGCGCACGCGAGCGCGCGCGTCGACCACCCCATCACGGCGACGGTCTTCTTCGCCAGGAGCGCGGCCAGCACGAAGTCGGCCACGCGCGCTGGCGCCACCATCGTGGTGCCCATTCGCCTCCAGAGGGCGGCGAATGGGCGCTCCGCGGCGGTGTCGGCGGGCGCCGGGCAGAGGTAGCAGAGCCGCTCGGCGCGGCCTTCGACGGCAAGCTCTTGATTCACGGACGCGCAGAAGCTCGCGAGCCCCGCGCGCGCCGCGACGTTCACCGAGTAGTAGGGCAGCGCGAGCGTCCCATCGGCGAAGCCACCGAAGAGGGCGATGGTGCCGCCCGCGCGCAGCCGGCTCAGGAACGCGCGCGCGACGTGCACGGGCCCCGCGAGCGCGACCTCGAGCTGCGACGCGACGTCCTCGTCCGTGTGCGCTTCGAGGGAGCGCCTGACGTCCAGCCCGGTGGCGCAGACCACGTGGTCCACGTCGCCGCATTCGTTCGCGGCCGCGCGGAGGGCCGCCGGGTCGAGGTCGGATTCGACCACCTGCGCGTTGAGCTCGAGCGCGAGCGGCTGGACCTTGGCCAGGTCCCGCGCGACGAGGACGAGCACGCCCCCTTCCCGCGCGACCGCGCGCGCGACGGCGGCGCCCAGTCCACCGGTTGCCCCGATGATGGCCACGCGCCGGCCGGCGAAGCTCTTGCCCGTCGTGACCTTGGGCGTCCGAAACCTCGCGATCACCTCGGCGCCGAGCACCAGCCCCCCGCCCCAGAAGAGCGCCTCACCCGCGACGATGCACCCCGCGGCCAGCGCCGCCTGTCCGCCCGTGCTGAGCGGGAGGAACGGCACCGCGAACGCGAAGCACCATACCGGGAACGACGAGACCACCGCGGCCCAGGCGAGCGCCCTGACCACGCGGCCGCCCCGGCTCCGCGATGCGGCGCTCATTTCTTCACCGCCTCGCGGCGCGTCATCGAAGCGAGACGCGCGACCACCGCGCGGCGGAGCTTCTTTCCCGGCGGCTCGAGCCCGAGCAAGTCCGCGAGCCAGAGCCCGTCTGCAGCGAGCCTGACGACGATTGCGTCGACCTCATCGATTCCGTCATCACGGAGCTGCTTGTTCCACTCCCGATAGCGCGCCCGCAGGGGCTCGAGCGTCTCGGGAGCGATCGACACGGCGGCGAGCAGACCACCGCTCAGCGTCCGCGACGCCTCGTCGGTCTCCGCCGTGGCCTCCAGGTACGCGCGCGTGAACGCCCCGGCCCCCTCCTCGCGCTTCGACGAGAGCTCGGCCTCGAAGCCGTCGACCAGCGCACCGACCATGGCCGAGATGAGCGCCTCCTTCGATTCGAAGTGATAGAGCAGCCCGCCCTTGCTCACCCCTGCCTCCGAGGCGACCGCGTCGAGCGTGAGCGCGTCGGCGCCCTCGCGTCGAACGATCTCGGACGCGATCTTCAGCAGCTTCTCTCGCTTGCTCGGTCTGGTCATTCGCCGCACCTCGCGACCAGATAACTGTACCGGCTGGTCGGTTTACTCGCAAGCGAGGTCAGCGCGATCTCGTGCGGTGGCGGTTCGGTCGCCGGTCTGGCGGACGCCTCGCGCGCCCGCCCGGACATGCGCCGGCATTGGCATCGGCGGTTCGACGCCGAGCCTGGTCACCGCTGGCTTCGCGAACAGCTCGTCGCGCTCGCGTGATCGACCGAGGGCGCCGCCATTCGCATTCACCGTTCGCCGAAGGCGATGCGATGATCCCGGGCATGCCCTCTCTCGACGACATGTCGCTCCTCCTCGCGGTCGTTCGAGCCGGCGGCTTCTCCGCCGCCGCGCGAACGCTCCGCGTGAGCAAGCAGGGGCTGAGCGATCGCGTGGCCGCGCTCGAGAGCGAGCTCGGCGTACGGCTGCTCGAGCGGAGCACGCGGTCCGTTCGTCCCACCGAGGCCGGAGCGCGTTACGTCGAGCACTGCCAGGCCATGGTCGCGATCGCCGAAGAGGCCAACGCAGACGTGAAGAACGCCCAGACCGAGCCGACCGGCCTCTTGCGCGTGGCCTCGACGGTCGCGTTCGGGCAGGCCTACGTGATCGACCTCGTCGCCGCCTATCTCCGTGACTGGCCCGGCACGCGCGTCGAGCTCCTGCTCGCGGACCGGCCGGTGAGCCTCACCGAGGAGGGCTTCGACGTCGCGTTCTGGATCGAGCCGCCTCGCGATGAGAGCCTGGTCGCGAAGCCGCTCGGACCGGCCCTCGCGTATTACTGCGCCGCCCCGTCGTACCTGGCCCAACACGAGCCCCCGAGAACGCTCGCGGAGCTGGCGCGAGCCCGGACGATTGGATGGGCAACGGAGCAATGGGGGCTCGAAGGGCAGAGGCCGGTTCGCATCGAGCCGAACCTGATCGTCAACAGCGCCGAGGGCGCGCTGCGCGCTGCGCTGCTGGGTGTCGGCGTCGCGCGGCTTCCGTCGGTGCTGATCGCGCCGCACCTCGCTCGCGGTGCGCTCGAGCTCCTCTTCGACGGCAAGCCCGCCCGGACGACGACGATGTGCGTCACCTATCGCGCCCGCTTCTTGCCAGCGAAGACCCGCCGATTCCTCGAGCTCGTCCGCGATCGTGTCGAGCCGATGTCCCCGCTCTCGGCCCTGAGCGCCGTCCGCCGGAAGCGGACGGTGCGTCCGTCCGCGCGGGACTAATCCTGCGCCGGGCGGCGCCACACAATCCAGACATGGCTCCGCCCCCTTCGCTCGTCCGGTTCGTGCAGACCACCCGCCGCGGGATCAACCAGCTTCACCGCAATCTCCAGCCCCCGGAGTACACGCTCCTCGAGATCGTCACCGGCAAGTGGCGATCCGCGGCGCTCGAGGCCATCACCCGGCTCGGCGTGGCGGACGCGCTCTACGACGGCGAGCGGGACGCGTTCGAGCTCGCCGCCGAGCTCGGGCTCCAGGGCGACGCGCTGTTTCGCGTCCTGCGCGCGCTGTCCTCGGACGGTCTCCTGCGCCGGCGCGGCAATCGCTTCTCGCTCACGCGGGTCACGAACGCCCTCGCGTCCCAGTCGCCGCGATCGATGCGCAACGCGGTGCTGAGCGCCGGCTCCGCGCACAACCGCTCGCTCTGGGCGAACATCGAGCTCGGCCTGAAGGCGAGCAAGCCGGTCTTCGAGCAGCTCTACGGCGAGTCGTTCTGGAACCACCTCGCGAGGAACTCCGACGTCGCAGACGAGTTCGACGCCTCGATGGCCGAGTACACCCGGGAGGCCGCTGGCCTGCTCGCTGCGAGCTACGACTTCGGCCGGTTCGACACCTTGGTCGACCTGGGCGGGGGCGCGGGGGAGCTGTTGGCGACGATCCTCTCGGCGTACCCGACCTTGAAGGGCATCAACGTCGATCTGCCCCACGCCGTGCGCCGCGCGCCCAAGACCTTCCTCAGCCGCGGCGTCGAGCAACGGGCGAGCGTCGTCGCCGGCAGCGTCTTCGAGGACGTGCCGGCCGGACACGACGCCTACCTCCTGAAGAACGTCCTCCACGAGATGCTCGACGACGTCGCGCGCGTCCCGCTCGGCAACATCAGGCGCGCGATCCGGCCGGACGGCGCGCTCTTCATCGTGGAGAACGTCGTCCCCGACGACGACGGTCCGTACCTGCAGTTCCTCGATCTGGTCATGCTCCTCGGATCGGGCGGCAAAGAACGGACACGAGCCGAGCTCGCGTCCCTGCTCGAGAGCGCCGGGTTCCGCCTGGAACGCGTGATCGACAACGCCTCGCCCATGTCGATGATCGTGGCTCGGCCCGTGGACGCGCAGCCCTGAGGCGGTCTCACGCCTCCGTCGACGCCTCCGCCTCGGCCTCGGTCTGCGCGCCGTGGGGGGAGCCCGGCTTCGGCAGCGTCACCCACCCCAACACGAGCGCGGCGACCGCCGCCGCGGCCGATGCGAGCAAGACGCCCACCTTCGCGATCTCGAGGCTCGCGCCCGTCGGGAATGCCAGCTCGGCGGTGAAGATCGACATCGTGAACCCAATGCCCGCCACCACGCCCACGATTGCGACTTGAGGCCACGTCGTGCCGAGCGGGAGCTTCGCGATGCCGAGACGAGTCGTGAGCCACGCGAACGCGAGAACGCCCGCCGACTTTCCGAGCCCGAGGCCGAGGGCGACGCCCGCCAGCACGCGAAACGACTCTCCCGAGAGCTCCGCGTCGCCCAAAGAAACCCCGGCGTTCGCGAGCGCGAAGAGCGGCATCGCCCCGAACGCGACCCAGCCGTGCAGGTCGTGCTGCAGGCGCTCGACTGGGGAGACCGCTTCTCGGCGCACGAGCTTCAACCGGTCGAGATGCGGCAGCAGCGCGCGCTCGTCCTCATTGCCCTCCTCGCGCGCCGCGTACACGCTGGCGCCCGCGTGCTCCACGAACTTCTCGCGTGGTAGCCAGGGCCGAACGGGCGTCATGAGGCCGACGGCCACGCCGGCCAGCGTCGGGTGAACGCCCGCGACGTACGCGCCGGCCCACGCCGCCACGGCTGGAAGCACGTAGAGCCACGGGCTGCGCACACCTGCGGCTTTCATCGCCACGATTGCGAGCAGCGCGGCGCCGAAGGCGACCAGCCCGGGCAGCGCGAAGCCGGAGGAGTAGAACGTCGCAATCACGACGATCGCACCGATGTCGTCGATGACCGCGAGCGCGAGCAGGAGCACACGGCTCGCCGGCGGGACACGCGATCCCAGGAGCGTCAGCACTCCGACCGCGAAGGCGATGTCGGTCGCCATCGGAATGCCCCAGCCCCGCGCGGACGGGCGATCCCAGCACACCACGAGGTAGAGCAAGGCGGGCACGAGCATGCCGCCGAGCGCCGCGGCTGAACCTGGAGCCTCTTCAGCGCGCACCGGCGGGCCCGGGCCGGCTGGATGGGGGGAGGCGGGGCAAGGAACGTGGAGCTGAGGCCGGCCGGGGCGGACAGTCGGACTTCGGGATGAAGCCCTGGCGGTCACCCGAACAGGCGCCGCTCGCAGGTCAGGTGCTACGCGGTCGAGAACGCGAGCCGGAGCTGACCGTGCGGAGCGGGGCGCGGGGGCGGAGGCCTCGGGCCCAGACCGTGCTTGGCGAGGAGCTTGGCGATCGCCTCGGGGGTCGTGACCGCCTCGAGCAGGCGGGTCGTGCCGCCGCAGCGGACGCAGGTGACGACGTCGATCTGAAAGACATGCCTGAGGAGCCAGGCCCAGGGCTTCTTCCGCGGCTCTGGAGCCAGGACGGTCCTGTCGTGCTCGAAGAGCGCGAGCTGCTTCGGTCCCTTGTCGTCCAACTTCGGCACGACCTCGGACCGGAGCTTCGCATGCGAGCTCAGCACGCCGTGATAGCGGATCATGTGGAACCTCGGCGGCGGGATCAGCGCAGCCATGCGCGCGCAGAGGTCGAGCGGCTCGAGGACGAACGCAACCGTGCCGTCGCTCCAGGGCTTCTTGAGCAAGTACCGAAGCCTTCCGTCACGCGTCTCGACGAGGCGCTCTTGCGCGATGGGCGGGCGACAAACATACCTGCACAACCGCTCGAGGCGAGCTCGGTCCCCGCGCCGGCACCGCGACCTCGGCGTGCACGTTGACGCCGAGGCTCTCGCCTACCCGCTCGAGGGCACGGGCCGTTTCCGGATCGACGACGCGGAGGAGCGGTTTGCCCGCTCGCTCCCCGGCGAGTCCCAAGCCCGAGACCGCCGCACCGACCAGCGCCGAGAGGGCGAGCTGCTCGGTCCCCGGCGACGGGACATCGCCATGCCGTGCGGGCTGCTCGTGGGTGTGGCGGCGCTGGCCGACGTGCTCGCCGAGAAGGGCACCAGCGGCGCGGAGTTCGACTGGAGCTTGGCGCTCCTGCCTGCGCCGCTCGGCTTGGTGGTGGGCTTCTTGCTGGTGTTCCTCGTGGGCTACGGCCTGAAGGGGCTGCTCAGCATCGCCAAGTACAAGCCCGCGGCGCTGGCCGCGGACACCGCGCTAGAACAGGTGGCCCAGGCGCTGCCGCAGCGCTGACAGACGCGCTCACCCGAGCTGCCACCACAAAAGCGCGACCGAGCCCAGCACGAGCAAGGCTGCGACCATCCGGCAGCGCGCTCAGCCCTCGAGCGCGCGCGCCACGGTGGCAAACTCGAGCTTGTCGCCCGCTCAACCGGTAGTTTCCTTCGGTTGAATCAG
>CAZXMG010000074.1:0-36783 GCA_964641275.1 uncultured Polyangiaceae bacterium
GGCCTTCAGGCCTGCGAGGCGTTGGCAGAGGCACACCTTCTCGGCATCGTGCACCGCGATCTGAAGCCGGCGAACCTGTTCCTCTGCCGGCGGCACGATGGACGCACTTGCTTGAAGATCCTGGACTTCGGCATCGCCAAGGTGGGCCCGGTGTCATCGAGCACCACCAGGACCGACGCGGTCATGGGCAGCCCTGCCTACATGTCACCCGAGCAGATCCGCGCCACACGTGACGTGGACGCGCGCTCGGACATTTGGTCGCTGGGTGCCGTCCTCTTCGAGCTCTCGACCGGGGCTCCGCCTTTCGACGGCGAGAGCGCCGCAGACGTGACCGCCAACATCCTGCGCAACGATCCGCCCACGCCGCGTTCTCGCCGCGCGCAGCTGCCGCAGCAGCTCGAGCAAGTGATCCTGCGCTGCCTGGCCAAGGCCAGGGAGGACCGCTTCGGCTCGGTCGAGGAGCTGTCAGTCGCGTTGCGCGCAGTGCCGTTGGCCGTCCCTGCTCCCGAGGTCGATGCGCACGCGCGGACCCTCGCGAGCCAGGCAGGCTTGAGCAAGCTCGCCACGGACGCGACGGTGGAGGTGCAGTCCAGGCCGCGCGAGCGTGGCGCCAGGTGGCTGTGGTCCCTGCCGGTGCTGGCCCTGAGCGGAGGAGCAACGCTGCTCTTGGTGCAGACTCACGGCTCGGTCGAGTCTGCGAGCCCAGGAACTTCCCTCGCAACTGCCCCACCGTCGAGCCAGCCGGTGGCGGCGAGCGAAAGCCCGCCGGCCCCGTCGGCGGTCGTCTCGGCCGCGGTGCTACCCCCGGCGGTGCAGCCGGTCGGCTCGATAGGCTCACTCGGCTCGGTGAAGAGCTCTGCACCCCGCGTGCTGACGGGCGCTGCGCCGCGCCCGCCGCTCTCTGCTGCACCGGCGGCGAGCTCGGTCGCTCCGCCCGACGCCACGCATTCCCCATTCGGAGGTCGCAAATGATGCGCTCGTGTTGGTTCTGTGCGGTGCTCGCGTGCACGGCGCCAGAGGTCGCGTTCGGTCAAGCCACCGACGCGCCGCTCGCGGAGATGCTCTTCCAAGAGGGCCTCAAGCTCATGGCGGAGCGGCGCTTCGAGCAAGCGTGCCCCAAGCTCGAGGAGTCGCAACGTATCGAGCCCGGCATCGGCACGTTGCTCCATCTTGCCGATTGCTACGAGCAAGCGGGGCGCCTGGCGTCGGCGTGGGCCACCTTCCAGGAAGCGATCCCCCCCGCGCGCAAAGCGGGGCATCGGGAGCGAGAGGACGCCGCGTTGAAGCGTGTGGCGGCGCTCGAGCCACGGCTGCCGCGTCTGCTGCTGTTGGCGCCCGCCGCCGCTCCCACGGGAATGGTGGTCGAGCGGGAGGGCGTGGTGATGACCGCGCAGTCCCTCGGCGCACCCATCCCGGTCAATCCGGGACGCATCGTGCTGGTCGTGCGGGCCGAGGGCCACGTGGAGCAGCGCGTGGAGGTCACGGCCGAGGAAGGCAAGACGGTGACGTTGACGCTGCCTGCGTTGGTCCCGCACGAAGCCGAGCCCGCCGCGGCGCCGGGCCGCAGGCCGCCACCCCCCACAGGCCTCTCTGGCGTCCAGATTGGGGGAATCGCTCTGGGCGCAGCAGGCCTGGTGAGCCTCGGCGTCGGCGTGGGGTTCGGGGTCAAGACGATAGAGGACTGGAGCGCGGCCGAGGACGAGTGCGTGGAGGCGAACGCAGGGTGGCAATGCACCCAAGCCGGGGTCGATGCGGCGGCGGCCGCTGACACCGCCGGGTGGGTCTCGACCGCCGGATTCATCGCTGGCGGGGCGCTTGCGACGGGCAGCGTGTTGATGCTCGTCCTCGGGGCGAAGGGCTCGCCGAGCGGCAAGGAGGCATGGGTCCTGCCGCTGTTCACGTCGGGCCTGGCAGGCGTCGTCGGTGGAGGGAGCTTCCAATGAGGCTCGCCTGGGGCTCGATCTTGCTGCTGTCTGGCTGCGGCCTCTTGGTCGGGGTCGAGGAGGTGGAGCTCGCGCCTGCGCAAGGTGGGGGGGGCGCTGAGGTCGGCGCCGGAGGCGGCGGTGCGCCGCTCGGTGGCGGTGGCATGGGCGGCACCGGCGGCGGAGGAGGGACCGCCGCGAGCTGCGGCAACGGCGCGCAAGAAGGGGACGAGGAGTGCGACGACGGCAACGACTCCGACTACGACGCATGTCGCAACAACTGTAGCTCGGCGTTCTGCGGCGACGGAGTGCTGTGGCGGGGGGTCGAGGCATGCGACGACGGCAATGACCAGGACGATGACTCGTGTGTGCAGGGTTGCGTCCAAGCCGTGTGCGGGGATGGCTTCGTGTGGGCGCTTGTCGAGGGGTGTGACGACGGCAACGACGTCGACAGTGATGCGTGCGACAACGGGTGCAAGCTGCCGAGCTGCGGCAATGGCTCGGTCGAGGCTGGCGAAGCCTGCGACGACATGAACGCGAGCAACGAGGACGCTTGCACCAACACCTGTCAACTTGCGTTCTGCGGGGACGGCCACGTGCGAGCGGGCGTGGAGGAGTGCGACGACGGTAACACTGAGCAGGTCGATGACTGCCTGATCGACTGCACCCTCAACCAATGCGGCGATGGTCATTGGAACCTGGGTGTGGAGGCGTGCGACGACGGCAACTCGGACAATACCGATGACTGCGTCGCGGGTTGCCAGGTCAAGAGCTGCGGTGACGGCTACGTGCACCAGAGCGACGAGGACTGCGATGATGGCAATGGCTCCCAACAAGACGGTTGCCTGGGTGACTGCACGTTCAACGAATGTGGCGATGGCTTCCACAACGTGGGCGTGGAGGACTGTGATGACGGTGACTTGGATCAGTCGGACGCGTGCTTGAGCAGCTGCGAGCTCGCCAGCTGCGGGGACGGCTTCGTGCGCGCGGGCGTGGAGCTCTGCGACGACGGCAACAGCACGCCGAACGATGGTTGTGAGGCCTGCGAGGGCGTGGTCGCGCTGGCCGCGAAGCGCCACACTTGTGCGCTGATCAGCAATGGTGACGTCAAGTGCTGGGGCGACGGACAGTACGGCAAGCTAGGGCAGGGAAGCGTGCTGAACCTGGGCGACGACCCAGGTGAGGTCGCGGCGCTCGCTCCTGTTCCGCTCGGTGGACCGGCCACACAGATCAGCGTGGGGTTGTACCACTCCTGCGCTTTGCTCGCCTCGGGCGTCATCAAATGCTGGGGCGACAACAGCCAAGGGGAGCTCGGTTTGGGCGCAGCGTCGACGCCGGTCGGGGATGGCCCCTCCGAGGTGGCCGCGCTGGTGGGTGTGCAGGGGCTGCCTGCGGCGCCGGTGCAAGTGGTCGCGGCCCATCTCGGCACGTGTGCTCTGCTTTCGTCAGGGGCAGTGCACTGTTGGGGTGTGAACACCGTCGGGCAGCCGGGGCTCGGCCACACGACCCAGACGAGCGCGCCTGGCGCCGCCGTAGACCTTGGCCCGGGCGCCGTGGCGGTGGAGATCTCGAGCGCCGTTCGTCACGTCTGCGCGCGCCTCTCGACCGGCGCAGTCAAATGCTGGGGCGACAACGTGGGCGGCGACGTCGGCATCGAGCAGAGCGAGACCAACCCCGTCGGAGACCAGTCGATCGAGCTCGGCAGCAACCTGCCGCCGGCGGTCCTGTCGGCTGATCGCATCATGACGGGGCAGTTCGGCTCCTGCGCGTCGTCGGGATCGACGGTGACCTGCTGGGGCGACGGCGGCAACGGCCGCTTGGGCTTCGAGAGCACCGCCAAGCTCGGCGATGGCCCAGGCGAAATGAGCGCACTGCCCGGGCTCTCGGTGGGGGCGCCGATCAGCTCGGTGCACCTGGGCTTCAACCACGGCTGCGCCATCGTCGTGGGCGGCGCGCTACGTTGCTGGGGCTTGGGCAGCAACGGCATGACCGGCCACGGAGACGACGCGACCTGGGGCCACGCACCCGGAACGATGGGGACCAATCTGCCAGCCACGGTGTTGACCTCCGCCGCCGATCCGGTGATCGACGTGGCCGCGGGGGAGTTTCATACCTGCGCGCTGCTCGAGAGCCGTCGCGTCAAGTGCTTCGGGTACGGGGCCACGGGCGCGCTCGGGCTGGGAGACACGCAGAGCCGTGGGGACGGTCCCGGGGAGATGGGAGACTCGCTGCCGGTCGTCCCGTTGCCCTGACTCGCAACGTCAGCTCTAGGCCCCAATCAAGCGCATGAATGTGAGGCGGCACCCCTGGCAGAGCACGCGGGGTTGGGGCCCCGCGCGCAGCTCGAAGCGGAGTTGGGGTGAAAACGCGGAGCGTTTGAGGGGGCTGCATCAGCCCCCTTGCGGAATCGCTCAGGGGAAGTCGGCAGGTGCAGAATGTGAGGCTCAGTTGGCTTGGCTTCACTTGAAGGTGATCGTCGCAGAGGGCGAAAGCCGCACCTACGTGGCAGAAGAGCGCGAAGCGCCTGAAGAAAGTCTGGGTACACTGAAGCATGCGTCTTGCGCGCGTACATGCGTTCGAGTTCAACGATCTGGACTGGGTCGGCGCCGACGTGCGCGACACGATCGTCGAGTCGCTCAGCCGAGGGCTCCGCTGGGGGCGCACGCTGCACGACATGGTGGGGCCGTTCGCCTCGTTCCTGCACGCGGCCGGCACGCGGAAGGTGATCGATCTGTGCGCGGGAGCAGGAGGCCCGGCGGAGATCCTGGTCAGCGAGTTCAGACGTGCAGGCGCGCCACCGCCCGAGCTGCTGCTCACGGATCTCTTTCCCCGCGAGCGAGCCTGGGCCCGCATCACCGCGCGCGAGCCGGCGATCGAAGCCGCGCTGAGCCCCGTCGACGCGGCCGCCATCCCCCCCGATCTCGGAGCAGGGCGTGCGCGCGCCATCATCAACGCCTTCCATCACTTCCGTCCGGAGCTCGCGCAGAGCATCCTCGACGACGCGGTGCGCGCCCAGGCTCCGATCTGGATCTCGGAGCCCTTTGGCCGCAACCCGGCCCAGTTTCTCGCGTTTGCGCCGTTCGGGCTCGCCGCGCTGCTCGCCAACCCGGTGCTGACGCCGGAGCGCACGCTCGGCAAGGCGCTGCTGGCGTGGGTGGTGACCCCGCTCACGCTCACGCTCAGCGCATGGGATGGCTTCGTCAGCACGCTGCGCGTGTACGACGAGCCCGAGCTGCGGGGCATGGTGTCCGCGAGCGCGGGTCGATACCGCTGGGAGTTCGGGACCTATCGCTACGCGCTCGGCGGGCAGGGCTACTACTTCTGGGGGGTGCCGGTGGGGCCTGCTCGAGGGCCCGCCGTGCCGACACCGTGATGGGTCGACTCCTCGAGCTGGCCGCAAAGTCACCCGAGCTTCGCGCGCAAGGCCGCGAGCTGCTCGCGTAGCTCCGCCTTCTCACCTTCGTCGGTCGCGTTCGCGTCAGGCGTGTTGGCGCGCATCGCCGAACGATAGCGACGATCGCGGGGACGCGATCAGCGAGGACGCGAAGCGGTGAAGTGCCGCGCGTAGAAGGCGGCCTCCTTCTCTGCCACGTCGCGCAGCGTGGCCGCGGCCCGGAAGCCGTGGCCTTCGTCGGGATAGGTGTGGAGCTCGCAGGGCACGCCGCGCGCGCGCAGCGCCTCGAACATGCACTGGGACTGGTCGGGAGTGACCGCCTTGTCGAGCAAACCCTGGAACAAGATGACCGGCGTCTCGATTTGGTCGACCAGTGCGAGCGGGCTGCGCTGCGCGAGCGCTCGCTCGCGCGCCTCGCCCTCACCGAACAGAAAATGCTCGTAATGAGCCTCGAACTTGTGGGTCGCGTCGCTCAGCTTGCGCGGATCGCTGACCGCGTACAGGCAGGTACCAACCGCGAACACGCGCGGTCGACGCGTCAGGGCCAAAAGCACGGTGAGCCCCCCCGCGCTGCCTCCGCGGATGGCGAGCCGTCTCCGGTCGACCCGCCCGCGCTCGGCCATCGCGAGCGCTCCTGCGACGCAGTCGTCCACGTCGAGCGCGCCCCACTCGCCTCGCAGCCGCTCGCGATAGCGTCGGCCAAACCCCACCGAGCCGCGATAGTTCACGTCCAGCACGGCGAAGCCGCGGGTCGTGAACGAGAGCAACGTGGCGCTCGGCAAGGGTGAGGTGACGCCGGTCGGCCCGCCGTGCGCCAGCACCAGCAGGGGCGGCAGCTCGTCCGGTGCGCCCTGATAACGCTCGCTGGTGGGCGCGTAGAAGAACGCGTGCGCCTGCTCGCCGCGGCTCGTGGCGAAGGAGACAGGCTCGGCCTTGGGCAGGTCGGCGTCGGTCAACACTTGCTTGGCGAACAGCGGCGCCAGCGCGTCGCGCAACACCGTCACCTCGCGCGTGCGCAAGTTCACGTGCAGCAGGCGCGAGCCCTGCCCAGCCCAGCCCTGCGACAGGAGCACGTCGTCACCGCGTGCGGCCACGTGGCCCACGTGGCCCACGTCCTCGATCAACGTCTCGGCCAGCCCGGTGCGCAGATCGACACGCCGCAGGCAGGCCACCCCGTGCCGCAGCGGCGCGCCGACGATCGTACGGGCGTCGCTGAACGCAAACAGCGTGGTGCCAGAGTTCCATTGCGGCGCGCCCCACTCCTCTTCTTCCGAGAGCACACACACGACCTCGGCGCCGCGCAGGCGGTGGAGGTTCCAGAAGCCGGAGCTGCCCTCGAGCACGAACGTGAGCTCGCCCGCGCTCGACCAGGTGGGGCACATGGCCGAGCCGTCGGGCCCGCCGGCCACGGTGCTCGCGCGCTCCAGGCTGCCGTCGGGCGCGACGCGCGCCAGCTCGATGCGGCCGGCGTCCCACGACATGTGCGGCGCGTCCCAACACAGCCACGCCAGCTGCTCGCCGTCGGGGGACAGGGCAGGGGCGTCGAAGAAGTCATGACCGCGCGCGAGCCACGTGATCGTGCCGCTCGCGAGATCGATCGACACGAGCCCGTTCTCGACGCGGGCTCCGTCATGCGACTCGCCCACGGCGATCACACGGCGCCGCCGCGCATCGAAAATGGGGTGAGCCAGCCTGAGGTCGCAAGGCCAGGCGTCTTGCCGCGTGACGGTGCGCAGATCGGCGCCGTGCATCAGGTGCAGCCGCTGCGACTTCTTGTCCACGAACAGGCAGCCCTCGCTCGTGAGCACGTGGGCGAGGCCGCCGTACTCGTGCACGCGGCTGCCCACGCCGAGCCCGGGTGGCGTGAGCTCTTGCGGCTCGCCGTGCGCGCGATGCTGAACGACGACGGAACGCCCGCCTTCGCTCGGCCGCGATTCCTGCCAAGAGAGCGCGCCCGCGGGCGTGATGCTCGGGAAGGACAGCCTCAGCGATCCGCCCGCGATCAGCTCCGGTGTCAGCTTGGTGGGCCAGGAGCCCATCTGCTTCGTCTCGCGCGAGCTCGTCACGGTTCGCCCCAGAGCGTGGCAGAGAGAAGGCCGATCGCCGAGATGCCTGCTGACATCGGCCGGGATTCTACTGCCCCTCAGGTGGTGGCGCAGGTGCGTTTCCGGGCTCCTCTCCGTCGGCAGGGGGCAGCCGCGCCGACCGGCGCGGGTGGGGCACTGCTCAGGTGGGTACGCCCAAGCGCGGCAGGAGCCAGAGCTGCAAGCCGAGCCACAGCGCGAGGAAGAGGGGGAACGCCAGCCAGTCCATGGGTGTGAGAGCCGAGCCAGGGGCGAAAGGGTTCGCGAGCCTCGGCGAGGCCTAGGGCAGCCCCAGCTCCTTTCTGAGCAGCGCCACCACGCGGCTGGGCTCGCACCCCCCGGCCGGGCAGCGGCTGCCGATCCGCTCGCCGATGGCGAAGGCCTTGGCGCGGAAGTGCGGGTTGTGCGCCTGGTCCAGGCTGAGCTGGTGGTTGTTGGCGCAACGCTCGCGCCAGCGCTCGTCGCCCTGGGTGCCCTCGTAGCGCTCGAGGCATGCTGCGCGGGTCTCTTCGCCCAGATGGTCGGCGAAGCGGCACCACGCGCCGGGAGTGAGCGAGTTGACGCGGCAGCGGCAGTTGCCCTTGTCGCACGGGCTGACCACACCGCGGTCGAAGCCATAACGTGTGGCGCCGCCGCCGAGGTCTTCCACGATTTCACCTGCGATCGGGAAGATGCGCGACGACTGGTGCTTCACGTGCAGCACGAAGGCCAGCACGCCCTCACGGAACGCTGCGGGATGCGAGAGGCGGAGCGCATCGAGCGGCGCGACGTAGCTGGCCGCGTCGGTGGCCCATTGCACGACGCGTGCGGGGTCGGGGTTGTCCACCAGCACCTCGGCGGCGAGGCCCATCACCGCGTAGCGGCAGCGCTTGGCCTTCGCGAACACCGGGTGCGCGGCGGGCTCGCAGCGCTCCTCGACGTAGGGTTTGGTGGCGAGCGCACGTGTGAGCGGGGCGATGTCGTCGAGCACCGCAGCGCAGCGATCGGGCGCGCCGGGGCCGAAGGCCTGGCACCCGCCGACGCAGCGCTCGCTCTGTGCCCACGCTCCATCTCGACAGGCGAACAAATGGTCGGCAGGCCCACCAGGCCCTCGACCTCCACAGCGCGCGAGGGAGCTCGCGCAGGAAGCGAGCGGGGGTGGAGCTTGCCCGGCGCTCGGTGCGTCGGGAGCCGCGATCGCCACCGCGCTCGGCTCGGGCTCGGCGCGGCTGAGCTCTCGTTCCACCGGCGCCGCGCAGGTGACGAGCGCGGCCAGCGCCAACCTCCGTCTCATTCCGGGGCGGCCAGCTCGATCAGCTCGGTGCCCGCGGCGTAGGCGTAGCTCACGAACGCATCCCAGCCGACGACCGCCACGAACACAGGCGCGTTGGCGGTCACCCGGTGGACGCCGTCCCGCTGTGTGCCGAGCCCGATGATGGGCGGATCGACGCTGCCATCGATGGTGGGGAAGCCGAGCTGGCAGGTGTACACGAAGTGTGTGGGCGGGAGGTTGTCTCGCTCCTCGGTGGTCAGGCCGTCGGCGGCTTCGACCAAGCACACCTGGTAGTCGACCTTCTGCCCATCGAGGAACACCGCGGCCTCGCGCGGGGCGATGATCTCGACGAAGTCGAACGCGTACTTGTCGGGGGTGAGGAACACGTAGTCGTTGCGGGACTGCTCCAGCGGCGGAACGATCATCAGGCTCGGGTCGCCACCCGGGTAGCCGGGGCGCGGCACGCTGGTCGCGCGCTGGCTCGCCATGATCTGCCCAACCAGGATCGGCTCCGAGCTCTCGGCCATGAAATGGCCGTAGGTGCGGACCTCGGCGAAGTCGCCGAGGTGCGTGAGCACGATGTGATCGTCCGGGGCCGGCAACGTCGTATCGATCACGGCACCTTCTTCGGCGGTGGCGATGAAGCGCACGTACTCGGGCTCGGGGATGGACTCGAGATCGGCGCCGGCGAGCTTCGCGGCGTCCCCGCGGTTGGGGGAGTGTGGAACACCGAAGGTCTTGCCGGCGGTGCGGATCGGCGCGAGCTGGTCCTCCAAGTGATCCGCACAACAAAAACGCTGCGACAGCGTTTCGAAGTGTGGCGCGTCGGAGGCCTCGCCGCCGGTGTACACGGCCACCGGCCCGTCCGTAAAAATTTGGGTGCCGGTGAAGTCGGCGTTGAAGTCGGCGGTCTCGAGGTTGAGCACGTCGAACGGCTCGAGGGTGAGCTCGATCTCACCGCCGGGCGGCGTCTCGAGCACCGGTCCACCGCCGACCACCGTGGTGGTGGGAACCACGCGCACGCGCGTGGCCTCGCGCGTCCCCACCAGCGTCAAGAACCCGCGCAAGTGGATGGGGTCGAGCGGGTTGAAGTTGGTCTCCGGATCGTCCGTGGCGGCGATCGTCTGCGGCCAGCCGAGCACGACGTACGACAGCAACATGTTCTGGCTGCCGTAATCGAGCGCCTCGCGCGGATAGAGCAGTGAGGCGTCGTTGGAGAAGACGCTCACGTTCTCGAGCGGATTGAACTGATAGACCACGATGGGAAAGTCGCTTTTCACGCGGAACCCCGCGCGCGTGAGCGCCGTGTGCGTTCCGGTGTCGTATTCGCCGGGGGGGCTGCCATCGACTTCGCGTGGGCCGAGCTTGAACACCTCCAAGTTGAGCGGTGCGATCACGCTGCTGGCGATCTCGTAGGCGGCGTTGGGCCCTCCGGGCAGAGAGTCGTCTTGCTCGATGATCACCCGGACGGGCACGTCGGGCTGAGGGTTCGAGACCACCACCGCGAACTGCTGCGCGGCGGCGTTGCTGGTCTCGTCGATGTTGGCGTTGTCCAGATCGACCGGCCAATACTCGCAGCCGATGTTGCTCTTCTGCACTTGTGCGGTCTGGCACAGCTGGTCGCACGCACCAGCGCGGCAGGCGTAGCCGGTGGATGCGTCGCAGGTGTCCACCAGCGTGGAGGAGTCGCCGTCGGCGCCGCACTGCCGCACATCCAGCCCGTCGCAAAAGAAGCCGTTGGGCACGCAGTCCTTGCACTCGAACAGGCCCTCCACGCACAGCTTGTCTTGCGAGGCGCAGTCCTCGAGCACCAGCCAAGCCGCGGCGCCCGCGACGCTCAGGCAGCGCTCGACGCCGCCCTCGTTGCAACGTTCGTCGCCGAGCACACACTCGGGCGGCGCCGGATCCACGTCCAGCCAGCGATCACCGCGCTCGAAACAAGCGCTCGCGGCCAGTGCGCCCGCGATCAGCGCCGTGGCGGCGCGACGCCTGCTTCGCCCGGGGCCCTTCACGGCAGATGCGCTTCGACGAAGTCGAGCGAGTAGGCGCTCATGCCTTGAGGTCGCAGGCTGCGCGTGCGCAGGGTGGCGTAGTCGAAGTCGGTCACGCGTGCGCCGTACACCCCCACCACGATCGATCCCCCAGGCAGCGCTTCTCCCGGGAACACCCGCAGGTCCGGCAGCTCGATCGCGCGCCCGCCGCCCGGCACCGCCACCGTCCAATGCACCAACCCGTTGCCGCCCGAGATGTCGTACACCGTCAGGTCAGGCGGAGCGCCCGGGCCGAACGAGGTCTCGAGCTGGGTGCCGTTCCAGGTGGCGTTCAGCGTCGGACTTTCGAGCTCCGGCAAGCCCACGAAGCCATCCACCACGATCGGAAAGGCGGTGGTGTTGGTGGACAGGCTCGAGACCACGCTCATCGGCGCGAGGAAGCTCGGGCCTGTGACGGCGCGCGCCGACGCGTAGTAGGTCGACCCCTCGAAGCCTGCGTCGAGCAGCGGCAACCCCACGAAGGTCACGTCGTTGTTCAAGGGCAACAGCGGGGCCTTCTGTCCCGAGGGCAAGATCGCGAAGCCATCCGTGCCGAGCCGGACCGCGACTGATGACTGCAAGCGATCGGGGCCCATCACGCCTGGCGGAGGCGGGCTCGCATCCAGCGTCAGAGCCAGATCCAGCGGCACCATGTCGATGAACACCTCGCTCGTGGTCTCGTCGCCCACGACCGGCACGCCGCGAACCAGGCCCATGGAGTAGGCCACGAACGTGGGTGGGGACTTGGTGCGATCCTCGAGGCCCGCGAGCGCGTAGTAGGTCTTGCTGCCGGGCGCGCTCGCGAGCGCGAACCCATAACCGATGCTGCCGTCTGCGGTCGGCAAGATGGCGGACGTGGCGGGCGGCAACTGGAACGTCGCCGCGGGGTTCGTGTTGGCTGCGAAGATGTACGCGGCCTGCATTTCGTTGCCGATGGGTTGGGGGACCAAGAACGGCCCGCGCTGGAACTCGTTCACCGCAGGGAACACGATCTCGCCTTGCACCACGCCGGTGCTGGAGAACTTGCCGCCCACGCCGGGCGGGTCGCCGCCAGCGCCTGCGCACGCAGGGCTGAGCACTGGGTCCAGGTACACGGTGACGGTGTCCACGGGCACGTCCACGAAGCTGATCGGGCTGTGGCAGAGCGCCGACACCGAGACGGTGACCGGTTGCTCGAGCGCCGCATCGCTGATCTCGACCACGCCGGTGAGGCCCACCTGCTCGATGATCGCGGTGGAGATGTCCTCGCCGATCACCACGTGCGCGCCGGCGATCGCGTTGCCGGTGAAGTTGTCGTACACGAGCACGCGTAGGGTGCCCGCGAGCGGATCGCCGCTCAACCCGCCCTTGAAGCCGTCACTCGAGTCTTCGTAGGTGTACGCGTCCAGCACGCTGATGGTCTCGTCGCCGTTTTCGACGCGCACCGCCTTGGCGCCTGGCGCGCCTTGCGGCACCACGCACAAGAGCTCCTCGGGGCCGGTGACGGTGAGCGTGGTGCAGGGCTTGTTGTCGATGAACGCGCTCGCGCCGGCGCCCCAGTCGGTGCCCTGGCCGACGATGCGAACCTCGCTGCCGCCCGAGATCGGTCCGCTCGACGGGTCGGCGTACAGCGCGTCGTAGTGGTAGCCCCCGGGCAGGGTCCGCGCGGTGCTGTCGTCGTCTCCGTTCTGCGTGGTCAGATCGACCGGCCCACGCGCGCCCGGAGGCGCCGTCACCTGCAGCCTGGTCGCATCGATCGGCGTGACCTCGCCGGCCTCGGTGTCGCCAAACCAGACGCGCACCTTGGAGTCGAAGCCGTTGCCCGTGACGAACACGCGGTTGCCGCCGGAGAACGGCCCGTGCGACGGCGTCGCGCCCACGACCGCGTGCGGCTCGGTGACGGGCGCGTCGGGCCAAGCGTCGGGTGTGCCGGCGTCGTTCTCGGCGAAGCCGCCGCCTTCGTTCGTGATCGGATCGATCGGCGGTCCGCCCGCGATGCAGGCCGGCACGGTCGCGGCCGCAGAGAATGCAGCCAGGCTGAGCGAGAGCACGACCACGCGCGCTGTTCTCCGTTCGGCCTTCGGCATGGCCCGAGTATACCGAGCCGTGGGCCCCACGCCGCCCCGAAACCTGGTTGTGTGGTCAGGCCCTGGGCGGCTGCCTCGTCCGGCGCTTGACGGCCGGCCACAAGGCAGTAATGTGCGCCGCCTCGCGAGGTCCTTCGGGATTTCGCGGGGGAACCGGTGCGAACGCCCTCCAGCCGAGCACCCAACATTCCGCACGCCTTCTCCGGGCTCGTCCCGGCGGAGCGGGTCCCGGTGCTCGACAGCCCTTCGGTGCGTGTCGGGTTGGCCCGCCCGAGGCGGAGGATCAACCGGAAAGGACCAGAGACGATGAGTGATGTTGAGAACGTCGCCGCCGGCGACGAGACGATGGGTGCTTCCGCTCAGGCCGCGATGATGGCCGCCTCCGGGGGCTTCCCGCTGCCTTTGCGCACCATGCTCGACGCGGGCGTGCACTTCGGTCACCAGACCAAGCGCTGGAACCCCAAGATGCGCCCGTACATCTACGGCGCCCGCAACGGGATCCACATCGTGGATCTGGACCAGTCGGTGCGCCTGTTCAAGCGCGCCTACGACTTCTTGGTCGACGCGGTCGGTCGCGGCGGTCACGTGCTGTTCGTCGGCACCAAGCGCCAGGCACAAGAGATCGTGCAGCAGGAGTGCCGCCGCTGCGGCATGTACTTCGTCACGAACCGCTGGCTCGGTGGCACGCTCACCAACTTCCGCACCATCAAGGGCGGCCTCGATCGCCTGCGCACCCTCGAGCGCATGAAGGAGGACGGCACCCACGAGCAGCTGCTCAAGAAGGAGGTCGCCAAGCTCGAGAAGGAGCGCGATCGCCTGGAGAAGTACCTGGGCGGGCTCAAGAACATGGGCTCCTTGCCGCACGCGATCTTCGTGATCGATCCGCACCAAGAGGTGATCGCCGTGAGCGAGGCGCGCCGCCTTGGCATCCCGGTGGTCGCCATCACCGACACGAACTGCGACCCGGACTTGGTCGACTTCGTGATCCCCGGCAACGACGACGCCATCCGCTCGATCCGTTTGATCACCTCGCGCGTGGCCGACGCCTGCGTCGAAGGTGTGCAGCGCCGCCGCGACACGGGTGAGGCTCGCCGTGGCGACGGCGACGTGGCCGTGGTCTCGCGGCGCGGCCGCAACTGAGCTCTCGCAGCTCAGAGGGTTCTCGCATCCCGGAGAGTTCTCGCATCTCGGAGGGCTCTCTCGTTCGAAGTTTCAAGGCAGGAGTATCCAATCATGAGTGGCGTCACCCCGCAGGCGATCAAAGAGCTCCGTGAGCGAACCCAGGCTGGCATGAGCGACTGCAAAAATGCGCTCGTCGAGGCCGGCGGCGAGATGGAGAAGGCGGTCGAGATCATCCTCAAGAAAGGCCTCGCCAAGAGCGCCAAGCGCGCCAGCGCCGTGGCGACCGAGGGCGAGGTTCGCGCCGCGCTCTCGGCCGACAAGCGCGCGGCCACCATGGTCGAGGTCAACATCCAGACGGATTTCGCGGCCCGCAGCGAGGGCTTCCAGAAGTTCGTCGGCGACGTGATGACCGTAGCCGTGGCCGCCGAGACCGGCTCGGATCTGAACAAGGCACCGCTCGCGGGCAAGACGGTGGGCGAGGTCGCGGCCGAGCTCACCGGCAAGATCGGCGAGAAGATCGACGTGCGTCGCTGGGAGCGCATCAGCGTCCCGGCGGGCAAGAAGGGCCTCGCCACGGCCTACGTGCACATGGGCGGCAAGATCGGCGTGATCCTGGCGATCGAGACCGAGAGCGAGGCCGCTGCGGCCCACGCCGAGGTGGTGAAGTTCGCCGAGGACACGGCCATGCAGGTGGCCGCCATGACGCCGCTCGTGCTCAAGCGCGAGGACGTGGCCGCCGATCAGATCGCCAAGCAGAAGGAGATCTTCGAGGGGCAGCTGCGCGAGGATCCCAAGCCCAAGCCCGAAGCGGCGTGGCCCAAGATCATCGAGGGCAAGCTGGTGAAGTGGTACTCCGAGATCGCGCTGCTCGAGCAAGAGTCGGTGGTGACCCCGGGCCAGACCATCGACAAGCTGCGCGAGGCGGCCAGCAAGGCAGCCGGCGCGCCGGTGTTCATCACCGGCTTCGTGCGCTTCGAGCGCGGCGAAGGCCTGACCAAGAAGGAAGACAACTTCGCCGAAGAAGTGGCCAAGATGGCTGGCGGGGGTTGATCCGCGCTTGCTGTGACCTCACGAGGCACTGTCACCGGTCCGATGGTTGCGATGTTCGTTCTTCAGTCGAGCCGCCGAGCCTCGCGGTGAGGTTGTCCCCGCGTGTGCCGAGTCCCGCAGAGCCTTCTCCCTAGGGGGGCGACGCGCCCCCCTCGGCCGCGCAGACGCGGCCTCACCCCACCGGCTCGCTCGGGTCTCGCTCGCGAGATGGCAGCCCAAGCGTCATCGTTGGATCGTCCCGTCGCGATGAACGTGTCCTGCCCGACGTCCCGACCGTGGTGACTCAGCCTGTTGCCGCGGTCTCGATCGACCTCGACGAGATCCGGCTGTATCGCGCCATCCACGGGCTCTCTGCCAAGCCGGCAGAGGGCCCGCTTGGCTTCGAACGCGCCGTCCCGCGTGCGCTCGCGTGGGCCACGCGCCTGGGCGTGCCGCTCACCTTCTTCGTCGTCGCCGACGACCTGCGCCTCGGCGTCGCGCGCGACGTGCTCGATCACGCGCTCGGCCAGGGCCACGCCGTCGAGAGCCACAGCCAGACTCACCCGTACGATCTGGTGCGCCTGCCCGCCGCCGACATCGAGCGCGAGGTCGCCGGCAGCTTCGACGCGATCGAGGCTGCGCTCGGCGTGCGGCCTCATGGCTTTCGCGCGCCAGGCTACACGCTGAGTGACGCGGTGCTCGACGCGCTCGAGCGCGCTGGCGCGAGCTTCGACGCGTCCGCGTTCCCATGCCCTGCGTACTACCTGGCCAAGCTCGCCGCGATCGGCGCCATGTTCGAGCGCGGCAAGCAGAGCGCGAGCATCGCCGCCTCACCCACGCAACTCCTCTGCCCGACCGAAGCGTACCGGCCCGGCCGGCCCTGGTGGCGCCGCGGCGATCGTCCGCTGCTCGAGATCCCCATGCGCGTCACCCGCGGTCCGCGTCTGCCCGTGATCGGCACGTCCCTAGCGCTTGCCGGGGAGCGAATGGCGCCCGCGCTCGCCGACGCCTGCGGCCTCCCCGCGCTGTTCTCCTTGGAGCTCCACGCCATGGATTTTTTGGACGTGGCCGACGGCCTCGAGGAGCTGCGCGGCCACCAGCCCGAGCTCTGGCGTCCTCGGGCCGAGCGCGAGCGAGCCCTAGACCGCGTGATCGAGCGCTTGCGCATGCGGGGCTATCACTTCGCCACCCTGCGCGACGCGGTGAGCGCGATCGCTGAGCGGCAGGGCTGACACGAAGGCAAGACGGCGAGACCGACGGCGATGACCGGCGGACCGCTGCC
The DNA here is from genome assembly GCA_964641275.1 of uncultured Polyangiaceae bacterium. GTDB lineage: Bacteria > Myxococcota_A > Polyangia > Polyangiales > Polyangiaceae > Xiheicaenibacterium. The sequence goes on from CAZXMG010000074.1 coordinate 16,182, forward strand.
GAGATCGAGACCGAACACTAGAGTCCCGAGGATCGATCGACCGAGGCCGAGAGCGACCACGAAGCCGAGGCCGACAGCGAGCCTCGTGCTCGTCCTCGGCCGCGTGCTCGGCGTCGCAGATCGGGAACTCGGCCTCGGCAGCTCGGCCTCGGCAGCTCGGACGACCAGACTAGGGACAGCCCTCAGCGCGCGAGCGGGTCGCGGTACACCTCGGCGACGCCGAGCTCGCAGCCCACCGAGACGAGCTTCACCGCGCCGCCCGGCGTGGCCTGGTGGCGCGTCCAACTGCCATCCTCTTCACGATGGTGAACCTCGACGAGCTTCTCCCGATGGTCGACCAGGATCACCTCGCGCAGCGAGCTGATGTGCTTGTAGTGGCGAAGCTTCTCTCCGCGGTCGTAGGCCTCGGTGCTCGGGCTGAGCACCTCGACCAGCACGATCGGGTTGGTCACGGCGAGGTCGTCTTCGGGGTGACGCTCTTCCTTGCCGCACACCACGCTCACGTCGGGGTAGGTCTCGAGCCCGGTCTCGAGCACACGCACGCGCAGGTCGGACGAGTACACGCGACAAGGACGGTCGCGCAGCTGCGTGCCGAGCAGGATACCGACGTTCATCGCGATCGCCGCGTGCTCTGGCGTCCCGCCCGCCGTCGCGTAGATGGTGCCGTCCAAGTACTCGTGCTTGACGTTGCTCGAGCGCTCGAGCGCCGCGTACTCGGCGCGGGTGACGCGGACGTCGCGGGCGGCGGACATGGCCGCAGTGTAGCGCATGAGGCGCTCGCTAGGTTCGTGGCCCGGCCTCGCCGAACGCGGTGGCTGCGGCGTGGGGATGGCGTCTTGTGGCGGGATCGCGCAGAGGACGGTTGAGGCCATGCGGCCCGAGCCGCCCGAAGCTGCACAAGCGAGTGACCTGGCGGCATCGTGCTCGACTTGTGCGGCCATGCCGGTCTGGGGAATTCAACTGGCTTGCCCAGTTGAATCAGAGAGCAAAATTCTCCCGTGCTCTCGGAACCATGAGCGCCGAAGGCCCCGCGACGTGACCCCTGGCACGGGAGAATTCGCGGCGCGTGGGCCCCGAGAGTCGCGCCGCCTTCGCCAGCCGAAGGACCACGCGCGCCGCCAGGGCCGAGCTCGAAGCCCCATTCGACCCTCGCGGATGGCCGAGCTCGAGCCCGAGGCCGCCGAACCGAGCCGCCGATCCCACGGGGGGGCTCTCAGCCCGAGCCCGAGGGCGTAGCGCGCAGCGCAAGCCCGAGCACTTCATCTGGATGCCGAACGTTGCGCTCGAGCGCACTGGTTACGCAGCGCGCGTCGGCGCCGCGGCAAAGCGATAGCAGCGCTTGTCGCAGCCGAGGCAGCGGTACGGCATCAGGCCGAGCCACGTCAGCGCGCGCTCCCAGCCGCGGCGACGCGAGCGCACCAGCGCGCGCGAGCCACAGGCGTGGCAGGGGTGCATGCCGGCGGGCACTTCAGTTCACTCCGACGTCACGGACCGGCCGCACCAGCACGCCCGCGGTGTGCGAGGCCAGCCGCGCAGCACCGTCGCCCGTCTCGCGCGCCGAGCCTACCAGCGCGAGCAGCGCGGACTCTCCGGCGCCGAGCGAGACGTGGGTGAGCTGCGTGGCGCGCTCGTGCACCCGTCGCACCACGCCGAAACCGGCGCGCTGGGTCGACTCGGCGAAGTCGATCGCTGCCGCCACACCTTGCGAAATCTCGGCGTGCACCTCTCGCGTCAGCCCGAAGCCCTGCTCGATCAGCTGCTCCAACAAACCCGTGGTGATCGCCACCAACTGCGGAATCAACCCTTCGCTGCGCGTCTCGTTCTCCATCGTGACCTCCTCTGACCCCCCGGTCGTTCGGGCGGGGGGCGTCAAGATCGGAGCTGGCGGTGAACGTCTTGGGGAGCGACTGCCACGCTTTGGTGACGATCGAGCGTGGGCGCGCGGGCGCCTCATTCCTCAGCGCGCTCAGCCGTCGTAGCGGCCGGTCTCGCGGGCCCAGTCGAGGTGGCCGCGCACCCAGTGTCCGAGGATGGCTGCCAAGCCTCGCATGGGCTCCGAGCCGGAGAGCTCGACCTCGGCGATGCGCAGGGCGAGCTCGTTGGCCTCGCGGTCGTGTCTGCGGATGGCGCGAGCGAGCGCGCTGGGAACATCGAGGCGCAGGCTCCTCGCCATCACCAGGACGAGGTTGTTCGGGTCGCCGGCCACGATCTCCTTCTCGTAGGTGAAGATGTCGTTGGCCCAGCCCACCAAGTTGCAGGTCATACGCGTCATGTCTGCCATCGCGGCGCGCTCCTCGCCGCTGAGCTCGATGCCGGCCGCGAGCAGCGACAGCTCGAGCTCCCCGCGACGCCGACGGTGACTTCGCGCATCGGGACGTAGCTCTCCACGCTGAGCGTGCCGCCCCCCGCGCGCACGCGCGCCTCCAAGCGAAAGGCCTCGAAGAGCTCACGGTTCCGCTGGGCGAAGTGGGCCAGCCACGGCTTGTCCGCCACGAGCGCCAAGCGACGATGGAGCTCGCGCGCGGCGCCCTGGATCGAGTCGCCGGACGGGTGGCCTGCACCGGTCAACGACTCGAGCACCTCCTCCAGGTAGCTGTCGACGATGTCCGGAGAAGCGAGCCGCTCGATGCGGTCGTCGAGCAAGCAGAAGAAGGTGGTCCAGTCGGCGGCGATCTCGACCAGCTCGCGCCGGCCGGAGGGATTGGCGCGCGCCGCGAGCCAGCCCACCTTGCTGGCATCCAGGTGCAGCGCCGCGCGCTCGCCGTGGACGAGGCCGAGCGCCACAGCCCAGCCGACAGCGTGGGCTTGGATGGCGAGGACCTCGGGGTGAAGCGCGGCGCTGAACGGGCAGTGGAGCTTCCTCGCGTCGCTCGCGCGCGAGAGTGAGGACCTGGAGGAGCGCTGGGAGTCGGTCGATCGGACGCTGGGCGGCATGTCGCCGCGTCGTTTGCAGCCGGCGTGCCGCTGCGCTTTCTAGCGAAAAGTCCGCGCGGCTTCCGGCCCAGAGGCCCGCAGCTGCGCGAGCACTTGCGCAACTGCGCGCCGGTGCGCGTGCGCAACGGCGCTACATCGCCTTGTACTTCTCTGCGCCGGCCTCGCGCTCTTGATCGACGCGGCTCACGCGGTCGGGCGCGATGCCGGAGGCGGCGATGAACTTGCGCGCCTCGTCGTTGCCGCCGTACGCGAGCTCGTCGGGCTTGCCCTGCGCGATGACCTTGCCTTGCACCAGCAAGAAGGCCTGGTGCGCGATGCGGAAGGTGCTGGTCATGTCGTGCGAGATCACCACGCTGGTGACGTTGAAGCGCTCGCGCGTCTCGTCGATCAGGTCGTCGACCATGCGGCTGGTGATGGGGTCGAGCCCGCTGGTGGGCTCGTCGTACACGATGATGCGCGGCTCGAGCATGAGCGCGCGCGCGAGGCCGACGCGCTTGCGCTGACCGCCGGAGAGCTCGCTCGGCATGCGGCCCTCTTTGCCCTCGAGGCCGAGCAGCTTGAGCATGTCGAGCACCTTGTCGCGTTGGTCTTTGCGCGACATGTGCTTGCGGTGCTCGCGCAGCGGGAACGCCACATTGTCGAAGATGGTGAGCGAGTCGAGCAGCGCCGCGTACTGGAACACCATGCCGAACTTCTGGCGCACGCGGTTGAGCTCGACCTCTCCGAGCGGGGAGATGTCCTCCCCTTCGACCATGATGCGGCCGGTGGTCGGCTTCTCGAGCGCGATCAACAGGCGCAGGAGCGTGGTCTTGCCGGCGCCCGAGCCGCCGATGATCACGGCCGTCTCACGCTTCTTCAGGTGCAACGTGATCCCGCGCAACACTTCGGTGGAGCCAAAGCGCTTCACCACGTCGTCGACGAAGATGTGGTCGTCGGGGTGGGGTCCGTTCGGGGCCGACATCGCGGGAGATGTGGGCATCTTGGCATCCGCCTCCCGCCGGCACCAGCACTGTGGCACGCAATGGGCCGGCGAGCCGCAAGGCTTGTCGCGGTGCCAGGCAGGGCAAGTGGGAACTTTGGCGGCTGCAGCAGACTGGCCTATCCTTTGCTCCAAGCTTCACCTGGCAAAGGGATCGTGATGAGCGTGATGAGAGCGCTGGCGTTGGGCGCGGCCTTCGCCGGGGTCGGTTGGTTGGCATCGCCCGCGTGGGCCGACGACACGGCGGCCGCGGACGCCTTGTTCGCCTCGGCCAAGGAGCTCGCCGACGCGGGCGACTTCGAGAAGGCCTGCCCCAAGTTCGAGGCCAGCTTGGAGGCCTCCCGCACCCTCGGGACGTTGCTCAACCTGGCCGACTGTCTGGAGAAGCAGGGGCGACTCGCCTCCGCGTTCGCGCGCTGGGAGGAGGCGATCAAGCTCGCGACCGAGAAGAACGACGAGCGCGTGAAGTTCGCGGGCGAGCGCAAGACCGCGCTCGAGCCGCGCGTGCCCTCCGTGGTCTTGGAAGTGAAGCAGGGCGCCGAGCCGCTCAAGGTGAGCCTGGGCAAGAAGGAGGTCGAAGCGCTCTCGTATGGCCTGCCCATCAAGGTCGATCCGGGCAAAGTGCAAGTCGTGGTCGCCCGTGACGATCTTGTGCTGGAGACGGTGGAGCTCGAGCTGTCCGAGGGGGAAGCCAAACGGCACGCCCTGGATCTGGACAAGATCGCCAAAGCGCATCCAAGCACCAAGGCGAAGGAGATGGTCCCCGCAGATCCTGCGCAGCGATACGCAGGAATCGTCATCCTCAGCGTCGGCGTAGCGGGGCTCGCCACCTTCGGCATTCTGGAGAGTGTCGCGCTCGCGAGGCGGGCAGAGGCGGATGACGGTCGTTGCGTCGAACAAGCGTCAGGCGACGTGGTGTGCTCGCCGGAAGGGTACGAGCTCGCCAGCAGCGCGGGCGACTTGGCCGAGGCCGGTCAGTGGGTGGGCGTCGCAGGCCTGGCCACCGCCGCGCTCGGTCTGACCCTGTTTCTGACGGCGCCCCAAGATCAGGTCAAAGAGCCCGAGAAGGTGACCGTGGTCGTTCCTTGGTTCGCGCCGGGAGCCGGTGGCGTGGTGGTCGGAGGCAGGTTCTGATGCGGCGGCCGCTGGCCATGGTGATCGCTGCCGGCTGGCTCGCCTCGGCGTGCAACATCGTGCTCGGCATCGACACCGACTTTGCCACACCGAACATCATCACCTGCGGATGCATTGCGCTGACAGAGCAGGGAGCCGCGTTCGAGCAAGGTTGCCTCGAGGAGCTCGAGCAGATCGACGATCGAACCGGCCTGGCAGAGCAGGGCTGCAACGACTGCGGCGCGGCGGTGAAGTGTTATGCCGCGATCACGAGCGCGAGCGAGATGGGGGATGCGTGCTCTGCCAGCGAGGACTGTGCGTCCTGGGCCTGCTGCCAAGGCGTCTCGGTCGTGATCACGCTGGCGCCCAGTGCCGTGGCGGTCGTGCCGACCTCCAGCGCATGTTGTTGCGCGTGCGGGGACTGCCAAGCTGCGTTGGAGTCTCTGCTCGACGGCGCCGAGGCGATGGCCTGCCCCGAGGTCGTTCCGCTGATCGAGCAGCTGGCGCAGTGCGCGAAGGACGTGCCGATCGGCGGGCTCTGTGCAGCGGAGTGCGCGGCGTCCGCCGAAGAGGGCGCCTGCGCGAGGTGCCGCATCGGCGCCGCGTTGGCGAGCCCCGACTCGCCGTGCGCCGCGGAGCTCGCGGCGTGTGAGGCGGACTTGCCGCGGCCACGTGGAGCTCAGGTCGGAGAGGGGTGCGAGCCGTGAGGCGAGCTCTTTTGGCGGTGACGGTGCTGTCAGGAGGGGTGTTGTTCCTGGGAGCAGCATGTCGAGACGTGGTCTCTCCGGACGCCGGAGAGCTCCCGGCGGAGCTGTGCGATCTGCTGCGCCGCTGCGAGGGAGAGCAGTGGAGCTGCCCATCCGGCGTGACCGAGCTGTTCGAGCGCCAGGAGGACCCGGAGAGTCTCTACCAGGGCTTCCTCACCAGGGACTGTTTGGCCGACTGTCAGAGCGCGCGAGCATGCCGCGACTACGAGCCGCTGTGCGGCGCGCCGGGTGCCGCCTGTGAGGAGGACGCCGGTTGTTGCGGCTTCACGAGCGGCCTCGCGCGCTGCGGCGTCGGCGTGGAGGAGAGCGGACGTTGCTGCTCGCCGCGCGGCGTCCGATGCGCCAGCTCGGACGATTGCTGCGAGCGCGACTGCACGGCGTCGCCATCGGGCGAGCTGACCTGCGGCGGCGTCGAGGAGTGCCTGCTCGTGGGGGCATTGTGCGAGAGCGACTTCGACTGCTGCTCCTACCTGTGCGGAGCGGACGGTCGGTGCGCACAAATCACGTGCTCGGACACTGGCGAGTCGTGTGTCGAAGACACGGACTGCTGCGACGACCAAGCGCGCTGCGCCGGCGGCGTGTGCAGCTCGGACACCTGCAGCAGCTGCGATCCTTTCGATCCGAACAACTGCTGCGTCACTGGAGAGGGGCAGTTCTGCTTCGAGACGGTGAACCACCAGACGCTGTGCGCGCCCGCCGATTGCCCCCCGGCCGGCGTCGAGTGTGGTGGCGATGACGACTGCGCCTGCGCAAGCGAGCCCGCTGCCTCGCTGTTCTGCAACGACGCCGCAGGGTTCTACTGCGCAGAGTGTAAGGAAGCCGGATCCACATGTGATCCCACGGTGGAGCCGCCGGAGGCGCACGGCTGCTGCGGCGCATGTGACGCCGAGACCAGCTTGTGCACGCCGCCCTGATCACGGGGCGGCAGAGTTTGGCTCAACTCTCCGTCGCTCGGCTGCGTTGGCGCCCCAGAAACTGGGCGGAGAATGTTCGGCAGGCGGCTTGCATCACAAGTTCCGGAGGTTCCATGCGCTCCCTCACTCTCCTCCTTGGCGCCGCGTTCCTGGTTGGTTGCGGTCTGCCCGAAGTCGACGGCGGTGACTCCTCCTCGGGGGCCGGCGGTGGCAACGGCCAGCTCCCGGGCGCCGAGGTGGACGCGCTGGTGTCGGAGTTGCCGGAAGACGGCGCGGGCGCCCGCGTGCCCACGCTCGGCTGCACGCCGTTCGAGTTCACGATCGCGCCGAACGCCGCCCACAAGCGAGCGAGCGCGAGCTTCGCGCTTGCCGCGCTGCGAGGTGGGAGCTGGCCCGACATCAACCGCAGCCTGCTCGACCACACCGAGTTTCTGTCGCACTTCGCACGCAGCTTCGACCAGGCGGGCTCCTATGCCCGCCTGCGCACCACCGCGGACGGCGCGGTGCTCGATCTGTTCGTCGAGCCGCCCGCGTCGGCGGACCCTCGGCCCACGCACCTGATCGTGGTGGTCGACGTCAGCAGCAGCATGCGTGACGACCTCGAGACGGCGGGCGCGGTCACGATGGAGATTGGCAACCACCTCACCGAGCTGGGAGAGGACGGAGACCAGCTCAGCATCGTGTTGCTCAACGACGCGGGCGAGCTGTTCTTCTCCCCTGAGGGCGGGCACACCGTCGGGCGCGAGGCGGCGGCCGAGCACGCCGGGGCGTTCCGACAGCACGCTGCCGAGCTCGCTGGCGCGCAGCTGCCCCCTGGGTCGAGCTTGGGCCCCGCGCAGGTCCTGATCGAGAAGGTCTTGGCCGAGCGCACCAGCACGGCGCCCCCGTCGGTGGTGATCGTGACCGATGGCGGGCTCAAGGCCGACGACGGAGCGGTCGGGTTCTTGGAAAGCTTCCGCGAGGGTGGGATCCCCGTGGCGTTCGTCGAGGTGGCGGGCGCAGGCGAGGGAACAGCGCCTCGCACGTTCCACCGCGACCAGCTGGAACGCCTCGGCGAGCTGGGCGATGGTCTCACCTTCTTTGCCACGCTCGAGTCGGCGGCCGAAGTGGTGGCGGATTTCGACGGCAACTTCCGGGTGGCCCAGAGCTCGATCACCCCGCGCTACTCGGTCTCGGGGATCGACGGGCTGCTCGAGGAGATCGTCACCAGCACCACCGATGCCGGAGCGCCCGTGACCTTGCGCTCGTCGTGGGCCGCGGTGGGCCGGCACTTGTACAGCGCCGTCCCGGTGTCGACCTCGAGCTGCGGCGAAGGCGTGGTCAGCGGCGTCGTGGACGTGACCGGCACGGGCGCGGGAGAAGAGCTCGCCACGGACGCGACGCAAGACAAGCGCCTCGAGCGGCTCGCGCTGGTCGACGAGATCTACCTGCTCTTGGCTGGAGATTGCGCGGCCGCCGCGGATCGTCTCGCGGTGGGCAGCCCGCTCACTCTCATGCCCAGCGGCAACGAGGATCTGGTCGAGATCGTGACGTTGGTCGCCGACAAATGTGAGCTCGGGCTGTAGCCGTCGGCGAAGAGCCCTTGTTACGATCGCGAGCGAGGTCTTCTCATGCGCAGCTTGCTTTGGGTCGGCGGGTGGTTCGTGCTCGCGGGGTGCACAGCGCTGGATGTGGGCGGTGAGCCCAACGACGGCGGGCAGAGCGGCGAGTTTGGTCCCGGCAGCGGGGGCGGCGTGGGCGCGCTCGCCGACGCGAGTGTGTCGGACGCCAACAAGACCCCTCCGGTCAATGACGGCGGCAACGGCCTCGGGCCCGCGACTTGTGCGCCATTTGCCTTCACCGCAGCGCCCAACCTGACCTACAGCCGCGCCAGCGCGGCGTTCGCCGTCGCGGCGTTGCGCGGGGGGTCCTGGCCTGACATCAACCGCTCGCTGCTCTCGCACGACGAGTTCCTGTCGCACTTCGCCACGAGCTACGGCGAGCCAGGGCCGTTCGCGCGGATGCGAACCGGCCCGAACGGCGCGGTCGTCGACCTGTTCGTGGACGTCACGCCTGGCGATTTCAAGGCTCCCACACACCTGATCGCCGTGGTCGACACGAGCGTGAGCATGCGTGACGATCTCGACGCCGCCGCAGAGGTCGTTTCCCAGTTCGGGGCGCACCTGTCCGAGGCCGGTCAGTCCGGCGATCTCTTCAGCATCGTGACGTGGGGCAGCGAGGCGTTGCCCTTCACCATGGCGGACCAGACCGCGACGGTCGTGGGCGAGCAAGCCAAGTCGCTGTCGGACGCGTTCCGCCAGCACGCCCAAACGCTCAAGACCGAGCAGCTGCCGCCCGGCGCGGGGATGGAGCCTGTCGTCGAGCGCGTCGAGGAGCTTTTGCTGGCCCAGACCGGAGAGGCCGCCGCGGCGGTGGTGATCGTTACGGATGGCGGCGTGGCCGTCGATCCGGAGCTGTTGTTGCGCTGGCGTGAGTCGGGCGTGCAGGTCGCGTTCGTCGAGGTCGCGGGCCCCTCCGATCAAGAGTCCAAACCTCGCACCTTCCACCGCGATCGGCTCGCGGCGTTGGGCGAGCTCAGCGGCGGACTCACCTTCTTTGCCACCTTGGCCAACGCCGACGACGTCGTGCGCCACTTCGACGGAAGCTTCCGCGTGGGGCAGCGCGCAGTGAGCGCCAGCTACTCGATCGCCGGCATTCTCGGCTTGGTGGAAGATGACCTCACCATCGCCGCCAACGCCACGGACCAGATCCGCACGAGCTTCGGTCCCGTCGGGCGGCACGTGTTCACGTCGCTGCCGGTCCTCCCTTGTGACGAGCTGATGCAAGGCACGGTGACCGTGGTGGGCACCGACTACGAGCAAGACATCTCGTTGGACGCTACACCCAGCGGCGATCGGCGCCTGCACAGGCTGGCTCGTATCGATGAGCTCTATCAGGTGCTCGCGGGCGATTGTGCGGCGGCAAGCTCGGCGCTGCCCGCCGGCGCGGAGCTCCGCAACCTGGAGCCCCAAGACGCGGATCTGACCGAGCTGGTGGACTTGGTGATGGAGAAGTGCAACATCGTCAACTGACCGGATGACGGCAGCGAAAACCATCAAGGCCGAGCTCACCGCGCTCCGCCGCGAGCTCGAGAGCACGCTGCCCTCTCGAGAGCAGCCAGACCCGTGCCTCGGAGCATCACGCGCGTGGGGGCTCTCGCTGGGGCGGCGAGCCGCCCAGGGCTACGATCGCATCCTCGCCCCGCTGTTCGAGGTGGCGGCCGCGAGCCGCGTGGCGCTCGCGGCCGTGGGTGGCTACGGTCGCGGCGCGGTCGCGCTGCGCAGCGATCTCGACGTGCGCATCCTTGCCCGCAGCGCCGCCGACGCCGAGCACGTCGTCGACGCCGTGTTGTACCCGCTGTGGGACGCGGGGCTCAGCATTGGTCACCAGACGCTGCTGCTGGGCGACGCGCTCGAGCTGGCGCGCGAAGACCTCTCGACCGCCACGTCCATGCTGGACTGGCGGCTGCTGTCGGGGGACGCGGAGCTGTCCAAGGAGCTGCTCTGGCGCGTGCGCGGCAGCCTGTTTTCGACGTCCGAGCTGTCACGCTTCGCCGCGCGGCTCTCGGAGGAGGTGCACCGACGCCACGAGCGCTTCGGGGACTCGGTGTTCTTGCTCGAGCCCGAGGTGAAGAACGGCGCGGGTGGGTTGCGGGACGTCGACGTGATCCGTTGGGTCGGCGCGGCGCGATATGGCACGGGCGAGATCGAGGGCCTGCTGCGCGCTGGCGCGATCGTCCCGCGCGAGGCACAGGAGCTCGCCGACGCCGAGGAGCGCCTGTGGCGCATCCGACACCTGCTTCACGCGCACGCGGGCCGCCGCAGCGACAGGCTGGTGTTCGACGAACAGGAGCTGCTCGCGGTGCTGCTCGGCTATGGCGAGGGCGGGGACGCGGTCGAACGCATGATGAGCGAGCACTACCGGGCGGCGCGCGCGATCACGCGCGGGGTGAGCATGATGTTGTCGCGCGCCTCGCTGTTTGGCGATCGCCGTCGCCCCAAAGACGAGGACCTGGGCGAGGGCGTGCGACTGTTCGACGGCGCCGTGACGCTGGCAGACACCTCTCGGCTCGCAGCGGAGCCGGCGCTCTCGTTGCGCATCCTCGCGATCGCGGTGGAGCGCGACCGGCCGCTCTACCACTACGCGCGCGAGGCCATCATGCGCCACAGCAACGAGGCCGAGTGGTGCAAGCGGCTGCGCGGAGACCCCGCGGCGGTTCGGCTGTTCGTCGAGCTCGTCACGTCACGCCGCGAGACCGCTTTGCTGCGCGGCAGCGCCCTGCGAGAGATGCACGATCTCGGGCTTCTCCTGGCCATGATCCCCGAGTTTTTGCCGGTCGTGGGCCGCGTGCACCACGACGTCTATCACGTGTACACGGTCGACGTTCACAGCGTGGCCGCGGTCGACCGGCTGGCGGCGCTCGCGCGCGGGCAGCTGGCGAAGGAGCATCCGCTACCCTCGCGGCTGGCGGCAGAGGTGGCGAACCCGGCAGCGCTCGCCTTCGCCACGCTGCTCCACGACGTGGGCAAGGCCATCGGTGGCAAGGACCACAGCCTTCGCGGTGCAGAGATGTGCCGCACGATCCTGGAGCGGCTCGGCTTCCGCAACGAGGACATCGACGAGGTCGCGACGCTGATCCGCGAGCACCTCACGCTGTACCGGCTGGCCACGCGCCGCGACGTGGACGATCCTGCCACGCTCGCGGAGGTGACGCGGGCGGTCGGCTCTCGGGAGACGCTGCGCAACTTGTTCTTGCTGACGCTGGTCGACGTGTCCACCACCAGCCCGACGTCGATGACGTCCTGGAAGGCGCACATGCTGGACGAGCTCTATCTCGCCGCCGACGCGGCGCTCTCGGGGGCCGAGCTCGAGGTGAACCGCGCCGACCTGATGCGGCAAGAGATCGTGGCCTTCGCGCGAGGCTACCTGGACGGGGAGCCCCACCAAGACAGCGAGATCGCGTTCTTGCCCGGCTTTCTCGCCAGCATGCCGGACCGGTACTTGGCTGCAAGCTCCGCAGAGGCGATCGTCGCCCACGCGAGCGCGGCGCGGCGCTTCCGCCCACCGATCTCGATCGAGATCGTGCCCTCGAGCCACCCGGACGCTGCAGAGGTGTGCGTCGTCGCCGACGACAGGCCGGGATTGTTGGCGATGATCGCGGCTGCGTTTGCGGGCTCCCGGTTGTCCGTGCTGGGCGCACAGGTGTACTCGCGCCGGGCCGCTGGCGCGGTGCAGGCGGTGGACTTGTTCTGGGTGCAGCGCCGAGCCGACGGCTCGCTGCTCGACCCGCCCGCGCTCTCCAAGCTCGACGCGGATCTGCGGCGGCTCCTCAGCGGTGGCGCCAGTCCGAGCGAGGTCGCCCGCGCGCGTGTCCCTCAGCGCACCTTGGGCCCGCGCATCCCGGCGCGCGTTCTGCTGGATCATCGGGCGTCGCGGGAGCAGACCGTGCTCGAGGTGACGGCCATGGACCGTCCCGGCCTCTTGTTCACCATCGCGAACACGCTCTTCGAGCTGGGGCTCACCATCGCGATCGCCAAGATCAACACCGAGGGGACTCGCGTCGCCGACGTGTTCTACGTGACGGAACGCGACGGGCAGAAGGTGTCGCCGGGGGCGAGGGTGGCCGAGATCGAGCGCGCGCTCTTGACCGCGTTGGGAGAGGCGGAGGGGGAGCGAGAGGGCAGGCCCGGCTCTGGCCCACCGGTCACCAGCGTCTCGTGACCCTCGCACCTGGGAAGTGACCCAAGGCCCCGGCGACAAGCGAATCAAAGCGTGGTACCGGAGTCACATGGCTGGTCACTCGACCCATCCCGCCCTTACGTTCAGCCTCGCCCTGCTCGCCGCGTGCAGCACCACGCCACCGCCGGAGGACGATCCGTTGCGCGCGGACCCGCCGCTGGTGGAGCCGGACCCCGCCACCAAGAAGGGGAACCCGGAACTCGACCGCGGCGTGGCGTACGTGAAGAACGGCAAGTTCGCCGAGGCGCTGCCGCATCTGAAGGCGGCGCTCGAGGTCGAGCCCAAGAACGCGTTGGCGCTGGCCACGCTGGGCTTGGTTACCGAGCAGACGGGCGGAGACCGAAAAGAGGCCGAGCGCCTGTACAAGGAGGCGCTCGCGATCGATCCGCAGCTGCCGGACGCGGCGCAGAACCTTGCGGCCATGTACCTCGAGGATCCGGCCCGTCCGGACGACGCCATCCCGCTGTTGACGTCGGCGCTGAAGGTCAACGTTGGCGATCCCACGTTGCTCGCGAACCTCGGCTACGCCCACACGCTCAAGAAGGAGTACGACGCCGCGGAGAAGGCGTACGCGTCGTCGCTGGCCAAAAAGGACGACACGCAGACGCGGCTCGCGCTCGGGCTGATGCTGGTCGAGGCCAAGAAAGGCGAGGCAGCCGTGCCCCACCTGCTCAAGGTGGCCGAGTCGGTCAAAGACGACGCGCCGATGCTCTTCACGCTCGGCCGCAACCTGCTGTTCGGCAAGGCCTGGGCGGACTGCGTCAAGGTGCTCGACCGCGGGCTCGCGATCAAGCAGCACCCGGAAGCCCTCGCGCGGCGGGGCATGTGTAAGCACGAGCTCAAGCTCGAAAAAGAGGCGAGCAAGGACTTCGAGGCGGCCACCAAGCTCGACCCCAAGTACCAGGCCGCCTTCTTCTACTTGGGGCAGTCGCTGCTCCTGCAGAAGAACAAGCCGGGCGCCAAGGTGGCGTTCCGGAAGGCCTACGAGATCGACAAAACCAGCGACATCGGCAAGAGCGCCAAGGCCAAGCTCGACAGCCCGTGAGCGCGAGCCAGCAGGGCTCCGCTCAAGCGCCGAGCTGACCCAGCAAACGATCGAGCTCGTCGAGCGAGCCGTAGTGGATCACGAGCTGCCCTCGTCCACTGTCGTCGATCACGTCGACGCGCGTGCCCATGCGCCTGGCCAGGCGAGCCTCGAGATCGCGGATGGCAGGGCTCTTCTGGCCTTTCCCGGACTTCTGTGGCTCGGCCTTGCCGGCCTTACGCTGCTTGGCGGCACGAACCAGCTCCTCGATCTTGCGCACCGGAAGCCGCGCACGAACGGTCTTCTCCGCCAGATCGGCCAGCGTCTTGTCGTCGGGAGCCCCCAGCAACGCGCGCGCGTGCCCTTCGGACAGCTCGCGCGAGACCACCAGCGACCGCACCGTGGCTGGGAGCTTCAACAGACGTAGGGCGTTGGTGATCGTCGATCGATCCCGACCCATACGTTCGGCGAGGGACTCGTGCGTGAAGTCGTGCTCTTTGAGCAGGCGGTCGTAGGCCTCCGCCACCTCGATGGCGTTGAGGTCTGCGCGCTGCAGATTTTCCACCAGCGCGAGCTCGAAGGCGGCTTTGGGCGTGACGTCCTTCACGACCACCAGCACCTCGCGCAGCCCCGCGCGCTGCGCCGCTCGCCAGCGGCGCTCGCCTGCGATCAGCTCGAAGCGATCCTTGTGGGACTCGCCCGAGCTCGCGGGCACACGTCGCACCACCAGCGGCTCCAGCAACCCATGCTCTTTGATCGATTGGGTCAGCTCGCTGAGCTCGGTCTCGTCGAAGTGTTGGCGCGGCTGGCCGGGCTGCGGCACCACTCGCTCGACGGGGCACATGAACACCGCGCGCTCGCCGTACTCGGCGGCGGCGGGGCTTTTGGGCGGAGCCGCCGGCAAGAGCGCGTCGAGCCCGCGCCCGAGCGCACGCTTCTTCTCGAAAGCACTCATACCTTGGCCTCTGCGCGGCGGGAGCCCTTGCGCGCGGGAGGTGGTGCGGGCGCGGGCAGCGCAGGCGTCTCTTTGGCGAGCCCGTCGAGCAGCTCGCGCGCCAAGCCCAAGTAGGCTTGCGCTCCTCGCGACTGCGCGTCGTACAGCAGCGCGGGTTGGCCGTGCGACGGTGCCTCGCTCAGCCGCACGTTGCGCGGAATCACCGTGTCGAACACACGAAAGTGGCCGCGCACCTCGTCTGCCACCTGGTGCGTGAGCGAGTTGCGTCCGTCGAACATCGTGAGCACGATCCCCTCGACCGACAGGCTCGGGTTCATCGAGCCTTTGATGCGATCGATGGTCGCCATCAGGTGGGTCAGCCCCTCGAGCGCGAAGTACTCGCACTGCAGCGGCACGATCACACGCTCCGCGGCGACGAGCGCGTTCACCGTCAGCAGGCCGAGTGACGGAGGGCAGTCGAGCACGACGAAATCGTGGGTATCACCCCTGAGCGCCTCGCGCAGGCGAGTCGCGCGATCCGCGGCGTCGACCAGCTCGAGCTCAGCGGCGACCAGGTCTTGGGTCGCCGCCACCACCGACAGGTTCCGGATCGCGGTCGGGACGATCGCGTCCGCCAGCGTCGCTTCGCCCAGCAACACGTCGTAGATCGAGCGCGTGAGCGCCCGTTTGTCGACGCCGGCGCCGCTGGTGGCGTTGCCCTGCGGATCACAGTCGATCAGCAACGTCGAGCGTTCGGCGGCGGCCAAGCTGGCGGCAAGGTTCACGCTCGTGGTGGTTTTGCCGACACCACCTTTTTGATTCGCGATTGCCAGGATCAAAGGTCCACCGCTTCGGCCTGCGTGCCTACACGAGATGGTGGGTGCGGTCGAGGAGGGCAGCGCCTCGCTTCACGAAGTGTCGACAACCGCACGAGAGAATTTGGCCCGGCGGCAAGGAAAATCTACATTCACCGACATGTCGGCGCATGTAGGTGTAAGTCGTAGCAAGCGAAGCCCTGGGAGAGAGCCTAGCTCTCGCCTGAAGGCTGCCCTCGCAGACGCAGCCACGCCTGCGACCGATCGAATCTTGGCTCACGGGTTCTTCCGCGATGCCGAGGCCACCGAGGCCTCGGTGCTCCGTCTCGAGAAGCGAGCGCGCCCCGTCGCTTGCCACTGACCGCGCATCAGATCCGCTTCGCTTCCTTCTTCTCTTCCACAGCCTGACCCCCCACGCCGCGCCCACACGCGGCGATGGCTCCCGCTTGCCCTGCCCAGGGCGGAGGATTCATGTCGCTTCCCAAGTCCTTCAGGAACTTCGCCGAGTTCGAGCGCGAGGTGCTCAGCACCGAGCGCAGGATTGGTCTTTCGCTCGAGGAGATGGTCGAAGACAACTGCTTCGACGCGGAGCTCGAGACGGACGAAGACCCGTTCAGCGAAATGGCAGACGACCGCCGTTTCTGATCGCCACGCTTGGCCCTCCCGGGCCCCGCGCTCGCGCCTGGTCCCAGCGCGAGCGAGCAGGGCAGCGCCTTTCCGCTGCCAACGAGAGCCGAAAGGCTCGGGACGCCGAGCCCCACCGGTCGCCTCAACCGGTGGGGCTGCTTCTTTTCTTTTTGTTTGCGGGCCCGTGCGGTTCGGTTGATCCCGGAAAGTCTTGGGTCTATCGAGGACGGCCCCCATGCAAGTAAGCATCGAAAAGCTCTCCCCGGTCGTGGTCGAGTTCAGCGTCGAGATCCCTGCCGATCGCGTCAAGTCCGAGGTGGACAAGGCCTTCGCTGCCGTCGGTCGCACCGCCCGCGTGCGCGGCTACCGTCCCGGCAAGGCCCCGCGCCAGGTGCTCGCGCACCTGTATGGCCCGCGCATCCACGCCGACGTCGCTCAGCGGTTGGTGGACGACACGCTCGATCGCGCCCTGGCCGAGAAGTCGGTCCAGCCGCTGTCCAAGCCTGCGATCGCACCGCAGGAGCTCACGCCCGACTCGGCCTTCACGTACAAGGCGCGCTTCGAGGTGCGGCCCGAGGTCGCCGAGGTGAAGTGGGAGGGGCTGCCCATCAAGAAGAACCCGATCGTCATCGCCGACTCGGCGGTCGACGCCGAGATCGAGAGGCTCCGTCGCGAGCACTCCACGCTCGAGGTGCCGAGCCCGGAGCGCCCGGCCAAGAAGGGCGACACGGTCTCGGTGACCTTCACGCTCGAGGTGGGCGGCAAGCCGCACGCCTCCGGCGAGCAGTCGATCACCGCGGAGCTGGGCTCCGGAGAGATCATGAAGGAGATCGAGGGCGCGCTCGAGGGTGCCTCGACCGGCGACGATCGCTCCGTCGACGTCACCTTCCCGGCGGGCCACCCCTCCAAAGAGCTGGCCGGCAAGGTCGGCACGTTCAAGCTCAAGGTCAAAGAGATCAAAGAGCGAAATCTGCCCACGGTGGACGACGAGTTCGCGAAGGACTGCGGCGACCACGAGAACCTCGACGCGTTGAAGAAGAGCATCGTCGAGAAGCTCGAGAAGGCCGCCAAGCAGCGCCAGGGTGAGGCCGTCGCGGAGCAGCTCGTGGTCGAGCTGTGCAAAGCCAACCCCATCCCCGTGCCGCCCAGCCTGGTGGAGCAACAAGCCCAGGTCACGGAGCGGGAGCTGATGGCGACGGCACGGCGGACCGGGCAGCGCCTGGACGCGCTCGGCGATCTGCGGGCGCGCGTGCGTGCCGACGCGGAGGTGAAGGTGCGCGCAGGGTTGCTGATGGCCGAGATCGCGAAGCTGAAGACCATCACGGTCGACAACGCCGACCTGGACAAGGGCTACGTCGAGCTGGCCGAGCAGACCGGAAAGAACGTGGCCAAGCTCAAGGCCGAGTATCGCGATCCCAAGAAGCGCGAGATGCTGATCGCCATGATCTTGGAGGACAAGATCCTGGACCTGCTCGAGGGCGCCGCTTCTGTCAGCGAGCTCGCCGACGCCAGCGAGAAGACCTGAGCAGATTGTCGACGCGCCGATTGCCCAGGAGGCAGCAGGCGCTATAGCTTTCGGCGACACCCGCGAACGGCCTGATGCTCAGGCGAGGACCCCATGCGACGTATCGAAAACCGCCAGCAAGCGCTCACGTTTCTCGAGCACAACGCACCTCGCCTCGAGGCCGAGCGTGCCCACTACATCATCCCCAGCGTCACCGAGGTGACGCACCGCGGGGAGCGTGAGTGGCACATCTTCAGCCGCCTGCTGAAGGACCGCATCGTCTTTTTGGGGACCGAGATCGACGATTTCGTGTGCAACGCGGTGATCGCGCAGCTGTTGTTCTTGGACAGCGAGGATCCCGACAAGGACGTTCAGCTCTACGTCAACAGCCCGGGCGGCGTGGTCACGAGCGGCGTCGGCATCTACGACACCATGCAGTACATCCACTGCCCGGTGTCGACGATCTGCATCGGGCAAGCCGCTTCCATGGGCGCGGTGTTGCTCGCGGCGGGCCAGAAGAAGCGTCGTTACGCGCTTCCCAATGCGCGCATCATGGTGCACCAGCCGCTCGGTGGCGCGCGTGGTCAGGCCACGGACATCGAGATCCAGGCGCGCGAGATCAAGCGGCTGAAGGAGCTGATCATCGACATCCTGGTCGAGTCCACCGGCAAAGACCGCGAGCAGATCGGGAGCGACATCGATCGCGACTTCTACCTGACCGCCGCAGAGGCCAAGGACTACGGCTTGATCGACGAGGTCATCCCGCGCCGCGAAAAAACTGCGGCCGACGCCAAGGCGACCGAAGGCAAGTCAGGCAAGTGAAGGCGGGTCAGTGAGACTGGGACGAATGCTCGACGTCTTGCCCGGGAAGGTCCCGGGGACTAGACTTCTCGGAAGTTGTGCCGTCTCTCGAGTGAGCTACGAGGTTCGACGTGGAGCGTAGGCGGGACGATCACGGTAGCGGGAATCTGAGCTGCTCTTTCTGCGGGAAGTCGCAAAAAGAGGTGAAGAAGCTCATCGCCGGGCCGACGGTGTACATCTGCGACGAGTGCATCGGCCTGTGCAACGACATCATCGCCGAAGAGGTGGAGAAGGAGGAGCCGCAGGCGGGCTCCGCTCCCATTCCCAAGCCGTCCGAGATCAAGGCGATCCTGGATGAGTACGTGGTCGGACAAGACCGCGCCAAGCGCATCTTGGCGGTGGCGGTCCACAACCACTACAAGCGCATCGACTCCAAGGTCGCCGCGGGCGACGTGGAGCTGCAGAAGTCGAACATCGTGCTGCTGGGGCCTACGGGCAGCGGCAAGACGTTGCTCGCGCAGACGTTGGCCAAGATCATCAACGTGCCTTTCGCGATCGCTGACGCCACCACCTTGACCGAGGCCGGGTACGTGGGCGAAGACGTCGAGAACATCATCGTGCAGCTCCTGCAGAACGCCGACCACGACGTCGAGCGCGCGCAGCGAGGCATCGTCTACATCGACGAGATCGACAAGATCAGCCGCAAGAGCGACAACCCCAGCATCACCCGCGACGTGTCGGGGGAGGGCGTGCAGCAGGCGCTGCTCAAGATCATCGAAGGCACGATCGCCAACGTGCCGCCCAAGGGTGGTCGCAAGCATCCGCAGCAAGACTTCCTGCAGGTGGACACCACCAACATCCTGTTCATCTGCGGCGGTGCGTTCGTCGGCTTGGACCAGATCATCCAGCGTCGCATCGGGCAGAGCGCGATCGGCTTCGGCTCACAGGTTCGCTCCAAGAAGGAGATGAAGCTGGGGGAGCTGCTCGGTCAGGTGCAGCCCGAGGATCTGCTCAAGTTCGGTCTCATCCCCGAGTTCATCGGCCGCTTGCCGATCGTGGCCACGCTGCACGAGCTGAACGAAGACGCGTTGGTGGACATCCTGACCAAGCCCAAGAACAGCCTCGTCAAGCAGTACCAGAAGCTGTTCGAGATGGACCAGGTCAAGCTCAAGTTCACGCGCGGCGCGCTGGTCGCGGTGGCGCGTCAGGCGCTCGAGCGGCACAGCGGCGCGCGTGGCCTGCGAGCCATCCTCGAGAACGCGATGCTCGACATCATGTACGAGGTCCCGTCGCGCAGCGGCGTCAAGGAGGTCGTCGTCAACGAGGAGGTCATCCTCCGCGGCGATGCGCCGATCATCGTCTACAGCAAAGAGAAAGAGGCCGAGCTCGCCTGACGGCGCGCGAGCGGGCCCCACCGAGAGATGTTCTTCAAGAACGATCGTCCCCGCGCCGCCGCCGAGCGCAGCATTCCGCTGGTCCCGCTGCGCGACATCATCATCTTCCCACACATGGTGACCCAGCTCTTCGTGGGTCGCGAGAAGTCCATCGCGGCGCTCGACGAGGCGATGGCGCGTGACAAGGGCAAGGAGATCTTCCTCGCCGCCCAGAAGCACGCCAAGACCAACGAGCCTGCCCCGGAAGACATCTTCGCGGTGGGCGCCATCGGCATCATCATGCAGCTCCTCAGGCTGCAAGATGGCACGGTGCGCGTCACGGTCGAAGGGCGACGCCGTGCTCGGGTGAAGAAGTACCTCACGACCGATCCGTTCTTCGCCGTCGACTACGAGGACATCCAGGAGCTGCCCGCTCTCGGCCTCGAGATCGAAGCGCTGATGCGCAGCGTCGGGTCCACGTTCGAGACCTACGTCAAGCTCAACAAGAAGATCGCCTCCGAGGTGATCGTGAGCGTGCAGACGATCGACGACGCCTCGCGCATGGCAGACACCGTCGTCGCCAACCTGCCCACCATCAAGCTCGCTGATCGGCAGAGCCTGCTCGAGAGCGCCGATCCCAAGCAGCGGCTCGAACGGTTGATCGAGCTGATGCAGGCCGAGATCGAGATCCTGCAGGTCGAGAAGAAGATCCGCTCCCGCGTCAAGAAGCAGATGGAGAAGACGCAGAAGGAGTACTACCTAAACGAGCAGATGCAGGCCATCCAGAAGGAGCTGGGCGGCGGCGAGCGAGACGAGTTCAAGAGCGAGATTCAGGAGATCGAGGCGGCGCTCAAGCAGAAGCGCATGAGCGAGGAGGCCGTCGCCAAGGTCAAGAAAGAGCTCAAGAAGCTCAAGATGATGCACCCCACCAGCGCCGAGGCCACGGTGGTGCGCAACTACATCGACTGGATCTTGGAGCTGCCCTGGGAGGCCAAGTCCGAGGAGCGGTACAACCTGAAGGAGGCCGAGGCGATCCTGG
>CAZXMG010000075.1:0-36603 GCA_964641275.1 uncultured Polyangiaceae bacterium
CCACCCTCGTCGCGTGCAGCGAGCGCTCCCGCCAAGCGCGCGGGCGTACGCCTGCGCTTCTCCGTGACCGACTCGGGGATCGGCATCCCCGAGGACAAACTGAGCTCCGTGTTCGAGGCCTTCACGCAGGTGGACGGCTCGGCGACCCGAAGGTTCGGCGGCACCGGGTTGGGCCTCACCATCTCGAGCCGCTTGGTCGCGTTGATGGGTGGCAAGCTGAGCGTCACCAGCCAGCTGGGACGAGGCAGCGAGTTCTCGTTCGAGGCCGTGTTCCCGTTGGACGCGCAGGCAACTACCACGCGCATGACCGAGATCCCGAGCGATCTCTCGGGGCTCGAGGTGCTGCTGATCGAAGACAATGCCGCCGCGCGCAACATCAGCAGCGAGGTGCTGAGATCCGTCGGGCTGAGCGTGACCGCCACCGCCGATGCCGCCGGCGCCGAGGCGGTGCTCGCGCGCAAGCAGCCGAACGTGCTGTTGGTCGATCAGACGCTTCCCGGAGGCGGGCACGAGATCGCCGAGCGGCTGGCTGCGCGCACCGGCGTGCCGGTGGTCATGTTGCTGACAGCCACCGCGCATGGCGAGGCCGCGGCTCGATCTCGGCAGGCGGGTTTTGGCTACGTCACCAAACCCACCAGCAACACTCGCTTGATCGAGGCCATCTTGGCCGCGCTCGGGCATGGTGAGAGCATCGATGACGCGCCGCAGAGCTCGCGTCGGATGCCAGCGATCGAGGAGAGCCTGCGCGTGCTCGTCGCCGAGGACAGCCCGGTCAACCTGAAGCTGATGACGCGCATCCTGACCAAGGCCGGGCACCAGATCACGGGTGTCGAGAACGGGCAAGCCGCAGTCGAGGCTCTGACCAAGGGCTCCTACGACATCGCCTTGATGGACATTCAGATGCCGGTGCTCGACGGCATCGAGGCGGTGCGCAAGGTGCGCGAGCACGAGCAACTCGCCGGCCGTGATCGGCTGCCGATCATCGCCGTCACGGCGCACGCGATGAAGGGAGACCGCGAGCGCTGCATGGAGGCCGGCTTCGACGGCTACGTGACCAAGCCGATCGCCATCGGCGAGCTGTTCGGCGAGATCGAGCGCCTGCTCACGCTGTTCCCAGTGGACGTGCGCATCTCGAGCCCCTCGGCGCCGCCCGCGGAGCCCGTCGGGGGCAGCACGATCGACGTGGCGCTGGCGCTGACCCGCACCGGTGGCGACAAGGAGCTGGCCCAGGAGCTGGGGACGATGCTGCTCAGCGAAGCGCCGCGCCTGCTCGCACAGCTCGAGCAAGCGCGCGTGTCCGGTGACGCCAAGTCCTTTGCGCGCGCGGCACACACGCTGAAAGGCCAAGCCGACCACTGGGGAGCGAAGCTCGCGTTGGAGCAAGCGCGCGAGCTGGAGCGACGCGGCAAACACGGCGAGCTCGCCGGCAGTGCGGCGCTGGTGCAGGAGCTTGGACAGACCTTTCACCGCGTTCTGGTGGACGTCAAAGCGTTCACCGAGTCCTGACACTCCGCGGTTTCCCGAGCGGTGTTGGCTGGTAAGCTGCCCGGCGTATGCCGTCCGTGCTCGTCGTCGACGACTCGATGATGGACCGCCGCTTGGCGGGCAAGCTGCTCGAGAAGCGCGGCTTCGGCGTGGAGTACGCAGGCGACGGCAAAGAGGCGCTCGCCAAGATCGCCGCCTGCCGCCCCGACGCGGTGGTGACCGATCTTCAGATGCCGGAGATGGATGGCTTGGAGCTCGTGGCCGCCATCCGAGCGAGCTACCCCTCGTTGCCCGTGGTGCTGATGACCGCGCACGGCAGCGCCGACGTGGCCATCCTGGCGTTGAAGACGGGCGCCTCGAGCTTCGTGCCCAAGCGCCGCTTGGCGGACGATCTGGCCAACACGGTGAACGACATCGTGGCGCTCGCGCTGGACGTCGACCGCATCAGCTCCGTGGATCCGATCGAGCTTTCCGAGGTGAAGCTCGAGCTCGGACCGGATGTAGAGGCGCTGGCGCTGGTGGTGGCGGAGCTGGAGAGCCACCTGGCGCAGATCGGCTTGTCGGACGAGACGGCGGTGTTGCAAGTTGCGGTGGCGCTCCGCGAGGCGCTGGTCAACGCGGTGGTGCACGGCAATCTGGAGGTGTCGTCGGAGCTGCACGACCAAGGCGGCACGGCCTTCACGGATTTGATCGAGGCTCGCCGCTCCACCTCCCCTTATCGGGAGCGCAAGGCGGTGCTCGTGGCGCGCTACGCGCCAGGCGAGGTGAGCTACGTCATCCGCGACGAAGGGCCCGGCTTCGACCACCGGAAGCTGCCCGACCCCACTGCCATCGAGAACCTGGAGCGGACGCACGGCCGCGGGTTGATGCTGATCCGCATGTTCATGGACGAGGTCAGCTTCAACGAGCGAGGCAACGAGATCCGCCTCGTGAAGCGCAAAGCGCCGCCTACTTGACCGCCCAGAGATCGCCTTCGAAGCGAAACGCGATGGTGACCAGGGGGATGCCTTGGTGCACGTCCTCCCCGGTGCGGAAGCGATGCAGAAGCCACCACTGCGCCATGGCGATGATGGTGGGCTTGTTGAACCGCTCGCCAGGGTGGTCGAAGATCGTGAACGCCGCGAGCGGACCGAGCCGCAGCATGGGGGAGTTGTCCTCTGCGGCACTGCCACCCAGCGCTTCGTCGGGGATGAAAGCATGCGTGAGCGAGTTTCTGACACCCGCGATGAGCCCGAAGTCCGACATGAACACCACATCGGAGTCGTTGTGCAAGAACCAGCCCGAGTCGGGTGCGAGCACGTCGAAGCGTGGGTGGTAGTACACCGGGTCGTCGTTGGTCAGGGCGAGCTTGGAGTAGGTGAACATCAGGTCGTCACGGATGACGATGGGCCCTAGCTTGGCCAGCGCCACGGTCCGAGCGAACGCCTCGAGCCCGTGCCTGGGGTGGTTCGCCCCGGCGTCACCGCGCACGTCGCGAGCGGTGTCGGAGAAGTCCGCGGAGGCGCTGGGGAAGGTCTGCAGGTGCTTGAACGATCCGACGTAGCCGACCTGATGCACGCCGCCCTGGAATTGGAGCAGCGTCAGCGGACGAAACTCCAGCGCCACACCGAAGCGCGTGATGGCCGGGTTCAACGTGGGGTTCAGCACCACGCCGAAGTAGTTGTCGCGCAGCGCCGCCGAGTCCGACGCGTACAGCCGGTGCCGGTACGCGAGCGAGTATTGCAGCTCCAAGCCCAATGGATTCAGACGCGCGCCGAGCGTGGACTCGTACGCGATGCGCTGCGTGGGGATCGGCCCGGTGGCGGGTGGTGCGATGCGCGGTCTCTCCTCTGCAGGAGGAGGCGCGAGCTCCGGCTTCGCGTCCGTCGCGGCGGCCGGCGGAGCCTCAGGCTCGGCCGACCAGGCCCGCTGCTCCGCTCCCCACGAGAGAGCGGCCATCCCCCACGCCCCTAGGCGACCCTTCATGGTGGCGGAGCGTAGAAGGAAAGCGGGGCCGCTTGACACGGAAAAGGCCGTGCGCATTTTCCGCGGTACAACCCGCTGCGCTCTCGACCCGAGAGGAATCCCCCCTTGGTTCACCTGCGAGCCAGGTGAATGGCTCTCTTGTTCAACTGGCAAGACAGCTGAATTCCCTCGTTTCGGGCAGCGCACAGCCGCCCTTGCTCCCCGTCGGCGCAGGGCCCCCCCCCCACGACTACCGAGACCTCGAGGAGGCTTCTCATGTTTGGATCCATGTTCGATCTCAACGACCGGTTCCGCTCCATGGAGCGAGAGATGGACAGACTCCTGTACGCACGGCCGCGCGCCGCTGGCGTGCGCTTCTCGCTGCGCGACGAGGGCAAGGCGCTCTGCCTCACTGCCGAAATTCCGGGCATCGCCGACCACGAGCTCGAGCTGTCCATCGACCAGAACGTGCTGGTGCTCAAGGCCGAGCGCAAGAGCGCGGTGCCGAGCGGAGCGCGCGAGCTGCGCCGCGAGCGTCCAGCACTCAGCTTCCACGAGGCGATCGAGCTGCCCGTCCGCGTCGACGAGACCCAGGTCGAGGCGGTGCTGAAGGACGGCCTGCTCACCGTCACCCTGCCCAAGGCCAAAGAGGCGCAGCCCCGCCGCATCGCGGTCGGCGCGCCCAAGGCCGAGCTCTCCTGAACCAAGCTCTCTCGAACGAGGAAAAGACCATGCAGCTCAGCACTCAGACCCAGACAATGGCCCCTCCAAGACCGAGCCTCACGTGGCGCCCAAGCGAGAGCCGCAGCGCGTCCTCTCGCCCGCAGTCGACGTGTACGAGACGAAGGACGCGCTGTTCATCGAGTGCGATCTGCCCGGCGTGCTCGCCGGCGACCTGACGTTGGTGAGCGAGAACGGCACGCTCTCACTCAGCGCCGAGCGCAAGACCCAGGGCTTCGTTCCGCTCATGTTCAAGCGCTCCTTCGCCGTGCCCGAAGACATCGACAGCGACGGGATCCAGGCCGAGCTCAAGCTCGGCGTGCTCACCGTGACCCTGCCGCGGCGCGCCTCGGCCAAGCCGCGCACGATCGCCGTCAAGTCCTGAACGCGCGCGGTCACCCCCGCAGCGCGCGCACGAAGAACGGCGGACACACCCCCATGTTGAAGTGCGCGCTGATGGCCAGCGCGCGCTTCAGCCGGGCCACGGGCGGGAGCCCTTTGAGCGCGAGCAGCGCGCCGAGCGCGTACTCCGCCCCGCTGCCCACGGCGTCGAAGCCGTCGGCCATCTCGTTCACTTGAAAGTCCGACTGCACCGAGTAGAGCCTGCCGCGGTAGCCCACCAAGAACTGCCCGCCCGACTCGGCGCCCGCCTCCACCTTGGCCATGCCACGCTCTTTGAGCAGGGCGCGCACGTGCTCGGCGAACACCGTGACCATGAACTTCATGTCGTCACGCTCGCCCTTCTGGGCGGGCACGGCGAGCGCATGCTCGAGCAGCTGCCCCATGCGGAAGCTGGTGGTGTAGCCGATCAGGAACGGCCCCTTGCGGAACACCTTGGGCAGCTTGGTGACTCGCGCCGTCCAGCCCGCCACGCTGGCCGAATCGCCACCGATGTAGACCGTGCGCGCACGCTTGGGCCCGTGCACCATCCCGACGATGCAGGTCACGGGGCACCTCCGAGCTCGATGCCTCGGGCCTCGCGCACGGTCCCGCGCACCTTGCGGAGCTCGCTCTGCATGAGCTCGCGGGTGAAGTCCCGCAGCTTGTGGCTGTCGTAGCCCAGGTGCGCAGGGTCGATCGGATCGAGGATGCGGATGGTCACCGGGCGGGGGCGCACGAGCATGCTGCCCTTCTTGAGCACGTCGCGGCTGCCGTCCAAGATGATGGGCACGATCGGGACGCGGGCGCGGGTCGCCAACATGAACGCACCGCGGTGGAACGGCCTCAGCTTACCGTCGAGCGAGCGCGTCCCCTCGGGGAAGACGATCAGCGAGTGGCCCTCGGCGAGGCGCCGAAAGCACGTTCGCACCATGCGCATGATGCTGGGCAAGAACCCGCGTTTGACCGCGATGTAGCCGTTGAGAACCATGTTCCAGCCCAGAAAAGGTGCGTAGAAGTTCTCGACCTTGCTGACCCACAGCGCCGGGAGTCGCGCGGCGAAGATGGCGAGCACGTCGACCATCGACTCGTGGTTCGACACGTAGATGACCGGCCGGCTGGGGTCGACCTTCTCGCGACCCAACACAGTGACGCTGGAATAGGGCGCTCGCTCCAGGTAATGCGCGCCCCACTCCTCGGTGAAGCGCCGCAGCAGCGTCTTCTTCTTGTCGAGCGGGCTCAGCAAGTAGAGCCCGGCGGCGGGCACGAACAAGGCCGCGCTCGAGAGCATGAAGTAGGGCCAGAACACGGCGTTGAACGCCATCAGCGCCGCCGGTCCGAGCTCGCTTTCTCGTTGGCTCATCGCGACCAGAAGTTAGCGCTTGGCGCCACCTCCTAGCAATCCGCCGGGCAGGTGAAGCCGTTCTCGCCGCAGAAGTTCTCGCAGAACCCGTTGCCGCAAATGCACAGGCCCAAGCAGTCCGGTTGGCACGAGAACACCGTCTCGCCGCAGAACGGATCGCACGTACCGTCGCCGCAGGCGCAGCCGCCCTGGCAATCGATGGGGCAGCTGAAGGTGTCCTCGAAGCACTGCGACTGGCACACGCCGTCGCCGCAGGCGCACACTCCGCAGTCGTTCGGGCAGACGAAGGGATCCTCTCCGCAGAACGGCTCGCAGATGAAGTTGCCGCAGGCGCACTGCTGCAAGCAATCCGTCTGGCAGCTGAACACGTCCTCGCCGCAGCTCGGGTCGCAGAAGAAGTCGCCACACTGGCAGAAGCTCCCGCAGTCGAACGGGCAGGAGAACGTGTTCTCGCCGCAGAACGGATCGCAGAAGAAGTCGCCGCAAGTGCACGCGAACTGACAATCGAACGAGCAGGTCTCGATCGTCTCGCCACAGAACGGGTCGCAGAAGAAGTCGCCACACTGGCAGAAGTTGAAGCAGTCGTTCGGGCAGGTGCTCGGGTCCTCGCCGCAGGCTGCGTCGCAGAAGAAGTCGCCACATTGGCAGGTGGTGGAGCAGTCCACCGAGCAGCTGACCTCGTTCTCGCCGCACGCGGCGCTGCAGGTCCCGTCACCACACACGCAGCTCGGCCCGCAGTCGCTCGGGCAAGTGCTGGAGTTCTCGCCGCAGCCCGCCTCGCAGCTGCCATCCCCACAAGAACAGGTCAGGCAGTCATCGGGGCAGGTGGTGGTGCTCTCGCCGCACGCCGGCTGGCAGAAGTTGTTGCCGCACTGGCAGCCGCTGCAGTCCTGCGAGCAGCTGAGCACGCTCTCGCCGCACTCGGGCTGACACACGAAGTTGCCGCACTGGCAGCTCGCGGAGCAGTCGCTGGGGCAAGTGCTGGGGCTCTCGCCGCATGCCGGCTGGCAGGTGCCATTGCCGCAGGCGCAGCCGGCGCCGCAGTCGAGCGAGCAGCTACCTGCCGTCTCCGCGCACTCCGGCTGGCACACGCCGTTGCCGCACTGGCAGGCCAGCGTGCAGTCGTTGGGGCAGCTGGCGTTGGTCTCGCCGCACGCAGGCTGGCATTGGAAGTTGCCGCACACGCAGGGCTGGCCGCAGTCGAACGGGCAGCTCGACTGGTTCTCGCCGCAGGCCGCGTCGCAGCTCCCGTCGCCGCACGCGCAGCTGATCGGGCAGTCGAGCGGGCACGAGAACGGATCCTCGAAACACTGCGGCTGGCAGTTGCCGTCGCCGCACGCGCAGGTCGAACCGCAGTCCGTGGGGCAGGTGCCCGAGCTCTCGCCACACGTGGGCTGACACTGGCCGTTGCCACACACACACGGCTGGCCGCAGTCGATCGAGCAGGTGGACGTCGTCTCGCCACACGCCGCCGAGCAATTGCCGTCACCGCAGAAGCAGCTCATGCCACAGTCGGTCGAGCAGGTGGCCGAGGACTCCCCGCAGGCAGGCTGACACACGCCGTTGCCACAAGCGCACGGCAGCCCGCAATCGAGCGAGCAAGTCGCTTGGCTCTCGCCGCAGCTGGGCTGGCAGGTGCCGTTGCCACAAACGCATGGCTCGAGGCAGTCGATGTTGCAGGTGGCCTGGTTCTCGCCACAGCTGGGCTGGCACACGCCATTGCCACACACACACATCGGCGAGCAGTCGAACGAGCAGGTGATGCTGTCCTCGCCACACTGGGGCTGGCACTGTCCGTTGCCGCACACGCACGGCTGCGCGCAGTCCGGGCAGGTGAACTGGTCTTCGCCACACTGCGGCTGGCACACGCCGTTGCCGCACACGCACGGGTTGCAGTCGAAGCTGCAGGTGGCGCTGTTCTCGCCGCAGCCCGGCTGGCAGATGCCGTCCCCGCAAATGCAAGTCGACCCGCAGTCGAACGGGCAGCTGAACGAGCTCTCGCCACACTCGAACTGGCAGACGAAGTCACCGCAGAAAGCGCTCTGGCAGTCGTTGCAATCGAAGGTGCAAGTGAACTCGTTCTCGCCGCAGAACGGGTCGCAGAACCCGTCGCCGCAGAAGCCGAAGTCGCAGAACTGGCAGTCGGGGAAGCAGCTGCTCTCGTTCTCGCCGCAGAACTGTTGGCACACCCCGTCGCCGCAAAAGCCGCAGAAGCCGCAGTCCAGACCGCAGTTGAACTCGTCCTCGCCGCACTCGGGCTGGCACTGGCCGTCCCCGCAGAACGAGTTGTCGCAGAAGCAGTCGGGGCTGCACGTGAACTGGTTCTCGCCGCAGAACGGGTCGCAGAAGTTGTCGCCGCAGAAGCCGAAGTCGCAGAAGCAATCCTGTCCGCAGCTGAACTGGTCCTCGCCGCAGAACGGGTCGCAGAACCCATCGCCGCAGATGCACTCGCCGCCGCAGTCTTCGAAGCAGAACTCCGGCTCACCGCAGCCGAAGTCGCAGAACCCATCGCCGCAGATGCACTTGCTGCCGCAGTCTTCGAAGCAGAACTCGGGCTCCCCGCAGCCCACGTCGCAGAAGAAATCGCCGCAGATGCACTCGCCACCGCAATCGAAGGGGCAGCTGCTGCCATCCTCGCCGCACTCGGGCTGGCAGGCGCCGTCTCCGCAGAAGCCGTCCGTGCAGACCGGGCAGTCGTCGGGGCAGTTCGAGCTGGTCTCACACGCCGGCGTGCACACTCCGTCGCCACACGCGCACTGACCGGTGCACTCCTTGGTCGCTTGGTCGCAGGTGCCGTCCAGGCACACCGCACAGCTCTCGCCGTCGTGGCCGCACTGCGTGTCCAGGTTTCCGGGGCGGCATACGCCGTCCTCGCAGCAGCCCGCGCAGTCTTGTGCGCAGCTCGGACCCGCCCCGGTGCCACCTTGCCCGAAGCCCCCCTCGGCGTCGCTGTCTTCGATGCCGGCGCGACCACACGCGAGCAACGTGACCAGCCAACAAAGCAGCGCGACGTGAGCCAAGCGGGCAAGCATCGCCCAATGGTACCGGGGCCCCTTGCCCGAAGGGAAGGATCCCGGCCTCTCAGCAGATCAAGCGCACCCGTCCGCCCGAAGGGCGGCCGACGAGAGCGACGAAGAGCTGGGGACGCCCCTAGCCGTCGACGAAGAGCAGGTTCTGGCAGCAGCCGCCTTCGATCGAGCACTCGAAGCCCGGCGAGTCGCAGCTACCGATGTACTCACCGTTGAAGAAACAGTCGCACAGCGGCGGGGGTGGCGGTCCGCCTCCCGGGCCACCCGGCATCGGCCCGAAACACTGTTGCTCGAGCAGGTCTTGGCCGAAGCAGGTGCCTTGGCAGTAGCAGCCGCCGGGGCCGCCACCGTCGCAGAAGTCGGTAACGCAGCCTGGCCCGGTGCTGGTGCACGCTGCGTACTGGTTGAGCTCGAACGAGCAGGTGTCCCCGTCGATCTCGCAGGTCCCGTTGAAGTTCTGCGTGAGGCACACGAGGAACGCGTTCGCCTCGGCGTCGCAGTCGTCGCCGAACAGCTGCTGGCACTCCGCGACGCAGTTGCCTCCCTCGGAGCAGGCGCCCCACACGGCACAGAACTGGGTGCACGTGTCACCGGGGCCGGTGGTCGTCGTCGAGGTCTGCGAGGGACCGGGGCCGGGGCCGGGGCCAGGCCCCGCGCCACCTGCCGCGCCAGAGCCCCCCGACCCATCGCCGTCCTCGATGTAGACGACTTTGCCGCCGCAGGCCGCGCCCACCAGCGCCAAACCGAGCAGGCCAAGCAATGGAGCGATCACGTGTGACGGGCGAAAGCGGCGGCTGAGAGCGTCGAGCATGATTCCTCGCAAGTTAGGTGAGATCGTTTCTCTATCAGATCCCGCTGCCGGAAGCTTCCGCGTCGCGCCCGGTGAGGGCGGCCGCGATGTGCCGAGCCACGTCGCCGCTGACCGAGCGCAGATCCAGCACGTCGGCCGGCAGCTCGGCGAACAACCGCGCGAACTGCTCATCCGACACGGCCTCGACCAACACCACCACGCCCGCCCGCACCAACGCCGCGACCACGTCCGGGCGGGTGTTCTCTGGCTCGAGCGCGAGCGCGAGCACGCCGAGCTGGAACAGCCCGCGCTCCACCCGCGCGCCGTCTGTGGCGAGCCGGGCCAAACCGGCTCGATGACCCAGGCGCACTGCGCGCTCGTCGCGGTTGGGGCGCCCCTCGCGGCTCGGCTCGGTGCCCTGCTTGGGCGCCTCGATCATGCCCGCGGCCACGGTGGTGTTGTCGAGCGCGTCGACCAAGATGAAGGCGCCGGTGGCGCGGGCCTCGCGGTAGGGGTCGCAGAAGATCGGCCGCGTGGTGGTGACGGTGGCGCGCACGAGGTCGTTCAGCGCGATGGTCGTGGTGGGCTCGAGCTCCAGCGTGCCGAGCGACAGCTTGCCCTCCACGCGGGCGACACGCGCGGGGACCCAGCGCGAGGTGTGCTTCATGAGCAGCTTGCGCGCCGGATCGTGCGGGCGCTCGCTGAGCCACACCAGCGTGGCGTCGATCTCGTTCGAGGCCACGGGCGGCTTCGCCAAGAGCGCGATCATCTCGCCGCGGCTCACGTCCACCTCGTCCTCGAGCCGCAGGGTGACGCTGAGCGGCGCGGGAGCGTGCGACACGGGTCCGCGGAACATGTCGATGCCAGCCACCCGGCTCTCGCGCATCGACGGCAGGATCACCACCTCGTCGCCCACGCGCACGATGCCGCGCGCCACCCAGCCCGCGAAGCCGCGGTAGTTCAGGTGCGGTCGCAACACGGTCTGCACCGGAAAGCGGAACGGCTCGTCCTCGCCGGGCCGCCGAACCGGCAAGGTCTCGAGCAATCCGAGCAGCGTCTCGCCCGGGTACCACGCGGTGCGGGCGCTCTTCTCGACCACGTTGTCGCCGCGCTTGGCGCTCACGGGCACGAACGTGACGCCGTCGAACGCGAGCCGCGCGGTGAACGCCTGGAACTCGGCGCGCAACGCGTCGAAGGTGCCCTGCGCGTAGTCGACCAGATCCATCTTGTTCACCGCCACGATCAGCTGGCTGATGCCGAGCAGCGAGGCGATGGCAGCGTGCCGGCGCGACTGCGGGAGCACGCCCAGGCGCGCGTCGAGCAAGATGATGGCGATGTCGGCGGTCGACGCACCAGTGGCCATGTTGCGCGTGTACTGCTCGTGCCCCGGCGTGTCGGCGACGATGAACTTGCGCCGCTCGGTCGAGAAGTACCGGTACGCGACGTCGATGGTGATGCCCTGCTCCCGCTCGGCGATCAGGCCGTCGGTGAACAGCGAGAAGTCGATCTCCTCGTCGCCCAGACGCGCGGCGGTGGCCTTGCGTACGGCGCGCAGCTGGTCGTCGAACACCGCTCCGACGTCGTGCAACATGCGGCCGATCAGCGTCGACTTGCCGTCGTCGACGCTGCCCACCGTGGTGAAACGCACCAGCTCCTTCTTCTCGTGGCGAGCGAGGAAGCCCTCGATGTCTGCCAGGGCATCTTGCATCAGAAGTAGCCCTCGCGCTTCTTGGTCTCCATCGACCCCTCCTCGTCGTGGTCGATCAGACGGCCCTCGCGCTCGCTGCTCTTCGAGAGCAGCATTTCACGGATCACCTGCGGCAAGGTGGTGGCGCTGCTCTCGACCGCGCCCGAGAGCGGGTAGCAGCCGAGCGTGCGGAAGCGCACGCGCTTCATGGTGGGCGCCTCGCCCGGGCGCAGCCGCATGCGCGCATCGTCGACCATGATCAGCGCGCCGGAGCGCTCGACCACCGGACGCTCTGCGGCGAAGTAGAGCGGCACCACCGGCACTCCCTCGAGCCACAGGTACTGCCACACGTCGAGCTCGGTCCAGTTGGAGAGCGGGAACACCCGGATCGACTCGCCCTTGTCGACGCGACCGTTGTACAAGTTGAACAGCTCGGGTCGCTGGTTCTTCGGATCCCACTGGCCGTCGCGATCACGGAACGAGAAGATGCGCTCCTTGGCGCGCGACTTCTCCTCGTCGCGCCGGGCGCCGCCGAAGGCCGCGTCGAACTCCCCCTCGCGCAGCGCCGCGAGCAGGCCGTGCGTCTTCATCACGGTGGTGTACTTCTGGCTGGTCCAGTCGAAGGGGTTGGCACCGCTCGCCAAGCCCTCCCGGTTCACGTGCACCAGCAGCCGGACGCCGGGCAGCGCTGCGACCCGGTCGCGCTCCTTGTACATCTCCTGGAACTTCCAGGTGGTGTCCACGTGCAGCAGCGGGAAGGGCAGCGGCGCCGGGTGGAAGGCCTTGCGCGCCAGGTGCAGCATGGCCGCGCTGTCCTTGCCGATCGAGTACAACATGACCGGCTTCTGAAACTCGGACGCCACCTCCCGGATGATGTGGATGCTCTCCGCCTCGAGCTTGGCGAGGTGGGTCAGATCCGGCGGGGCAGAGAGCGCCTCGAGATTCACGGCGGCGCTTGCTCTAGCAGCAAGGCCGCCGTGCGGCGATGGCTTCGTGCGTGGTCGCGCTCAGTCGGCGACGAGCAGGATGCGCTTCTCGCAGGGCTTGGCGTCCTCGTCCTGGCCGCGACCAGCGATCAACATCGGGTCGGTCTTGAGGCTCTTCAGCTCCAGGGCGATCTTGCGCACGATCAGCTGGTCGAGGTTGCCGCTGCTGAAGTTCTGGTGCGTGCCGCCGCAGCTCGACTTGGCGTCGCCCGCGCCCGTGGACTGCGCTCCCGCACCGCCACGCAACACGAACATGTTGGTGCCGCCGGTGACCTGCGCGATCTGACGGAACACGGCCTGGCCGAGGTCATCCATGCCCGAGGCCGAGACGGTGAAGATCTTGATGCCGCGCTCGGCGGCCTTCTTGGCGCTGGCCGAGTACTTGGGCACATCCTGGTAGTCGAGGTGCGGGGGCGCATCGGCGATCAGGAAGGCCATGCGGGACGCGGAGCTGCTGCTCCAGGCCAGGTCCTTGAGCGCGACGTCGAGGCCGGCGTTCACGTTCTCGGGCACGTCGCCGCCACCCGAGGCCGAGAGGCCGTCGATCTTCTGCTGGAAGCCCTTGAGGTCGGTCGTGAACGGGTAGGTCTTGGTCACCACCGAGTCACCCTTGTCTTTGTACTCGACCAGCGCGATGCGCACGATCGCGCGCTTGTCGAGCTTGCTCAGCACCTCTTGGATGCTGTCCTTCACGCCTTGGATCTCCTCGGACATGCTGCCGGTGGTGTCGAGCACGAAGACCACGTCGATGGTGGGCTGATCGGAGACCACGCGCTCCCCCTTGAACTTGAGCACCGAAGCGCCGTCCGCCTCGCTGGCGTCGAACGAGATCTGTGCGCTGTCGTTCTGGGCGAGGCACGCGGCCTTGGCGGTGAAGCGCACGCCGCTCAGACCGGACGCGCGAGGGAAGAACAACGCCCGCCCCGAGGCCGCCGTCGTCAGCTTGATCGACTTGCCGGCGTCGTCGCTGACGGTGATGGCGCAGTTGGGGATGCCCTGGTTCTTCTTGTCGAGGGCGAGCAAGAACTGGCGGCTGGAGACGTCGATGCGGTCGATGCCGAGCGACTCCTTCTGCGAGATGTACGAGAGAAAGTCGCGGTAGTTGGCGTTGTCGTCCCACTCACCAGCCTTCACGCCGTTGAACGCGCGCGCCACGGTCGGCGGGGCCTTGCCGGTCACCACCTTGGGCGCCTCTTTGCTCGCGACGACGCGGCCAGGGGGCGGCGCGGGAGCGGCGGGGGTCGCGCCGGCCATGTCCGCCGCCGGGGCGGACTCGGCCATGGCGCCAGCGGCCAAGGGGTACTGCGCGGGGGGGGCGGCGCCGGGGTCGGCCGCGGCTTCGCTGGCCATTTTGGCCGGGGCAGAAGCGCCGCACCCGATCACACCCAACATCGACAGCCCAACCACACCCAAAAACGCCTTACGCATCGCGACCTCCGAGCACGAAAACGGGGGCCGAGCGCCCCAGCTTACAGGCCCCCCCGCGAAAGACCGTGTATAGCCCCCGCATGACCGAGCTGGTCAAAGCCCACGGCCCCATCGCGTTCGCCATCCTGATCGGTGGATTGCTGGCCGTCATGGCCGGCGTGATGTCGCTCGCCCTGTCCAGATCCCGCTTCGGCGCGGCCTTCGGCGCAGTCGGCTTGGTGTTGTGCCTGCTCACCACCAGCGCGTCGGTGGTCGGCGCGATGGGCGCGCGCATCGAGGCGGAGCGCTCGATCGAGAGCGCCGACAGCGAGCAGCGCGAGGCTACGATGCAGGCGGGCGCCCAGAAGAGCCGCGCGTTGGCCAAGCTGGGCACAGGCTTCGGACTGGTTGCGTTCGGGCTCTCGGCGTTCGGCATGTGGAAGGTGCTGTGGCGGCGCGCCCGCGCCGCGGCCGGCCCCAAGTCCACGCGTGGTGAAGAGGCGCCGTCCTCGCGCGCCTTCGACCCGATGTCACCGTTCGAGTCGACGCGCGGCATCGCGGCCGTGGTGCTCACCGGCCTCGCGTTGTTCACCGTGCTCGGCGCGGCCATGCCGTTCTTGGTGCCGAGCCCCGGCGGCGGCAGCCTGGTCAAGGGCGCCGAGAAGTTCAGCGACGCGGAGAAGCTCTTGGCCGACGGCAACTTCGAGCAAGGATGCGCCATGATCGAGGCGGCCTTCGCGGAGGGGCTCGACCCCAAGCGCGCGCGCGTGAAGAACATGGAGGGGATGGTCAGCGAGTGCTTCGAGAACAAGCTGGGCAAGGCGCTGAACGGCGCTCCCCCGGACGAGCGCGCGCGCATCCTCGCAGACCTGGCCACGAGCAAGATGCCGATGAACGAAGAGCAGCAGCGGCGGCTCGCCGAAGCGCGCGCGGAGACGCCCACGCGGTGACGGAGCGGGGGGGGTGGCGTGCTCTCTGCGGGCTGCTTTCGCTGCTGGGGGCGACCGGCTGCGCGAGCGCGCCACCTCTTGCTTCCGCGCCCATTCCCAGCGAGCAGCCCCCGCTTTTGCCACAAGAACGGGCCGCCGCGCCGGCCGCTGTCGAGCCTCCGGCCGCGCCCGAGCTGGAGCTGGACGAGCAGCGCGCCCTGCTCGACGAGCCCTGGCTCGCCGAGGTGAAGACCGCGCTCGCCGCTGACAAGCTGCTCGAGGCAGCGCGCGCCGCGAGCCGCGCGCGGGAGAAGCTCGGGGCCGGGCACACCGATCTCGGCAGCGCGAGCTTCTTGGAAGGGTCGCTGTTCGAGCGCGCGAAGGTGCCGGATCTCGCGCTCGGCGCGTACGCGCGCGTGCCCGCCTCGCACGTGCTGGCTCCGTTCGCCAAGCTGCGGCGAGTCGAGCTGCTCTCGAGCTCTGGGCGGCACGCCGACGCGATCACGGAAGCGCGCGAGCTGCCCGGGTGGAGCCCGGCCTCCGGCGCCAAGGACGGCGCGGCGCTCTCGTCCGAGCGCGTCGACGAGAGCGCGATCGTGTCCTTCGCTGCCCGCGGTGACACGGCGGAGATCCGCGCCATCGCTGGCCGCGTCCTGCTCGATCCAAAAAAAAGAAGGCGAGGATTCGTGGACCTCGGCTTGCGCACCGTGCGCGCGCTGACGAACCGCCCCGGCGTCGACTTCTCCGAGCTGGGCGTGGAGATCGCAGACGCGTTGGTGCTCGACGCGGCCAAGGGCAAGGGCGCAGACGAGGCGCTGCGCGCACGAGATACGCTGCTCGGCCGCTTGCCGCGCGAACGGCAAGGCAGGATCAAGAGCCCGAGCCCCGCCGAACGAGTGCAACGCGGACAGCGGCTCGCGCGCTCGAGCCAGGCCAAACAGGCGCTCAAGCTGCTCGACCCGCTGGAGAAGAAGCTCGACCAGCTGGACAAGGCGAGCGCGTGCACGCTGGCTCGCGCGCGCGCCGAAGCGCTGGCCGAGCTCAAGCGCAAGTCGGAGAGCTACCAAGCGTCGAGCGCCGCAGTCACCCGCTGTGCGGGCCAAGAACAAGAGATCGAGGTGCTGCTCGAGGCTGCGCGCAGCGCCGCCAAGGCCAAGGTGCACAGCCAGGCCGCAGCGTGGTTCGCCCAGGTCGAGCAGCGCGCGCCCAAGAGCGCACACGCCGACGACGCACGGGTGGAGCGCGCGCAAGCCGAGCTCGCCGCGGGCAACACGCTGGTGTTCCGCACGCTGCTGCGCGACATCGCCAAGGACTACCCGGCCGGCGATCGGACCGGCGACGGGCTGTTCGCGCTGGCGCTCGAGGCGATGGAGCGCGCGGCGTGGGCCGAGGCCAAGCCCACGCTCGAGACCGGCGTGGGGCTCGGCCCGGAGCTGCTGTACACGCGCGCGGGCCGCTTCTCCTATTACCTTGGGCGCGCGCAGGCAGAGCTGGGTGAGCTCGCGGCGGCGCGGAAGAGCTACGAGGCGACGCTCACGGGCGCGCCACTCTCGTTCTACGCTGCGCTGGCGGCGGCGCGGCTGGAGCAGATCGTCCCCGGTGCGGCCTCGCTCACACTGACCGCCGCCATGGGCGAGAAAAGCCCGCTCCCCGCGGCGCTGCGGGTGCCCACCACCGCCGCCGAGGATCCGCGCGTGGCGGCCGCCCTCTTGCTCTCGAGCTTGGGCGACGCGCGCAGCACGAGCGACGCGCTCGGGGCCCTGGGCGTCCTCGATCGG
Source organism: uncultured Polyangiaceae bacterium (assembly GCA_964641275.1). Lineage (GTDB taxonomy): Bacteria > Myxococcota_A > Polyangia > Polyangiales > Polyangiaceae > Xiheicaenibacterium. Next base: position 16,497 of record CAZXMG010000075.1, read on the forward strand.
CGCGCGGAGCCGAGGATCATCTTGCTCGGAGCGCGGCTGCTGGCACGCGCGGGCGACGCGCAAGGAGCACACGCGCTGCTCCGCACGGCGCGCGAGCGCGGCAGCAGCGCGACGCGCAACGAGGTCGCCGAGCTCGCCTCCGAGCTGCCTCGACCTGCGCTCCGGAGCGCGTACGAGCTCGCGTTCCCGCGGCTGTTTCGAACCGAGGTCGCCGCCGCGAGCGCCGAGAGCCAGGTACCCGAGTGGAAGCTCTACGCGGTGATGCGCGAAGAGTCGGCGTTTTTGCCCAAGGTCGTGTCGGTCGCCAACGCGCGCGGGCTGATGCAGGTGATCCCGGCCACCGGATCGCGTGGCGCGCGCTCACTCGGCATCAAGTACGACGAGCTGACTTTGTTCGATCCGTCGCACAACACGCGCATCGGCGCGCGCTTCTACGCCCAGCTCGAGAAGCGCTTCGCGTTCGCGCCAGTGCTCGCCATCCCCGGCTACAACGCCGGCCCGGGCGCGCCCGAGCGCTGGCTCGAGGAGCGGCCCGCGTGGGACTTCGATCTGTGGGCGGAGAACATTCCGTACACGGAGACGCGCAACTACCTCAAGCGAGTCTGGTCGACGGCCTTCGTGTACCGCGTGCTGTACGGGCCGCCCGGCCTGGGCGAGCTCACGGCGGTGCCCAAGATCTTGCCCCCGCCCGCGCCCTGAAAGGTTGGGCTTACCCAAGCCGATCGAAGCTTGTATGGTTCGCAGCTCGGCGAATGGATCAGCAGAGCGAAGCCCAGCAGCTGGTCGGCGCGGTCTTCAACGGGCGCTTCCGACTCGCACGTCTGGTCGGTGAGGGCGGCATGGGCGCCGTGTACGAGGCGCAGAGCCTGCGCGGCGAGGGCGTGCGCGCGATCAAGGTGCTGCACCCTGAGTTCGTCAGCGAGCAGCAGATCCTGACGCGCTTCATGGCCGAGGCCGAGGCGGTCAAGCAGCTCGCCCACCCCAACGTGGCGCAGATCTTCGAGAGCGCGCGCGCCGAGGACGGCACGCCGTATTTGGTGATGGAGCTGCTCCAAGGGCAGCCGCTGTCGGCCTTCATGCAGCCCGGGCAGCCCATGCCCGCGCAGCAGGCTGCCGGCATCATGCTCGGCGTGTTGCAGGCGCTCAACGTCGCGCACCAGAAGGGCATCGTTCACCGCGACCTCAAGCCGGACAACCTGTTCCTCATCCCGGACGGGCGCGGCAACCGCGTCGTGAAGGTGCTCGACTTCGGCATCGCCAAGGTGATGGACGCGGCCGGCGGCATGGGCTCCAAGACCAAAACCGGGGTGTTGCTCGGCACCCCCGGCTACATGAGCCCGGAGCAGATCAAGAACTCCAAGGGCGTCGACCCACGTTCTGATCTGTGGTCGGTCGGCATCATCTTGTACGAGCTCTTGTCCGGGCACGAGGCCTTCCCGGCGGACAACGAGTTCACGCGCCTGACCATGGTGCTGACACAGGACATCCGCCCGATCGCCGAGGCCGCGCCTGCGCTCGCGCACTGGACCAGCTTCTTCCAGCGCGCGCTGTCGAAAGACCCCGCGCGACGCTTCCAGTCAGCCGCCGAGATGTCGCAAGCCCTGGCCGCGATGATGGCTGGCTCCGGCAGCGCGCCCGGGCGCGAGGGAGGCACCGCGGTGCTGAGCATGCCCTCTGCGCAACAGGCCGCGCAGCAACTGCAGCACCAGCAGCGCGGCCCTCAGACGCAAGGCTCCCCCCAGGCGTACGCGCAACCGCACAGTCAGGCCCCGCCGCACAGCATGCCCCAGCCGCACAGCATGCCTCAGCCGCAGAGCCACGCGTACCCGCAGAGCGCGCAGCAGCAGCGTCACAGCGCGCCGCCGGGCTCCGGTGGGCACATGGCCCCGCAGGTGCCCTCGGTGCCGCCGCCGCACCAGGCCCAGAACCCGTCGACGCACATCAGCGCGCAGCGCCCGCCAGGCGTCCCCACGCTCACGCAAGGCAGCCGCCCACCGCCTGCCATCGAGCTGATGGCGCCCCCGCCGGTCGGAGTCCCGTGGTGGGTGGTCGGCGCCGTTGGCGCCGCGTGCTTCATCGTGGGCTTCATCGTGGGTTACTTCTCCAGCTGAAGCTGTGTTGAGCCCGGCGCAGCATCGATCTATCGCCACCTCTCCTCGAACCAGAAAGAACGCCATGAGCGACCTCTTCGCCCGCTGCCTCGATGCCTTCCCCGAGTGGCTCAAGACGCTGTCTGCAGACACGAAACAGCTCGCGACCGAGCTCGACAACGCAGCGCTGCCCGAGCCGGTGCGCAAGCACGTCGCCTCGTCGCTCAACTACCTGTTCAAGTCGCTCGACCTGATCCCGGACGGCATCGAGGATCTCGGCTTCCTCGACGATGCGTTCGTGCTGCGCGTGGCCTCGCAGCGCGCCAGCAGCAAGCTCGACGGCGCTGCCGCACCCGCGGTCGTGCAGCGCCTCGCCGCGGACTGCGCCCTGATCGAGGAGCTGATGCAGGCCGACTACGCGCGCCTGGTGAAGTACGTCGACGGCCTGTTGCACGGCGCCGCGCGCGGCCGCACCACCGACGAGATCATCGAGTCGAGCGAGGCCCGCGCCGCGCTGGTGAACGAGATCGGCGTGTGGGCCGAGGGCTACCAGGCTCCGGGGTTCGCCAAAGACGAGAAGAACATCGTCAAGCTCACGTCGTTCTTGTCCGCCAAGCTGCCGATGTAGCCAGCAGCTCGCGTTCCGGCAGCGTTTGCGCCGTGCTCCTGCCGGCGCCAACGCGGAGCCGCGGTGCGCTGAGGCCCCTCGTTCCACGCGCGGCGACGCTGCGGAGGCGCTCAGCCGTCCGATGCAACGGGTGCGAGCCAGGCTCGCCAGGACGCTACAGATCGTAGGGCGTCGCGATCGTGGGCGCGGTGCTCGGCTTCGGCGGCGCGGTCGCTGTCGCGGTGGGCGCGGTCGCTGTCGCCGTGGGAGGTGGTGCAGTGGGCGCGGTCGCGGTGGGAGGCACGTTGGTGCCGCTCCATACCGGGCGAAGCGCGCTGGACGAGGCCGCCGCGCTGGACGAGACCGCCGCGCTGGCGCTGGAGGTGGCGCTGGGCGCGACCGTGGCCGTGGCCGTGGCCGAGGCAGTGACCTCGGCGGCGGCCGTGGCGCTGGGCGCAGCGGCCGAGCTCAGGGTGCTCGCGTTGGGAGCGGCGCTGGCTGTCGCGTCGGGTCCGGCAGGCGCGGCGCTGGCCGTCGGGCGAGCTGCGCCGATGACGCTGAGGCCGATGGCAAGGCTGACGCCGGCCCCGATGACGACACCCAACGCGCCGAGCACCATGACGCGGGTCGCGGGCGGCTCGGCGTCCTCGTGTCTTTCGGGCCGGGCGCCGGCGACGACGGAGTGGGGCGCCGCCACTGGCGCCGGTACGGAGGCAGGCTTTGGCGAGAGCGAGAGCGAGGGCGCCGGCGGCGGCGGCGCGCTGGCTGCGACGGGGGCTGTGGCGCTTTGCAGCGCAGGGTCGACGAGCGTCGCAGACGGCGCCGCGTGGCTCGCGGCAACGGCGGGCTTCTCGACGTCGGGCAAGCTGCGATCCGCGGGGACGAACGCGCCCAGGTCGAGCTCGAGCTTGCCGCCGGTCAGGTCTTTGGCCGCGGCGATCAGGTCTTTGGCGCTCTGGAACCGCTGGTCGGAGTCGAGCGCGAGGGCACGCATCAGCAGGCGCTCGATCGCCTCTGGAACCCAAGGTGCAAAGGAGCGGATGGGCGGCGACGGCTCGGTGCACACGGCGATGATCAGATCGCCGAGCGACTCGGTCTTCTCGTGCGGCGCCTGCCCGCACAACATCTCGTAGAGCACGACGCTGAGCGACCACAGATCACTCTTTTGGTCGACTCCGCCGCGGCCGCGGGCTTGTTCGGGGGACATGTACACCGGCGAGCCCACCAACATCCCGCTCTGCACCAGGCTGATCGCGCCGGAGTCGGGGTCGTCGGGCGCGATCACCTTGGCGATGCCGAAGTCGAGCACCTTGACGCGCACCTGCTCGTCCTCGACCTGCGCGAGAAACAGGTTCGCCGGCTTGATGTCTCGGTGCACGATGCCCACCTGGTGCGCGCGGTCGAGCCCGCGGCAAGCCTGCACGAACACGCGCATGGCCACCTCGGGAGCGAGCGGTCCGACCCGCTTCAGGACTGCCTCGACGTCCTCCCCGCGCATGAGCTCCATGACCAGGAACGGCGACGCGCGCGCCTCGTCGAAGCCGGCGTCGAGCACCTGCGCCACGTGGTCCGAGTCGATCTTGGCCAACGCGCGGGCCTCGATCTCGAAGCGGCTGCGCACCCGCGGGTGCTCGGCGAGCTCGGGCGAGATCAGCTTGAGCGCGACGCGTCGGCCGGTGGCGAGGTGCTTGGCGTCGTAGACCGCGCCCATGCCGCCCTGCCCCAGCTTGCTGAGCAGCTCGTAGCGACCGCCGATCGTCGCGCCGCTGCCATCCAACTCGCTCATCCGGCCTCACCGTACCTCAAACGATCCCTGATACAGTGCGGGAGTGTACATGGGGTGCTCTCCCGCGGCGTACCTGCCGCTGTTCTCTGCGCTGGCGCTGGGCTGTGCGGACGACAGCCTAGCCGGCGGCGCGGGGGGTGGCGACGGGGGGGGAGGCGAGGCAGGCGCCCCGTCGCTCGACTTCGAGGCGGGCGGCGACCGGCCGGTCACCGTGCGGGTGCCGCCCACGTACGATCCCAACACTCCCGCACCGCTGGTGGTGCTGCTCCACGGCTACGGAGCCACCGGTTTCTTGCAGGACGTCTACCTGGAGCTGTCGCAACCGGCGCTGGACCGCGGGGTGATCTTCGTGGCCCCGACCGGCACCGAGGACTCGCTGGGTCGCGCGTTCTGGAACGCGACCTCTGGCTGCTGCAATTTCGACGACCTCGAGGTGGACGACGACGCCTACCTGATGGGTTTGGTCGACGAGATCAGCGCCACGCTCAACGTGGACCCAGCCCGCGTGTTTTTCGTGGGCCACTCCAACGGCGGCTTCATGTCGCACCGCTTGGCCTGTGACCACGCCGACCGCGTCGCCGCCATCACCGTGCTCGCAGGCGCGATGGAGCTCGACACGAGCTCCTGCCAACCGAGCGAGCCAGTGAGCGTGATGCAGATCCACGGCACGGCCGACGACACGATCGCGTACGAGGGCGGCGTGATCGAGTTCGAAGGGCAGCCGCACGACACGGGGTACCCGAGCGTGGACGAGACCGTGGGCCGCTGGGTGATGGTGAACCAGTGTTCGCCCAATCCCGCAGCGGGCGAGCCGCTCGATCTCGACGTGAGCCTCGACGGCGCCGAGACCGAAGTGAGCCTGTGGAGCGGCTGCGAGGCCGGCACCGAGGTCGAGCTCTGGGCCCTCCAGGGCGGCTCGCACATCCCCCCGTTCGACTACACGCTCGGCGGGCGCATCATGGATTGGCTACTTGCCCACCCGAACTGACCCCTGGCTCGCGTTGCTCGCGCTCGCGCTGACTGCCTCGCTCGAGTCACCCAGCGTGCGCGGCGCCGAGCCCGCGTGCCCGGCGGACATGGTGGTGATCGAGGCGCGCTTCTGCGTCGATCGCTTCGAGGCCTCGCTCGAGCGGCTCGACGATCGCGGGCAGGTGACCGGCGCACACCCGGCCAACCAATCGCCCGGCACCCAGCGGGTCCGCGCTCGCTCGTTGCGCGGCGTGTTGCCCCAGGCCCACATCAGCCAGGAACAAGCCGCGCGCGCCTGCCAAGAAGCCGGCAAGCGGCTGTGCAGCAGAGACGAGTGGCGCACGGCCTGCCGCGGCGCCCCCGCCACGCGCTTTCCCTACGGGGAGCGCAAGCGGCGCGGCGCGTGCAACGACGAGGCGCGTGAGCCGCTCGCCGAGGTGGCGCCCAAAGCGGGCCCGAGCTCTCCCTGGGGCGTGGACGTGATGAACGATCCAAGGCTGCACTTGGTGGCAGGCGCCGCCGCGCGCACCGGGCGCTTCGATCGCTGCCAGAGCGAGGCCGGCGTGCTCGACATGGTCGGCAACCTGCACGAGTGGACGAGCGAGCCCGAGGGCACGATGCGCGGCGGCTTTTACCTCGACGCGAGCTCGCTCGGCCAGGGCTGCGACTACGCCGCCACCGGGCACGACACGCGCTACCACGACTACTCGACGGGCTTTCGCTGCTGCCGCGACGCGCGCCAGACCGGCGCGAACGGCGTCTTCTGAGCGCGCTCCATGGCCGAGCGCAGGCGGCCCGCGTGGGGCTCGTCGCGCAAGCAGGGGAAACAATCGGCCAGCTTGTCGGCGCCGCAACCCTTCTCGGCCTCGAGCGCTCGCAGCACCGGCAGCGCCCGCTCGTCGGCATGCTCGACCGCGAGCAGGAGGGCGTTCGCGGCCTCGTCGCAGGCGCTCTGGTCCTCGAGCGCAAGCGCAGTCGCGAGCGCCTTGCTGGCCCGCGCTCGCACCTTCGGGAGCCGCAGCAGATCGCGCGCCAAGAGCTCGAGCCGGCTGCCCCTGCTGCCGGAGCGCGCCAGGTCGTGCACCAAGTCGAGCGCGATCGGGCCCTCGAGCTCGACCAGGCCCGCGAGTAGCTCGGGCGCCACCTCGGGATCGAGCGCGAGCCGCGCAGCGAACATCATCGTGCTCGCATCCGAGAGCAGCGACGGATCCGCGCGCAGGTCCGCCAGCAACGTCGCGGCCTCGCGCTCAGCGAGCCGCACGTGCCCGCGGTGGAGCGCGAGGGCGGTCTCGCGGGAGCGGTCCGCAGGCGGCAGCAGCTCGAGCCGCTTCAGCGCGGCGAGGTCTCCTTCACGTGCCAGCGCCAGATCGTCCGTAGGGCTCGACTCCGCGCTGGCGCTCGCGCTTGGCGGCGGGGCTGCGCTGGTCTCTGTGCTCGTCACCAGCGCCGCGCTCGTCTCGGCGGGGGCCGCCGGGTCAGGCGAGCCCGGCCTCGCCAACCCATACCCGAGGAGCAGGCCTGCGCCCGCGCCTGCCGCGGCCAGCCACCAAGAGACGCGCGCGCGCTGGGTCATGCCTCCCGGTATGGTCGCACCGCCGAGGCGAAAGTGCGAAAACGCAGATTGGCCACACCCCATCGTTCGAGCGCAAGTGCCGCCGCCGGTCGACGCGGATGGCTCGCGACAGACCTCAGGTCACGCGCTCGTCGAGCGTGCGCGGCTCGAACGTGTGCGCCTGGGCCTGCAGCCAGGCGCGGGCGTAGTCCTTGGGCGCAGTGTCGCCGAGCAGCTCGCCCTTCTCCAGGTAGTCGAAAATCTCGCTGTAGTGCTTGAACTCGGTCGAGCTGGTGCGCCGCATCACGTGCCATGGGCGCAGCTTGCTCGGGTGGTCCAGGCCCGCCGCGGCGATCAGCTCGACGAACGCGCGCACGGTGTTGCGCTGGTAGTTGCGGACGCGCTCGGCCTTGTCGCTCACGACCAGGCCCACGGTCAGCGCGGGGTCCTGCGTGGCGATGCCGGTCGGGCAGTCGTTGGTGTTGCACTTCTGCGCTTGGATGCAGCCGAGGGCGAACATCATCGCGCGGGCGCTGTTGCACAGGTCTGCGCCGATCGCGATCTTGCGCGCGATGTCGAAGGCGGTCACCACCCGACCGCTGGCGATGATCTTGATCTTGTCTCGCAGCCCCACGCCGCGCAGCGCGTTGTGCACGAACACCAGCCCCTCGGTGAGGGGCATGCCCACCACGTTGGAGAACTCGAGCGGCGCCGCGCCGGTGCCTCCCTCGCCGCCGTCCACGGTGATGAAGTCGGGGCAGATGCCGGTCTCGAGCATGGCTTTGCACAACGCGAAGAACTCGCGCCGCTTGCCCACGCACAGCTTGAAGCCGATCGGCTTGCCGCCGGACAGCTCGCGCAAGCGGCCGATGAAGTTGCACAGCTCGATCGGCGTCTTGAAGGCGGAGTGCGACGGCGGGCTGATCACGTCCTTGCCCATGGGCACGTGGCGGATCGCGGAGATCTCTGCGGTGACCTTGCGCGCAGGCAAGATGCCGCCGTGGCCAGGCTTGGCGCCCTGGCTGAGCTTGATCTCGATCATCTTGACCTGCTCGGTCGCCGCCTTCTGTTGGAACTTCTCCGCGTCGAACTGGCCGTGCTCGTCACGGCAGCCGAAGTAGCCGGTGCCGATCTGCCAGATGATGTCTGCGCCCCCCTCGAGATGATGCGGAGTGAGGCCGCCCTCGCCTGTGTTGTGCGCGAAGCCGCCGAGCTTGGCGCCCCGGCTCAGCGCGAGGATCGCGTTCTTGCTGAGCGAGCCGTAGCTCATGGCCGAGACGTTGAGGATCGCCGCGGAGTAGGGTTGCTTGCAGTCGGGGCCGCCGATCGACACGCGCGGCGGGTCGTCGGGCGGGTGGATCGCGGTGAGCGAGTGATTCATCCACTCGTAGCCCACCGCGTACACGTCCTTCTCCGTGCCGAACGGGATCGTGTCGGTCACGTTCTTGGCGCGCTGGTAGACCAGCGAGCGCAGGTCACGGCTGAAGGGCCGCCCCGACGTGTTGCTCTCCACGAAGTACTGATGCAGCTCCGGACGCACCAGCTCGAGCAAGTAGCGGAAGCGGCCCACGACCGGGAAGTTGCGCCGGATCGCGTGCTTCTCCTGGACGACGTCGTACACGCCCAGGAGCACGAACAGCGACAGGACCGCGAGCAGCGGCCACAGCGCTGGTGCGGCCAGGGTGATTCCCACGCTCACGGCGAGCGCGAGCGCTGACCCAGCCCAGAAGATGGTGCGCGGTGCGATCAAGAGAGGGCCTCCCCGTGTCGCTCGGTCTACACCAGGTCTCGCCCTGTCGATATCGCGTTCTGGGAGAGAGTATGCTCCGGACCTTGGCGGACGGACCTGGGGCGCTGGAGATCGTCCTGTGTGACGCGGACAACACCGTGGCGTGGGCAGGGAACGTGTGCGTGCAGGTCCGTACGGGGCGCATGACGGCCGAGTCGCTCCTGCACATCGAAAGCGTGGCGCGCCTGATGCGGGTGCGCACGACCGGCCCGGTGGGAGCGATCGCCGTGCTCGAGGAGGGCGCGGAGCTCGTGAGCAGCGAGGTGCGCGAGAAGCAGCGCGAGGTGATTGCGCGCCTGATGAGCGACCCGCGCACCTTCGTGGCGGCGGTGATCGCCGGCGACGGGGTGAAGTCGGCGCTGCTCCGCTCGGTGACCCGCCTGCTTACGCCGCGCACGCCACGCATCCACGCCGCGGCCAATCTGCCCGACGCCGTGGGCTGGATGGCGGAGCAGCTGAAGACCCACACCCCAGCGAGGCTGATGAGTATCGTGGCCGAGGTGCGCGCCGCCGCGGCGCGCGCCTCGACGCAGGAGACAACCCGATGAAGATGGTCCAACGCCTGGAGCGCGCCGCCGTTCGCCGGCTGCTGTCTGCGCCGAACGGCGTGCTCGAGCGCCTCGCTGGCCCCACGCGGAGCTCGCCCGACGGCCTCGCGCTCGACCTGCAAACGCAGGCGCTGTTGCGCGTGGCGGAGCTCATCCGAGAGCCCGAGCTGACCGCAGGCAGCGTGGACGAGGCCCGCCGGCGCCTCGCGCGCACCGCGCCCATGCTGGACTACGAGGTGCCCGACGACGTCACGCTGGAGGTCACGCCTGCCCCTGGCGGCGAAGGCAAACGCGAGGCCCGCCTGTACCGGCCCGCGCGCGCCGACGGCAGCGCGATCGTGTGGTTTCACGGGGGGGGCTTCGTGTTGGGCTCACCGCGGGCGTTCGACGGAGTGTGCTCGCGCCTGGCGCTGCTGTCTGGCGCGACGGTGGTCTCGATCGACTACCGCCTCGCGCCTGAGCACCCGTTTCCCGCCGGCTTCGACGACGCCGTGGCTGCGACGCGCTGGCTGCTGCGCGACGGGCGCTCGCTGGGCCTGGACCCGGCACGCGTGGCGATCGGTGGCGACAGCGCGGGCGGCAACCTGGCCGCGGCCGTTTCGCTCGCGCTGCGCGACGATCCTGCGCCGCGCCTTCGCTTTCAGCTGCTGGTCTACCCCGCGCTGGATTTCACCAAGAGCGGGGAGTCCTACCGGCTGTTCCCCACTGGCTACCTGCTCACCGACGCCTCGATCGACTGGTTCGTGCAGCACTACTTGGGCGGGCGCGAGCTCAAGAAGGACCCCCGCGTCTCGCCTTTCTGGACGAACTCCGTGTCGGGAGCTCCACCCGCGCTCGTGCTCACCGGCGGCTTCGACCCGCTGCGTGACGAGGGCGAGCAGTTCGCCAAACGCCTGGCGCGCGAGGGCGGCGGCGCCGAGCTGGTGCGCGCGGACGGGCTCGTGCACGGCTTCTTTTCGATGGGCGGCGTGGTGCGCGCCGCCGACCGCTTGATCGAGCTCGCGGCCAGCCGCCTGCGCCGCGCCCTCGCCTGATCAGCCCTCGGGCCGCTGCGCCTTGGACTCGGGCGGCGTGTCCGGAGTCATGCCAGGACCGCTCATCAGCTGCGTGACGAGATCGCGGCACTCGGGCCGGTTGCGCAGGTGCGACAGCATCAGCGACGAGCCCTCGGCGAACGCCTTCTCGAAGGCCAGGCCTTCACGGGTCTTGTGCGCCACCTTCTCGCGGCCTTGGGCCAGGTCCTCTTCCAGCGCCTCGGCGTAACGCACGAGCTGCGCGCGCAGATCTTCGATCTGGCGGCGGAGATCGCGCGCGATGGTCTCGCGGGCGCTCTTCTTGGCCTCGTATCTTTGCAACTGCTCGCGCTTGGCCTTGGCGGTGGCGGCTGCAGCGCCCGCTCGCTCGTACACGGCGGGGTCGAAGGTCCCAGCGCGCATGGCGCCGTCGGCCTGCTGACGCGCCGCGAGCGCGTTCTTCTCGGCCACGCCCAGCTCGCCGCGCACCTTCTCACAATCCTCGCTATCGGCGGCGGCTTCACGGAGAACGCGCGACTCTTCGTGGGCCAGCTCCTCGACCTTGCGGCCGATCTCGGCGCGCAGCGCGCGACCCCTGCGCTCGAGCGAGTCGAGCTTGCGGGTGTGGCTCGAGACCTCACCCTCGAGCTGGTTGGCGCGGGCGGCCAAGTCCCAGGTGCGAGCCAAGGCGGCCGCGATGTCCGGCGGGACGGCGGCAGCGGGGTAGGCGCGCGAGACCATGCGCGCGAACAGCGCGGCGCGGTTCGCCCACTCGGTGACCCCCGCAGTCGCGGGCGGAGGCGGGGGCGGCGGCGCGACGACCTCGTTGCCTCCGCTCTCGATGTCCCACGCTTGCGTGGGCAAGCTGCGCTGAAGGGCCTTCAGCTCCTCTTGGAGATGGTGGGCGTCCTGGTAGCGCCGGCGCGCCTCTTTCTCCAACAATCGGAGGCAAATGCCCTCGGCCTGGGGGTGGGCGTCGGGGCGAATGCCGCGCGGGCGCGGTGGCGGTGACGAGCGCTGCATCTCGAGCAGCTGCTCGCGATCGTTGGATCGGAACGGCAGCTGGCCGGTCAGCATCTCGAACAGCAGCACGCCGAGCGCGTACAGGTCGGAGGAGCTGTTGGCGTCCTCGCCGCGAGCCTGCTCGGGCGCCATGTACTCCGGCGTGCCGAACACCGCGCCCTTGGGCGCGAGGCGGGGATCGCGCGCGATGGCGGCGAGCCCGAAGTCCAGGATCTTCACGTAGTCTTTGCGACCGCCGCGCTGCGTGAGCAGGATGTTGTCGCTCTTGAGATCGCGGTGCACGACGCCGAGATCGTGAGCGCGCGCGAGCGCGGCACACATCTGCTCCAAGATGTCGATCGCGCGGGCGATGGGCATCGGGCCGCGCGCCAGCTCTTGCGAGAGGGGCGTGCCGACCAGGTACTCCATCACCAGGTAGAGCTCGCCCTCCTCTGTCTCGCCGATGTCGTGGATGTCGATGATGTGGGCGTGGTCGACGCGGTTCGCAGCACGCGCCTCGCGCAACATCCAGGCCCGCAAGTGGGTCTCACCGCGTAAGTCCGGGCGAATCAGCTTCAGCGCCACCACGCGATCGATGAGCACGTGCCGAGCGCGATACACCACGCCCATGCCGCCCTCGCCGAGGCGCGCCTCCAACCGATACCGACCCGCTACGACCTTGCCGAGCGCGGGGTCCGCGCTGGCCCCGCGACGTGCAGAAGCTATGGCCACGCGATGGCTCCTCTCACCGGAGACTTGGGCAAGCTGCTTGGACCCGTTTGCATGCGAACCTTCCGCGGAATGTACCAACGCGAAACCAGCCACGTCGACCCCCTGTCCAGGAGCGAGTTGTTTTTGTTCCAAGTGCCAGCGAAGCGACGGAAGGGCGCGCTTCGCGCACCTTTATCCACCTGCTCAGCGCTCAAGTGCTCGCCGTGGGCGAACGCGCTACGCGCTGGCGCGTGCGCGGGAGGGCCGCGACTCGGGGACGACGGGGACGCGCACCACGAACCTGGCGCCACCCTCGCTCGCAGCCTCCACTCGAATCGAGCCACCGTGCTTGCGCACGATGTCGCTCGAGATGGAGAGCCCGAGACCAGTGCCCTGGCCTTTCGGTTTCGTGGTGAAGAACGGATCGAAGATCCTGGGCCTTAACTCCGGAGGAACGCCTGGACCGTTGTCGCTGATGGCGATCTCGGCGTGGCTGCCAGCCAGGCGCGTCTCGATCTGAATGTGTTTGTCGAGCTGCTCGTCGCCGGCGTCGTTGACGGTCTCGAGCGACTGGATGGCGTTCATCACCAGGTTCATGAACACCTGGTTGAGCTCGCCGGATCGACAGGTGACCGGGGGCAGTTGGCCGAAGCTCTTGCTGACCTGGATGCAGCTCTGTCTGAGTCGAGCGTTGAGCAACCCCAGCGTCTCGTCGATGCCCGCGTGCAGATCGGTGGGCACGGCCTCGTGGGTGCTGCGGGCGAAGTTCCGCAGATTCTGGACGATGCGCACCGTTCGATCGGTCGCGCGACGCACCACGGCGGAGATGCCCACCAGGTCGTCGAGCGACGCATCGAGATCGAGCTCGCCGCGCTTCTTCTCCAGCTCGGCGCGGCGCGCCGGAGGCAGATCGCGCTCCGCGGCGCGGTAGGCGTCGAGCATGGTGCGCACGTCAGCCACCACTTGCTCGAGCGGCTCGGCCGAGCCCGCCACGGCGTTGAGCGGGTTGTTGATCTCGTGCGCTACACCGGCCACCAGCTCTCCGATCGAGGCGAGTCGCTCACCCTGCACCAGCGCCGCTTGGGCGTCGCGCAGCTCCGCGAGCGTCGCCGATAGCTCGGCCGTGCGCGCCTGCACCTTCTCCTCCAACCCTGCGCGCTCCTGTTCCAGCTCGGCGATGGTCGTGGCCAGGCGCTTGCGCATGCGCTCCACGCTGCTGGCCAGCCGCGCGACCTCGCCCGGTCCGTCGACGCCGGGCACCGCCGCCTCGAGCTCGCCCCGCGCCACCGTCTCTGCCGCGTCCGAGACCTGCACGATCGGCCGAGACAGCTCGCGCGCCACGCGCGCGATCACGCCGCCAACCGCCACCACCAACATCATGAACGCAGCCACCAGCGCCAGCAGCGGAGCCTCTTCGCTGCGCGTCGTCACCTCCCCGCCCAGCGTGCGGTAGAGGTTGATCGACGAGAGCAACATCAACGCGGCCGCGAACAAGAGCGGGGAGCCGAAGTCGCGCAGCATGCGCTCGCGGATGGCCAGCGCAGTGTACGCGGGCTTTTCCAACTCCACCTGCTCGCCGCCCAGCCAGCGCCTGATCACGGCTTCGATCTGCGCCGCGGTCTCGCGATCCCAGCCGCGCTGGTAGTACGCCACCCCCCACGCAAACATCGCCGCGTAGCCGAGCTGAATCAACGCATCGCTCTCGCGGAACGACGCGGGGCCGGTGCGAAAGTAGAAGACGCCAGCGCCCGTGCAGGCCACCCACAACCCGAAGTTGATCCACGACAGACGCCGGTGCAGCGGCCGCAGGCGCGCCAGCGCCGCTTGCTTGGCGGCCGCGGGTCCGCTCGGCCCCGCACGCAGAGCGGACGCGATCTCGCGCGTGAGCACGAGCATCGACGAGGTGTAGACGAGCGTCGCGCTGATCGCCAACACCGGCAAAAACTGCCACCAGCCGCGGAAGATCATCTCGCTATCGGCACGCAGAAACGCCACGGCGAACAGCAGCATCGCGTGCCCGCCCAGGATCCCCGCCATGGTGGCGCTCTCGCCCAGGCGGCCTCGCATCCAGCTTGCGAGGGCCGCGCCGCTAGCGTCTGGCTCCGTCGGCACGTTGGCGGAGACGAGCTCGCGACGATACACCGCGCGGCGCATCGCGAACGCCATCACCCCGAAGGTGGCCGACGCGATCCACAAGCGAAAGTTCTCTCGCTCGGGCAGCGCCGCACAAGCGAGCAACCACGCCAAGCCGCGTGCAGCACTGGCAACCTGGATGGCTTGCTCACCTCGTTTCGCGACGGTGTCGATCGCGCGCGCGGAGAGCAGCAGCGTGACCGCGAACACCACGCCGGACCACGGCGTGGCCAGCGCCGCCGGCACCACCGCCGAGGCGAACAAGAGCGCAGAGAAGATCTCCCACGCAACGCACAGGATCTCGGCGCGCACAGGACCGCGCGTGACGAAGCGGCTGGCGATGCCGAGCGACATGAGGCTCGCTCACCTTACCACTCGGCGTGCGCGGCTCGGGCCGATGGCCTCGGCGCCAATTTGTTGCGTCGCAACATTCTGGTTGACTAGTTCACGAAAACCAGCCAAAAGACCACCTCAACACGTGCTGCAAAGCAGCATTACCGAGAGGGGCTCATGCAGGCTGTGATGGATATCGTAGAGGCCGATGCCCGCGCCCAGGCGCAGGCCAGCGAGGTCGAGAAGCCGGCCGCAGGCGCGCACACCGCAGCCGCGGATCTGCCCTTCGCCGAGCCGACGCCGCTCGGGCTGATCGGCCTCTGCATGGGCTGCGCGGCGCTGCTCCCGATCGCCTTCGGCGCCAAGCTGGGCCCACAAGGCTTGGTGACCGCGGCAGTGTTTTGTTTCCTGTTCGGCTTCGGCTGTCAGCTGACGGCGGGGCTCTTGAACTTCAAGAACAAGAACCTGCTCGGCGCCACGGTGTTCACCGCGTTCGCGTTCAACTGGGCGCTCAACGCGTGGGCGCTGTACGCCGCCTCCCAGGGTCGGCCGGCGGATCACACGGTGCTGTTGGCCACCGAGGCCGCGTCGCTCTTGCTGTTCATCCCGCTGACGTATGCCTTCGGCTTCCACTCGAAGCTCTTGTTCGCGTTCCTGCTCGACATCGACATCATCTATGCGTGCAAGCTGCTGCGCGGGTACGGCGGCGTCGCAGGATTGGAGCTCGTGATCGCTCTCGCCACCTTGGCGCTGGGCCTCATCGCGCTGTGGATCGCGCTCGCCATGCTGGTGAACCCGGTGGTGAAGCGGCCGCTGTTCCCCATGCCGGGGCCGATGTTTGGGTAGTCCCGGCTACTTCTTCTTCTTGTCGGCCACGCCCCACTGGGGGCACTGGTCCACGATCGCGAGGCCCGGCGCGCCACACTCGAGGCACGCGTGAATGGCGTAGCGACGGCCTGCCAGCACATCCATGGGCACGCCGCTACCCTGGCGGTAGGCGTCGGCGACCTTCATGCACGCGAATTGGTCGCAATGGTCGAGGCACGCGTCTTGGGCGCGGAACAGCTCCTTGGGTGACATCGGGGCAGGCGCGCTGGGCGTGGTCGAAGCGCTCGGCGGCGGAAGAGGCGGCGCCGTGGCCGTGGGTCTAGGACGCTCGCTGACGAGCGGCGGCGGCGTGGCCATGGGGGGAGGCGCCGTGTACGTGGCAGGCGGCGGGACGACGCGTCGCTCACCCGCTTCACGCGCACACGCGGCGGTGAGGCTCGCGGCGGTGACGAGCCAGGCCAGGACGGAGCCGGCCCGCCGGCTCATGCGTCGGGCTGCTTCTTGGCGGCGCCCTTCGTGGCGGCGCTCTTCCGAGCAGCGGCCTTCTTGGCGGCGGCCTTCTTGGCAGCGGGCTTCTTCGGGGCCGGCTTCTTCGCGGCAGCGACCTTGGGCGCCTTGCCCTCCGCGGCGCCGTTGGCCTTCT
The DNA here is from genome assembly GCA_964641275.1 of uncultured Polyangiaceae bacterium. Lineage (GTDB taxonomy): Bacteria > Myxococcota_A > Polyangia > Polyangiales > Polyangiaceae > Xiheicaenibacterium. The sequence goes on from CAZXMG010000075.1 coordinate 32,501, forward strand.
TCACCGGCGCGGCTTTGCCACGCTTGGGAGCGCCCCGACGCGCCGGGCGCTTGCCCGGGACGTCGCCGCGGTCGCGCCGCATCTGCAACAGCTCCATCGCGCGTTCGTGGGTGAGCGTCTCGAGCGCGTCCTCGCGCCGGAGCGAGGCGTTGGTCTCGCCATCGGTCACGTACAACCCAAACCGGCCTTGCATGACCTTGATGGGCTTCTTGGAGACGGCGTCCTCGGGGAACGCCTTCAGCGGCTCGGCCGCGGCCTTGCGCTGGCGGGTCTTGGGCTGCGCGAACAGCGCGAGCGCCTCGTCCACGGTGAGCGTGAACACCTGCTCCTCGCGCTCGAGGCTGCGGCTGTCCCCGTCGCAGGTCACGTAGGCGCCATAGCGGCCGATCTGGGCGGTGATGGGAGCCTTCTTCTCGGGATGCTCGCCGACGACCCGAGGCAACGAGAGCATCTTCAGCGCCTCTTCGAGCGTGAGCGACTCGGCGCTCATCGAGCGCAGGATGGACGCGGTCTTGGGCTTCTCCGCACCGTCCCCGGCATCCCCGAGCTGCACGTAGGTGCCGAAGCGGCCGGCGCGCACGTACACCGGCAGACCTGTGTCTGGATCCGCCCCGAGCGAGCGATCGCTGCTCGGAGCTGCGAGCAGCTCACACGCCTTGTCGACCGTGAGCTCGTCGGGGGGCAAGTCGTCCGGCACGCTCGCCTTCTCTTCGCCGCGCGTCAGGTAAGGGCCAAACTTGCCCACGCGCAACGTGATCTCCTGCCCCGCAGCGTCGTTGCCGAGGGAGAAGGAGTTGATCGCGCGGGCATCGATCTCTTCGAGCCGATCGGCGACCAGGCTCTTGAGACCCAAGGTCTGGATCCCGCCGCGCTTCTTGTCGGCGGGCTTCTCCTTCTTGCGGCCTTCGTCGCCGAAGTAGAAGCGCTCGAGCCAGGGCCCCGACTCCTGCGTGCCTCCAGCGATCGCGTCGAGATCGTCCTCCATCTTGGCGGTGAACGCGTAGTCCACGAGCGCGTCGAAGTGCTTCATCAAGAGCTGGATCACGGCGAACGCGCGGAAGCTCGGCACCAGCGCGGCGCCCTTCTTCCACACGTAGCCGCGATCGACGATGGTGCCGATGATCGCGGCGTAGGTGGACGGCCTCCCGACGCCGAGCTCCTCCAGCTTCTGCACCAAGCTCGCTTCGGTGAAACGCGCAGGAGGCTGCGTTTCGTGCGACTTGGGATCCACACCCAGGACGGTGAGCGCTTGGCCCTCTTCCAGCCGCGGCAGCGGCCGCTCGCGGCTCTCGAGCTCGGCCGACGGATCGTCGCTGCCTTCGACGTACGCGCGCAAGAAGCCGGGGAACACGATGGTGTGCCCGCTGGCCGACAGCTCGACCTCCTCCCCTTTCTGCGTCTTGCCTGCGATCTTGACCGCCACGCTCTCGCCTTGAGCGTCGTTCATTTGCGAGGCGATGGTGCGCATCCAGATCAGCTCGTACAGCTTGGCTTCGTCGACGCCCACCTCGCGCGCCACCTCGTCCGGGTGGCGGAACGTGTCGCCCGCCGGGCGGATCGCCTCGTGGGCCTCTTGCGCGTTCTTGACCTTCTTGGCGTAGACCCGCGGCTCCTTGGGCAGGTACTCCGCGCCGTACATCTTCTGAATCAAGGCGCGCGCGCTCTCGACCGCGGCGGTGGAGAGCTGGGTGGAGTCCGTGCGCATGTAGGTGATGAAGCCCGACTCGTACAGCCGCTGCGCCGAGCGCATGGTGCGCTGAGCGGCGAAGCGCAGCTTGCGGCTAGCCTCCTGTTGCAGGGTCGAGGTCATGAACGGCGCGGAGGGCGAGCGGCGGTTGGGCTTGCGCTCGACGCTGGTGACGGAGAGCTTCTGGCCGAGCAGCGCGTCGCCCAGGGCGCGCGCGCGCGCCTCGTCGAGCACCAGCAGGTCGGCCTTGCCGAGCTTGCCGCTGTCGTCGAAGTCTTTGCTGCTCGCGACCCGCGCGCCGGTGATCGAGACGAGCCCGGCGCTGAAACCAATTTTGTCGGACTCGAAGCTCGCGTCCAGGCTCCAGTACCCCGCCTTCACGAAGGCCATGCGCTGCTTCTCGCGCTCGACGATGATGCGCGTGGCCACGCTCTGCACGCGCCCAGCGGACAGCTTGGGCATCACCTTCTTCCACAACACCGGCGAGACCTCGTAGCCGTACAGCCGGTCGAGGATGCGGCGAGCTTCCTGGGCGTCCACCAGGCGCCGGTCCACCTCTCGCGGGGACTCGATCGCCTTCTTGATCGCGGGGCGGGTGATCTCGTGGAACACCATCCGCTTCACGGGAACCTTGGGCTTGAGCACCTCGAGCAGATGCCACGCGATGCTCTCTCCCTCGCGATCCTCGTCGGTCGCGAGGAACAGCTCCTTCGCCTCGGCCAACAGGCCCTTCAGCTTCTGGATGTGGGCCTTCTTGTCGGCGTCGACCACGTACAGAGGCTTGAAACCGTTGTCGACGTCGACGCCGAGCCGAGCCCAGGGGGCCTTTTTGTAGGCCGCGGGCACGTCGCTGGCGTTGCGAGGCAGGTCTCGGATGTGGCCGATCGACGACTCCACGACGTAGTCGCGGCCCAAGAACCCCGCGATGGTGCGGGCCTTGGCCGGGGACTCGACGATGACGAGGGAGGTTGCGGATGCCATCCGGGGCGCCGAGGGGTTACCCGACGCCGGGGACCCTTGCAAGCCCCCTCGCCCAGCCGTCCGCTGCCAGCGGACGGGCGAAGCTCCAGATCCGGGAGTATGATCGGCGCGTTGATGCGCTTTCTTCGCGGTCGATTCCAGCCGACTCTGATCATCCTCGCAGCGCTCGGCAGCGCTTGCGAGCCGGATCCCGTGGTCGAGGTCCAGGTGGAGGGTTACGCCGGCGTGCCCTACCCCGACCAGCTCGAGGACATCGCCTACCCGAGCTCGACGGTGGTGGTGACAGACAGCTACTCCGACACCGTGACCCTGCTCGACGCCGCCACGGGCGAGCTCGTGGCGCAGCGGCCCGTCGGACGAAACCCGGTGGACATCGACGGGCCCCACCACCTCGCGCGAGACGACGCGGGCGGCTTCTTCTACATCGGGCTGTCGTATCCCTCGACCGGGCTAGGGGGACCGCACGCCAGCCACGGGTCGAGCGCGGTTTACGGGTATGTGCAGAAGCTTCGCATGAGCGATCTTTCGGTGGTGGGGCAGGTGCGCGTGGATCCCAACCCAGGCGACATCATCCTCTCCTCGGGCGGCCGCGTGGTGACCTCGCACTTCGACCTCTTGCGTGCCGTCGAGAACGCCACCGACTACGAGGCCGCCAAGGCCACCATCGCGGTGGTGGATCCGAGCGAGCTCGCGCTCACGGGCTCGAAGCCGGCCACGTTGATCAAGACCTGCGTCGCGCCGCACGGGATGGTCTCGTCACCACTCGCGAGCGACCTCTTGTACGTCGCTTGCTACGGCGAAGATCGCTTGGCGCTGGTCGATCTCGCACCCGCGGAGCCCACCGTCGAGCTCATCGATGTCGGCGGCGGAGTAAGCGGTTTCGGCTCACCCACTTACGGTCCCTACGCGCTCACGCTCAGCCCGACGGAGCCGCTGCTCGCCGTCTCCAACACGGCGTCGAGCGACGTGCGCTTCTTCGACACCAGTGCTCGTTCGTTCGATCCAGAGCAGACCATAGCAACCCTCGGCGCGCCCTTCTTCACCGCGTTCTCCGAAGACGGGAGCACGATTTTCATCCCCACGCAGCAGCCCGACGAGCTGTGGGTGGTCGATCTCACGGGCAGCACAGAGCCGCTCGTCCGCACCTTCCAGGACGACGAGTGCAAGCTGCCGCACGCGGTCACCCTCGACGGTGAGCACGCGCTGGTGGTGTGTGAGGGAGATCGCGAGACCCCGGGCCAGGTGGTACGGCTGGACGCGAGCCTGAACGTCGTGTGGCGCGCCGAGGTCGGGATCTATCCGGACTCGATCTCGCTCGTGCAAGGAGCGCCGCGATGAGAGGGCCCGCGGTGCTGGCATGGGCCTTGGTCCTGGCGGGCTGCCCCGAGCCTGAGGTGATCGTCGAGCAGCGCACCGCGGCCGAGCACGGCGAGGT
>CAZXMG010000076.1:0-34787 GCA_964641275.1 uncultured Polyangiaceae bacterium
GCCCTGGGTGATCAGGCTGTTGTAGTCCTGGCGGCTGCAGGTCGTGGAGAAGGCCCGCGCCCGCGGACTACGCGAGCGCGCACAGGCCTTCCAGCAGGCAGGTGGTGAGGTCTACGGCCACGCCGAAGAAGAGGACTGACGCCAGGCCCGTGAGATCGGTCCTCGCGCTCGCGTCGGCGGCGATGCTCTCGCTCGCGTGCGCTTCGGCTCCGGGCTCCACGCGTGCGGACGCCGACACGCGGCTGGCCGAGCCCGTCACCGCACCCCTTGCCGATGCCACCCCAACGCCCAGCGCAGCGACGACCGGCGCTCCAGGAGAGCTCGATGCCCGAGCCCGCTGCACGCAGGTTCGCGCGACGGTCGATGCCGCCACGGACCTCGAGGCGCTTCAACGAGCGCTGACCGCCGCCGGGCCTGCGCTTAGCGTCACGCCGGGTGAGTCCCTGACCGCGGGGGGCAAGCTCGTTTCGTTCTGTGCCGATGCCACGCCCGCGCTCTCGCCCGTCGACTGCCTCGCTGCGCTCGGGTTCGAGCGGCCCTTGGTGATGCGTATGCCGCGGAGCGGCAAGCCAACGTGGGAGCTGCATGAGTCGTCGCCGAGCCCAGGCAAGGAGCTCGCGACGAAGGCGCCCCGCTTCGGCCCGGCGGCGGTCTTCCCCAGGATCGCCGCACCCCCACGGGGCAAGCCACAGCCCGGCGCGCCCGAGGGGCTGCCAGTGTTCTCGCTCGATCGCGATCGCGACGCGATCATCGCGTTGTGTTTCGTCCAGCGATCCATCGGCGAAGGGTGAGGGCCGCGCGGTCGTTCGCCCAGGAAAGGCGCTCCGAGTTCGGCTACGCTGCGACGCATGCGAATCCTGGTATCTGGTGGCGTGGCGGCGGCGCTCTCGCTGTCGCTGGCGAGCGAAGCCAAGGCTCACATTCGGCTCGACTCGCCCGAGGCGCGCTACGCGTACACCAGCAACGGCCAGAAGACGGGGCCGTGTGGCTCGGGCTCGCTCACCGGCGACGTGACGGTGGTTGCGCCCGGCCAGACGCTGCTCGTGGAGTGGACCGAGACCATCAACCACCCGGGGCACTTCCGCATCAGCATCGACACGGACGGCGGCGACGACGGACTGGTCGACCCCACCGACTTCGATGACTTCTACGTGGCGCCCACCGTGCTCGCCGACAACATCGAGGACAACGGCGGCAGCACCTTCTCGCAAGAGATCACTATCCCCAACGTCGAGTGTGAGCTGTGCACGCTGCAGCTCATTCAGGTCATGACGGACAAGCCGCCGTGGGGCCCCGAGGGCGGGGACGACATCTACTATTGGTGCGCAGATCTGCGCATCACCACGGAGGTGCCGCCCACCACGGCGACGGGCCCGGGCGCCGGTGGTGGCGCTGGCAACGGCGGCAACGGCGCGGGCGGCTCACCCTCGAGCGGCGGCAGTAGCGGCGACGGTGGCGCCGGCGCGAGCGGTGGCGCCTCGGGCGATGGCAGCGGCTCGGAAGACGGCTGCTCTTGCAGCACGCCCGCGAGCTCGACCAGCTCTGGCGCCGCCCTGTGTCTGCTCGGTGCCGCGGCGCTCGCGGTCACGCATCGCCGGCGTCGAGCTACTTCGCCGCTTCGTTCTTGAGCAGCGTCATCGACATCACCAGCTTGCCGTCCTTCTCCTCGGTCATCTCCACCGGCGGGCCAGGCAGCTCTTTGGCGAAGCAGAGGGTGAGCTTGGACTCACCCGCCGCGCTCTTCTCGATCACCGTGTAGCGCGTGCAGCTGAAGCTGCCGGCGGGCGTCTCGGCCACCGCCTGCGACACCGTGGTCACTTCGCGCGGGAACAGCGCGTGCTTGCGCAGCTCTTCCCAGGTGCTGATCTTCATCTCTGGCTGCCCGACGACCTTGTCCTTCTCGTCGAGCACCTCGGACCGAACCGTGGCGCGCTCATCGTCCACATCGACGAACACCATCCGCTTCTTGACCGGTGGCCTGTCCGGCGTCTCGATCACGAATACGATCGTGCGACCGAGCGGGCACCCTTCGCGGATCTGGGCCGCAGTGTAGGGCGTCGGCGCGTTGGGATCCGGCGCCGCCTCGGGCGCTGTGGCGCTGCCGCGCGGGGTCTCGGGTTTGGGCAGCTGCGGCTCTGCGCCGGGCGTGCACGCGGCGAGCGCCAAGCTCGCTCCGACCAGAGCTCCTCCGAGTTTCATCACCATCTTCGGCGATGTAGCACGAGCCCGCCGCTGGCGCGCGCCTCGCTCGAGCATGGAGCTCACCGCTTGCGCAGCACCACGCGCACGGGTTGGTGGTCGCTGCGCCCGCCCGGGATCACCTCGGCCGACTCGACGACGAACGCGCTGGTCTCGTAGGCGACGTGATCGAGCGTGAGCGCGAGCGGCAGGCCGTACGCGGTCCAGTGCCAGGTCTTGGCGGACCGGTCTTGCTCGGAGAGCGCGCTCTCGAAGCCGAGCTTGGCGAGCGTCTCGAGCGCGGCGCCGTTGGTGTCTTCGTTGAAGTCGCCCGCGACGATGGTGGGGAGCTTGGGATCCAAGCTGGGCAAGTAGCTGTCGATCTCCCGCTTGCGCAGGTGGCCGGTGGAGAAGTAACCCTCGACCCAGCTGCCGCGCTCGCTGATCGCGGGGCGCAGGTGCACGTTGAGCAGCTCGAGCTCGCCGAACGACGCGGCGACGACCAAACGATTGGCGGGGAACCAGCGCAATGGGGAGGGCAACGATTCGTCCTTCAGGATGGGCAGCTTGGACAGCGTCGCGTTGCCTCCGGCGGTGTAGTGCCCGGGCCCATGAAAGGTGGCGTGCGGGTAGCGCGCCGCGAGCCTGGGTCGGAGGACGGCCTCCCACGCAGGCGTGGTCTCTTGCAGCATGAGGACGTCAGCGTCGAGCGCCTCGAGCAGCTCGACCGTGTCCGGATCTGCGCGGCACGGCCCAGCGGCAGGCGTCCCCATCGGGTCGCCGCCGCACGACGCCAACCCAAAGTTCACGTTGTAGCTGATGACGGAGAGGGTCGGCCCCGAGGGCGCTCGGCTCGCTTCCAGGTCACAACACGCGCTCGAGAGCCACGAGCGAGGCTCATGCCCGACGCTCGACCTGGTCGTGGTGCGGTCGCAGGCAGCGCAAGGGAGCAGCAGCGTCACCAGCAGTGAGAGGCGGGCGGTGTCGAACATGCTTGCTCATCGCGTGAAGCCTCGAGATGTGACCGCCCGCCGGGGGCCGGTTGCGCGATACTCGCGGGGTGTGGGTGGCTGCGGCTCGCAGGTTGCCGTTGGCGCTGGCGCTCGCTGCGCCTGCCGCAGCGCACGCGCAGTTGCCCGGCGAGCCGATGGAGGTCACGGTCGTCGGGCCGGCAGAGTGCGGTGGCGCGGAGGCGTTCGTCGCGCGTTTGCAAGAGCGTCTCCCAGCCGCCCGTAGCCGTGCGGGCGACGAGCCCACGTGGCGCGCCGACGTGCTGTTCAGCGTGAGTCAGGCCGGCGTTCGGGGCCAGCTCTCCGTGTGGCCGCGGAGCGGGGGCGAGCGGGTGGTGCGGACGCTCGAGGGCGCAGCGTGCCCCGAGGTGCGTGACGGCTTGGTGCTCGCGTTCTCCCTGATCGTCGATCCCAGCGCGCTGCTCGATGTCCCCCCAGAGCCGCCGTCGCCGCCGGAGCCTCCCCCGGTGAAGCCGCCCCCGGCTCCTCAGCCACCGCCTGCGCGACGCGCTCCGGATACTTCGCCAGCGCCTGCTCCTGATGAGGTGAGTCGCGCCCTGGTCATCGAGCTGAGCGCGCTGGGCGCCGTCTTCGTGGGCCTCGCGCCACCCGTGGCGCTGGGCACGGGCGTGCAGCTGGCGTTCGAGCCCAGGACCGATGAGTGGGTGAGCCTGCGGGCCACGCTGGCCGTGCGTTACGCGCAGTCGCTCGAGGTGGAGGGCGATGCGGGCACAGGCCTGTTTCGTTGGCTGTGGCTGCGTGTAGGAGCGGCGCCCATCCGCGTCCCGGTGCAGCCCTGGCTGGAGCTTCGGCCGACGGTGGGCGTGGACGGCGGCGCCATTTTGGTCGAAGGGCTCGCGGTCCCGGTGCCGGAGTCGGACGCTGGCGCGTGGTTCGCCGCTGACGTGGCGCTCGAAGCCCGGCTGCTGCCGACCCCGGACCTGGTGCTGGGCCTCTCTGGGGGGGCCCTCGTGCCGGTGACTCGTCCTCGGATCGTCGTGGTCGATCCGCGCTCGGTCCTCTTCGCCGTGCCGCCTGTGATCGCGGACTTGGCCGTGTCCGTAGGCTACCGGTTCGAGCTATGAGCAACGGCCGCCGATCATCCTGGCCCTGGGCGGGCATTTACGGTCAGAGACGATGACGCTCGCCGCCGTGAAAGACGCGCCGCTGCGGGCGGCTTCCCGACCGACCGAGCGGTCGTTGCGGGAGCTGTTCGATCAGCACGCAGCTTTCGTGGCGCGGCTGCTGCGCAATTTCGGCGTGGCAGATGCCGAGGTCGAGGACGCGCTGCAGCAGGTGTTCCTGGTCGTGTCGAACAAGCTCGGCGCGATCGAGGCGGGCGCGGAGAGCTCGTTCCTGTACCGAACCTCGATGTGGGTGGCGTCGCGTGCTCGGCGCAGCCGCGGGCGCCGTCGAGAGGTGCCCGGCGTGGACCTGTCTGACGAGGTCGACTTGGCGCCCGGGCCGGAGGAGCGCGCGCATCGAGAGGACGCGCGCGCCGCGCTGGATCGTGCGCTCGACACGATGCCAGACGACATCCGAGCGGTGTTCGTCCTGTTCGAGATCGAAGAGCTCACGATGAAGGAGATCGCGCGGACCCTGGGCGTGCCCCAGGGCACGGTGGCCTCCAGGCTCCGCCGCGGCCGTGAGCTGTTCGAGGCGGCAGTGGATCGAGAGGCAGGCGAGGACGTATGAGCGATCCCAAACGACTCTTGGAAGGTGCCGAGCTCAGCGGGCGCGCGGCGGCGCTCTTGCGCGCAGGCAAGGCCTACCGTGCACCGGAGGCGATGCTGGCGCGCTCGCGCGAGGCGCTGGGGTTGGGGGCGGTCGCCAGCGCAGCCGCGACCAAGGCGGGTGTCAGCCTCGGGTGGAAGCTGTTCGGGGCCCTGGTGGGTGTGAGCGTCGCGGGTGGAGCGCTGTTCGTGGGGCGTGCGCCGACGCAGCCACCCCAGGTGCTGGGCGGCTCCGAGCCCGCGCCGGCGGCGCTCGCACCCGTTGGAAGCGGTGACTCGCCGGAGGCAGAAGCAACGGCCGCAGTCGAAGCGGACGCACCGCGCGCGGAGAGGTCGGCTGCGCCTTTGCCCGAGCGTACGCCGCCCAAGACCGCAGCCGCTGTGGCGGCACCTGCTGCGCCTTCCTCCAATCTGGCAGAAGAGGTGCGGTTGCTGCAGGAGGCTCAGCGAGAGCTCGGACGCGATCCCAAGGGGGCCCAGAAGAAGCTCGAGGAGCACGCGAGGCGCTTCGGAGCGGGAGCCTTGGGGGAAGAGGCGACGGTGCTGCGCGTCCAAACGCTCAAGGCTAGCGGCGATCACGCGGGAGCTGCCGCAGTCGGCCAACAGTTCTTGCAGAAGTACCCCCAAAGCGCCCACGCAGCGAGGGTTCGCGCGCTGATCGCGGGAGGTCCGTGAGAGCGCTCGCCGCCGCGTATTTGCTGGTGGCTGTGGGCTGCGAGCAGGATCTGATCATCGGTCGCGGGGACGGTGGTGGCGGCGCGAGCGTGGGCGGCTCGGGTGGCGCCGGTGCCGCCGCCGGATCGGGTGAAGGTGGCGCAGGGGCGGGGCCCGCGGGAGGTGGCGGCGCTGGTGGCCAAGGCCCCGTGTGCGACGGTCCGCCAGGATCGCTGTTGCACGTCCGCTTCGACAACGTCGGCTCCACGCTGGTGCCCGCGGTGGGGATCGCGGACGGCTCGCTGTTCGTCACCACCCCGCAGAACGATTTCGTGCCTGCGCCTTCGAGCTTCGGGATTCGCTTGGACGCACCTGGGGATCGCGTGGTGTACGCAGAGTCGCTCGAAGGGGCCGCGCGCGCGCCCAACATCGCATTCCACCGCGGCAGCGCGGACCTCTGCTTCCTGCCGGGGGCGCCGGACGCGCACCCCGACATCCTGTTCTTGCTCGACAGCCGCGGGTTCTCGCTGCGTCGCGTGGACGCGGCGCCGCCCGAGCTCGTAGTGACGTTGCGCGGCCTCGAGGGCGCCGTGCTCGCAGAGGCGATCGCGGACGCGAGCCCGCTCGATCGCGAGAGCTGGCTGCGCCTCACGGTGACCTGGGATCGCGACGCGGCCGAGGGCCAGCCCAACGTGCGTGTGTTCTACGACGCTGTCGAGGCCAGCTATACGAGCCAACCCACGGGGCCATTGCCCGGCTTGCCGCCGAGCCCCGACGGGCGGCTCCGCGTGGGCGCCGGCGCCGAGCCGACCAGCTCGTCGAACGGGGTGTTCGACGAGCTGCGGATTCATGACGATTTGATTCTGCCGTAGCGATCATTTCGGCGCAGGCCGGAGATCTATGGCTGAAACGCGCTCTCGCGCGCTCGACCTTGCTTTCGCGAAAGGACTCGCCATGAGGATGTCGCTTGCGCTGTGTGCGCTGTTCGTCCCGCTGTCGGTTGGTGCGGGGCTGGGGTGCAGTGACCCCGTGGTCTTTCCCGATGGTGGTGGCGGCAGCGGAGAAGGCGCTGGGGCAACGGGCGGTAGCAACACGGGGGGCAGCAACACCGGCGGCAGCAGTACCGGGGGAGGCAACACCGGCGGCAGCAGCACCGGGGGAGGCAACACCGGCGGTAGCGGCGGCGGCGGGCCGGTCACGTGCGGCGACCTCATTTGTGACCCCTCCGAGTGCGGCACTTGCATGCCCGATTGTGGCGCCACCTGCGTGCCCGGTGGCGGCTGCGGGGACGGCACCTGCGACGCCAACGAGGACTGCACCAGCTGCCCCGCCGACTGTGCCACGGGCTGTGGTGATGGGTGCTGCTTGATCAATGAAGACTGCCAGAGCTGCGCGCAGGACTGCGTGACCGTCGAGAGCTGCGATCCGAGCGCGTGCGGTAACGGCGCTTGCAACTACGCGTTGAGCGAGACGTGCCTCAACTGCGCCGACTGCTTCGGCTTGTGCGACTGCGGTGACGGCACCTGCGCGGCGCCCGAGACGGCACAGAACTGCCCGTACGATTGCAGCAACGGGTGAACGGGCAGGCGCTCGCAGCCTCACGCTGCGCGCGCCCACGGACGCCCCGGCTTCCCTCAGCGCTTGCTCGAGGTTGTGCGGGTGGTGCGTGCGCCAAGCGCGACGCTCGAGCACACGGCGCGAACGGAGCCGCGCAGCCAACGGTGGGCCGGATCGGCGTCCAGCCGCGCATGCCACAGCATCGAGATCGCGAGATCTGGAGTTGGGAATGGCAGCGCGAAGCTCTGCATGCCGGCCGACAGGCCTCGCGTGTGGAGCTCGGGAACGGTCGCCACGAGGTCGCGCGCGCGTGCCAGGGATAGGGCCGTCGCGAATCCCCCCACGACCGCCACCACCACGCGCCGCTCCACCCCGACCTTGGCCAACCCTGCGTCGATCGGGTCCCAGCCCGTCGAGCGCGCGATGTGCCGAGTGATGTCCACGTGGTTGGCCTTCGCGTAGCGACTCGCGGTGACGCGTCCACGCGAGAGCGGGTGGCTCGGCCGCACCACCCCCACCAGGCGATCGCGAAAGAGTGCCTGCACCTTCAGCTCTGGAGCGGCGGACTCCTCCAGCACGCCCGTCTCCAGCTCGACGGACCCCTCTCGCAACGCTTTGCTGCCGCGAGCAGCCTTCGCCACGAAGTGGAGCCGCGCCCGTGGCGCTTCTTGGCTGATCCGCTCGAGCAGCGCGGGGCCGAAGGTCTCGACGAAGCCATCTCCAGTCGCAATCGTGAACGTGCGTTCGATCGTCGAAAGCACGAGGCCCTGTGCCGGGCGGAGGACCGCCGTGACCTCCTCCACCAGCGGTCCGACGCGGCTCGACAGCTCCAGCGCGCGCGGGGTGGGCACGAGTCCACGTCCGGCACGGACCAGCAGAGGGTCCCCCGTCGCCGCACGCAAGCGGGCCAACGTCCGGCTCATCGCCGAGGGACTGAGCCGCATCCGCCGTGCGGTGCGAGCCACGCTGCCCTCCTCGAGGAGCACCGCCAGGGCGCTCAACAAATTGAGATCTGGCTGGGTCACGAAGGCACCATAGGCGCCGCGATACATGGCGTCAAACGCACGTATGAGCTGCATGAGCTGCGTCTGGCGACAGGTATCAACGGCGCCTACGTTCACCAGCGTGAGACCTCCCTCCGCCTCTTTCGCCCTCGCCGGGCTCTCGCTCAGCACGTTGTTGGCCGCCCTCGGCACCAGCGCCGCGAACGTGGCGTTGCCCACGCTGGCGCGAGAGTTCGGCGCGAGCCTGCAGGCCGTCCAATGGGTGGTGCTCGCCTACCTGCTCGCGATCACAGCCGCGATCGTGATCGCGGGCCGGTTCGGCGATCTGATGGGCCGGCGTCGGCTGTTGCGTGGCGCGCTGCTGCTCTTCGCCGCCTCCGCGGCCGCGAGCGGGCTGGCCCCGTCGCTCGAGCTCTTGTTCGTGGCGCGCGCCGCCCAAGGTCTCGGCGCAGCCGCGATGATGGCGTTGGCGATGGCGCTCGTGTCCGAGCTGATCCCCGACGAGCGGACTGGCAGCGCGATGGGGCTGCTCGGCACCAGCTCCGCGATCGGGACCGCGCTCGGACCCTCGCTCGGCGGGGTGCTGATCGCAGGGCTGAGCTGGCGGGCCATCTTCTTCGTCCAGGTCCCGTTCGCGTTCCTGGCGCTGGCTCTCACCCAGCGAGCCGCGGTCACGGAGCGCCCGATGCGGGAGCCGAAGCGCGAGCGGTTCGACCATGCAGGCACCGCGCTGCTGGTGCTGACGCTGACCGCGTACGCGTTGTCCATGACGGTGGGGCGTGGGCGTTTCAGCGTCGTCAACCTCGCGCTCCTGTTACTGGCAGCGCTGGGCGCGACGCTGTTCGTGGCGGTCGAGCGCAACGCCCCAACCCCCTTGATCCAGCTCGCCCTGCTCCGCGCTCCCGAGCGCAACGCCAGCCTTGCATCGAACGCGCTGGTCTCCACGGTGGTCATGGCCACGCTCGTCGTCGGACCCTTCTACCTCTCGCGCGCGCTCGGGCTCGGACCAGGCCCCATCGGCCTGGTGATGTCGGTTGGCCCGGTGGTGTCGGCCCTGATCGGCGCACCGGCAGGCCGTCTGGTGGATCGCTTCGGGACGTTCGGGGCCAGCCTGGTTGGCCTCACGGGCAGCGCGGTCGGCTGCCTCGTCCTCGCCCTCTCGCCTCGTGGGTTTGGCGTCCCCGGCTACGTGTTCCCGCTGATCGTCCTCACCGCTGGGTACGCGCTGTTCCAAGCAGCCAACAACACGGCCGTGATGAGGAGCGTTCCCGCCGAGCAACGCGGGGTCGTCGCGGGCACTTTGAGCCTCTCGCGCAACCTCGGACTCGTCACCGGCGCGTCCGTGATGGGAGCCGTGCTCAGCTTGGGTGCGGGGACCGGCGACGTGACGCTCGCCGACGCCGGGGCCGTGAGCCAGGGCACGCGCGCCGCCTTCCTCGTGGGTGCCGGCCTGATCGCGCTGGCCATCACGCTGGTGGTGAGCGCTATGCGCGGCTCAGCAGGCGGGTCGCCAGCCGGTCGGCCAGCGCCATCACCGTGAGCATCGGGTTCACCGCAGGGCTCTGCGCGAAGATGCCGGTGTCTGCGAGGTACAAGTTGTCCATCCCGTGACAGCGGCCTTCGTGGTCCACCACTCCGTCGCGCTCGGATCGCGACATGCGTGTGGAGCCGAAGGCGTGGTTGGCGGCGGTGATGGTGTCGCTCCCTCGCAGGTTCATGGTGCGCAGGACCTCGCTCTGTTGCTTGGAGTCGAGCTGCTCGGGGATGCCGTGCAGCCCGGGCAGGATGGCGCGTGCGCCGGATGCCCAGCAGATGTCGCTCAGGATGCCCAGGCCGCGCTGGATGAGCTTCACGTCGTCGGGGTGGAAGTTGAAGCTGATGTTCGGCTCCCAGCTGTTCTTGCGTGGCTTGACCGAGCCGAACGAGCGGTCGGCGGCAATGATGACATCGAACGGCGCCATCCGATCGTAGTGGGTGAGGTGCCGCTGGTAGTCGTGGCCGAGCCCGGGAAGCCGCGCGGCGAGCACCGCCGGCGGCGACCACAACACCTCGAGCTTGATGCCCTCCTTGAGGTAATGCAGCGAGTGAAAGCCCTGCGTGGCGCCCTGCCAGGGGTCGATCACGCTGTCGTACACGGCCATGATGGCGAGCCCCGGGTGCATCAGCAGGCGCTCGCCGACCCAGGCGTTGTCCGGCATGATCTCGCTCTTCTTCAAGATCACGGGCGTCTGCATGCAGCCCGCGGCCAACACCACCGTGCGCGGCCGCACGTGGACGCGGTGGCTCTCGGCGCCGGTGTACGGCGCGACCACCCGACCCGTGACGCCCACGACGCGACGGCCCTGGGTGAGGACGCGTTCGGCGCGCACGCTGGTGTACACGCGCGCACCCGCGCGGATGGCGGCGGGCACGTAGCTCACGTCGGTGGACTTCTTGGCACCATTGCGGCAGCCGGTGAAACACTCTCCCGAGCCGCGGCAACCCTTGACGTTGCGGTGGGTGGGCTCGCTGCTGATGCCGAGCGCGTCGCAGCCGCGCTTGAAGCGCAGGTTGCGCTCGCCCTGAACCTCTTGTGGTGTGGGCCCCACGAACAGGAACTTCTCCACGCGCTCGAAATGGGGAGCGAGCTCTTGCGCGTTCAGCTCCACGCCGGTGGCGGCATGCCACTTCTGCCAGACCCAGTCGGGCGCTCGCGCGCAGATGGCGGAGTTGATCAGCGAGCCGCCGCCCAATGCGTTGGCCTGCATCGTGGGGATGAACATGTTGCCGCGGCTCGCGCGCGTACCTCCCTCGCGCAGCAAGCGCTGCATGGCCTCACCCGCCTCGAGCGTGAAGTCCTTCTTGCCGACCGGGGGGCCCTCCTCGAGGAGCACCACGTCGCGCCCCCCCTCGGCCAACTCCTTGGCGACCACCGCGCCGCCCGGGCCGCTGCCCACGACGAGCACGTCGCAATCGAGATCGAGATCACCTTGGTAGTCAGCGTGCACCTTGACGCCGGCGTGAGGGTCTCCGCCGGGGAACGTGAGGGGGCTCTCGCTGGTGCGAGCGACAGGCAGGCGGCTCATGCGGACCTCTCCAGATCGAGGTGGAACGGATCCGTGTCGGCCTTCATGCGCATGGCTTTGGCCACCTCGGGGTGAGACAGGTACCCCATGGTCAACATGGTGCGCATCGACAAGAAGGCCACGCGGCGGAAGTAGATGGGGCTCTTCTGCATGGTCTCGAGCACCGCCAGGCGATCTGCCAATGGCAGATCCGAGAAGCGCGTGTGCGTGGGGCCGAACACCCACGGACCGTGCTCGATGAACCAGAACAAGAGGCGCACGAGCACGCGCTGGCCCTCGGGCAGGCGCTCGACGTAGCGATCCATGTACTCCACCAGCCGAGCCTGCGTGCCCGACAGGCGAATGGGCCCACCAGGGGGAAAGAACGCATCCGCGCAGGCGGCGATGATGGCCTGCTCCTTGGCGGAGAGGCGGCTCTCGGACAGGCGCTTCTCTGGGTAGCCCGCGAACAGGCCGCGCATCAGCGCGGCGCCACCGACGAACGCACCCACGGCAATCAGCGGAGGGAAGATCATGGTCGTTTGGCTTTCTTGGCAGTCGGCGCGCGTTTGTCCGCGGCTCGGGTCGGCTCTTCGAGGCGGCTCAAGAGGTGGCGATCGACCTGGGCGAGGTAATGGTCGACGTGTTCCAGGGCCTGCTTTTCTTTGCGGGCCATCACCAGCGTGAGCAGCCGGTCCATCGAGGAGGCGTAGTTGGGGGGGGGGCCACCCGCGAGCGGGGCGAAGTGCTGGTGGAGCTCGCGCAATGGCACCCAGAACGAGTTGGCGAACCACACGGCTGGCCACAGCGCGCTCGACACGACCAAGCCGCGGAAGATCTCGAGCTCGAGCGCGACGTGGGCCACCGGATCGCTCACCTCGAGCGAGGCCTCGAACATGTCTCTCAGCGAGCCGAGCGCGTCGTCCTTGCCGTAGCGCACCGCGAGTCGAACCGCCTCCTTGGCGAGCAGCCGCCGCATGCCGAGCAGCTCCTTCACCAGGATCAGCGCAGTGCCCTCCGCCGCGGCTTGGGGCAGATAGAACGGAAGCAACGCAGGGGTGCCGAAGCGCCGCCAGTCCAGGACATGCGCGCCGGAGCCCCTGCGCGAGGCGACCACGCCCAACGTGGACAGACGCGTGAGCGCCTCCCGGATGGTGCTGCGGCCGCACGCGAGCTGCTTGGCCAGATCCACCTCTGCGGGGAGCCGCAGCCCCGATGGGTACTCGCCCGCGACGATACGCTCGAGCAGCGCGCGCGCGACGCGCTCGACCTCGCCGCTCTCGGCGGCGCGCGCGGGTTTGGGGGAGCTGAGCGCCTGCAGCATGTCTGACAAAGTAGTCTGACAAGTTAGTCTGATCAAGCTCGAAGTTGGGGTTGCTGACGTCTCGGGTCTGAGCCAGGGTCGGGCCGTGATCGATCACGTCTGGAGCGAGCGCGTGCTGCCGAGGCTGATTGAGCTCGCCTGCAAGAGCCGCGCGATCCTCGAAGAGCGCAAGCGCACGGTGCCGCGGGCGCAGGGTGAGGTGCTCGAGCTCGGGATCGGCTCGGGCCTGAACCTCGGCCTGTACGACGCGAGCAGGGTCACCCGCGTGGTCGGCATCGATCCCTCTGCCGCGCTGCTCGAGCGAGCGCGCGAGCGCTCCCGCTCGGCGGCGGTGCCGGTCGAGCTGGTGCTGACGGGGGGCGAGCAGCTGCCGTTCGACGCGGGACGGTTCGACAGCGTGGTCGTCACGTACAGCCTGTGCAGCGTGAGCGATCCAGGCGCCGTCTTGGGCGAGGCGCGGCGGGTCCTTCGTCCCGAGGGTGTGCTGCACTTCATCGAGCACGGCCTCGCGCCA
This sequence comes from uncultured Polyangiaceae bacterium, assembly GCA_964641275.1. Lineage (GTDB taxonomy): Bacteria > Myxococcota_A > Polyangia > Polyangiales > Polyangiaceae > Xiheicaenibacterium. The sequence goes on from CAZXMG010000076.1 coordinate 13,019, forward strand.
GACGCTGGGCCGAGCCGCTGGCAGCGTCGCATCACCCCGCTGTGGCGACGAGTGAGCGGCAACTGCCATCTCGACCGCGACGTCCCGAGCGCGCTCGAGCGAGCGGGCTTCGTGATCGACGACCTTCGCGCCAGCTACGGTGAGGATGGTCCGCGTTGGTTGTCGTTCACGTTTCAGGGCTCCGCGCACGCGGGTTGAGCTGGCCGGACCCGCTGCTACCCTCGCGCGGATGGAACACGTCCGCCTCGGCCGCACCGCCCTCCGCGTCAGCCGCCTGTGCCTTGGAACGATGAACTTCGGACCACATACGAGCGAGCCGGACTCGTTCGCGATCATGGACCGTGCGCTCGAGCACGGCATCAACTTCTTCGACACGGCCAACGTGTACGGCTGGAAGCGGGGCGAGGGCTGGACGGAGCAGATCGTGGGCCGCTGGCTTTCGCAGGGCGGCGGGCGGCGCGAGAAGGTGGTGCTGGCCACGAAGGTATTCGGCACCATGGGCGACTGGCCCAACCACTCGCGCTTGAGCGCGCTGCACATCCGCCGCGCGTGCGAGGAGTCGCTCCAGCGCCTGCAGACGGATCACCTCGACCTCTACCAGATGCACCACGTCGACCGCGACGCGCCCTGGGAAGAGGTGTGGCAGGCGATGGAGACCTTGGTCGCGCAGGGCAAGGTGCTCTACGTCGGCTCCTCGAACTTCGCGGGCTGGCACATCGCGCGCGCCAACGAGGCCGCCCGCTCGCGGCACTTCCTGGGGCTGGTCTCGGAGCAGAGCCTGTACAACCTCATCGATCGCACCATCGAGCTCGAGGTGATCCCCGCGTGCCAGGCGTATGGGCTCGGCCTGATTCCCTGGAGCCCGCTGAAGGGCGGCGTGCTCTCGGGGCTGAAGAAGAGCAACGAGGGCCGCCGAACGGGGGACCTGCAGCAGCGCACGCTCGAGAAACACAAGGACAAGCTCGAGCAATTCGAGCGGCTGTGCGAGGAGCTCGGCCACGCCCCCGCCGACGTGGCGCTTTCGTGGACGCTGCACAACCCGGTGGTCACCTCGCCGATCGTCGGCCCGCGCACGATGGAGCACCTGATGGGCGCGCTGCGCGGGCTCGAGGTGAAGCTCGACGCGGAGACCATGGCCAAGCTGGACAAGATCTTCCCGGGGCCTGGTGGAGCCGCGCCCGAGGCGTACGCGTGGTGAGGCTACCGTCACTCAGCGCAGCCAGCGACCCACGATGGGGGCGTGGAACGCCTCGCCCTTGTTGGCCGCGATCGCGCCGCGGACGCAGGTGACCAGCCCGAACACCCAAATCATCATGCTCAGGAACATGCCTCCGAAGCTCGCGATCATCGCGAGACCGGGGCTGCTCATGAACAGCGGCATCAGCGCCACGCCGACGATCGAGGCGACCGGCATGGAGAGGAGGGTCGTCACTTGGATCACGGCCGCTTGGGCGGCTGCCTGCTTCTGGAACTGTCGATGGTTCGCGGTGGCGTAGAGAACGACCGGGACGATGCCCGGGAACATCAGCATGGCCAGGTACGCGAGCATCGCGTTGGTGCGCTCCTCCGAGCTCACGCCGTTGACCAGCCCTTGCGCTGCCTGGGGCGCGGGCTGGGCCGGCGGCCACCCCGCATGCTGAGGTGGCGCCTGCCAGCCCTGCTGGAACTGGGCCTGCGGGTGATGCGGCCACGGTTGGGGCTGATGCGGTGGAGGGTAGGGCTGCGGGGTGCCGGCTTGCTGCGGAACGCCGGACTGCAGGGGGTACGGAGTCGGGTGGCTGTGCGGGTAGGGGTGGCGCGGATTCATGGCCCTGGAGTCGCCGCTCGGTGGCCAGCGAGGACAGCCACGCAGCAAGAAATCGACTCGAACGGTCCGTAAGCAGCTCTGACGCGCCGCGTTCTTTCGGCATGCATGTCAGTTGCTTGGTCTTGGGGCTCGCCGGGCTGGGGCTCTTCGCCTCGGGCTGCGCCGTCAGCGGTGGATTGGGTCAGGTGATGGTGGCGGAGGCCTGCCCGCCCGATGAGCCGACGTGTCGCAAGCGCGGGCTCGATCACCCCGTCGCGCGCGGAGCGACGGTGCGGCCAGAGCTGGCCTTCCAGTTGCCTGGGTCCGGCGGACTGTCGGTCCACTTCGAGGCTACGGATCCGGCGGTGCTGCACAGCGAGGATGGTTTGGTCAAAGGCGTGGGCGCGGGACTCTCCGCCCTGCTCGTGGTCAGCGACGATGGCACCGTGCTCGACTTCTTTCATGTGTGGGTCAAAGACCCGAGCGCCATCGAGCTGCGGCTCAAGCGCGGCGACGCGCTCGCGAGCGATCCCTTCCAGGGCCGCTTGGAGCTGCTCCCGGGCGACTCGCTGCGACTGTCGGCCGCGCTGACTGGCGAGGGCCAGAAGCTCGCGGGGGACGCGCCGTACGAGTGGAAGATCGAGCCGCCCATCGCCGAGCTGCTGGAGGAGGGCAGCACGGGGGAGCGCCGCCTGGTTGCGACCAAGAAGGGCAGCGCCAAGCTGGTGGTGCGTGCGCTCGACCTCACGCGCACGGTCGAGATCGTGGTGCGCGACGTGGACGCACGCCTGGCCTCGAAGGCGGTGGCGCAGTGAACGCCCCGCGCGTCGTCTTCGCCGTCGCCGTTCTCGGTGCGCTCGAGAGCGGCTGCGTGCACCTGTCCGCAGCCAGCACGCCTCCGCCCACGCGTGCGGGAGAGCACGCGAGCGATCCGTTCGGTGATGACGTGGTGCACATCGCCAAGGGCACCGTGCTCGCTTTCGACTGCGTCGACACCTGGAGTGGCGCCCCCTGTGATCCGGGCTCGCTCTCGCTCGACAAGAGCGACGTCGCCAAGCTCTACCCTGCCCACCTCGCGCGAGAGAAGTCGCCCTGGTCTGGCTACGAGGTGAAGCCACGCACGGGCTTCGTGTTGGCAGCGGTGAAGGAGGGCGAGGTCACCTTGCTGATCCGGAGCCCGGTCTCGGACAAGGTGGTGCGTGTGATCGTGGAGTGAGGCGCGGGCTGTTCGCCCCCGCGCGGATCGGCTAGCTGCGGGCCCATGAGCGCCCACCACAAGATCGACTTCATGGAGCTGCCGGTCACGGACATGGATGTCGCCAAGCGCTTCTATGGCGGCTGCTTCGGCTGGACGTTCATCGATTACGGCCCGGAGTACGCCGACCTTCAGGGCGCGGGGCTGAGCGGCGGCCTTCGCCTCCAAAAGGAGGCCCCCACGCGCGGCGGCGCGCTCGTGATCCTGTACTCGGACGATCTGGCCGCGAGCGAGCAGCTGGTGACGGCGGCGGGCGCCACCATCACCGAGCGCCACGAGTTCCCCGGCGGCAAGCGCTTTCAGTTCTTGGACCCGAGCGGCAACGAGCTCGCGATCTGGACCAAGGCCTGATGGAGGATGCGGCCCTCGCGCGGTCCCGATCGCGGCGCCCGGCCGGCTGGCAGGTGCCAGGGCCTCTGCCGCTCGGGGCCCAGGGCCGCCCCGAGCTCTCGCCTGCCGAGGACGAGGACCTCTCGTTCCTGACCGGCGACTTTCGCATCTTCCAGAAGAAGCGCGGCCATCGCTGGTCGCTCGACGACTTCGCCACGGCGTGGATCGCGCTGCGCGCGGCGAGCGCGCTCGGACAGCCGGCTTCCTTCTGCGACCTCGGCTGCGGGATCGGCAGCGTGCTGATGATGATGGCCTGGGCGTTCCCCGGGGCGCGCGGCGTCGGGGTCGAGGCGCAGGAGCTCTCGTTCGGGCTGCTCCGCCGGTCGCTCGCGTACAACGGCCTCGAGGAGCGGGTGCAGGTGGAGCAAGGCGACTTGCGCGAGCCAACCCCGCTGCGAAGAGCGGCGAGCTTCGATCTGGTCACTGGCACGCCCCCGTACATCCCCCTGGGCAGCGGCTTGGTCAGCCCCAAGGATCACCGGCGGCCGGCGTTCTTCGAGACGCGCGGTGGGCTCGAAGACTACTGCGCCGAGGCGGCGCGCCTGCTCCTGCCCGGCGGCGTGTTCGCCGTGTGCGCTGGAGTCCACCCCAAAGATCGCGGCCAGCGCGCGGCGGCAGCGGCGGGCCTCCACGTGGCGGAGCAGATCGACGTGGTGCCGCGAGCCGGCAAGCCCACGCTGTTCCGCGTGTTCGTGATGCGGCGCGGCGTCGCGTCGAGGCCACCCGAGCTCGGCGCGTTCGTCGTGCGCGACGCCGACGGCAAGGTCAGCGCCCAGATGCACGAGGCGCGGCGGGACCTCGGCCAACCGCCGCTCACGTGACCCACGCGCGAGCCGGGTTGTCGAGCGGCCCGCGTCCGAATAGGTTGCGCGCCCCATGCAGAACGGCTCCAGGATCCCCGGGTTCTACCAGCGCACGGTCGCCGAGCGACGCACTGAGCTCGCGCAACGCAAGGAGCTCAGCAGCGACGATCTGGAGGCGTTCGAAGGGGGCCTGCGGACCGAGATCGCCGACCGCATGATCGAGAACGTGGTCGGCGTGTACGCGCTCCCGTTCGCCGTAGGCCTCAACGTCACGCTCAACGATCGCGACTTCTTGGTGCCGATGGTGGTCGAGGAGCCCAGCGTGGTCGCTGCCATGAGCAACGCGGCGCGCATGATCCGCGAAGGCGGTGGTTTCCGCGCCGAGGCAGACGCGCCCATCACCACGGCGCAGATCCAGCTGTGGGACGTGAAGGACGGCGCCGCGGCGTCGGCACGCGTGCTGGCTCAGGCCGGCGCGTTGCTCGCGGCGGCCAACGCGGCCTTCCCCGACATCGTGAAGTTCGGCGGCGGCGCGCGCGAGATCGAGTGCTTCGACCGCGGCGAGGGTTTGTTCGTGGTGCACTTGCACGTGGACGTGCGCGACGCGATGGGCGCCAACATGGTCAACACCATGGCCGAGGCGATCGCATCCCAGGTGGCGGAGATCGCGGGTGGCCGCGTGGGCCTGCGCATCTTGACCAACCTGGCCGAGCGGCGCTGTGTGCGTGTGAGCGGCGCGGCGCCCGCGGAGGTGCTCGCGACGGACAGCCTGGCTGGCCCGGAGGTGCGCGACCGCATCGTCGAAGCGTCGCTGTTCGCCGAGCGAGATCCATACCGTGCCACCACGCACAACAAAGGCATCATGAATGGCGTCGACCCGGTGGTGATCGCCACCGGCAACGATTGGCGCGCGGTGGAGGCAGGGGCACACGCGTTCGCCTCGCGCTCGGGCGTGTACCGGCCGCTCGCCACCTGGCGCGCGCGGCCGGACGGCAAGCTCGAGGGCAAGATCGAGCTGCCGCTCGCGCTCGGCATCGTGGGCGGCACGATCAAGGTGCACCCGGGCGCGAAGGTCGCGATGAAGCTGCTCGGCATCAGCTCTGCCATCGAGCTGGCGATGGTGGCGGCGGCCGCGGGCTTGGCCTCGAACCTGGCGGCGCTGCGAGCGCTCGCCACCGAGGGCATTCAGCGCGGACACATGGCGCTGCACGCGCGCAGCGTGGCCGCGAGCGCTGGGGCTGTCGGTGACGAGGTCGAGCGTGTCGCCAACGCCATCGTGGCGGCGAAGTCGATCACGCTGCCCGCGGCGCAGGAAGCGCTGGCGAAGCTGCGCGCGGGCTGACCGCTGCCGCTAGATGCAGCCGCAGTAGACCTCGCCGTAGATCTGGCAGACGTCGTCCCAAGTCCCTGTGCAGCAATAGGGATCACCGACAGAGCAGATGAACGTGACGCACGGGTCGCAGTTGGGATCGAGCGCCACGCCGATGTCGCAGGGGCTGTGTGCGCAGGTGCCGCCCATGCCGGTGCCCGTGGAGCAGTCCGACGGGCAAGTGCTCGCCGTCTCCGTGCCCTCGCACGTGCCGTTGCCGCACACGGCGCAGGTGCCGCAGTCGGTGGGGCAGGTGCTGCACGTCTCGCCCCCGCTGCACGAGAAGTCGCCGCACACGGGGCCACCGGTCGACGTGGAGACCGAAGTGGAGGTGGACGTCGAGCTCGAGGTCGACGTCGACATGGAGCTGCCGGTGCTGACGTTGGTGCTGGGCGCGCCGCCGTTGTTGCCGGCGCCCCCGTCGGTGTTCTGGCCGCCGCTGCCGCCCTCGTCTCCGCCCCCGAACACCGGGCCGGTGCCCTCCGCACAACCCGCGACGACGGACAGACCACACAAACCCAAGAAGACCAAGCCACGCATAGACACCCCTACGACAACGCCAGACTATCGCACGGCGCCCGATCGAGGCGCTTTTTCGAGCGCGCTACTCGGGGTCGCAGGGGCCCGAGCACGGATCGATGATCTCGCCATTCGGGCTCAAGAAGGTGCTGACCTGGAGCCGGCTGGCCTCGAGCCGCCGGACTCCTTCGTGCACCGGGGTGGGCTCGGAGGCAGGCTGGGCCAGCGTCTCGGGTGCGATGCCGAAGTCGAACACGGTGAGCGCCGAGCCGCCGGTCGGCGCCGACACCTCGCCGAGGCCGCTCGGCACCAGCGGGCTGGCGGGCACGAGCGTCGGCAACCCCAAGATGCGGGCGTGGAAGTAGGAGGTCACGTTCGGCACCTCGGAGTCGGCGACCCCGGTGTGCATCAGCAGCTGCCGGCTCGCGGGGGAGCCCGGCAAGGTGTCGCGGAGGGTGCTCGGGGCGTAGCTGAGCGGGTCGATGCGATCGAACGCGGACTGCGCCAACGCAGCGAACTTCTGCTGATCGAGGGGATCGTCGAGCTGCGTCTGCAGCAGCGCGAGCAGCGGCAAGAAGGGCCGTGCCCGGAACAGCATCATGGAGAAGTTGGCGCCTCCCACGCTGACGACCGCACGCTCCACGCGCGGAGACAGCGCCACGAAGGTGCTGCCGAGGATGTGCCCCATGCTGATGCCGTAGAAATAGAGCTGGCCGGGATCGTACGCGGGCGCGCCGTTGACCTCGAGCTCGGGCAGCGCTGCGATCGGTCCGACCGCGGCCTCGCTCAGCGTCAGGAAGTTGGCGAAGGCTTGGTGCAAGCGATCGGTGAACAACATCACGTTGGCGGGATCGGACACCACCAGACCGGCCACGAAGCTCTGGTCCTCGTTGCTCAGCCCCCACCAGTCGGCGGCGACGATCACGAAGCCGTATTCGTCGGCGAGCTCGGCGGGGAAGCCATCGGCCTCGACGCGGCCGCCGAAGAAGCCGTGGCCATATTGCAGCAGGCGCGCAGGAGGATCGCCGGGTGCACGATCCGCGACGCTGCGCGGGATCCACACCGTGACCGGCACCGCGATCGTCTCGCTCGCGACCGGTGGGGAGCCGTTGAGCGTGCCGCCGGGCTCGGCTTGGCTCAGGTAGAGCGGCACGTCGACCGTGAGCTCGACGCGGCGGGCGATGTGGGCGTCGACGTCTTCGCTCGACGACACGACCGCGACCGCGGGGGGCGCGCTCGCGGAGCGATCCATCACGTCGCTGCGGATCGCGAGCAGGTCACCGCGCGCGTCGTCCTCGCTGCGCGTCGTGAAATCCCAAGCCAACGTGAGCTCGCCACGAGCCGCGCCTGCCGCTTCGAGCAGCGGGAACACAGCCGCGTCGTAGTGCGTCGAGAGCGCCTCGAGGTCGGGGTGCGCCTTGCCAGCCTCGTCGCGCAGGCTGCGGAAGCCCTCTGGCGGCGGCACCGCGCCCGAGCCGTCGCTGCGTGACAGCTCGCGGATGCCGACCACGTAACGGCGACCTGCCTCGAGTCGCACGAGCGGGCGTAGGATCAGCGCTTGCCGCTCGTGGCTCGGCGCGCGGGGATCGAGCTCGGCGAAATGCAGCACGCGTTCCCCCGTCTCGGCGTCGACCAGCAGCGTGCTGGACGCGCCCGACACGGTGGCTTCGACGTCGCCCGTCCAGGGGATGAGCCCGCTCGGGTCGATCGGCCCGGCCAGGTGCGCCAAGATGGGTGAGCCGACGCTGAAGCCGTCGGGGCGGTGGAACGCGAGCACGTCGCGCGGCGTGCCTTCGAACGCGATCTGCGCGGGCTCCGGCAACACCACCCGAAAGCCCGACCCGTCGTCCGTCCGGTAGAAGTCGGACGGATAGGGCAGCAAGCAATCCCCGCTCTGATCGAGGCGCGCTCCGATGGGGTTGCAGCCCGGAGTGATCGCGAGTGGATCCGGGCCGGGCGTGGTGGTGTCGTCGCCGCACGCGACGAGGAGCAGCAGCGCGGCGACGTGAGCACGCATCAGACGTGCAAGTTGCGAGCGACCAGCACCGAGCACTCGGCGTGGTTGACCACTTTGGCGGCGGTCGTGCCGATCAAGCGGTCGACGCCGCCGTAGCCGTGCGAGCCGACGACGATGAGATCGACCTTCTTCTCCTTGGCGACCTCGCAGATGGTGGCCCAAGGCGTGCCCACGCGCGTCTCCGTGCCCGCGATCAGCTCCTTGGGCGCGCCAGCAGCCGCGGCTTCGAGCGCCTTCTTGCTCTCGTCCACCAACACCTGGAGGAACCCGTCCGGGCTCAGCCCGAACGGCGTCATCGGAATCTCGGGCGGCAACCCCACGCTGCGAAGCAGGTAGAGCTTCGCTCCGGTCTTCTGCGCGAGCTCGACGGCGGTTTCCAGGACCTTGGGGGCGCGCGGCGAGGAATCGAGCGCGACGAGGAGGAGGTTCATGACGAAGAGGCTAGATCGTCTTTGGCCGGGTGGCCCCGCGTTTCTGATCGACGCGACGAGGGTGGGCCCTCGCCGCGCAACTTGTGCGCCAAGTCCCGCGTCAGGCTGCTCTGGATGGCGGCGCGCAGCTCCGGGCGCGCCGCCATCAGCTCCCGCAGGCCGTCGGCGTCGAAGCTCGCCACGGCCGTGTCGTCGCTGGTGAGCGCGTCGGCGCCGGGTACCGTGCCCGAGAGGAAGCAGAGCTCGCCGACGAAGGCGCCGGGGCCGAGCGAGGTGACGTGTTGGCCAGCGGTCTCGACGCGCACGCCACCCTCGAGCACCAGGTAGAGGGCGTCGGGCTTCTCGCCGCGCACCACGAGGCGGGTCTCTGGCGGGTGCCGCTCGAAGCGCGCCACGGCGCAGAGCTGCTTGACCTCACGAGCTGAGAGCTTGGAAAAGCAAAGCTCTCGTACCAGCCGCTCGTCACGGCTCAGGGGCACCGGCCTGCGCTCATCCATCAGCCGCTTCACCTGCACCACCTGGATGCCGGAGAAGAGCACCTGCCAGGCCACAAAGCCCCAGGCCGGTGGTTGGAAGGTGAGGTGGAACGCGAGCAGAAAGAAGCCCGCGAACAGCGTGAGCACCCGGAGCTTGAGGATGTCGCGCACGAGGTAGGCGAGCAGAAAGCACGCGTTCGCGGCGTGCACCAAGAGCGGCGCGCTCAGCATCCGGGCTGCCCCGCGTGCCGGGCATGCTCGCGCAGCAGCACGTCGATCACGTCGCCGGGATCCAGGTCGTCGCCGACGAAGTGGTTTCGGTGCTCGAGCACGAGCTCGCCGTCGATGAAGAGCAGCGCGCCTCCTTGCTGATCGACGTCCCCGTCGTCGCGGCGACGGGGGGCGAAATGACCCTCGGCGTACAGCGCGATCGAACGCAACACCGCGCGCGGCCCGTAGGTGCCCCACTTGGAGCGGACCAAACCGGCGAGCTCGTGGGCGCGCCTCCCTTCGTCCGTGAGCGCGACGAAGTCGAGACCCGTCAGCCCGACACGCTCCGAGAACGCGTCGAGGGCGGCCGAGGAGCCCGCGCCGATCACGACGACGGTCGCGCCGAGGGCGCGGAGCTCGGACTGGCGGTCCGCCAGCGCCATCACCGTGCGAGAGCAGGTCGGGCACGCAAAGTGCCGCAGAAACACCAACAGCACTGCGCTCGCGCTGCGGGTCGCCTGCGCGATCGAACACGTTCGACCTCGCGCGTCGCGAAGCTCGAGCGGCTGCAGTCGTTCGAAGATCTCTGCCATGGGAGCGTTGCTTGAGCCGGAAGAGTGCGTCGGCTATAGCGTAGAAGAGCTTATGCGAGCTTCGTTGTTCAGTGCTCTCGCCGTCTGCGCGACGCTCGTCGGCTGCGACGTGTACGACTCCAGCCTGCTGGGGTCGTCCGGCGGCGCCTCGAGCACGGGCACCTCGAGCGGCGGCAACGGCGCGGGCGGAGGCGAAGGCGGCGGCGCGACCGCGTGCGAGACGCCTGATGACTGCGAGGGCAGCGACAACGAGTGCGGCACGCGCACGTGCGAAGCTGGGCTGTGCGGCGTGAACGCCGCGCCGGCGGGCACCCTCGCCAACCAGCAGACGGCGGCCGACTGCTCGAAGAACGTGTGCGACGGCTCGGGCTCGATCACCACCGAGGCCGACGACGACGACGTCGACGACGACTTCCAAGACTGCACGGTGGACAGCTGCGCGGCGGGCACGCCGCAGCACGAGCCGAAGGCCCCGGGCACCACGTGCACGGGCGCCGCGGGCGCGCAGGTCTGCAACGCGCTCGGCGCCTGCGTGCAGTGTGTCGACGGCGGCGACTGCCCGCTGAGCGGCCTGTGCACCGACACGTTCACCTGTGCCGCGCCGACCTGCACGGACAACATGCTGAGCCCTGGCGAGACGGACATCGACTGTGGCGGCACCAGCTGCCCGGGCTGCCCCATCGGTGACGACTGCAACGTCAACACCGACTGCCTGAGCATGGCGTGCTCCGGGACTTGCCAGGAGTCTTGCGTCGACGGCCTGCTCAACCAAGACGAGAGCGACGTCGACTGCGGCGGCGTGTGCGACCCTTGCGACGTGGGGGAAGACTGCGTCGTGGCCGCCGACTGCGCCTCGGGTGTGTGCGGCGGCAGCGACACTTGCGGTGAGTACCAGCTGCTGATCAGTGAGGCGCGTCCGCGTGGACCTGGGGCCGGGACGGACGATTTCATCGAGATCTACAACCCGCTGAACGTGCCCGTGACCATCCCCGCGGATCTCGAGCTTGCGACGCGCAGCGACTCGGCAGGCTCTTACTCGGTCAAGTGGAACGCCATGGCCGACGGCGGTGCGGGCCTCACCTTGCCGGCGCGCGGTCACTTCCTGGTCGCTGGCAGCGGTTACACCGGAGCGGCGATGCCCAACTTCTTGGACTCAGCTGGGCTGGTGACGGACAAGGCCAGCATCGTGCTGCGGCGCGGGGCCACGGTGCTCGATGCGCTGTGCTTCTACTGCGGCACGAACCCGTTCGTGTCGGGCTACACGTGCGAGGGCACGCCGATCAGCTTCAGCGGCTGCAGCAGCAACAACACCGATCGGTCGCTCGAGCGACTGCCGGGCGGTAGCGCCGGCAACGCGACGGACAGCGGCGACAACACCGCCGACTTCCAGATCTCCACGCCTGCCAACCCGCAGAACCTCGCCAGCTCGCCCACGCCCTGAGCGTCTGGGCCCGGCCCGCGTGAGGTCGCTGGCCTTCGAGCGAAGTGTGGAGTAGAGTTCGGCAACGTTACGGAGCGTCACATGATCACGATCACCGAAAAAGCCGCAAGCAAAGTCATGGAGATCGCAAAAGAAGAAGACCTGCTCGGGCAGGGTCTTCGGCTGCGTGTGATCGGTGGCGGCTGCGCGGGCTTCTCGTACGACCTCTACTTCGAGGACAAGCCGACAGAGATGGACGAGGAGTTCGAGGACCGCGGCATCAAGCTGTTCGTGGATCCGCTGAGCTACCAGTACCTGGACGGCACCGAGATCGACTACGTCGAGTCGCTCAGCGGCGCCGGCTTCAAGTTCGGCAACCCGAACGTGAAGAGCACCTGCGGCTGCGGTTCGTCGTTCTCGGTCTAGCGTCGAGCCGCGCGCAGCACGTCTGCCAACACGCCAGACGCGGTGACCTCTGCACCGGCGCCAGGTCCGCGGATCACGATCGGTCGCTCGCCGCAGCGTTGGCTGTGGAGCGCGACCATGGACTCGGTGCCGCGTAGCGACGCCGCGGGGTGGGCCAACGGAATGTACACAGGCCCGACCGTCGCGCGGCGCTGCATCGCGTCGACTCGAGCCAGGTAGCGAAGCACGAGCCCTCGTGCGCGCTGTCGTTCGACCTCGGCGCGCAGGGTGGGTTCGAACGCGCGCAGTGCTGGCACGAGCCCTTGTGCGGGAGCCGCGCGGAGGACGTCTTCTGGGACGAGCCCTTCCAGCGCCACGTCGCCGAGCTCGATCGAGATGCCCAGCTCTCGGGCCAGGATCACCGCCTTGCGGGCCACGTCGAGGCCTGCGAGATCGACCAGCGGATCCGGCTCGGTCAGGCCACGCGTTCGTGCTTCGGTCACGGCTTCATCGAGCGGCACCCCTTGCGACAAGGCCTCGCACACGAAGCCCAACGTGCCCGACAGCGAGCCCTCGATGGCGTGGATCTGATCGCCACTGCGCACGCGATCGCGGATCGGTGCGATCACCGGGAGGTCGGCGCCGACCGTGGTTTCGTACAAGAAGCGCGCGCCGTGGCGCTGCTGCGCGCGCAGAGACGACAGCTCGGCTGCGCTGCCGGCGAGAGGGAGCTTGTTGGCGGTCACCACGCCCAGGCCGCTGGCGAGCGCGCGCTCGTACAGCGGAGCGACGTCAGCCGCAGCGGACAGATCGATCAGCACGGCGCGCGGGCTGCGGGCGAGCACGGCCAGCGCCAGCTCGGGCTCGCGCAGCACAGGGTCGCCGTGGGGGCCGCGGGCGATCAGGTCGGGCACGTCCAGCCAGGTGCCACGTGTGGTGGTGATGGCGCGCACGCACAGCTCCACCCCTTCCGAGAACGCGATCTGGTCGCGCTGCGCCGCCAGGATCGAGAGCAACGCGCGGCCCACGTTGCCGCAGCCGAACAGCCACAGGTCCACGCCAAGCGGCTTGCGACAGGTCGCAAGGTAGGGTGCGGCCGGCCGCGGCGGCGCGAGCGCGAGCGCCGCGCTCACGACGCCACCTCGAGCTGGGGCGCCACGCTTGCGGGGAGAGCGACCTGGTCGAGCGCTTGCGCCAGGTCTCGCACGATGTCGTCGCTGTCCTCGATGCCCACCGACAGGCGCACCAAGTCCTCGTGGATGCCCAGCGCCAGGCGCTCCTCGGTGCTCAGCTCGTAGTGCGACATCAGCGCGGGCTGCTCGATCAGCGTCTCGGTACCACCCAACGACGGCGCGATGGTGGCGAGCCGGCAAGCGTCGATGACGCGCGAGGTGCCCGCTAGATCCGAGCGCAGGCGGAAGCTGATCACACCGCCGAAGCCCGTGAGCAGTTGGCTCGCGAGATCGTGGTCGGGGTGGCTGCGCAGGCCCGGGTAGAACACCTGCCGCACCGCAGCGTGCGCCTCCAGGAATCGTGCGACCGCCAGGCCCGACTGGTTCTGGCGCTCCACCCGCAGAGCCAGCGTCTTGAGCCCGCGCTCGAGCAGAAAGGCCGGATGCGGGTCGAGCACGGTGCCGAGCACACCGCGAAAGTCACGGATGGCGCCGACCAGCGCGGCGTCGCCGGCGATCGAGCCCGCGAGCAGGTCGTTGTGACCCGCGAGGTACTTGGTGCAGGAGTGGATCACCAGGTGAGCCCCACGGTCGAGTGGGCGCAGGTTGATGGGCGTCGCGAACGTCGCGTCGACCAGCAGCTTGAGCCCGCGGGTCTGCTTGGCGATGGCCGCAAGCGCGTCCAGATCCGTCACGCGCAGGTACGGGTTGGTCGGCAGCTCGGTGAAGAGCACCCGCGTGCGGCCCGGGATCACCGCCTGGGCGAGGCCGGCCAGGTCGTCGGGCGCGACGAGCGTCGTCTCGATGCCCAGCTTGGCCAGCGTGCCCAGCGCGAACTGGCGGGTGCGCCGGTAGCAATCGCTGGTCATCACCACGTGGTCACCGCTCTTCAGGATGGCCAGCAGGCTGGTCGTGATCGCGGCCATGCCGCTCGAGAACAGCGCGGCCGACTCGGCGCCTTCCAGCGCCGCGAGCTTGCGCTCGGCGCTCTCGACCGTGGGGTTGCCGTAACGGCCGTACTCCTCGCGCTCGATGCGACCCTCGAAATGGTCGCGGAGCTCCGCGGTGGATGCGAAGGCGTACGTGGCCGAGCACACGATCGGTGTTGGCAACGCGTCGTGGGCGCGGCGAGCGCGCTCCTCGCCGTGCACGGCGAGGGTGCCGAGGTGGAGGGGGGAGGATTGTCGAGGCGGAAGAGGCACGGTGGCGATCCTTTCCGCCCACCGCGTCGCGCTTTCGACTTCGCCCTGATCGACGAAGGCCCCGCGACGTTGGATCGCGAGGCCCACCTCTCCAGAACGAACCCGGCGTCTTAGGGTGATATTTCTATGGCGCGTCACCCAAGGTGGGCGAAAGTCCGCGCCGCCCGCCACGGTGGCCGTGAACGAGCCCTCGAACGATGCTCGCGTCCGCGTCGTTCGTCAAGGCAGTCGCAACGCTCAGCAAACAAAAGCACGACGCCCCGCACCGGTTTGGCGCGAGGCGTCGTGGTCGAACACCACTGTAAGCCGAGTTCTGTCTCGGACCGTGGTCGCCCTCGGCCCGAGAGCGATCATTCCTCTCGTCCACGCGTCGCCGCGTGGCTTTAGCAGCCTACCCGGAAGCTCGAGCGAGCCGCTCTCCGGCCGATCGACCGAAGCCGATCGGCTTGCGCTTCCCTACATGGCCTTGCTCCAGGTGGGGTTTGCCGTGCCGCGCTCGTTGCCGAGCGCGCGGTGGGCTCTTACTCCACCGTTTCACCCTTGCCGGCGGGCCCTTGCGGGGGCCGGCGGTCTGCTTTTCTGTGGCACTTTCCTCGAGGTCACCCTCACCGGGCGTTACCCGGCACCTCGCTCTGCGGAGCTCGGACTTTCCTCCCGCGCGAGCCTCAGCCCGCGCCAGCGATCGCTCGTACGTGTTCGACGCGGATGGGGTAACGCCGGGTGACCAGGCCGGCAAGGGGTTCCGCGGGACTCAGTTCCCGCCGGCGCCACCTGCGCCGCCCGCGCCACCTGCGCCGCCCATGCCACCTGCGCCGCCCATGCCGCCGCCGCCCATTTGGCAACCCGCAAGGCCCGGACCGGGTTGGCCGTCGGCGCCCGCGCAGGCACCCTCGTCGCACGTGGCGAACCAGTCGTTGAGGGCGGCCATCTGATCGTCGGGCAGCGGGTCGGGGGCGCCGAAGGGCATGCGCGGGAAGGCGTCCGGCTTGATCACGTCGCGCATGCGCTGCCACCGGTACGTCTGCACGCCGGTCTCGGGGTTGGGCGGTCCGTAGGGCGCGTACACGTCGCAGTAGTCGACCAACACGAACGGGCCGATGCCGCCCTCGATGTGGCATGCCTGGCACACGTTGCGGATGACCGTGTAGGGCGCGCAAGGCATGTCGTGGGTGTCGTCGAACTCGCACGGCGCCGCAGCGCCAGCTCCTCCGTTGCCGGACGGTCCGCCGGTGCCGCCAGTGCACGCGCCGTCGCGGCATTTGCTCTCGAGCTCGGCGTCACAAGCTCCCGCCACGCACGCACTCAGCGCGATGATCCAGTGTCGAAGGGCAAGCACCGGACGATGCTCGCAGGCTCGCGCGCCAAGCTCAAGCGCGGGCCGGGGCTCACTTCCTCGTCAGGTGTTTTTGACCGAGCTCAGCGCTGCGGGTCGCTGCCGCCTCGACGGCGTCGATCAAGGTGCGGCGCAGCCCGCCCGACTCGAGCGTGTGCAACCCCGCGATGGCCGTGCCACCCGGACTGGTGACCATGTCCTTGAGTCGGCCGGGATGCTCGCCCGTCTCGAGCTGCAGCTTGGCCGCGCCGTACACGGTCTGCGCGGCCAACATCAGCGCTGTGTCGCGCCCGAGGCCCACCTTCACCCCGCCGTCGGCCAAAGCCTCGATCATGAGCATGACGTAGGCCGGCCCGCTGCCCGACAGCCCCGTCACGGCGTCGAGCAAGTTCTCGTCCAGGACGGCGCACCGTCCGACAGCCTCGAACAGCGAAAGCGCGAGCGCCATGTCGGCTTCGGTCGCGTGCGAGCCGGCCGAGAGCGCGGTGGCGCCAGCCAGCGCGATGGCCGCGGTGTTGGGCATCGTGCGGATCACCTTCGCGCCTTGTTCGAGGCCCGCTTCGAACACCGAGATCGGCACGCCCGCGGCGATCGAGACCACGAGCGCGTCGGGCTTCATGTGCTCACGCACGGCGGGCAGCACCCGGTCCACGATCTGCGGCTTGACCGCGATCACGATCAGGTCCGACCAGCGCACGAGCGCTGCGTTGTCCGTGGTGGTCTCGATGCCGAAGCTCTTGCTGAGCTCGTCCAGGCGCGCCTGTTTGACATCGCTCACCCGCACCTTCTCGGCGCTCAGGCTGCCGCCCACGAGCAGGCCTTTGACCAGCGCGCCGGCCATGGCCCCCCCGCCGAGAAAGCCCACCCGTCGATGCGCAAGGTCCGACCGCTGTGTCATGCGCCCAGCACTAGCAGCTTCTCGCCGCGGCGGCGGCTCCCCCGTTGCGCGGGGCCAAAGGGAACCTAGACTCTGGGGTCGCAAGACCTGGTGACGGAATGTGTCGTCACAGTTGCCGGTTTCGAAGCCACACACAGCTGGCGGTCGCCTTTGCCATCGCCGCCTTCCGCACCCATGGAGCCAGAGATGCTTCGCGACAGCTTTCAAGACCCTCGAGCCGCGACCCGCGCCCGCGCCTCCGCGCTGCTGCTGGCGCTCGCCGTGCTGGCGCCCGGCTGCGCCGGGGGTGACAGCCAGGGCGGCAAGGTCGCCCCCCAACACACGGGCTCTCTCCAAGACACGGACGTCGAGCGGGCGGCCCTGCCCCCGCTCAACGTGGCCGATCCTCTGCCGCCAGCCCCGGTGCCAGCCACGTTCGACGTGGCCGACCTGTCCGACAAGGTGAAGCCCACCGTCGTCAACATCACCACCACCGAGAAGGTCAACCTACCAGCGGGTCACCCGTTCGAGTTCTTCATGGGCCCGCAGGGGCCGGTGCCCCACGGCGAGCGCACGGGCGCCGGCACCGGCTTCATCATCGACGCCGCGGGCTACGTGATCACCAACGAGCATGTGGTGCGCGATGCAGACGAGGTGAACGTTCGCCTCGCCGACGATCGCGACTTCTCCGCGAGCGTCGTCGGGCGCGACCCCAAGCTCGACCTGGCGTTGCTCAAGCTGAAGGACGCCAAAGACCTGCCCGCCGTTCGTCTGGGCACCAGCGGGACGTTGCGCATCGGCGAGCACGTATTGGCCGTCGGCAACCCGTTCGGCCTGGGGCACACCGTCACGCTCGGCATCGTGAGCGCCAAGTCGCGCTCGATCGGCGCCGGGCCGTACGACGACTTCATCCAGACCGACGCGTCGATCAACCCAGGCAACAGCGGTGGCCCCCTGTTCAATTGGCGCGGCGAGGTCGTGGGCATCAACACGGCGATCCGCCCTGGTGCCAACAACATCGGCTTCGCGATCCCGATCGACGCGCTGAAAGACGTGCTGCCTCAGCTGCGCGACAAGGGCCACGTCGTGCGCGGCAAGCTCGGGCTGGTGTTCCAGCCCATCTCCCCAGAGTTGGCGAAGGCGCTCAAGCTCGGCTCGCAGAAGGGCGCGCTCGTGGCGCAGGTGGAGCCGGGCGGCTCCGCGGCGCGCGCGGGGCTCAAGGCGGGTGACGTGATCGTGAACGTGAACGGCATCGACATCACCCACGCGGAGGAGCTCCCGCGCAACGTGGCCAAGAACCCTCCTGGCGCCTCGGTCAAGCTCGCGTTCCTGCGCGACGGCAAGAAGCAGGAGGCGAAGGCCACGCTCGACACGCTCGAGGACGAGACGCTGCCGCGCCCGCGCAAGGGGCCAGCCAACCGGACCCCCTCCAACAACCAGCTGGGCATCCAGGTGTCCAACGCACGCGAAGGCGGCGTGCGCGTCGATGGCGTGTTGCCCACCAGCGTGCTCAAGGAAATCCGTCCCGGCGACGTGATCGTGGAGGTCGACGGTCAAGCCGCGAAGGACGTCGATCAGCTCGAGAAGCAGCTGTCCTCCGCCAAGGCGGGGGCGACGCTGCTGGCCAAGGTTCGCCGGGGCGACGCCACCCGGTTCGTGCCCATCCCCATCCCCAAAAAGTAGAACGCTGGCTGGGGCCACAAGCCCCTGTTCGCCCCAGAAGCAAAGGGGCAGAGTCGGTCCATGACCGTCACGGCAGCTCCTGCGCGACTCGGGCCCACCGCCCGCGCGTATTGGGTGCTGTCACTGGTTGCGCTGCTGGCGCTCGTCCTCGGCGTGGCCGTGGGCCCGACGCTCGTCCCGTTGGCCCACGTCGTTCGCGTGCTACTCGACCCCGACGGCAACGGCTTGAGCCAGGCCATCCCCGCTGCGGATCGAACGATCCTGCTCTCGCTGAGGTTGCCGCGAGCTTGCCTGGCGCTGCTGGTGGGGGCGGGGCTGGGCGCGGGTGGAGCCGCGGCGCAGGGACTGTTTCGCAACCCGCTGGCGGAGCCGGGCTTGGTGGGAGTCTCGTCGGGGGCCACGCTCGGAGCGGCGCTCACCATCGTCTTGGGGGGATCGCTGCTCGCGGTGTTGCCCCCTTGGGTGCGCGCTGCCGCGCTGCCAGGCGGGGCGTTCCTCGCCGGCGGAGTCACCACGCTGGTCGTCCTGCGCACGGGCGGCCAGGGGAGCCGGGCCTCGACCGCGTCGGTGCTGCTCGCCGGCGTCGCCATCAACGCGCTCGCGGGTGCGCTGGTTGGCTTCCTGTCGCACCTCGCCAGCGACGCCGAGCTGCGCAACCTCACGTTTTGGGTCCTTGGCGGCTTCGGCGGCGCGAGCTGGGCCAAGGTGGCCGTCACGGGGTTGTTCGTGGCGGGTGGCTTGCTGTTCCTGTGGACGCGGGCGCGCGCGCTCGACCTGTTCGCGCTCGGCGATCTCGACGCCCGCGCGATGGGAGTCGACGTGGCGCGACTGCGCTCCAGGGTGGTGCTGGCGGTCTCGCTGACCGTGGGCGCGGCGGTGGCGGCGGCCGGGTTGATCGGCTTCGTGGGCTTGTTGGTTCCACACTTCATCCGCATGTGGGTCGGCGCGCGCCACGCCCGACTGATCCCGCTCTCGGCGCTGGGCGGTGCTTGCTTGACGTTGCTGTCCGACGTGGTGGCGCGCGTGATCGTGGCGCCAGCGGAGCTCCCGGTCGGGCTGCTCACCGCGCTGCTCGGGGCACCCTTCTTTCTCCACCTGCTGCAGAAGACCGTGAAGACAGCATGATCAGCTGTGAGGACCTGACCCTCTCGCTGGGGGGGCGGCAGCTGCTCTCGGGGATCGATCTCCGCGTGCAGCCCGGGCGCACCATGGGTCTGATCGGGCCGAACGGCGCTGGCAAGTCCACGCTGCTCACGAGCCTCGCGGGGCTCGTGGCGCCCACGAGCGGGCGCGTCTCCGTCGTGGGGCTGGATCCTCGGCGGGCGAGCGAGCTCGAGCTCGCTCGCGTGCGCGCGCTGTTGCCGCAGTCCTCGTCCAGCACGCTCGAGGTCAGCGTGCGCGAGCTGGTGATGATGGGGCGCGCTCCGCACGTGGTAGCCGAGACGGCGAGCTGCCATGAGATCGTGGAGGGCGTCCTCGCACAGGTCGGCCTCCGCGATCGCGCGGACGACGCGCTCGCGTCGCTCTCTGGAGGCGAACGCCAGCGGGCGCACTTGGCGCGGGTGCTGACCCAGCTCTCGGGTCGCGGGTGTGCGGCGCTGCTGCTCGACGAGCCGGTGTCGGCCCAGGATCCCGCCTGGCAGCTGATGATCTTGTCGCTGTTGCGAGAGGTGGCCGCGCGTGGGGTGGCCGTGCTGGTCGTGCTGCACGATCTGAACCTGGCAGCACGCTTCTGCTCGGATCTGACGTTGCTCTCGCAAGGCCGCGTGCTCGCCCGGGGAGCACCGAGAGAGGTGCTCACCAGCGCGGCGCTGCGGCAGGCCTATGGGGTCGACGTGGTCGTGGACGACGACCCGTTCGAGCCTGGGCGTCCGCGCGTGGCGTTCGGCATGCCGCGGGACCCAGGCAGCGCGCCCGGGCAGGAGCCGGTTCCCAGGGCGCCCGGGATGAGTTAGGCTTTCTTCAAGTCAGTTGCATCTGCAATTGGAGCGAGAGAGCTCCGTGCGGCTCGCTGAGCGCCCCGCCTCATGTTGCTCGTTTGTGTGCTCGCCTCTCTGTCCGTGCTGCTCGGCGCGTGGATGGGCCTCGCGCGGACACCCTCCGTCGCTGCGTTGCGTGCGATTCAATTTGCAGGCGTTGGCGCGGGCACCGTGGCGGTGTTCGTACTGCTCTTGCCCGAGGCGAGCGGGCACGTCGGGTGGACGGCGTTGATCGCGTTTGCACTGTCGTTTGGGCTGTCGACCACGATCGAGCGTTTGCTGCTCGTGCCGCGCACGACTCGCCGCGAGCGGGATTGGGCACGCAGCCCCGTCGACATCGGGGTGGTGGCGCTCGCCTTGCACCAAGCCTTGGAAGGGGTAGCGCTCGGCAGCGTCCACTTGGTCGAAGATGCTCACGGCCATCACGGGGCGTCGCAGACCGGCACGCTGTTGTCGCTGGTGGCGCATACGGTGCCCGTCACGGCGGTGTTCATCATCGTGGTGGCCCGCACGCTCGGGCGCGCCGCTGCCGTTCGGCGAGTGCTCGTCCTCTTGCTCGCGTCCATGAGCGGGGTCGTGCTGGTGTTGGTGCCGGGCGTGGAGCACGCGCTGCTTTCGGCGGGAGGGTGGTTGCACGCAGTGGTCGCCGGGCTGCTCCTGCACGCGCTCCTGCACGCGGCGCTGCCCATCCGCAGCCAAGACGCGGCCGCGGCGCGGCGCGAGCTCGGCTGGGCTTGGGCCTTCCGCTTGCTCGGCGCAGCCTTGGTGCTCGCGACTTTGTTGGCACGTCCGGACGTGCACGAGCTGTTCACGGCGCAGGCGGCGCTGGTCGTGCTCGGTGCGCTGGCCGTGACCGCCGTGTTCAAGTTGGCGTGGCCGCACCCGGCTCACGACGACTGGACGGCAGCTACGAAAGCCGGATGACGAGCAGCTTCTCGCGGCACAGATCGCGCACCGCGTGCCGCAGCCCACCGACTCCCAAGCCTGACTCGCGCTGCCCCCCGAAAGGCATCCAGTCGGCCCGAAACGCCGTGTGATCGTTGATCATCACAGCGGTTGCCGAAAGCCCGCGCGCGACCTCGAATGCGGCCTTCTGCGAGGCGGTGAACACGGCCGCCTGAAACAGCCAACGTGATTGGTTGGCGCGCGCGACGGCCTCGGCCAAGTCCGCCACGGGCAGCAGCGACACCACCGGTCCGAACACCTCTTCGCGAACCAGCGGGCTGTCGTCCGGGGGCGCATCTACCAAGGTGGGCGCGTAACACTGGTGGTCCAACACGCGGCCACCCACCACCACGCCCGCACCGGCGCTCCGAGCCGCGTTCACCCAACCGTGCACCCGCTCCACCTCTCTCGCGCGGATCAGCGGACCAACCTCGGTGCGCTCGCTGGTCGGATCGCCCACCACCAGCGCGCCGACCGAGGCGGCCAAGCGGTCGCGCAGCTCGGCATAGCGTTCCTGCAGCACGTACACCCGCTGGGTGCTCACGCACACCTGCCCCGCGTGGTAGTAGCCGCCCTTGGTGATGGCTTGAGTGGCGAGGCCGAGGTCGGCGGAGGCGTCGACGATCAGCGGCGCGGCGCCGCCGTGCTCGAGGGTGACCTTGGTGCCGGGGGCAGCCACGGAGCGCAAGTGCCAGCCCACCGTGGCGCTGCCGATGAAGCTGAGCAGCGAGACGCCTGGCCTGCTCGCGACGCGCTCGCTGACGGCGTTGTCACAGAGCAGCATGGCGACGTGCCCGGCCGGTAGCCCACTGCGCTCCAGGATCTCGATCAGCGCTCGGCACGAGAGCGGAGTCTCCAGCGCCGGCTTCACGATCGCAGGACAACCGGCGGCCACGGCGGGGCC
>CAZXMG010000077.1:0-33646 GCA_964641275.1 uncultured Polyangiaceae bacterium
GGCCGCATGAACCGCGCGCACTACGCGCTCTCTCGCACGCTGCCCCCGCGCGCGCTGACGCGCGTGTTCGAACGCGTGACCCGCACGACTGGGGACCGTCCCCAGCCAGCTGGCATGGTCGCGGCCTTTGTCACGGCCCTCGCTGACGCTCGCAAGTGAAGGCCGTGACGAAGACCGCGACGACGGGGCTGGTGTGGTCCGGCCCCCTCGTATGGTTCGCCACCCTTCGGGCGGCCTGGCTGAGCCTCCTCGGGGCGGCTGTGGCAACATGGCCGCCGTGAGAGTCGCCTCGATCCGCGCCGAACCG
Source organism: uncultured Polyangiaceae bacterium (assembly GCA_964641275.1). GTDB lineage: Bacteria > Myxococcota_A > Polyangia > Polyangiales > Polyangiaceae > Xiheicaenibacterium. Next base: position 308 of record CAZXMG010000077.1, read on the forward strand.
TTCTTGCTCCCGTTGATCGAGCCGTTCCGCATCTCGCGTGCGTCGGTCGACAGCACGCGCGCGGTGCTGGTCCGGGCCTTCGTCGAGCACGCCGGCGCGCGCATCTCGGGCTTGGGCGAGGCGGCGCTTCCGCTCGGCTCGCAAGAGACCGTGGAGGAGCTGGTCGCGAGCGTGGTCGATGCCGGCGCGCGGCTCGAGGGGGCAGAGCTGGACGACCTCCAGGCGCTCACGGCGACGCTCGACGCGGCGGGGTGCAGCACCAACACCGCGCGCGCGGGGCTCTGTTCAGCGCTCGCAGACTGCCTGGCTCGTGCTCACGACAAGCCGCTGTTTCGTCTGCTCGGCGGTGAGGCACCAGTCGATCTCGTGTGCGACATCACGCTGCCGATCGCAGATCCCGTTCACCTCGCGGGGCTCGCGCAAGGCTACCGCGCGCGGGGCTTCGAGAGCTTCAAGGTGAAGGTCGGCGCGGATCTTTCGAGCGATCTGGCGACGCTCGAGCGCCTGGCTCAGGTCGTGCCCCACGCGAAGCTGCGCCTGGACGCGAACATGGGCCTCGACGGCGCGAGCGCGGCGAAGCTGGTCGAAGGGGCGCGCGCGCTCGGCTTGGAGGTGGAGTGCTTCGAGCAACCTTGCGACCTGCTCGACTTCGAAGGCATGCGCGTCACCCGCAGCGTCGGCGTGCCCGTGGTGGCAGACGAGTCAGTGCGCGACGAGGCGGACTTGCTGCGCTTGATCGAGGAGCGCGCCATCGACGGCATCAACCTGAAGCTCGTGAAGATGGGCGGCGTCGACCGCTGCCTCGCGCTGGGGCGGCTGGCCAAGCAGCACGGGCTCTCGCTGATGGTGGGCGCCATGATCGAGTCGAGGCTGGGGCTCACGGCCATGGCCCACGTGGCGGTGGCGCTCGGCGGGGTCGAGTGGGTGGATCTCGACACGGCGTTCTTGTTGCGAACGGACCCGTGGCAGGGAGGGATGAGCGCGACCGGCGCGGTTCTGCGCGTGGGGGAGGCGCCAGGGCTCGGGATGACGCTGGGCTGACGACCGGCGAAGAAGGGACCACCCGGAACCATGGCAGCTCGTCACCGTGGTCCGTATGATCGCCCCGTGAGCCGCCGCCTCTGCTGGCCTTCCGCCATTTTGTTGGTCTTGGCGACGGCGTGCCCCGCTCCTGTCGAGCGTTCGCCGGGCGCAGCACCGCCGGTGGCGCCGACCGCTCCCGTTTCCACCGGGCCCGATGAGCCCGACTCTCCGCAAGGTGCGCCGCGCATTCAAGCGACGCGACCCGCTCCTGTTGCGGCGCTCGCGGGAGAGCCGCTGCCCCCCGGTGCACGCTGCCGGATCGGCACTGCCCGCATGTTGTTGGGGTCCACACGAAAACCACCGAGCCTGCGCTTTGGGCCGAACGACAGGCTCGTGGCGTCAGCGGATTCCCGGGTTCGCAGCTGGGACCTGAAAACGGGTTTGGAGGATCCCTCTCCGGTCGCAGCGGAGCCGCCCTCGGAAGGCCCCAGCCCGGCGCACCAAGAACGAGCGGAGCAATGGCGTCGAGCTAGCGGCAACCTCGGCGTCCACGCTCTGTCCGCGGATGGCCGCTGGCTGGCGATGACGGGCAAGAAGCCCAAAATCGTGGATCTGGAGCGCCCTGAAACCACATTCCCCCTCTGCAGCTCCGAACAGGGTGAGGCCACAAGGCCGGTGGCATTCTCGCCCGCCAACAAGCGGCTCGCCGTGGCGTTCGAGAAAGGCGGGCTCGGGATGTGCGACGTGAAGAGTGGTCGCTTGCTTTGGCGCCACGGGTGGCTCGGCACCACCGCGACGGTGTTCTCGGATGACGGCCGCTCTGTCGCGCTCGTGAGTGGAGGCATTGTCCGCGTGTTGGACGCGCTCACAGGAAACGAGCGGATCGAGGCGCACGGCCTCGAGCTGCCAAGCCAGGTCGTTCTCACACCTGATGGGACACGCGCGGTGATCGAGTCCACGGGCTACGTCAGCGTGTGGTCGACCGACCAATGCACGCTCGAACGGACGTTCCCGAAGGAGAAGGGCGTGCACCGCATGGTGGCCAGCAAAGGCTCTCGCTACGTTCTTGGCGGCGGCGACGGCCGCTTCCTGGCGCGGTTGGATCTGGAAACGGGCGACCGAAAGTCACTGGCGTTGAGCTTCCACCCGGGGACCATTGGTCTGTCGGCCAATGGCAAGACGGCCGTGCTCCTGTCCAGCGGCAGCGACAACCCGGAGCTGGTGGTCGTCGACGTCGACGCCATGACCGCGCAGCGAACGCAGCTCACGGAGTCTTGGTCGCACCTGCTCTTGTTGGTGGTGGCCGACGATGCCAAGCAAGCACACGTGGTCGGGTTCCCCGGTGGCTACAGGTCGGACGACAGGGCCACGGTCGCCGTCCTCGATCTCGCGACAGGCAAAACCGTTCGCAGCCAGAAGTACGACATCTTCGCGGACGTGAAGGGCATCCTCCTCGACGGTGGCAAGGTGCTCCACCTGGCTGCCGATGACGACCAGAACCGTTTCGCGCTCGACACCCGCTCCGGGAAGCTGGTGAAGCCTCGCGACGCGGTGCTACTCGAGACCTCGGCCGATGGCTCGGTCGGGATTTGGGTGGCAGGTGATGGCTTGCTCCCGCTGCAGAGCTCGTCGGCGTGGCCGGCAGAGCCCAAACCCACGAGTCCGCGCGACGTTCACGGTCCGGACATGTGGACGTCGGAGATCTCGTCCGTGGGGGGCGCGCGCATACTGCGCTGCTTGGGCGGGAGCTGCGTCGTCACAGGCCCGTGAGACTCGACGTGGTGGCTGCGCACGCGCGGGTGTCTTGACTGAGAGATGCCGCGCGCATCTCATCAGGGCTTATGCGAGCGCTCTTCAGGTGCGGTCCGCTGGGCTTGCTCGGCGCCTCGCTAGGTTGCTCCGCGGACGCTCGAGAGCCGATGCCCGAGCTGCCCCGCGCCACCGCGGTCGCGTCGCTGGCTCCCTCAGCGGAGCTCATCACACCTGCGCCGGAGGTGCCGACGCGGAGCCTGAGCTCGAGCGCGAGCGCTGCCCCCAGCGCCGCGACGAGGCCCACCATCCCGGAGGCCGAGCTGTTCAAGCCTCGCGAGGGCGAGACGTTGTGCACGGTCCTGCGCCGCAAGGACAATCGCAAGTCCAAGCTTTCGACGCTCCGCCAGTTCGAGGACAGCCGCGGCTTCATCGTTCGCACACTCGAGACGCACGACGAAGGTACCGAGCAGTCCGACAGTGCGATGACGACCATCCGCTACAGCGAGAGCGGCAATGCGCTTCGCGCCGAGGTGGACCACCAGCCAGACGGCGTCGCCGACTATTGGACCCGATACGAGTACGACAAGGAGGGACGCCTCACGGCGCTGGTCGAAGAGGAGAGCGCCACAGAGAAGGGGTTCCGGGTGCCCGTCACCGTGAAAGGCAAGCTCACCGGACCCGGGCAGACGACGGGCATGTTGGACCCTCCGCAGCGCTACCGGGAGGCCGACCCCGTGGCGGCGCCTCCAACGAAGCTGCCGTTCGAGGGTGAGATCTCGAGGAGCGTGCACGACTCGCACTGGTTTTATTACTTCGACAAGCGCGGCCTCCTGGTGCGGCGCCAGGTGTTTCTCCACGGCCAGCTCGAGCGCGGTGACAAGCCCTACAGCGACGATCGATTCCAGTACGACGCTGCGGGGCGGGTGGTCGGCAAAGGCTTTCGTTACCAAGCCGGCAAGCTCGTTCGGTCGGGCACCGATGAGCACCTCGAGGAGCGCTACGAATACGACAAGATCGGCCGCCTCTCCGCGGTGAAGCAGGTCGAAATCAAAGGTGGGGCGGTGGTGTTCGAAGAGAAGATCCAGCGATTCTGCCCCTGACTAGCCAGCCGGCTAAGGCTGGGACAGAGGGACACGTGACGGGCTGATCGACGCCATCCCGCGGTCGGCGAGCATCCGACGCGCGGCTGCCGGTCGCGCGGCTGCTACGATGGCCTCGTGACTTCGCCGCGGGTTCCGTTCGATTCTGCGCGCGCTCCGCGACTCGCCGCGGATCTTCGCGCCGAGCTCGAGTCATCCTTCGGCCAGATGCACACGCTCGAAGACGTCGTGAAGTGGGGCCTCGGGAGCGCTCCCAACAAGCCGATCGTCGAAGTTGTGGTGCAGGACGAGTACACGCACGATGTCGTGGTCGAGGTGAGCCCCGGCGACTGCTACGCGGTGTTCGACACGACGTGACTGGGCGGCCTGACGGCGGTCGCCGTCTGGGACCGGCGCCCGAGCAAGGACGAGCTTCTAGACGCTCGTCTCAGCGCCGGCTGGGAGCCCACGCCAACGTCGATGAAAGGCGGCGCGCGAGTGCTCGGGCACGCGGCGTGCCGCGTGCGTTGAGCGCAGAGCGACCTCGTATCAACGTCGAACCTTGCTTGGCGCCCTTGCGCTCGGACCTTGGGCCTGCTTTCTCTTGAGAGGTCGAGATGGACCTTTCGCCGAAAGCACTCGCAGCCGCAGGGCGAGCCGCCTGGCCTGAGCTCCAGCTCGACGAGGCTGCGTTCCTGGCGCACTTGCAGCGCCATCTGCCAAGCGACGCTCCGCCGGAGGCCTTGGCACGGCTGCGGCCCGACGACTTGTACTTGGCGTGCGCGTGCGCAGCGGGCCAGGGACCGGCGATCGTCGCGTTCGAGCGGCGCTTCGCTAGCGTGATCGAGCGCGCAGCCGCCCGCTTCGCACGGAGCGACGACAAGAAGAGTGAGCTCAAGCAGCTGCTCCGCGAGCGCCTTTTCGTGAAGGCGCCGGGGGGAGAAGCCCGCATCGCGTCGTATACCGGCCAGGGGTTCCTCGAGAACTGGGTGCGCGTGGCCGCGATGAGGACGTTCCTGAACGCCGAACGAGGCAAGCGACCGCACTCGTCCTCCGACGAAGAGACCATCGGGGCGCTGGCAGACGGCGCCGATGTCGAGCTCGGTTTCCTCAAGTCGCATTATCGGGGGGCGTTCAAGGCTGCGTTCGCGCGCGCCGTCCAGAGCTTGGAGGCGTCGGATCGACTGGTGCTGCGGCTGAGTGTGCTCTCGGGCCTCGGCTGTGACGACGTCGCGGCGACCCTGGGCGTGCACCGCGCGACGGCGGCTCGCCGCGTGGGTCGAGCGCGGCAGCAGCTGGTCGACGGGACGCGCAGGGAGCTGGCCGCGAGCTTGCGCATCGACGATGCGGAGCTGAACAGCATCCTGAACTTGGTGGAGGAGAACCTCGATCTCAGCATCTCGCGCCTGCTCGGCCCGGCCACGCCCGACGAGCACGCGATCGAGCGCCGCCGATGAGCTCGGCGGCCGCTTGCCCCGACACCGAGGCGCTGTGTGGCTTGGTGGAGGGCCGCTCCGATGCGCTGAGCCGCGAGCAGATCGAGCGTCACCTGGAAGGCTGCTCGATGTGCCGGCGGGCCCTTGTGGAGGTGGGGCGCGCGCTGGGACACGAGCCGCCCGCGCGCGCCAAGTCCACGCGGCCACCATCTCTTTCAGAAGGGCCTCGCGGGCAGAGCCTGGGCCGCTACGAGATCCGCCGTGAGATCGGCATGGGTGGCATGGGCGTGGTGTACGAGGGCTGGGATCCGTCGCTTGGGCGACGCATCGCCCTCAAGCTCATGCGCCCAGATCGCCGGGAGCTCGTAGGACCGGAGCTCACCGAGCAGCTGGCCACGGAGGCGCGCGCGCTCGCGCGCGTGGCGCACCCGAACGTGCTCACGATCTTCGACGTCGGCATCGAGGGTGACGCGGTGTTCCTGGCGACCGAGTACATCGAGGGCGTCACCATGGACAAGGGCTGGCCCCACCGAGCGCGCTCTTGGCGCGACCGCCTGGACGCCTACTTGGAGGTGGCGCGTGGGCTTCACGCCATCCACGCGGCGGGCATCACACATCGCGACATCAAGCCGTCGAACGTGCTCCTCAGCCACGACGGACGGGTGAAGATCGCCGATTTCGGGCTGGCCGTGGGGCACGGTCAGTCGGCCGCGCCCGCCGGCACACCTGCGTACATGGCGCCCGAGCAGGCGCGGGGCGAGTGCAGTTTCGCGGCGGATCAGTACGCGCTCGCCGTGTGTATGGTGGAGGCGCTGCTGGGGGCGCGCGTGAGCGCGGGGACGCGCGCGAGCGAGCTCGCGGAGAAATCGCGGGCGGCGTGGGGCAAGGACCAGCCCCCCCGGGCCTTGTGGCAGGCCCTGTCCAAGGCGCTGTCCGAAGCCGAAGCGGAGCGCTTCGCGAGCGTGGACGCGCTGGTGTCGGCCCTCACCGACGCGATCGAGCCTGGCGCTCGGCGCGTCGCAGCCAGGCGGTGGCCCAGCGTCGCGGTGGGGCTGGTCGTGCTCGTCTCTGCTGGCGCGGCGCTCGCGTACGCGGTCTCGCGCCCGCATCCGCTGACACAGGAGGCTTCGTCGAGCGCGGTCGCGAGCGCACCGGTCCCTGCCGGCGAGGCCCCGCCCGCGGCGAGGGAGAGCGCAACCACCTCCGCGGCGGACGAGGCCCTCAGCGCCGCGCCCGCTTCGAGCACTGCCGCGATCGCAGCGGGGGGCGGCCGCGCACCGAGCACGCGATCAGGCTCCCCCGTCGCCGACGCCGCCCCGGTCGAGCCCGCGCCGGCAACCACCGAAAACCCCGTGCTCGCGGCGCTGGAGCAGCAGAGGCAAGCCAACAAACTGCTCGAGCAGCTGCCGGAGGCGGTGACCCAGCGCGACGGCGTCAAATGCCTCTCGCTGCTCGATCGCGCGCACAAGCTCGCGCCTCAGATCACGAGCGGCCTCACCACCACTCGCGCCACCTGCGAGATGATGGTGGGCCGTTGCGATCAAGCGACGCAGCGGGTGAAAGGCGAGAAGGCGTTGGGCGCGAGCGCGGGCGCGATCGCCGACAATCTTCGGGCCAGCTATTGCCCGGCGGCGAGCGCGCAGTCCACCCCCGAAGAGCGGCTGAAGTCTGTGATGTTCCAGGCCGCGGCGCCGCCCTACTCCGCGGCGCGTTGCGATCGCTTCGTGGCCGATACGGAGCGCGCGCTCCGCGACCACGGCAGCAAGAAGCCAGATGGCAGCGTCTCTGCGGGCGCTTGGAACAACACCGCGATGTGTTACGCGTGGGTCGGCAACTGCGCCCGCGCGAAGCAGATCATCGGCAAGCTGGTCAGCGGCCCAGAGCGCGACGAGAAAATCACGAAATGGGTGAAGGCGTCGCACCCCAACTGCAAGGATTTCGAGTGAGCTGCGCGCTGCTTGCGGCTTGAAGGGCGGCAAGGGCACGGGTACAGCCAGGCGCATGACCTCGTCCGTGCCCATGAACGGCTCCGAAACAACGGCCTCTGCCCGGCGCACCATCCGCTGCGTCGAGCCAGCCACGAAGCGGGTGCTCGGGGAGGTCGCGGCGGCCACCCCGGCGGACGTGAAAGAGCGCATCGCGCGAGCGCGCCGCGTTCAGCCGGAGTGGGCCCGCACCTCGTTCGAGGAGCGACGCCGCGTGCTGACCACGATCTCCGATCACGTGCTGGAGCACGCCGACGAGCTGGTGGAGATGATCGTACGGGACGCGGGCAAGACCCGTGAGAACGCGTTGCTCGGCGAGATCTGGCCGGTCTGCGAGAAGATCCGCAACACGATCAAGACCGGCGAAGCGCACCTGGTGCCCGAGGTGCGTTCCTCGGGGCTGTTCTTGCACAAGCGCGCCGAGGTGCACTTTCTCCCTCTCGGGGTGATCGGCATCATCACGCCCTGGAACTACCCGTTGCAGAACCTGCTCGGGCCCACCATCCCCGCGTTGTTCGCCGGCAACGCCGTGGTGCTCAAGGCCAGCGAGCACGTAGCTTGGTCGAGCAACCGGGTGCAGGCCATCTTCGACGAGGCGTTCGACCGCGCCGGCTTGCCGCGCGACCTGGTTCAGATCATCGATGGGTACGCCGACGCGGGGGCCGCCTTGGTCTCCGGCGGCGTGGACAAGATCATCTTCACCGGCTCGATGGAGAACGGAAAGAAGGTGCTGGCAGAGAGCGCGAAGACGCTCACCCCCGTGATCTTGGAGCTCGGCGGCAAAGACGCGTTCATCGTCGCGGACGACGCCGATCTCGAGCAGGCGGTGCATGCGGCCATGGCAGGCGTGTTCATTGCGGCGGGGCAGAACTGCTTGGCAGCGGAGCGCCTGATCGTGCAGCGCGGCATCTACGACGCGTTCGTGGCTCGTGCGCTCGAGCTCACCAAGAGCTTGCGGCAAGGCCCCCCTCTCGGGGACGAGCGTGTGGACATCGGGGCGATGACGACCCCCATGCAGATCGACATCGTCGAGCGGCTGGTCGCCGATGCAGTGAGCCGCGGCGCGAAGGTGCTGACCGGAGGCCAGCGAGTGAAGCGGGAGCAGGGCGACTACTTCGCCCCGACCATCTTGGTCGACGTGCCGGCGGGAGCCGCGATCCTGGAGGAGGAGACCTTCGGACCGGTGATGGTGATTTTGCGCGCAGACGACGATGACGACGCCATCCGCATCGCCAACTCGACCCCGTTCGGCCTCTCGGCCACCGTGATCACCCAGAGTCAGGAGCGCGCGCGACGGTTCGCGAGGGAGCTGGTGGCGGGCGGCACGAGCGTGAACGACTTTGGTCTGCCGTACATGGCCATGGATCTGCCGTTCGGCGGGGTGCGCGGCTCGGGTTTTGGCCGCTTGAACGGGAGGGAAGGCATCAGGGCGTGCTGCAACGAGAAGGCGGTGCTCTTCGATCGCTTCCAGGCCGGCGCGCCTTCCAAGCTCTACCCGATCGGGCCGTTCGACTACGACATCGCGCGTGAGACGATCCGCACGATCTATGGTCGAGGCCTCGGCAAGACCACCGAGGGGGTGAGCCGATTGCTGCGCTCTGCCTGGTCCGCGCTGTCTTCTCGAGGCTGACTTTTCAGCCGTGGCGCGGACGCATACGATGGACTGACATGGGCCTCGTCTGGTTCCACCGCGAGATCCCGGATTGGCTGATCGGGGTCGCTCAGAGCTTGGGTGCGGGAGTCACCGCCTTCGATCCACGTTCGATCACGACGCGCGGTCAGCCGGTGGTGGCCGTGGTCGACGCGCGCGCCGGCGATGCGCTCGCGACCTGCAGGAACGCGCGAGCCGGCTTCGGCCCCGGGGTGGTGGTGACGGCGCTCACCGGCGCCGAGCCGTTGTCCGCGGAGGCGCTCGCGGAGATCGACCTCGAGGTGCCAGCGAGCTCGCTGCTGGCCAAGCCGGTGTTGCGTGCGGCGCTGCTCTTGGCCAAGGAACGGCACCGAGCGCGGCTGCTGGAGCGCCGCCTGGCGCAGGCCGAGAGACGCGCTCATGGGCCTGATCTGGCTGCGGAGCAGACGGAGCGCGAGTACCGACAGCTGCTCGAAGGGCTACCCGACGCCGTGCTCGTGGAGCAAGGTGGCAAGGTCGTGTTCGCGAACCGCACCGCCGCGGCGATGCTGGGCTGCTCGATCGACGCCCTCTTGGAGAGCTCGTTTCTGGATCGGGTCTACAGCGACGATCGCGCCGCGGTGGAGTCGCAGGTGTTCGCCGTCGAGGCACAGCGCACGCCCGCGCTCCACGAGGCTCGTATGGTGCGCCCCGACGGCAGCCTGCTCATGGTCGAGCTGCGCAGCCTGCTCGTGGTGTTCGATGGTCAGCCGGCCACCTTCATCGTTGCGCGCGACGTCTCCGAGCGCAAGCGCGTCCAGGGGCTGATGGCAGCGTCCGATCGCTTGGCCTCCATGGGGGCGCTGAGCGCCGGGGTCGCGCACGAGATCAACAACCCGCTGACGGCGCTCGTGAGCAGCTTGGACTTCATCGACGAAGAGGCGGAGAACCACCCGGAGCTCGCCGCCAGCGCCGAGCTTGGGGATCTGCTGCTCACGGCCAAGGAAGCTTCTCATCGCATTCGCGACATCATCCGCGACCTCCGCCTCTTCGCCCGACCGGACGAGGAACACCGGGGCTTGGTGGACCTGCGCGCCACGCTGGACTCGACCTGTCGGCTCGCCCGCGTCGAGATCCGCCACCGAGCCCGTCTACTCAAGACCTTCGGTGCGATCCCGATGGTCGACGGCAACGAAGCGCGCCTCGGCCAGGTGTTCCTGAACCTGATGATGAACGCGGCGCAGGCGATCAACGAGGGAGCCATCGAGGCCAACGAAATCGAGCTCACGACACGCGAGGACGCGGACGGCAACGCAGTGGTGGAGGTGCGCGACACGGGGCGAGGCATCTCCCCGCAGGTGCTCGATCGCGTGTTCGAGCCGTTCTTCACTACCAAACCAGTCGGCGTCGGGACCGGCCTCGGGCTCCCCATCTCGCGGGGCATCGTCGAGAGCATGGGAGGAAGCATGGCGATCGAGAGTGAGCTCGGCCGGGGCACGCTGGTGCGGGTGGTGTTGCCCCGCGCGGTGCGCAGGCCCACGCCTCGCTCCGCTCGCCCCGCCGCTCGAGAGAACGCTTCGAGGCCTCGGGGCAGGGTGCTGGTGGTCGACGACGACGTCGCGGTGCGCCGTGCGCTGATCCGCATCTTGGGGGTCGATCACGAGGTGACCACCGTCAGCTCCGGCGCGGAGTGTATCGAAACGATTCTCTCGGGAGAGCGCTTCGACGTGGTGCTCTGCGACTTGATGATGCCGCGAGTCACGGGCGACCAATGTTACCGGCGGGTGGTGGAGATCGCCGCGGACCAGGCGGAGCGATTCGTGTTCATGACCGGCGGGGCGTTCACCCCGGGCGCGCGCGCGTTCCTGGAGACCATGCCTCACCCGCTGCTCGAGAAGCCGTTCGACATCGAGCAGCTGCGTCAGGTGGTGCGCGTCACCGTGGACGGCCTCGCCCCCAACCCTTGATTGGCTCAGGCAGCGAGCCGAACGCTCCGCTTCGGGTCGAGCAGGTAGCCCTCGTCGCGCGTGAGCAGAAGCGCGTCGAGACCGAGCGTGCGCAAGGTCCAAATCGCGGTGTACACGCGCCGCACTTGCGACTCGTAGGGGATGCGCTCGCCAGGCCAGCCGATCTCGAACAGCTCGTCCACCGTGAGCGCCTTGGCGTCCCCACCGATCCGAGCACGTGACAGCGCGACCAGGATGCGCCTGACCGCGCCCCGACGGGCGACGTCCACGCGACCCTCGGGAGTCTCGAACCAAGTGCCATCGTCGGCCACGAGCAGCGCCTCGTCTCGCTCGCCGTCGGCGTCGAGCGCGGTGCGCAGCGCGTCGAGCAGCTGCCGCGCCTGGCCGAGCTCAGCCTTCGCGCGCACGCTGGGGCTGCTGCCCTTGACCGCCGCGAGCACACGTCGTGCGACCGAGACCAGGTCGCGGGCGCTGGCCTCGAGGGCGTCCGTGGCGGAGCTGGTGCTCCGTTCCACCGAGTCCAAAGAGGTCGTGAGGTACATCCCGCTGGGAACCAAGGAGGCCGAGTCAGCGTCGAGCATGTCCCGACCAATTCGAGAATCGTGCCAGCGCAAACCCTGCGAGAAATCGTTGAGTTTTGTGGAGGTGACTCCGGCCGTCGTCAGGGTTGTAACGGTCGGCTTGGCTCAGCGGGGCACGTGGGAGGCGCGGAGCCGCACGAAAAGTGACGATGAGCTGGGCCGGCCCCCGCGGCCTACATGCGACCACATCCTTCGTCCCCAGCTTGGGCTACACTGGGCGCGTGACCGTGCCCCCCGGGACCGTGGTGGGAGCCGATTACCGCATCGTCTCACCCTTGGCGCGCGGTGGCATGGGGGAGGTCTATGCGGCGGAGCAGCTTTCCACGGGCAAGCAGCGCGCGATCAAGCTGATGAAGCCGGAGCTGTTGAGCGACGCGGCCCTCGTCGCCCGCTTCGAGCAAGAAGCCCGCGTCGCGTCGCGCATCCAGAGCGAGCACGTGGTCGAGGTGCTCGGCGCAGGTGTCGACCGCGCGCTCGGCATGCCTTGGCTCGCGATGGAGCTGCTCAGTGGGGAGAGCTTGGCGCAGCGGCTGGCGCGCCAAGGTAGGCTTCCGCCGACGGAGGTCGCCCTTGTGTTCAGTCAGCTGGGGCACGGGCTGGCAGCGGCCCACCGGGCCGGCATCGTCCATCGCGACCTCAAGCCCGAGAACATCTTCCTTGCGCGGACGCAGCAGGTCGGGGCTGAGCTCAAGGTGAAGATCCTGGACTTCGGCATCGCCAAGCTCTTCGGCGACACCAAGACCTCACACACCGGCATGATGTCCCTGGGCACCCCTCGCTACATGGCGCCCGAGCAAACAGGAGGCCAGCCCATCACACCGGCGACGGACGTGTGGGCGTTGGGGCTGATCGCCTTCCAAGCGCTCACCGGCAAGCTGTTCTGGAAGCACGCTGGCGGCGCCGCGACCGACTCCGTGATGACGCTCATGCGCGAGGTGTTGTTCGAGCCGTTGGTGCCGGCGTCGCGCAGGGCGCTGGAGCTGGGCGTCGCGGAGTGGCTGCCCTCCGGCTTCGACGGGTGGTTCGCGCGCTGCGTCGCCCGCGAGCCGAACGAGCGCTTCAGCGAGGCGGGGGCGGCCGTCGCGTCCCTGCACCAGGTGCTCGTGGGCCACTCGGGCGTCGCAACGGTGGTCAGCCACACGCCCTCGCCGATCGGAGCTGCCTCCGTCCCTCTCCCGCCGGCACCGCCAGCCGCGCGCGCGAAATCCAAGGGCGCCGGGGCGTGGATCGGCCTGCTGGCGGCGGTCCTGGTCGTCGGTGGCGGAGCGTTCGCCTACACCCAGCTCGCAGGCGAGTCGAAGGCGAAGAAGTCCAAGCGCGACCGCGATGACGACGACGCGCCGAAGAAGCGGCGACGTCCGGAGCCAGAGCCCGAGCCCACTCAGAGCGTCACTCCAGAGCCGCCCAAGAGCGCGGTTCCGAAGCTGCCGCAGCCGCCCGTGCCCTCTCCTGTTGCGCGAGTCGGCACGTTCAAGATTGCGCTTGGAACCAACCCGGGCAAACCCGGGCAATACATCGGCACCGTGAACTTCGCACGAATGGGAAGCGGCCATCGTGTGGTGTGGTCGACCGGCTTCGTCGGCACCTCGATCGAGAGCGGCAACCTGGTCGTCGCGGCCTGGGGGCCGGGCCCTCACGGTCCTGCGATTTACCTGGTCGAAGGTGGCAAGCTCGCGGGCAGCTATTTGGATGGCGACACGGGCACCCTCAACACGCAGGTGCTCGAAGGCCCCACCGGGTTGAACGGCGACTACGCCATCGTGGCGTCGAGCGAAGGTGACACCGGCACCATCAGCATTCGGCCGAACGGGAGCGCCTACTCCCTGACCGCGACGTTGCCGAACCAGTCGCTCAAGGGCACCGGGGTGTTGCGCGGTGACAAGCTCGCCGTGGGCTGGTCGCTCGCCACCGCGACCGGCGGCGGCGTGGTGGCCTACCAGGTCGACGGCGAACGGCTCAACGGGGTGTGGACCTTCCACCACAGCCCGGATCTCGGCGTCGAGAACTTGGTTCGCCCCTGATCTCCCGTACCGGTCAGCGTCGGCGGACGGGCTCCTTGGGCCGCTTCTCTGCCCGAGGCTGCTTGTCGCCGCGCGCTTTGTCGCGCTCGACCTTCACGCCCGGCAGCCGCGCCACCGCCGCAGAGAACTGAACGTCGAGCGACTTGTGCTGCACGATCCGGTTGGTGCCCGGCGTGTCGATGGCCAGCAAGAAGCTGCTCGCGTTGGCGACGTCTCCGATCTTGAGCAGGCTCTTCGCGTGCGCCACGACGACGCCCGAGGCGACGAACCCGCTCTCTCGATCGGCTTCTGCGCCCGAGCTCGCCGCCAAGAAGCGCTCGAGCTCACGCAGCGTGCGGCCGACGTCGACGTTGCGATCGACAGAGCCCAACGGCTCGGGCTCGAAGCGGAGCCAAGGACCCGTCAGGCTGATGTGCTGGTACACCGCCGGTCCCCAACCCCGCTCTGGTTCCACGAACAGCGGGCGCGCGTCGGCCAGCTCGGAGAGGCCGTACTCGTCGCTGGTGCCGGAGAGTGCGAGGGTCCGCAACAGTGGAGCGACCTTGGGCTCGAGCGCCAGCAGCTTGAGCGAGACGTCGCCCTTGTCGAGCAAGCGGCGCGGCAAGATCAGCACATCGGGCCGGCGACCTTCCACCACGGTGGCGGCCAACACTCGCCAAGTCACGCTCGGCGAGTCCACGCTGATGGCCGCGCGCGCGGGCAGGCGGTCCAGCGCTGCGACGGTGAACTCTTCGGCGCCGGTCTGCGCGTTGCGGTCGGCGCGCACGCTGGCCTGCTCGACGATCAGCGCCACCACCGTGGCGTGGAAGGCGACCGAGAGCGGCGCGCCCGCGCGCGCAAGTGGCACGGCGGCGCGGCGCAGCTTGTCGAACAACATGAACAAGCCCACGGTCGACGTGCATGCCATGCCGCCGATGGCCAACAGCCGAAGCGCGAGGGTGCCTTCGGTCGCCCCGACCGCGCCGCGCAGCAGCAAGTCCAGGAGCACGAACGACAGCGGTGCGATCAAGAGCAGCCGCGTGCCGTGAAAGAACGCCAGGCAAGCCGCGCCACAACAAGAGAGCGCGAACGTCACCACGCCGAGCTCGTCCGTCCAGGCAGCGACGAGGCCCACTCGGGGCGTGAGATCCGGAGGTAACGCCGGGCCCCAGAGGTACGGTCCGCCGAGGTCGACGGCCGCGTGGGGCGACAGCGCCCGGAGCAGCGACGGCAGGCTCACCAACACGACCCCGACGATCCACGCCACGAGGGCCACCCCGGCGATACGCAGCGGCACCAGCGTGCGCTGCGCGGTGCGCGCGTACCGCAGCGCGAACACGCTCGCGGCACATGCCAACGTCGCGCCCAGACCAGCGACGGCGTTCTCCGCCGACACGGCGCCGAGCAGAAAGCCCCAGCCGATCAGGCTGCGCAGCGAGTCGCGCGGGCGAGATCCGAGCGTCAGCGTGCTGGCCACGAGCCACAGGCTCGCGGCGACCGCGATCGCGGTCGAGCCTCCCACGGTCGCCTCGCGTTGGAACGTGGGCGTCATGGTGGCGGTCAGCGTCGACAAGGCCGCCAGCACCGGCGCGGCGAACACGCTGCGTGGCTTGTCCGAAGCGTCCTCGGCCGCGCGCAACATGAACAGGGCGATGGAGAAGAGCGCGCGGCTCGCCACTGCGAGCGCCAGACAGGAAAGCAGCGCGGTCCGGAAGCTGAGCGAGCCCAGGGGCAGCCAAGAGATCGCCTGCGAGAGCAGCGTGGACAGCCCGCCGCCCCAGCCGACTCCACACAGGCCGAGGTCGCGCAACAGCGCGACGTCGCCGCGCCACTGCGCATGCGATGAGCAGCGAGACAAAGCCAGGCCAAAGGGCAGAGCCCAGGCCACGAGCTCGCTCATCCGCTCGGCTGGTGTCGGTCGAAACGGCCGCACTGCGCCCACGTCTCCCAGCGTTCGCCGGCGCGGGCCAACTTGTCGGCGACCTTGGCAGCGGCGGTCAGATAGCTCGACGGGGCGGCGTCCCCTTGCTAATCCCTGGCCGAATTCTCCCGTGCCAGCCCAGCCGAAGAACCTGCCGTGCTGCTGGTTCGGAGGCCAGGGAGAAGTTGCTTTCTGGTTCAGTTGGCAGGCCAGTGGAATCTTCGCCTGCTCCCGGGCGAGCTCTTGGAGGACATGTGAGCCGATTCATCGACGAGTTGAAGCGCACCCACCGCTGCGGGCAGCTGCGAGCCAGCGACGAGGGGACCATCGTGGTTTTGTTCGGCTGGGTGGCCTCCCGGCGCGATCACGGCGGCTGCGTGTTCGTCGATCTTCGCGACCGAACCGGCATCACGCAGGTGGTGTTCGACCGCGACTACGCCCAGAAGCACCCAGAGGCCGCCAAACACGGCTCGACCGAGGTCGCCAACGAGGCTCACAAGCTCGCGGAGCAGATGCGGGGCGAGTGGGTGATCGGCATCCGCGGTTTGGTGCTGTCACGAGGCACCAACAAGAATCCGAAGATCCCGACCGGCGAGGTGGAGGTGCTGGTGCTCGAAGCCACGGTGTTCAACCGCGCCGAGACGCCGCCGTTCGAGCTGTCCGAAGACGTGGAGACGCGCGAAGAGATCCGCCTCGAGAAGCGCTACCTCGACCTGCGACGCGCACCGTTGCAGAAGAGCCTGATGTTGCGTCATCGCGTGAACCACGCGACCCGCAACTACCTGTCGGAGCAAGGCTGTCTGGAGCTCGAGACGCCGTTTCTGGTCAAGTACACGCCTGGCGGCGCGCGCAACTTCCTGGTGCCGGCGCGCATGGCGCCGGGGAAGTTCTTTGCGCTCGCGGAGAGCCCTCAGCTCTACAAGCAGCTGTTCATGGTGGCGGGTTTCGACCGCTATTTCCAGATCGTGAAGTGCTTTCGCGACGAGGATCTGCGGCTCGACCGGCAGCCGGAGTTCACGCAGATCGACATCGAGCTCTCGTTCACCAATCAGGACGAGATCTTCCGCCTGATCGAGGGGCTCATCTTCGCGGTGTGGAAGGCGGCGTTGGACATCGATCTGGGCCAGCTCTACCCGAGCGGTCGATTCCCGGAGCTGCCTTACGAGGAGGCCATGCGCAAGTACGGGAGCGACAAGCCCGACCTGCGCTTCGGGCTCGAGCACGTGGAGCTGACCGACCTGATCTTGGAGCACGGGGGCGGCGGCGTCCCGTTCTGGCAGGAGATCGCGGAGAAGTACAAGAGCGGCGCCCTGCGCAGCGACATCAAGCCCGAGATCGTGAAGGCGCTGGTGATCCCGGCGAGCGCCAACATGTCGCGCCCGCAGCTCGAGGAGCTGGAGAAGGGGCTCAAGGAGATCCGCGGCTTTCGCGGGCTGGCGCGCGCCAAGATCGGCGACGACGGCTCCTGGACGCAGTCGCCGTTGTCGAAGAGCGTCAGCAACGAAGCGCGCCTGGCGATCAACGCGGCTTGCGGCGCCAAGCCCGGCGACGTGATCTGCTTCCAGTTCGGCAAGGAGAGTCTCGTCCACACCGTGATGGCGCGGCTGCGCAGCGACGTGGCCAAACGCACGGGCCTCATCCCGGAGTACGGGCACGGCGGTAAGTGGAGCTTCTTGTGGGTGGTGAACCCTCCGCTGTTCGAGTGGGACGAGGATGCACAACGCTTCGCGGCCGCGCACCACGCCTTCACCCGGCCAGTCGACGATCACCTGCCGCTGCTCGAGACCGATCCTGCCCGGGTCAATTGCTACCGCTACGACGTCGTGCTGAACGGCTTCGAAATCGGCGGCGGCTCGGTGCGATTGCACGACCCCGAGGTGCAGGCGCGTGTGTTCAAGGTGCTCGGCATGAGCCACGAGGAAGGCCGCGAGAAGTTCGGCTTCTTGCTCGACGCGCTGAAGAGCGGCGCACCGCCCCACGGCGGCATCGCCATCGGCATGGATCGGCTCGCCATGTTGCTCTCTGGGGCCCAGACGCTGCGTGACGTCATCCCGTTCCCCAAGACCAACCAAGCCACGGACCTGATGACCGGCGCACCGGTCGAGGTCGACGCTTCGCAGCTCGCGGAGCTCCGGATCAAGAGCACCTGATGCACGGCTCCGGCGCCGGACTGAGCGTGTTGCTCGCGCTCTCGGGCGGCTGCACCACGCTCGAGGCCTACAGCTTGATGGGGCAGCGCTACGACCCGCAGGGCGACTGCCTGGCCGAAGAGCAGGTGATCGACGTGATCGAGGGCAAGGCGCAGGGCACTTGTGACGGTGTGTTGTGTCTGCGGTCGCAGGAGACGGGAGAGCTGTTCGTCTCGCCCAACTGCGAGGCCCCCGCGCTGTACGACGACCTGACCGACGATGAAGACAGCGCCTGCCCCGACGCGCTCGCCGCTTACGAGCGCGGCGCCGCCGGCCTGTGCGCAGAGTAGCTCTCGCTCAGTTCTTGTGGGCGGGCGCGGTGCCCTTGCCGCTGCTCTTGCCGCCTCCGCCGCCAGTGCCCTTGCCGCTGCCGCTGCCATCACCACCCCCGGTCTTGGGCGCCGACTTGGGTTCGGCTTTCTCGGGCTTCTTGGGGTCCGCCTTGGGGGCTGGCTTGGGCTTGGGCATCTTGCCGCGCACGTAGTCGGCGGCCAGCGAGCCCTGCATCAGCTTCAAGCCCTTGGCCTTCTTCTCGGGCTTCTTGGCATCACCAAAGTCGGGGATCAGCTCGATCTGTGCGAGCGGATAGAACAGCGCGCCCTCCTTGGAGCGCTTGAGCGGGAACGCAGACTGCCCCACCGCGCGGCCGGTGAGCGAGCCGTTCTCCCACTTGATCTCGAAACCCTCGATCGACGCGAGCACGCTTGCTGGCAGCCGTTCTTTGAGCTTGTCCCGCGTCTCCTTGGACAACACGTACTCGCCCACCAGGCTCTTGGCGACAGCGTCGTCGATCGGGCCGAGCGGCCGCTCGATCGGCGGCTTGCCGGGTTTGCCGGTGAGGGCCATGCTCATGAGCTCACGGCCTGCGTTGGTCTCGTCGAAGTCGAATACGTTCGAGAGCAGCACCACCGTGAGATCGCTGCCTGGTGCTCGCGCCATGAACGACCCGAAGCCGTCGATCTTGCCGTTGTGCCACGCCACCTGGTTGCCGCTGATCGAAGTGTTCACCCAGCCGTAGCCGTAGTCGCCAGAGTTGGGCTTGAAGAGCAGCTCGCGCGACTCCTTCTTCAACACGGCGTCGCTGCCGAGCGCGCGATCCCAAGCCAACAGATCGCGCACGGTCGAGCGCAAGTACCCAGCTCCGAACGGTAGACTGGGAGATACGTTGTCCGCCGGCACCAACTTGTCTCCTGGGCCGCGCATGTAGCCCGTGGCGGCCTGAGCCCCGGGCGCGACGCCAGTCGCCTTCATCCCGGCCTTCGCGAACAGCTGCGTCTCCAGCACCGTGGCCAGTGGCTTGCCCGCGGCCCGCTCGATCACCACCCCCAGTAAAAAGTAGTTCGAGTTCGAGTACACGAAGGGCAGCGGAGCCTGCGGGTTCAGCGTCTTGGCGTTGATCATCCCCGGCTGCGTCCTGCCGATCGACGCGATCACGTCGGCTTGCGGGATCTCCTCGTTCTTGCGCTTGAGCAGCGCGGCGTCCTCCAGGTAGTTGGGGATGCCGCTGGTCTGCGCGAGCAGGTGATGCAACGTGACGGCCTCGAACGTTTCGGGCAGCTCCTTGACGTACTTGCGCACCGAGTCGGTGAGCTTGAGGCTGCCGGCGTCCGCGAGGCTCAGCGTCGCGGCGGCCACGAACTGCTTGGTCAGCGAGCCGATGCGCAGCTGGGAGTCGAGCGAGAATGTGCCCGCCTTGCCCAGCTCCGGCTGGCCGAACGTGCGCGTGACGAGCGGCACGCCACCCTTGGCAATGACGAAGATCCCGCTCGGCTTGTAGGCCTCGCCCCACACCTGACCAAAGCCCGCCAAGTACGCGTCGACGTTGGCGCCGAGCTCTTCCACCGAGCCGTACGGGGGAGCTTGCTCGGGCGGGTCCTCGTCGGGCAGCGCGGCGGCGCTGCCGCCGGGGAACTGGCGCGGCGGCTCATACTCGGGGGGCATGCCGGTGAAGGGAATAGGGTCCTGCGGGCAAGCCGCAGAGAGCAAGCCCAGGGTGGCGGCCATCAGGAGCGACGCAGCGCGGTGCTTGGAGAGCATGTGCTACGGGCCTTATTCCTGGCCCCGAGGTGCGGCAAGCGAGGGCACGCCCTCCCAGAGCCTCAGCGCGAAAGCTGCCGAAACGGGGTTTGCCCCGGCGCGCTGCGCGCGTATGACCCGCTGTCCGCGGAGCCGCCCACCTGAAGGCTGGCCCAGGGGGAACCTTGCCCCGGATCCTCGTCGTCGACGACAGCCCCACCATCCTCAAGGTCGTGAGCGCGATCCTCGCGCGGAGCGGCATCGAGCACTTGACCGCGCGCGATGGAGTGCGCGGTTTGGAGCTCTTGGCGGCAGGCGAACCGGTCGACCTGATCCTGCTCGACTTCGTGATGCCGAAGATGAACGGCTATCAGTTCTGTCGCGAGCTCCGGAAGGAACCGGCGTTCAAGTCTCTCCCTGTGGTGCTGATGAGCGCCAAGAGCGACCGCATTCGTGATCAGTTCGTGCAGCAGACCGGCGCCGCCGACGCGATCACCAAGCCGTTCGACGCCCGCACCCTGGTCGCGGTGGTGGAAGGGGTGCTCGCCAAGGTCAAGGCTGGCAGGGGCCCTCAGCCACCCGAAGCCGAGACCATGCCGGAGGAGGAGTCGCTGGGCGAGACCTCCGACGAGCCCAGGCCCAGCCTGCTCCCGCGGCAGTTGGAGCAGCGTGCGGCCAGCGAGGTGATCAAACACGTGACCGCCGTGGTGGCGCCGGCCATCTTGGCGCTGCCGCAGAGCGAGCTTGGCAAGCGGGACTCGCTCGACCGCGCCATCGCCAAGGCGCTCAGTGCCAGCCCACTGGACGTGCTGCTCACGGCCTTGCGCGAGGCGACGAGCGCCACCACCAAGGAGGTGTTGAGCGGCGACATGGCGTTCGTGCCGTTGCCCGAAGTCTTGCAAGTCTTGCAGATGCAGCGCCAAACCGGCGTCATGCGTCTGCTCAGCGGTGCGCGTTCGGTCTCGGTGTTCATGCGCGAAGGCACGGTCGACCTTGCGCGCGCCACCTACGAGCGATCCGAGTACAAGTTGGGTCGTTACTTCGTGGAGATGGGTAAGCTGACTCGCAAGGAGGTCGACGCAGCGCTCGACCGTGCCCAGGCCAAGAGCTTGCGTCTCGGCGACGCGCTCGTCGCTGACAAGAAGGTGAGCGACGAGGAGCGGCGGGAGGCGTTGGCCAAGCAGTCTTGCGAGATCATGTACGATCTCGTGCGTTGGCAAACGGGGCGCTTCTGGTTCGCTCGCGAGCCGCACTCTGCAGAGGCCGCCGACGCCAAGCTCGGGCTCGCCGTCGCCGGTCTCGTGCTCGAGGGTTTCCGCCGCGTGGACGAGTGGCGGCTGATGGAAGGCACGATCGTCTGGGAAGACGTGGTCGTGGTGGATGAGGCAGCGCTTTCGCAAGTGGAGTCCTCGTTCAACCGCTCGGAGCGCCTGTTGTTGGCGGCGGTGGACGGCAAACGAACCGTCACGCAGATCGTGGACGAGTGTGAGATCACACGCTTCGACGCGCTCAAGATCCTGTACCAGCTGCTCAGCTCGCGCGTGCTGCGGAGCATTCGTCCGACACACTCGGAGATCTTGCTGGCGCCGCCCCCCCGGATCGACGACTCGACCACCGAGGGCAGCGTGACCGAGGCCCCATGAGTCTCCGTCGCGGCGTGGTGTTATCGGGCACGGAGGGGCTGTCGCAAGCGTTTGGCCAAACCGTGGTGACGCGCGCCATGTTCCTGGACGCCAGCGCGACGAAGGGGGTCGAAGAGGCGAAGGGCATCCAGTGGCTCGCGGCGGTCGGTGCGGTCAGGGTGGGGGCCGCGTTGGTCTCGGGGCGCATCGTGACGGTGCTGGGCGTCGGCTCGCCTCTCACGCCACGCGGCACCGAGAGCTTGGGCTTGCTGGTCCGGCTGCGCACGCACGCGGAAGGGGTCTTGCTCCAAGGTGTCGAGATCCTGGCCGTGGGCGAGCTCGAGGCGCGCGGCGCAGTCGTGCGTTACCAGGGCGAAGACGTGGCGGTGGTCAGCTGCGAGCGCCTGGAGAGCGAGCTCGAGGGTTTGGCCTGGACGCTTGGCCACGATCTGACGCGAGAAGAAAGGACAGTCGGATGAGCGCACCGAGGACCCGCAAGCGATGGCTCGAGGTGCTGCGTCGCACCGCCGGTGTGGGGGCGCAGGATCCGAGGCCCGCGCTCGATGACGCCGCCATCTGGGAGGCGCGCGAACGGGCCGCGCTGGCAGCGACGGAGGCTGAGAAGTTGGGGGAGCGAGTCGCGGCGACGGCGACCAGGCAGCGCGCCAGCATCGACGCCGCCGCCGAGCGCGCACAGGCCTTGGTCGCGCGCAGGGGCGCGCTTGCTTCTGACCTCAGCGTGGTGCGCGACTCGATCGATCGGCTCGCCGTGGTCGGACTGAACGCCGGGCTGGAGGGGGCGCGCACCCCCGAGCCACACGGCAAGGCCCTGACGTTGGTGGCCGACGAAGTGCGCGGTCACGCGGCTCGCGGCGCCGAGGCGATGCGACAGCTCGACGAGCACGTCGAGGAGCTGATGGCCAGCGCTGCCGAGCTGACCCAGCGGGCGGAGCGAGCGCAGCGCGACGCGCAGGAGCTCTCGCAAGACGCATTTCAGCTCAAGGCGAGCGCGCAGTCTGCGCTCGGCGCGCTCGCGGATCTCGAAGCGCGCTTGCGCCGAGCGACGGGGCTGGATCCCGAGAGCGCGAAGCTGCTCACGCTCGCCAGCGAGCACGCCAAGGGCCTGCTCGCCGCCCTGTCTGGGCTCGATGCCGCGAACGCGCGCGACGCCGCGCAGGCGCTCTCCCCGGTGCTGACACCGGTGCTGAAGGTGCTCGGTGGCTTCTTGCCGTCCGACGCTTCGGGCAACGGGGGCGGCGACTGATGGACGCCGAGCTCCGAGCGCTGCTGCTCGAAGAGCTCGATCGGCGCGCCGCCGAGGTCGTGCACGACAGCTCGGCGGCTGCCGCGCGTCGCGTCGCGCACGCGCTCAAGGGCGCGCTCGGGCTCGCCGGGGAACGCGAGTCGTCCGAGGCGTTCGCCCGTCTGGAGCGACGACTCTCCAGCGGCGAAGAGCGAGCGGTGGGAGACGTGCGCGACCTGGTCACCCGCTTGAACGGGCTCCTGCGCGCCGGCCGTCAGCTGCCCAAGAGCTCCTGGCCCGAGCCGCCCGCCGACTTGCGATCGCGGGCCTCCGTGGTGCTGACGGGAGAGGAGTACGCGGCCTCGATCAAGGATCGCCTCGCTCGCGTCGACGTCGCGATGCAGCAGAGCGGCGGCGACGTGGTCGCAGCAGCGCTGGAGGTCTACCGCGAGGTGCACACCATGAAGGGGGCCGCGTTGGCGGTCGGCGACGAGCTCATGGCGTGGTTCTGTCACGGGCTCGAGGAGCGCCTGCGCGGCGCGGACGACGAGTACAGCGCGCGGTCGGCGCTGGGCGTGATCGAGAGGTTTCGCGGTGTGCTCTCCGAGATCGTGGACGCACCAGATCATGCGCTCGTCACGTTGCGGCTGGTGACCGGGGGCTCGACCCGACCTTCGCGCCCTCCGCTCACCACTCCGCTGCCGTTGCCGCCCCGCCGCCCGTCGATCGACCTGGTGCCGGAGACGGACGCGCGCAGCCTGACCGACGAGGGCACGGTGCGGGTGTCGACGGCTGTGCTCGACGGTCTGTTCGAGCGCGCCGGGCAGCTGCGTGAGCTGCAAGCGCCGATCGCGGCCCGCGCCACCGAGCTCGGCCGCGCCGGCGCGAGCGCGCGCAGCATTCAGCGTGACATTCGCGAGGCCTTGCGCCTGATTGGGCCACCCCGGCCTTGGGGCGCGCCCGCCGCGGCGCTCACGTTGCTGTCGCGTGGTGCCGACGAGCTCCTGCCGCTCGCCGGCGCGGTGGATCGTTCTGCGCAACATCTCGATGGCTTCGCCGGGCGGCTCTCGCGGGAGAAGGAGGCGCTCGCGGCCGCGGTGAACTCGCTGCGCATGAGCGTGGCCTCGTCGTTGTTCGACCGGGTGCTCTTGGTGGCGCAAGCCGAGAGTCGACGCGAAGAGAAGCCGTTCGACACCGTGGTGCACGGCGGAGACACACCCATCGACCGCAGGCTGGCCGAGGCGCTGCTCGAGCCCATGCGCCAGATCCTGCGCAACGCCGTGGTGCATGGCTTGGAGTCCAAGTCGGTGCGAGCAGCACGCGGAAAGGCGGAGCGGGGTGTGCTCACCATCTCGGCGACGCTTCGCGCCGGCGTGCTTGCCATCACCGTCGCGGACGACGGCGCGGGCGTCGACCTGGCCCACGTGCGTACCCTGGCGCGTGAGCGTGGCCTCCTGCCCGAGAGCGGCCACGCGGTAGAGGAGCGAGCGCTGCTGTCGCTCTTGTTCTACCCAGGCTTTTCGCTGCGCGCGGACACGGAGCTGTTCGCAGGGCGGGGCATCGGGCTCGACCTGACCTTGGCGGCGGTCCAGCGCCTGGGTGGCACGATCCAGCTCGAGAGCTCCTACGGGCAAGGGCTGAGCGTGACGGTGCTGGTGCCGGCCGAGGGGGCGCTCGTGCGCGTCGTGTGGCTACGCTGCGGGCAGACCTCGTTCGCGCTGCCGGTGCACCACGCGGGCCGCGTGCTGCGCGTGCAAGACTTGTCTGTGGCCGCGCCCCCGTCGCTTGGCTCGCTGTTGCGCCGCACGAACGACGGGGCCGCAGCGAGGGCGTGCGAGCTGGTGCTCGAGGTCGTGCCGGCCGACGGGCCGCTGTTCCTGATCGGGGTCGAAGAGCTGGGATCGATCGACGAAGTCGCGCTGCGCGCGCTGCCGCCGTTGGTGCGCGCCACGGGGCCTTGGGCGGCCGGGATCATCTGGGCCGACGAGCTGCGCTTCAGCTTGGACCCCGCGCGACTCGCCCTGCTGTGTGCGCGCGAGGCTGAGCTCAGCAGCCCTGCGCGGCGAGGCTGATCAGCGCGATCAATGCGACGGCCGCGGCAGCCCAGGGCACCCAGCCCGCTGCGGCCCCCAGACCACCCGCACGCGCGGGCGAGCAACCGTCCGAGGCTTGGTCGCCGAGGCTGAGCTCGACCTCGAGCAGCTCGAGCTCGCAGGCTGCGAACGGCTTGGGGATGCGCAACACGACCCCGTCGCTCAGGGGCGGCAGGCTGAGCGTGAGCGTGCGATGGCTCGGCTCTTCGCACAGCTTGATCGCGCCGCTCCGTTCGCAGCGATCGCAGCCACCACCGCGGCACAGCGCGCACTCGATCCGCTTGGGCGCCACCACGTCGATCTGCCGGCCGGGCCTCGCCCAGGCCTCGGGCACCACCACTTTCAGGCGTCCCCGCGGCCCGCCGACCGTGTCGAGCGCGCGTGGATCCGCGACCCTGCCGAGCTCCGTCATCGCTTGCGCTTGAACAATCCCACGACGCGCTGCCAAAAGCTCGGACGTTGCGGCGGTGCTTCGTCCTGCTCTGCGGGCGAGCTTTCCCGCTGCTGCTCGTCCGCTTCGTCCTCGTCGCGTGCGTCGTCAGGCTCTTGCCGCCCTTGCTTGCGCGTCGGGGCTGCGGGCCCGCTCGGACCACCGCCGCGCTTTTTGCCGCGCTTGGGGGCGCGCGCCTTCAGCGCGATCGCCTCCTTGCCGGTCTTGGGCTTGTCCTTCTCCTTCTTGGCGGCCTTCTCCCGCACCGGCGGCGCGCCAGCGAGCGCGATCTCGTGGTCGAGCGCGGGCTCAGGCGGTGCGCTGCCAGCCTTCGCGGGCGCTGCGATCGGCGCGGGCGCGGCGGGGGCTGCGGCCTTCGCAGCTTCGGGGCGTGCCGGCGCTGCCTCGCGCGGGCGCCGCTCTCCACCACGCTCGCCACCACGCTCTCCACCACGCTCTCCACCGGGCTCGTGGCGGCGCCCAAGCTCGCCGCGGCGCTCTCGCTCACCCGGCTGAAAGGGATCGCGGCGGGGACGGCCGCGTGACTCGTCGCGTGGTTTGCGCGGCTCGGCGTCCTCTCGGCGCTGCGGAGCTGGGCGCTCGCCGCCGCCGTCTTCTTGGGCGATGCGCGGGCCGCGTTCGGGCCGGCGAGGCAGCGAGTGGTGCGAAGCGCCGATGCGGCGCTCGGGCCTCGCACTGCGGGGTGCCCGCGCGTCCACGTAGCGCTGACCGTCCGGTCTGGACTCGACGCGGAGGGCCGGCAGCGGCTCCGTGCGCGCCGGCGCCGTGACGGTGGCCGGTGTGGGGGTAGACGCGGCATCGGCGCCGAGCTCCTTGGACGGATCTTCGGCCGTGCCTTCGGGCGTGGTTTGGGCGCTACGGATCACCCGGCGCTTGATCGGCGGCACTGCCTTCGGGGCCGCCGAGTCATCGTGGTCGCTCATCGCGGGAGCCTCATGCCACGGCGCCGCGGAAAAGACATTACGTAGTCAGCGCTGCGTGCGGCCACAGCGCAAGAGGCCGATTTCCCGCCACGCGATCCAGGAGGGGGATTTGTCGCTGCTGAGGCGCAGGAAGCGGGTCCGCTCTCGCTTCGGGAACACGAGCTCGACAGGCTGGCCCGAGCTCATCGGGGCCTCGATGCGGTGCGCGGAGCTGAACGTCTTGCCGTCCTCCGAGAGCTCGAGTCGGTGCGTCACGTTGCCGTTGGGCGTCATCTCTGGCACGAGCACCAACGCATCGATATCGGTGGGCGCCCCCAGGTCCACCGTGATGGCTTGTGGCGCGAACCCGCCCGCGTTCCAGGTCGTGCAGGTGCTCCCGTCGAACGCGAGCGCGGCCGACTCCCGCGCGCCGCTCGCCTTGACTGCGAGCGGAAAGATCGCGCGACAATCCGCAGGCAAACCGGGGGATTTCGGCAGCTCGCACGCGGCGCTCGCGGGGCTTTCGGGCGGCGCGAGCGGGGTGGGCTCGTCCACCGCGAGCACGAGCGGCCCGCTCGACCCATGGCCGGGCTCGGCCACGACGGGATCGGGTGGCGCCGGGATCTCCACCGGGGGAGGTGGGCTGCAGCCAGCGAGCGCTGTCACGGCGAGCAGTGTCTGGGTTCGACCAAGCAAGCGGGGCATGCGAGCGCGAGGCATCGAGCATGAGTAGCCGATGGGCACGGGAACGTGACGGGTGGTCGCCGGACCTGAGACACGCGCGATCCAGGATCTCCTGGTGCTGATGTAGGACAGCCGGAGTTTGGGTGGTTCCTCTCGGCACATGCCTTGCTTGGGCGCGAGCATGAAGCTCCGCGCGCTCGCTTGTGGGTTGGCTGCCTTGGGTCTGGTCGGCTGCTCGGACGAGATCGACTCGACCGAGGACGACTTCACCTCGAACGTCGCCACCCTGATGGAGTTCGAGTTCGACGGTGAGCTCGTCACCACCGACACGTTCGACTTGCGGCAGACGATCCAGAACCAGCTGCTCTACACCATCGGCCATCTGAACGAGCAGCACTCGGTGGGCAGGCTCGACACGGTGCAAGTGACGGACATCCAGACCGAGCGCCTCGAGGACGGGCTGACCAAGGTCAGCTACCACGCCGTGCTCCCCGTGGCCTGGGGCAGCAAGACCAACCTCCCGCAGAAGTACGACTTCTCGTTGCCGAAGCGCATCGACTTCACGGGTCTGGACAAGTTCGCCAAAGACTACGGACACGACTGCGTCGACTTCGGCGCCCACGACGTGTCGAGCGGCAACCTCTGGTACTACTACCGCCCCGAGCGCTCGAGCTGCGAGCTCGCCGAGGGCGACGTGGTGAAGCTCTCTGCCTCGGTGAGCAAGAGCGTCGAGAACACCGAGGGCAAGTACCCCGAGTACCACCAGATCTGGGAGGACGAAGAGCTGCGTGTCGTGGCCATCTTCGGAAAATACGACGACGGCGCGACCACCGCGTCCGACGCTGGCATCAGCGCGTACAACCGCTTCGTCTCCACGGTGAAGAGCACCTGGAGCGGCGCCAAGGTGACGCCGGACAACATCGGCACTGCGCCTGGCGTGACCCACCCGGACATCGTGATCGAGACCACGTTGCCTGGTGGCAAGAAGTTGATCGTGAACGCGCTCCTGGTCGACAACGTGTCGAGCGCCCCGCAGTCCTTCTACGATCGCTACGAGGGCCTGAGCACCGAAGCGGACATGATCTTCTACAACGGCCACGCCGGCCTCGGGCAAAACGTGCGCGCGCTCGCCAAGAAGGGCGACTTTCGCGCGGGCAAGTACCAGCTCTTCTTCATGAACGGTTGCGACACCTTCGCCTACGTCGACGGCTCGCTGGCCAAGACCCGCTCCACGCTCAACCCGGACGACCCCAGCGGCACCAAGTACATGGACATGGTGACCAACGCGATGCCGTCGTTCTTCTCCTCGATGCCCAACGCGTCGATCGCGCTGATCAAGGGCCTGACCAACACCGACAAGCCGCAGACCTACCAAGAGATCTTCAAGAACATCGACAGCTCTCAGGTCGTCGTCGTCACCGGCGAAGAAGACAACGTGTTCACCCCGCAAGGTGTGGTCTCCAAGTGGGAGATGAACGAGCAGGGCAGCGTCGCTCGCGGCGAAGCCCTCGACTACTCGCTGGGCACGCTCAAGGCTGGCAGCTACACCATCAACCTGCGCGAGGACCAAGCCAGCCCCGGCGGCGACGCAGACATGTACATCCGCTTCGGCCAGAAGCCGACCGAGTCGGAGTGGGACTTCCGCCCGTGGCTCGACGGCTCGAACGAAGAGGTCAGCTTCACCCTGACCCAGGACACCAAGGTCTTCATCATGGTCCTCGGTTACGAGAGCGCCGCGCAAGAGAACGCAGCGTTCACATTGGCAGGCCGCAAGCAGTAAGAGCCCGACGCGGCGACGGGTGGGCGGGGCAGCGCTGGCTGTCCCGTCCACGTTTGTGCCAAGATGCCACGCGTGCGCGCAGGGAGAATCCTCGTCGTCGATGACAGCGCGGCCGTGCGCGCGGAGGTCGTCGGTGTGCTCACGCGCGCGGAGGGGCTCGAGATCGTCGGTGAGTGCGGGGACGGTTTCTCTGCGCTCAAGCTCGCGCTCGAGACCAGGCCCGACGTGGTGCTGTGCGATCTGGTCATGCCCAGCTGCGACGGCATCCAGTTCCTGCGTCTGAAGCAGGCCAAGGCCGAGCTGGAGGATGTGCCGGTGATCATGCTCACCAGCGCCGACGACCAAGACAAGAAGGTCGATCTGCTCGAGCGCGGCGCCGCCGACTACATCACCAAGCCGTTCCACGAGGGCGAGCTGCTCGCACGTGTGCGCATCCACGTGCGCATGCGCGCCCTGCAATACGAGCTGAAGACCGCCAACGACAAGCTGTACGAGCTCTCATGTACCGACGGGTTGACCGGCATCTTCAACCGCCGTCACCTCGACCGCGTGCTCGAGGCAGAGGTGTCCCGGCACAACCGCTACGGGCTGCCGCTCGGCGTCATTCTGGTCGACGTCGACCACTTCAAGCGCATCAACGATCAGTTCGGCCACGTCGCGGGGGATGGCGTGTTGCGCACCATCTCGGCCACGCTCAAGCAGCTCGTGCGCCGCGCTGACATCGTCGCCCGGTACGGCGGCGAAGAGTTGTGCGTGGTGCTCGCGAGCACGGGCGCGTCCGGCGCGCAAATCTTGGCGGATCGCTTGCGCGCGGCGGTGGCCGCGCTCGAGCATCAAGCGCCCGACGGCGCGCGGATCAAGGCCACGGCCAGCTTCGGCATCGCCACGCTCGAGGACAAAGACGACAAGGTGGACGTCGCCACCTTCTTGGACCGGGCAGACCAGGCTCTGTACGCCGCCAAACACGGCGGTCGCGACCGCGTCGTCGCGTGGACGCCGGAGCTCGAGCGCAAGTAGGTCGGGTCAGGCGTCGGGCTGCTGCTCGACGAAGTCTGCGATGTGATCCGAGTAGTCGTTGCCGTCGATCGCGACCGTGCCCGATGCCCCCGCGAACTCGCCCACGATGAAGGTGATGTCCTTGGGGATGGCGGCGTCCTCGTAGGCGTCGATGTCGCTCTCGGCGTTGCCGTACGCCGCCACGATGTCCCAGCCGTAGTCGTTCTTCAGGCGGTTGACCCACGCGCGCTTGTAGGTGCGTGCCGAGTCGTCGAACACGAGCGAGTTGGCGGTGATGACGGCTCCGGTGGGGAAGCCCTCGTCGCGCAGCCAGGCGCGCGTCTCCGAGCGGAACTCGTGCGGGCGCGCGGTCAGGTACACGATCTTGTAGCCCTTCTCGGCCCAGGTGTTCATCAAGAGCTCGGCCGATTGGTTCTGCAGCGGCACGTACTCACCGTCGTCGATCTGCTTGAACAGCTCCTCGTCCGAGAGCGTCATGGTGCCGTCGATGTCGGTCAGTACGACCTTGGTGCCCTGCGGCAAGAGCACGTCGAAGTGCTCCGCGCACGAGCCGTCCGCCTCGAGGATCGCGTACACAGGGCGGCCGTACTCGGTCACCTTGGCGGCGCTGGGGGCGATGCTGTAGTTGCCCTCGTCGTCGGTGGTCGTGCGCCCCAGCGTCTCCCACGCTTCGGTCCCCGGGTCGAAGTACCACAGGCTGACGTTCTCGCCGCCGAGGCCGAACGCGTTGAGCCCGCTGGCCTGGCCGGTGCGCGCCTTGCGGCCCTCGAACACCACAGGCCCTGCAGCTGGCGCGTCCTCCGTGGGGATGTAGGTGTTCGCCAGCACGCCATCCGGGATGCCCAGCGTGTCCGACGCCTCGTCCTTGTTGCGCGGGCTGCCCTCCGCGGTGAGCTCTGCGTCGGGGTTCTGGAACCCAGTGGTCTCGGTGACGAAGGGAAGCAGTCCGGGGCTCGGGCAGGTGAGCTCGGTGAGATCCGACACCGGAGCGCCGCCGGTGCCGGCGCCGCCGCCACCTTCGGGGCCATCTCCTCCGCCGCGGCAGCCCGCTCCCAGCGCGACAGAGAGAAGCACCAACGAGCTCGCGAGCACCAGAGAACCGACAGATTTCATGGGAACCCTCACAGCCAAGCCACTTGTGTGTAGATGAAGATGGTGTCGCCGATCAGGACGTCGCCGTTCGCGTCCGTCATCGGCCCTTCGAGCAAATCCGTGAGCTGATAGAGGAAGTGCACCTTCGCCGCGTGTTTGGCGAAGTACACGTTCGCGCCGAACTGCAGGTTCCGCAGCGTGGTGTTGTCCACGACGTAGTCCTCGCCCTCGGTGCCATCGAGCGAGTCGTTGATGTCCACCTGCTCGAAGCGCGCCACCAGCTCGAAGCGAGGCAGGTACGCAGTGGGCGGCAACAGGTAGTGGAACGGCAACACGTAGCCGAGCTGCGCTGCGCCGCCGTAGCGCTGGTACCCGACGTTCTCGCCGTTGTCGTCGCGGAAGCCGTGCAAGTACTCGCCGCGAACGCTGAGACCCTTCCACCAGAAGCGCGCATCACCCTCCACTCGCGTCTCGCCCGAGCCCACGTCCTCGACCCCCAAGTCGTTGCCGAGCTTCTCGTTGTGGCCCGCGCTGGCGCCGATCGTGAGTTGGGGCTTCGAGTCCTCGAGATCCGGCTCGCTCAGCTGCATGCGTCCGAGCGGCGCAATCTCGAGCCGGCCCGAGTACGAAAACGCGTTGTCCAGGTTGCGACGCTGCCGGAAGCCACCATCGCCGTTGGCCATCATGGCCGAGAGGTGCAGCCACAGGTCGCCCACCGGGTTGAAGTCGCTCCGCAGCTTGACGCCGAGATCTCGCCCGAACGATAGCTTCCTGATTTGCGAGGCGATCGGAAACTGCAGCTTCGACTCCGACTGCAGCTCGGCCAGCGAGAACGGCGTCTTCAGCTGGCCTACGTCGAGGGCGATCAGGTCCTTGTCCCAATAGAACGTGCCGTACACGTCGCGCACGGCGAAGTTGCCGTTGTTCACGTCGAAGTCGAAGCGCGCGCTGACCCCGAATTTCTCGTAGATCACGAGGTCACCGCGGCCGATCAGGCGGGCGTTGCCGAACTCGAACCCCTCTGCGTCGTCGTCGTTGAAGTCGGTGTCGACCACGTAGCGAAAGCCGGGCTGGAAGTAGGCGCCGAGCAACAAGGAGTCCTGACCCAAGCGCAGCGCCCGTAGGAAGTTGGGGATGCGCGGATCGTCAGCGGTGGGCACGAACGCATCCACCGGGAAGTCGGGCGGCGGCTGCTCGGCCTGGCTCTTGGCCTTGGGCGGCTCCGCGCCTGCGGCTGGTGGCGCCGGAGGCTCTGGGGGCGCGAGCGCCGACGACGGGGGCTCATCGGCGCGCGCGATCGAGGACAGTCCCAGAGCGCTGGTCGAGGCTACGGCGAGAGCAAAGACGCGACGAAACACGAGTGCTGCGGTTAGGCGAAGTGCAGCGCGGTTCCCATCGCGTCTGGCGCCGCGACCAGAGGTGTTGCCGCGCCGTCACGGGGGCGTCACACGCGTCGCACAGCCGTCACGGGAGCGGGCACACCACGATCTCTTCGACTCGAACGGCGGCGCCTGCCGACGCGCTCGGCGCGCCGAGCGACCACAGCGACAGGGCTCCGAGCTCGGGCGCCGCCTCGGTCCAGAACGTCGCCAGCTCTTTCGGAGGGCTGCGATCGGCGGGCCAGGCCGCGACCTCGACGCTGGTGCCGCCTTCGAGCTCGCGCACACGTGCGTGCAGCCACATCACGCCGTCCGCGCCCCAGGCCGCTGGCTCGAACGGGAAGTCGACCGCTTCGGTGATGGCGTCGTGGCTGAGCTCGGCGATCAAGTGTGGCGTGCGCTCCGCCGTTGCATCGAACCAGCGCGTGACCTTGGCGATGACGGGTGTGCCCTCGGGGCCGTCGCGCAAGAGCAGCCCGAGCGCGAGCGGCTCGCGTGGCGACAGCGCGAAGCGCACGAACACCTCCACGTCGCCGAAGCCGGCCAACACCTGGCGACCGTGCGCGCGACCGGGCTCCACCTGCAAGAACCCGTGGCCTTGCTCGACCCAGCTCTCACCCTCACCGAGCGGTGACCACGCGCTCGGCCAATCGCGCTCGCGGTCGAACGACTCGCGCATGATCGGCGGTGCGTCGGCCTCGCAGCGCGCAACACCACTCGCGCGCGGATCGACCGTCGGCTGGCCCTGGGCTGGGCCGTCGTCCCAGCCGTTGCCACGCTCGCGCTCGTCGTCGCGGCGCAGCTCGACCCCACACCCGGAGAGGACCACGAACGCGAACAGGAGCTCTCGCACACCGCGAGGCTCGCAAGGCCCGCTGACTTCCTCGCGGCGCGCGTGCAACGAGCGCGTGAACTCTCGTCACCCCGGGCCGTGTGAGGGGAGCTTGGCGAACAGGCGTACGGCCAACAAGAGCCCGCCGAGCTCCAGCAGCGCGGAGGCGAAGAAGGGCGCGCCCGGGATCGAGATGGACGCCGACGGGCCTTGGAAGTGGCCTAGCAGCCAGGTGCCGAGCAGCGGACCGACGATGGCCATGACGCTGTTCATGCTGGTGAGCGAGCCCTGCAGCTCGCCTTGCTCGCTGGCGCTGACCCAGCGCGTGAGCAGCGCTTGAATGGACGGGCCCACGATGCCGCGCAGCGAGAACGGGAGGATCACGAGCAAAAGCACCCAGCCGTGCTCGGCCAGGCCCAGGCCGACGAAGCCGGCCACGCTGATGCTGCCGCCGACCACGATGGAGCGGCGCTCTCCGAGGCGCGGGATGATCAGGCGAATGAGCCCACCTTGTACGGTGGCCGTGGCGAGGCCCACCACGGCCAGCGACGATCCCACTGCGAGCGGTGACCAGCCATAGCGATATTGACCGTTCAGCGCCCACACCGACTGCAAAACGTTCTGCGCGAGGTAGCCGCAGGCGATGGTGCCCGCCAGCCCGAGGAGGGCCGGGTTCCTGGTGAACC
>CAZXMG010000078.1:0-32743 GCA_964641275.1 uncultured Polyangiaceae bacterium
GCCGATGCCGAAGCCCACGAAAGCTGCGATCCGGGTGTTGTTGGCGTCGCGGTAGTCCGACTCGTCGAACGGGGCGCAGTCGCCGTCACCGCAGGTCGCGTCGAGATCGTCGAGCGTCGACTTGGACGTGAAGAACGCCCCGAGCCCCAGGCCCGTGCCAAACGCGAACGCCGAGAAGCCCACCAGCGCCGTCACCGTCGCGCCCCCAGGCCCCGGTTGGTCGCCCGCAGGCTTGTGGTCGTGCTTGGGCGGCGGTGCGTCCCCCGAGGCCAGCGGCGCCGCCGAAGCCGAGGCTGCCGGCGCGCTCTCGACAGGCGCCGCCGAAGCCGAGGCCGAAGCCAACGCCGAGCCCGACGCCGACGCTGCGGCCGGCACCTTGGCCTCGAGCTTGGTGACCAGCTTGTCCAGGTCCGCGCGCGCCTTGGCCACGCCGAAGGTCTCCTTCGGACCTTTGGGGATCTCGCGCCCAGCCTTCGCCACTGACAGCGCCTCCGTGAGCTCGCCCTTCTTCTCCAGCGCCTGCGCCAAGGACAGCGCCGTGGCGGGCGTGTTCAACACGCCGTGCGCGTCGCGAAAGGCCGCGATCGCCTCGTCCAGCTTGCCCCTCACCAGCGCGCTCTTGCCCGCCTCGTACCGGAACGTGGCCTTGGCGCGATCGTCGGCGCGCGCGTCTTCGACGGTCGCGATCAGCGCGGCACCTGCGAGCACGAGCACCGGGACCCACACGAGCCGTCGACGAAGCACGCGCCGAACATACCAGAACGTCAGGGGCGGAGGCTCGGGCTTGCGCTAGGCGCTGGGTTGCTGATCGCACGCCCCCGCGGCTCAGCGTGGTGGACCGTAGCCGCCTGGCCCCTGCCCGCCACCCTGCCCGTAGCTTCCCGTGGGCCCTGGCTGCCCTTCCCCCAGGCCAGGCTTGTGCTTGCCCCTGCCACTGCGGTGGACCGAAGGTTGGCTGCTGCGGATGATGTTGCGGTTGGCCGTAGGTCTGGTGCGGTTGGCCGTGGGCCTGGTGCGGCTGCCCATCACCCACTCCTGCGTGCGCCTGGACGAACGTCGGAGCGGGAGAGTCGGCAGTCAGCTGCGCGTTGAACTTCTTGCGCTTCGAGCGATCCTCGCCCGATCGGCCTCCTTGTCCCTGCCCTTTTCCAGATGTTGCTCGGCCTTGTCCAGATGGACGGCGCGCATCCGTTCGTACTCCGCGACCACCGTGTGGCGCTCGACGCCGTAGGCGAAGCCCAGGGCCGAGGCTAGAGCGAGCACCACGCCGAGGATCCGAAGCCCGGCGCCAGGAGTCTTCCGGGCCGAGTGCGCCGTTGCTGTCATCATGGGCCAGTCTTGCCCCTTCCGCAGCGAGCGGAGCATGCGAGACACGTGTCATTGGGCGGCTTCGTCGATCGCCTTCTCCGCGCCTTTGCACGCGTTCTCGAGCAAGTCGACGAGCAGTGCGTCTTCGGCACCAGAGTCGCGGCGGCTGGCCTTCACGTTGTCCGAGCTCTCGGCGGTGAGGACCGCGCCGCCCTTGTACTTCCCAGACCCGAAGTCGTAGACCAAGGCGTCGTACTCATAGACACCACCGTTGAAGCCGCGCTCAGACAACACTGGCTTGACGAGGTTGCGCGGCTTCAGCGCAACCACGTAGCGAGCGTCGTTGCATCGCTCGATCTTGTCGCCATTGAAGCTGCCTGGACCCGCGCGGACCAAGCTCTTGCACTCTCCCGGATCCCGGCCGCTGTTCACGACCGTGATCGGATTGCCGAGACGATCCTTCGGTGGATCGACATTGAGGCAGAGGTAGCTACCGCGCTTCTTCAGCTTGAGCGCCGTGCTCGAAAGCTTCTCGCGTTCTCTCGCGCGCTGCTCGATTCCGCTTAGGTTCTTTACCTTCTCCTCGAGCTCCGCCAGCGTCGGCGCCTCTGGGTACTCCTTGTCACGCTCGGCTTTGGACTTGCAAGCGCCGAACGCGAGCATGAGCCCTGCGAGGAGCACCCAGCAAGCACGCTCCTCCCGGGCGGCGCGCCCGGAGAGGGCTGCCAAGACGCGGCGGATGAGCTCGTTCATTTACGTTTGATCGAGCCGACGATGTTCAGGCCGGTCTTCAGCGTGTTGTCCGGTGAGTCCTGATCCGCCAGCCCGATGGCCAGCAGGTTCTGCGGGCCGCCGGTCCGAATCAGCGAGAAGAACAGCTTCAGCGGCTTGCCATCCTTGTCGATCGCGCTGCCCGAGCCGAACAGCGCTGGCACCTTGTCGGGTCCGAGCGTGACCTGCTTCGGCTTCTTCCACTTGGCGTTGCGCAGCTTCAGGAACTTCACGACGTTGTCCACCTTGGTGGTGCCGTCCTGCGGCGTCGTGAACGACGTGAACACGATGCCGGCCTTCTTGTCGGGGGAGAGCAGCACGGTCGCCGGTGGGTCATCGATGCGTTGCCAGCCAGGGTTGGGGACGACCAGCGGTCCAGCCGGGAGCCAGGTGAGACCCGCGGCCGGCTGCGTAGCCATCGTCCCGCCACCGAGCGAAGGCGCGTCCTTCTTGTCGTCGTCGGGCAGCTTCACGTCGAGCACAGCCGAGGCTTCGCCCGAGTCCTCTTCGAGGAGCTTCTTCGCGTCGACCTCCTCGGTCTTCTTGCTGGCTTTCTTGTCGTCGCCGTCGCTCTTGTCGTCGCCGTCCTTCTCCTTCTCCTTCGCTTTCTCTTTCTCTTTCTTGGACTTCTTGGAGTCCTTCTCCTCATCGTCATCGTCCTCCTTCTGCGAGGACTTCTTGTCGTCGTCCTTCTCTTTGCTGGCGCATGCGGGCATAGCGGCGCCCAGCGCCAGGAACAGGATCATCCAGCGTTTCATCAGAGAGCTCCTGTGGTTGCTTCGCGGCGGGCCGCGTCGCAGGGATGGTTCGTTTCAGTCTTCCTTGCTCGTCGCCTTCCGCTTGTGCGGGGCGAGCAGCGAGGTCCAAGCCTTGTCGATCTTTTGATAAGTCCCGGGGCACTTGGGCGCGCGCTGCTTCAGCTCCGGTCGATCACGCAAGATCTCCTGCGCGAACTTCTTGGGATTCGAGCCCAGGATCATGCAGAACACGTCGTACAAGCGGGCCTCGCTGACGGAGTGCTCGTCGAAGAACGGCGTCGGCTTCCCCTTGCCCTGGAACTGGTGGAGCAACACCAGCGCGTAGGTGCCTGCGATGGCCATGTCGTGCTTGCCGTTCTCGATGAGAATCAACGTGGCGAGCTCGTCGACCGCGTCTTCTTCTTTGCCCGTGACACCGAGCCCAAGCTCACCGATGAGCGCGTGCCCCATTTCGTGGAGCAGCACGAACGTCAGCGCGTCGCGCGTGAGATTCGACGCCTCCTGGTCGCTCTTGCCCATGGCGATGAAGTTCTCGTAAGCCGTCTTGGCCAGCGGGTAGCACAAGAAGATCACGTGCTTCGAGGGCATGTAGAACGCGTTCGGTTGCGCGCACGGTCCGACGTCTCCCGTCAGCACCGGTACGTTCTGCGGGAGCGCGAAGATCTCCATGCCCTTGACCACGCCAGCGAAACGCGAGTCCTTGAACAACGCCTCGAAGCGCTTGTGCTCGTCCTTGGTGGGCGGCTCAGGCTTGTATTGGAAGCGTCCGTCGGGCTGGCTCGCAGCGGCCTTCTCGACCTCTGCGTGCTGCTTCTTCTTCGGCTTCTTTGATTCGCTGTCGTCGTCTTCGGTCTCGCTCTCTTCCTTGGCGACCTTCTTGGCGACCGCGGTGTCGCACGCGAACGTGGGGAGCAGGGTGACACCGAGGCTCAGCCACAAGATCCACGAGGGCAGGCTCGATCGCCCGGGGATGCGGGGGCGGGAACACATCGTCGAGGTCATCGCGCCCGCACGATGCAAGCCCCGAGCCCAAGCTCGGAGCGCGGCGCCGAGCTGATCGTCGCAACAAAGAGAGCTGCGGCTTCACGGAGCGCGCCGCAGCTGCCCAGCCCTGCGTGGGCGGGCCCAGGGGCGCGCCCGGGCGCGCCCGCACGAGGAGTGATAGCCTGGCCGTCGGGATGTCACGAGGCGAAGAGGAGGGCACACGGTTTCGCGCCGATGAGCTCGTGGCGGACCGCTATCGCATCCGGAGCTTGGTCGGGCGAGGGGGGATGGGCGAGGTCTATGCGGCCGTCCATCGGCTCACGGGGCACGCCGTCGCGCTGAAGGTCGTGCGGCGGACGAACGAAGAGGCGCGTCGCCGCCTGCTTCGCGAGGCCAAAGCCGCCGGGATGCTGAAGGACCAGCACACGGCCCGCATCCTCGACGCGGACACGCTGGCCACGGGAGAGCCATTTCTCGTCTACGAGCTGCTCGAGGGTCAAGATCTCGCCTCGCTGCTGCACGCGCGTGGACGGCTCCCCTTCGAGTTGGTCCGACGCCTCGTCGTCCAGGCATCGCGAGCGCTCACGGAGGCGCACCGGCTCGGCATCGTGCACCGCGACATCAAGCCAGCGAACCTGTTCCTCTTGGCCGGGGAGGAGCCGCACGTGAAGGTGCTCGACTTCGGCATCGCAAAGCTCGCCCACGAGTCCGACGCCGGCGTGACATCGACGGGATCCGTCCTGGGCTCACCGCGCTACATGTCGCCGGAGCAGGTCCGGGATCCGAAACGTGTCGACTGGCGCACGGACCAGTGGTCGCTCGCGGTCACACTGCACGAGCTCGCGACGGGTCACGCGCCCTTCGAGAACGACCACGCGCCGGCGCTCTGCGCCATGATTGCCTCCGAACCGCCGACGCTGCGCGTGCGCGCGACGCCTGGACTGCCTGACGGCCTCGACGCGGTGCTGCTCCGCTGCTTGCGCAAGGCACCGTCCGAGCGCTTCGAGTCGGTCGAAGC
The DNA here is from genome assembly GCA_964641275.1 of uncultured Polyangiaceae bacterium. Lineage (GTDB taxonomy): Bacteria > Myxococcota_A > Polyangia > Polyangiales > Polyangiaceae > Xiheicaenibacterium. The sequence goes on from CAZXMG010000078.1 coordinate 4,840, forward strand.
CTTCGCGGAGGCGCTCCTGGCACTGGACGGCGCCGGCGTGGTCGACGCCGCTCCCACTGCACGCGAGCACCTGGACGGCGACACGCTCGACACACAAGCGAACACTCAGCTCTCGGTCGAGGAGAAGCCCAAGCGTGCACGAAGCACACGCACCTTGTTCGGTGCCCTCGCGCTCGCGCTCGTCGGCACCGGCCTGAGTGTGCTCGCGCTCGGACGACAAGAACGGACTGGACCCAACCTCGCGTCCACGGGCGCGCCGGTCGACGAAGCCGACTCGGTGGCGCCAGAGCTCGACCGCCCCGCGCAGATTTCGAGCGGCGCAACCAACGAAGCCGCTCCTGCCGTGTCGTTCAGCGTCGCGTCGGCAGAGGTGCGCCAGAGCCCACCTGCGCGTCCGCTACCCGCCACCAGCGTCAGGTTGCGTCCGGCCGCTTCCACCAAGAGCGAAGCCGAGGTGCTCCAGGACCGCTGACCCTTCACTCCTGGGGGTCGAGCCCGTGCTTCTTCAGAAGCCTGCGCAACACGTACCGGTTCGCCAGCTTGAGCTCTCGCCACACCTTCTCTCGGTTGCCGTCGTTTCGGAGCAGGCTCGCGCGCAAGAGCTCGGGCGACACGTCGTGGTGTTGCGTGAGATCCGCAGGCCCCAGCGCGAGCTCGCGCACCGCGGGCGTGAGGGCGAGCGTGTTCCCTGGGCTCGAGGCGAGCGCGCGCCAAAGGATGGCCTCGAGCTCACGAACGTGCGCGACCCATGGGTGTTCGAGGAGCGCGCGCATCAGCTCCGCGTCCAACCGCGGGGTCCATGAGTCGTCCCCGTGCTGCTCGAAGAAGCGACCTCCGAGCTCGCGATCCGAGGAGGCGATGCGCCTGAGCAAGTGGATCGCGAGCAGGGGGACGTCGTCGATGCGCGCCGCGAGGCCCTCGAGATCGATCCGCAGCGAGAGGCGAGCCAGGAGGTCGACCTTGAGCTCCTCGGGCAGTCGATTGGTGGCAGCGATGAGTCGCATCGTCGAGTTGCGCCGCCCGGTCTCGCCGAGGCGCTGGTACTCGCCGCCGTGGTCGAGCACGCGGAGCAAGTGCGCCTGCATCTCCGTTGGAAGCTCGCCGATCTCGTCGAGAAACAGAGTTCCGCCGTGGGCTTCTCCGATCAGCCCGGGACGCTCCGCCATGCCGGGGTTGGGGTAGTTGCGCGCGTTCCCGAAGAGCTCGGCGTCGATCAGGCCGTGCGGGAGGGTGGCGGCATTGCGGCTCACGAGCGGCCCCCGCGACACCGTCGACTGCGCGTGGATCGCCCGAGCCACGAGCTCCTTTCCCACGCCGCTCGGCCCCGTGATGAGGACGTGGTTCCGCCGCTTCGCTGCGAACGCGACGCGTTCGCGAAGGGCCCAAGCGACCTCGCTCTCACCCACCAATCCGTCCGCATCCGCTTGCCCGTATGCGTGCTGGCTCGTCGGCGCATGGTCGCGCAGGGGGGCCCACGCATCCGCGCGGGAGGTCGCGAGCAAGAGCAGCTGGTCGCGCAGCTCGATGATGTCCCCAGCCTTGACCTCGCAGCTGTCGGTGGGCCGACCGCGGACTTCGAGCGGGCATTTGCCGACGTTCTCGATCCGCAATCGGTCCACGCCGACACGACTGATCCGCAGCTGCTCACGCGACAGCACTCGCATCTCGAGGGCGGGCTGCGGCTCGACCTGGCCCGGCCGAAGGCGAAGGAGCGTCAGACGATTCCCGCCCGCTTCGCCGCGCCCGAAGCTCCACACGCCGCGCTCGGGCAGACGCAGAAGCTCGCCCACGCGGTGCGGGGCGGCGCGGCACCACGCGACCATCAGGCACGGGGAGCGCCTCGGCCCGGAGCTGGGGCTCGCCTCGGCTTCCTCGGGCTCCAGCGTCGTGTCCACGGCTGCGTTTTACCATGTCGCTCGCGTCGGGGTCGTCGTCGTGATTGCATGTGGACGTGACGCGGACCGCGGTGCTGCTGCTCGTGATTCCGCTGACCACAGTCACGGTCGGCGTGGCCCGCGCGGAGGACCCCAAAGCCCGCGCCGATGCACTGTTCGACGCCGGGAAGAGGCTGATCGAGGCGGGGGCTGTCGACGAGGCCTGCCGCGCGTTCGCGCAGAGCTACGAGCTCGACCCGTCTGGTGGGTCACTCCTCAATCTCGGCATTTGCTACGAGAAGCAGGAGAAGTTCGCGACGGCCAGAGAGACTCTGACCAAGGCGCGCGATCGAGCGATCGTCGACGGCCGAGTGGATCGTCAAGGCGTCGCCGAGAGCCACCTGGCCGCGGTCACGAGTCGCGTCGCTTGGGTTCGGCTCCGCTTCGACCCGGCGATCGACCGGGAGCGCTGCAGCGTGGAGATTGACGGCCGCCCCTGGCCCTCCGCGCTCTGGGGTGAGCCGTGGCCCGTCGACCCAGGTGAGCACGTGCTGCTGGTCCACGGGGTGCGTGACGAACCACAGTCCATCACCTTCGAGGCGGCCAACACTGCCGAGGAGCAGACGCTGGTGATCGCGCCGAAGCCGCCTTCGGCGCCGACGGCCTCACCTCCGAGAGCGCTGCGCCCGCCACCGCTGCGCGCACGCGTCGGCGCCGAAGGGCCCGAGTCCGCCCCATCGTGGCTTGTCCCTTTGGGCGTGACAGGGTTGGCCCTGGGCGCCGTCGGTGTCGGGGTGGGCATCGGTTTTGGCGTCGATGCGCTGGCCAAACAGCGAGAGGTGGAGTCACTGTGCCCACGCACCGCCTGCACGAACCAAAGCGCGGTGCAGCTGAGCGGCGTGGTCGACCGCCACGCGACGATTTCAACGGCAACGACGAGCATCGGGGTCCTGATCTCGGTGGGCTCGGCTGCTGCTCTCGTCACCGCGCAGCTGGCCTATCCCTGACACATCCGGGCGACCACCATGACACTCGGATCAGCCGGCCCGCACGGAGCGAGCGGCGCACCGACCTGCCCTGGCCGAATCAGCGCCCGCGGCTACGTTTGCGCGTGCCCTGCACGATGCGTGAGGGATCGCGGGGAGGTTTGGCGGCGCCTGCGAACACGAGGCGCATCGCGTCGGCCTGCGCCTCACCGACCTGCTTGCGAAGCTTGGTGATGGTCTCCTCGATCACCTGCCGCGTCTCGGGGCGCTCGCTCGTCAGGCGTGTTTCGATCCAAGGCAGCGCCTCGCGAAAGCGCGCCGCAGTGCGCGCGATCTGGTCCGGAAGGCCCGCCCGCAGCGTGCGCATGCCCTGGCTGCGATCAGCCGAGCGCGGAGCATCGTCCGCGCGCGAAAAGGCGTCGCTCAGCAGATCGAGCACGCTCTCGGCACGCGAGAGCCGGTCGAGCACGCTCCGCTGCGTGAGCGCGTCGAGCGCGACATGCGCGTGCAGGTAGCCGTCGCACAAGGGCAGGAGGGCCGCGGCGCCCTCGTCGGCGCGCTGGACCAGCAACATCACCAGGCCGTCTCGCACCGCATCGCGGCGAGGCTTCTCCACGTGGTCAGCCAAGTCCATCAGCGCGGTCAACGCGCGCTTGTCCTTGGGTTTGCTCGCCTGCGTCGCGAGCGCCATCGTCGCGACGTAGACCAGGCTGAGCTTCGTGTGCGCCAGCATCTCCTCGAGCAGCGGCTCGCCTGCCTTGCCCTCGCCCGCGAGGCGCGCGCCGAAGGCCCTCAGCGCGTCCACGTTGGGGCGCGGGCCAGGCAAGCCGCTCGCGCGGTCGACCAGATCGAAGAAGTGTTGTGCGGGCTCGCCGTCGAGCGCCCTCTGCAGGGCCGCCTCGATCCGCTCGCTGGAGAGCGTGGTCATGTGCGTTTCGCGTCGCCTCAGAAGCCGAAGCCGATGCCGATCTCCGGCGAGAAAACCGGTACGACCACCGGGATGGTGACCGAGAACTTGATGCCGATGTTGATCTCGAACAGGTCCACCGGGACGAACGACACGCCGCCGCCGCCCCCCGCGAAGCCCAATCCTGCTTGCTTGATCGCGCGCACCGTCTGGATGCGTGGCTCGATGACGCTGTCGGCCGAGTCCACGGTGCAAGGGCTGCCGGGGTCCGAGGGATTGTCCGCACCGCAGGCGTTGCCGTCTTCGAGCACGTCCACGTTGACCGCCGTATCCACCTGCGAGAGCCCTCCGGCGATGAACACCCAAGGCCGCACCACCTGCCCGGCGAACGGGTTGGCGCCGATGGTGTAGGACAGCCTGCCCTCGGCGTGCACCGGGATGAACGAGGCGAACTCCTCATTGGTGCCATTGAAGGCCCAGCCAACCTTCGCCCCCACCGACAAGCCTTTGATCAGCACGCGGTCGTAGCCCAGCATCAAGCGCATGGTCGCCACGCCGAAGCCGAAGTTCACGTTGTTGCCCTGACCCACCGTGGGCTGGCCGAGGTACCGAGTCTTGTTCTCGCCGTCGGGGTTCTTCACGCACACGTAGCTGTCGTTGAACGGCTCGCCGGGCGCATTCTCACCATAGGAGTCACGAAAGCCACACACGTCGTCGCCCGAGACCATGGCGAAATCAGGCGCGAACGAGATGCGGATCCAATTGAGCTTGGCTCCCTTGTCGTCGTCGTCATCGCTGGAGCTCGAACCTGGCTCGGGCCCGTCCTTGGGCTTCTTCAAGCACTGGTTGTTGGTGCATTGCTCGTCGGCAGGGCAATCGGCGGTGTCGACGCACTGGCGCCGGCTCGACCCGGAGTCGTCGTCGCCGCCATCGGCGGCGCCGCCCGCGCACGCCTCGGGGGGCGCGAACCCCGGCCAGCTCGGTGGCTTGTCCGCCAAGTCCCCTTTGATGTCGGTCACGAGAGGTTCGCTCGCCGAGCCTGCGGTGAAGGCGTGTTTGCCTTTCTTGTCGATGGCGATCAGCCAGTACTTCAGCTTGCCTTTCTTCTTCACCGCGCCACAGGGGATGTTGGCCCTGTACCCCTTGCCGCTCTTCTCCAGCTCGAGCTCTTTCTCCTCGGACGAGCCCACCGCCAAGTACGTCAGCACCACGCTCGAGACCTGCTTCTGCGCCTCTTCGTCCAGGCTGGCGTAGATGGGAACGGGGGTGTTGACCTTCTGCTCCGGCACTGGGGCGACCGTGAGGCCCCCTTCGGAGCCGCCGCCGTCCCCGCTGCCGCCACCCGACTTCTTGGCGTCCTCGAACGCGGACTTGATGTCGTTGGTGATGTAGTCCTGCTCGGGCGCAGCGGCGCTGTCGAGCTTGAGCCCGTCGACGAAGGCCTGCTTCCCCTCCGCCTTCTGGCCTTTGCCGCCGATCTGCACCACACCGAGCGCCATGTAGAGCTTGGCTTTGACCTTGGGCGCGCAACCGCTCGAGCCACAGGCCTCGATCGCCTTCTTGAGCTTCTTCTCGGCGTCGTCGAACTTGGTGTCGAGGTAGTCCTCCTCCATCGCCTGCTTGAGCGCCTTCTGCGCTTGAGCGTCTTTGGGTGCGGCGCGCGCAGGCAGCACCACCACAAGAGAGGCGACGAGCACGAGAAAGCGCAGCCAGATCGTACGGCCGGGAAACATCGCCCGGTCACTCTACCAGGAGCCTCGCAACAAAGGCTTCTCTCTGGTAACCGTCGCCGCGTCTTGGACCCGAAGGACCACCCCGACGCCGGCCTGCAAGCCCGCGCACACTACCGCGTCGAGGAGCAGAACCTCGCGCTCCTGCGCTTGCTGGGGCGGCCTCGCGAGGTGCTGGACGTGGGCTGCGGGGGCGGCCAAAACGGCGCGCTCGCGCGCGCACGGGGGGCGCACGTCACGGGCATCGAGCGGGACCCAGAGGCGCGCTCGCGTGCGGCGCGGCGGCTGCACGAGGTGCTCGACCTGGACGTGGAGGCCCACGACCAGCTGGCGCGGGGGCTGGGCTCACGCCGGTTCGACCTGCTGCTCTTGGCAGACGTGCTGGAGCACACCCGCGACCCAGAGGCCACCCTGCGAGCGCTATCGGCCTACCTGGCCGACGAAGGCCACGTGCTGATCTCACTTCCGAATGTGGCGACCTGGCCGGTGCGTCTGTCGCTGCTCGGTGGCCGCTTCGACTACACCGAGAGCGGCGTGCTGGATGGAACGCACTTGCGCTTCTTCACGCTGAAGTCTGCGCTCGAGCTGTTGGCGCGTGTGGGGCTCGAGCCCATGCGCGTCGATCACACCCCGATGTTGGTGCGCGCCGCGAAGGACGGGATCCAGCGCTGGCTCGCCCCGCCCGCCTCCGACCCTGACGCGCTCTCGCGCTCGCTGCCGTACAAGCTCTACCAAGGGACGCTGCGGCCGATCGAAGACCGGCTGACCCAGCTCTCCCCCGGCCTGCTCGCGTTCCAGCACGTGATTCTCGCGCGCAAGCCGCCCCGCCCCAACCAGAAGCTGAGCCTCACCGTGGGTATGTTGACGATGGACGAGGAGCCTTCGATCGCGCGCATGATCGACGCCATCCGGAAAGAGGTCCCGGACGCTGCGCTCCTCTGCGTGGACAGCTCGACCAAAGATCGCACCGCCGAGATCGCCGCGGCGATGGGCGCGCGAGTGCTCAGGCAGCTCCCGGCCCGCGGCCATGGCCCGGCGATGGAGCTTCTCATGTACGAGGCGGCCAAACAGTCCGATGCGCTCATCTACCTGGACTGCGACTTCACCTACCCCACGGATCAGCTGCGCGAGCTCCGACGCCTGCTCGAGGAAGAGGCGTTCGACGTCGTGAACTGTGCCCGCACCCGCTCGCGCCCGGCGGCCATGCCGCTGCCCAATTACGTGGCCAATCGGGCCTTCGCGGGGTTGGCTGCACTCTCGGCGGGCGTGCCGACGGTGGATGTGCACAGCGGCATGCGCGCCTACCGCAGCAGTGTGATCCGCGCCTTCGACTTCGACGGCGAGGGCGACGCGCTGCCAGTCGACACGCTGCTCTGGCCGGCGAAGTGCGGCTACCACGTAGTCGAGCGGCCGATCGTGTACGACGAGCGCGTGGGCGTGAGCAAGCTGCGCAAGGTCTCGGGCGCGTTGTGGACGTTGGTTCGGCTCGGGCGCACCGCAGCGGTCGGCGCCCGACGTTCTGCGCGGTTCTCGGTGCGCTGAACGGTTGTGTCCCGGGTGGGCCCGTGGCAGAGCCGGGCCCAGAATGAGGACGCTGTCCATGGTCCCGGCAAAGAGCCGCGCGCGGTTGCCGCAGCGGCTGTTGTCGTCGCTGCCCGCGACGGAGCTGGCCCAGACGCTCGAGGCGGCCGGCGGCAGCGCCACGCAGGCCCGCGCCACAGCGGCGAAGGTCGTGCGTTACGTCTTCGGACGGCCCGGCGGCGACGCGGGCACGCTGGCACCGGCCTGGGACGACGCGGCGCTCTCCGCGCTCGGGGTCGGAGCCTGGGCGCTCGAATCCTTGCTCACGCTGTCGCCGGAGGTGTCTCTCACGCTGCTCGAGCGCGCGCCCGCAGAGGACGGCTCGGAGCGGTTGGTGCTTGCCACCAAAGACGACCAGCTGCTCGAGACGGTCATCATCCCGGGACCGGCGCGCACCACCATCTGCGTGTCCAGCCAGGTGGGCTGTGCCCGCGCTTGCACGTTCTGCGAGACAGGCGCGCTCGGGCTGGTCCGGCAGCTGTCCGCGGGCGAGATCGTGGACCAAGTCCGCGTCGCCCGCAGCTTGTGGGGCAGCAAGCACCCACCGGTGCAGAACGTGGTGTTCATGGGCATGGGGGAGCCGCTCGACAACCTGAGCGAGGTGGCGCGCGCGACGCACGTGCTCACCGACGATCGCGGCATGAAGCTCTCCCCTTCGCGCGTCACCGTGTCCACCGTGGGAGTAGCAGACAAGCTCCAGACGTTCTTCGAGACCTGCCGCGCCGAGCTAGCGGTCAGCCTGAACGCATCGAGCGACGAGCAGCGTTCGCGCATCATGCCCATCAACCAGCGCTTCAACCTCGAGGAGCTGTTCGCTGCGCTCGAGCGGCACCTGCCACGCGGTCACAAGGTGCTGTTCGAGTACGTGCTCATCGCCGGCGAGAACGACAGCGACGAAGACGCGGACCGCGTAGCCGCGTGGGCCCGGCGAGTTCCCAGTCGAGTGAACGTCATCCCGCTGAACCCGCTAGGAGTCGCGCGAGAGAGCCAGCTTCGGGCCCCCTCGCGCGAGCGGCTGAGCGCCTTCGTCGCTCGCTTGGCAGGCCACGGGATCACCACGCTGGTGCGAGTCCCGCGCGGGCGCCAAGTGGGCGGCGCGTGCGGTCAGCTCGCCGGCGCACGCCGGAGCTTGGGGGTCAGCCCGGCGATCGGATAGCCTGCCAACGGTTGCATGAGGGACGGCGAAAAAGGCCACGAATTCCTGAGTGAGGCCGAGGAAATCGTCGAAGCCCTCGGTCGCGACCTGATCGTGCTCGAAGAGTCGCTGCGAGGGGGCACACCCGACCCCGACGCCTTGAACGACACGTTCCGCGGGGTGCACACGCTGAAGGGACTGGCCGGGCTCTTCGGCGCCTCGCTGATCTCGGGCATGGCGCACGAGCTCGAGGCCAAGCTCGACGCCTACCGCTTGGGGCGCGAGCCGCTCGACCTGGAGAGCTTGGACTTGATGTTCCGCGCGGTGGAGCTGCTCCACCGCATCTTGGTCGCGGAGCAAGAGGGCACGCAGGCTCCCGAAGAGGACGTGGAGAAGCTGCTGGCGCGCTTGCGCGGCCACAAGAGCGCCCCCGATCCGGGCTCGTCGAGCCAAGATCTCGATCTCGACCCGGCCATCTTCGCGGTGCTCACCGAGTACGAGGAGCACCGCCTGCGCGTGAACGTGCAGGGAGGGTTCACCGTATTCAGACTGCGCGTGCGCTTCTCGCTGATGACGATCGACGAGTCGCTCGACAGCATGAAGACGATCGCCAAGCCGCACGGCGAGATCATCACCTACCTGCCCACGGGCGAGGGCGCAGACGCCGACTCGATCGAGCTCGACATCCTGATGGCGTCGAAGCGCTCGCTGTCCGAGCTGGCGAGCCTGTTCCGCGGCTTCGGGGCTGAGGTGCTCGAGGTGGCGAGGCGCGCGCGCCAGGCGACCGCGCCCCCCCCTGCCGAACGAGACCACGCGGCGGACACCAACGAGGTGCGCGCCGTCCCGGTCGATCACCAGGGCGCGATCGTGCTGGACGCGGAGCGGCCCAAGAGCGCCTCGCTTGCGCCGCCCGGGGACGCTGCCCAGACCGGCACGTTGCGCAGCGTGACGCAGACGGTCCGCGTCGACATCCTCAAGCTCGATCGCTTGATGAACGCCGTGAGCGAGCTGGCGATCGTCAAGTCATCGCTCGATCGACTGTTCGACAAGCTGCGGCAAGAGAGCCAAGACCGCAGCTCCATGGGTGAGCTCGTGCGGCTCGCGCGGACGTTCGATCGCCAGCTCGAGGCGATGCAAGCAGGCATCCTCGAGGTGCGCATGGTGCCGCTGGGCCAGCTGTTCGAGCGGCTGGGTCGCGTGGCGCGCCAGGTCGGTCGCAACGCCAAGAAGCAGTTCAACTTGGTGGTCACCGGCGCCGAGACCGAGATCGACAAGCTGATCGTCGAGGAGCTGAGCGACCCGCTCATGCACATGATGCGCAACGCGATCGACCACGGCATCGAGCACTCGGAGGCGCGTGCCGCCGCTGGCAAGCCCGAGCTCGGCACGATCGCGCTGAACGCGTTCCAGAAGGGCAACCACGTGCTGATCGAGATCGAGGACGACGGCGCTGGCATCGACACCGAGCGGGTGCTCGAGGTGGCCCTGGCTCGGGGGCTGATCAACCCTGCCGACGTGCGCTCCACGAGTCGCCGAGAAGTGCTCAACCTGATCTTCTTGCCGGGCTTGTCCACCCGCGAGAAGGCCAGCGAGCTCTCGGGCCGCGGCGTCGGGATGGACGTGGTGAAGACCAACATCTCCAAGCTCGGCGGCGTGATCGACGTCCAGAGCGAGGTGGGCATCGGCACCAAGCTGGCCATCACGCTGCCGATCACCCTGGCCATCATCCGCGTGCTCGTGGCCGAGGTCGAGGAGCACACCTTCGCCATCCCGCTGGCCAATGTGCGCGAGGCGGTGCAGATCACCGAGGCCGACGTGTTCAACGTGGACGGCCACGACGCGATGACTCTGCGCGGGGCGACGTTGCGCCTGTGTCGCCTGACCAGTGTGTTCGAGCTGCCTCCGGCCAGGAATCGCACACCTAGCTCCCGCCACTTCGTCGTGGTCACCATGGCCGGCTCGGCGCGCCTGGGCTTGATCGTGGACCGCCTCGTGGGCAGCCAAGACGTGGTGATGAAGCCGATCGGCAACTCGCTGCGCGATGTGCGCGGCTTCGCTGGCGCCGCGGATCTGGGCGACGAGCGGCTGGGGCTCGTGCTCGATACGCCGAGCCTGTACGAAGAGGTGGTGCACGCCGACCGACGGCGCAACGCCCAGAGCAGAGCGAGCTCATGAAGACGATCGTCCGCGCCCAGCCGAAGAAGCCCGAGCGCCGCGTGGACGCGGGCGTCACCGAGTACCTCGGCTTCCGCGTCGGCTCGAGCAGCTACGCGCTACCCGTGTCGATGGTGCGCGAGATCGTGCGCGCGACGTTCGTGACGCCGGTACCGCGCGCCCCAGAGTACGTGCTGGGTATCGCCAGCTTCCGCGGGCGGGTCGTGACGATCGTGGACCTCGGCACACGCATGGGCGTCACCTGCTCGGTCGTTTCGCCCGCCGGCGGCCAGCTGAAGGGCCGTCGACTGCGCATCCTGATGATCGACATGGGGACCGAGACGCTTGGCTACCTGGTCGATGAAGTGCTGCAGGTCTATCGCTTGGCCTCGAACGACATCGAACGCGCGGCGGCCACCCTCGGCAGCGACTCGAACTCGCACGTGACGGGCATCGCCCGCCCGCCCGAGGCCGACGACGTGGTGCTGCTGCTCGATGCAAAGGCGCTGGCACCGTGAGCCGTCAGCGCGCACAGATCACCGCGGCGCGACGCGCGCCCAGGCAGCGCGGCGAGCTGAAGAGCTTGGTGCGCTTCGAGATCGGTGACACCTGTTATGCCTTCGACGTCGCCAACGTCGAAGAGGTGGTGCAGCCGGTCGAGACGACCGCGCTCGCGCACATGGCGGGGGACGTCGCGGGGGTGTACGACCACCGCGGGCGCGTCACGCCCATCGTCGACTTACGGGCGCGCTTTGCGACCGGCAGAGCATCGAACCGCACCACCAAGTGGATCTTGATGCGGACCGAGCATGGCCTGGTCGGCTTCGTGGTCGATCGAGTGCTCGACGTGGTCGGCACGGCCGAGCAGTTGAACGCGCCACCGGAGGTGGGCCCAGGGGCCGACGTGCGCGCGCTGCGCGCGGTCACCACCATCCAGGAGCGCTTGGTGTTCTTGCTCGACGAGTCGAAGCTCGCGGCGCTGGTCCGCGGGCTCGACCTCAGCCCAGGCTGAGCGCCGAGAGCCCGGCCAGCCTGACGCCGGGCACCAGCCAGGCAGTAGCGTTCGGCCGAGGCAGATCGTCGTCGTCGTCATCGTCCCGGCGGTCTCCCTTGCTCGGCTCTTGCTTACCGAACAAGGCGAGGGACAAGCGCGCGAGCGAGAAGCGAGGGCGCGCGGCGACGGTAGACGGGGACTGCATGGGCGCCGCTCTACCACGAACCGCCCACCCTTGGCCACATTGCTACGAATTCACCCTGGCTTGCCAGGTGAATCGGAGAGCAAAATTCTTCCGCGCGCTCTGAACGAGAAGCGCCGCAGGCCCCATCACCCGCCGACCGGCGCGGAAGAATTCTCGATCGCCTTGCCCGCCTTCTTCCAGCCCTGGATGCCGGCCGGCATGATGTACGAGTTCTTGTAGCCGAGCTTTTTCGCCGCGACCGCGGCGGTGTGACACGCGGTTCAGTGCTCGTTGGCGCAATAGAACACCAGCGTCGCGTCCTTGTTCTCGGGCAAGTCGCTCGCCTTCACCTCGTCGAACGCGACCCACTTGGCGCCAGGCACGCGCCCCTTGTCGAACATCTCCTTCGGGTTGTTGTCGATCACGAAGAAGGTGCCGTCCTTCTTGGCCAGGCGCGCCTCGACTTCGTCGGGCGTCATCGCAGGAAGATCCTCTTCTTCGTGAGCGCTCGCCGATTTGCTGTCGGCGATCTTCTGCGTGTTGCAGCCGGCCGCCGCGAGGGCGAGCAGCAGCACGAGCGGTAGGCGTGTCATACGCTGCGAGCTTACTCTGGCCTCGGCGCGTGCGCACGCCGCGCTTCTGGCGGCCAACGGCATCCCGGGGGGCGAGACCAGACGGGTGGCTCAGGGACGCCCCCTGGGCCGCGCGGCAGACCTGGCGCGCTCGGCGGCGCGGCGCATGTGAATCGGCAACGAGCCCTTGCCGGTCGCGGGCGGCACCAGCGCGCGCGGCCCGGATCCGATCAGATCCCGGCGACCCGCGCGGGCCAGCGCCTCGCGCACGTCGTCGTGCTGCGTCGGGTCCCAATAGAAGAGCAGCGCCTTCTGCAGCCGCTTCTCTTCGAGATCGCGTGCGGTGTACACGGGCTCGCGCGTGAGCGGGTCGATGCCGGTGTGGTACATGCAGGCCGCCATCGACATGGGCGTGGGGATGAAGTCCTGCACTTGGCGCGGTCGCAGCTGGTGCTCCTTGAGCCACAGCGCCAAGTCGACCATGTCGCGCAGCGTGGAGCCCGGGTGCCCTGAGATGAAGTACGGCACCAAGAACTGGTCCTTGCCTGCTTGGTCGCTGGCGCAGCGGAACGACTCGGCGAAGCGCTCGTAGCTCTCCACGCCCGGCTTCTTCATCTTGTCGAGCACGTCCTTCTTGCTGTGCTCGGGCGCGACGCTGAGCTGGCCGCCCGTGTGATGACGGGCGAGCTGGTTCACGAACTCGGGGCTCCTCTCAGCCAGGTCGTAGCGCACCCCCGATGCCAGGTAGACCTGCTTGATGCCCGGCTCCTTGCGGACGGCCGCGAGCACATCGAGCAGCGGCCCGTGATCGGTGCCGAGGTTGTCGCAGATGCCCGGGTGCACGCACGACAACCTGCGGCAAGCCTTCTCGATTTGCTCGTCTTTGCAGCGCATTTGATACATGTTCGCGGTGGGCCCGCCCACGTCGCTGATCACGCCTGCAAAGCCATCCATGCGCCGAAGCGCGCGCACCTCTCGCAAGATGCTTTCGCTGGATCGAGATTGGATCACGCGCCCCTCGTGCTCGGTGATCGAGCAGAAGGTGCACCCGCCGAAGCAGCCCCGCATGGCCACGATCGAGTGTTTCACCGTGTCGTACGCGGGGATGCGCTCGGTGTACGTGAAGTGGGGCACACGCGAGAACGGCAGATCGTAGAGCTCGTCCATGAGCGCGGTCTCGAGCGGCTCGGCCGGCGGGTTGAGGTACACCGCCTGGTCGCCGTGCGGCTGCAGCAGCGGCCGCGCATTGCCAGGGTTGGTCTCGTATTGAAACGCGCGCGACATCTCGGCGAAGGCGCGTTTGTCGGCGCGCACCTGTTCGAACGATGGCAGCACCACCACGCCGCGGTCGCTCACGAAGCGGCTCTTGGGTAGTTCCTCCCAGCTGCCCTTGTTGCGCACGTGCGCGGTGCCGCGCACATCGACGAGCGCGCTGATCGGCTCGCCGGCCGAGAGGCGCCGCGCTACCTCCCACACCGGCCGCTCACCCATGCCGAAGATCAGCAGATCCGCCTTGGCGTCGAGCAGAATGCTGCGTCGCACCTGATCCGACCAATAGTCGTAGTGCGCGATGCGCCGCAGCGACGCCTCGATGCCACCGATCACGATCGGCGTATGTCGACCGAACGCCTGGCGGCACAGATTCGCGTACACGATGCTCGCGCGATTCGGCCGCAGATCGTTGCGGCCCCCGGGCGAGTACTGGTCCTCTTCGCGCACCTTCTTCTGCGCGGTGAGCTTGTTGAGCATGGAGTCCAGGTTGCCCGCCGTGATGCCTACGAACAGCCGCGGCCGACCGAGCCGCGCCACGTCCTGGGGGCTGCGGAAGTCCGGCTGGGCGATCATGCCCACCCGAAAGCCGCGCGCCTCCAAGAAGCGGCCGATCAACGCGGCACCGAACGCGGGGTGATCCACGTACGCGTCGCCGTTCACGATCAACACGTCGAGCTCGTCCCAGCCGCGCGCGTCCATCTCGCGTCGCGTGGTGGGCAAGAAGCGCAGCAGATCGCGCTCCGACGATCGCGCGCTCTTGCGTAACGAGACGATGCTCACGATACGGAAGCGTAGTGAGGTGCTCGCGCGCTGGCCACAACGCTGGCGCGCCGTGGGTCCCGAGCTTCCGCGCGCCCGAGTCCCCAAAGTTGACCCCCCCGCGATCGCGTGCGAAACCCTCCGCCATGGCCAGGTTGCCGCGCCTCGTCTGTTGGGGCTTGTTTGCCGCCGTCGGTGCGGTGGCCACACCGGCAGAGTCGGCGCAGCCGGGCGCCCGCCCGCCCGCCAAACACGGCGCCGCCCCCAAGCCGCCCGCCGCTCAGCCCGCGCCCAAGGGCGCCCGTCCGGCGAAGAAGCCAGCCAAAAAGCCCGCCAAGGCGGTCGAGAGCAAGAAGGCGGAGAAGAAGCCCGGAAGCGAGCCCAAGGCCGCGGATCCCGCCGCGCGCGCCAGCGTGGCAGGCAAGCCGGTAGACGACAGCGCGCAAGAGTCTCCCGAGCTCAAGGGCCTGCGCGAGGTCGACGACCTGCTGTTCTGGGACATCGAGGTCAAGCCTGCCCTGGGCGCCCCCTCCCTCGTCCCGCCCACGGTCGTGTCGAGCGGTCTGCCTCCGAGCGCGCCCGCGGCTCCAGACAGCACGACGACCGACGTCGAGCATCGCTGGATGTCCAAGCTGCGCACGCCCGACTTGCCCTTCCGCTGGGACGTGCGGCTCATCCGCTACCTCGACTACTTCAAGAACAACCCGAAAGGCCGCAACTTCGTGGCGGGCTTGTTGCGCCGCTCGGGGCGCTACGAGGAGAAGCTGCGCGCAGCGCTGGCGAAGAAGGGTCTGCCTCAAGACCTGGTGTACCTCGCGCTGGTGGAGAGCGGCATGAACCCGCGCGTGGTGTCGCACGCTGGCGCCGCGGGGCTGTGGCAGTTCATGCCCAAGGCCGCCGACGCCTACGGCCTGCGCATCGACCGTTGGGTGGACGAGCGCTTGGATCCGCACCGCAGCACCGAGGCGGCCGTCCGCTTCCTGTCGGATCTTCACACGCGCTTCGGCCGCTGGGAGCTGGCCATGGCGGCCTACAACATGGGCCACGGCGGGTTGCTCACCGCGATACGGAAGTACAACACGAACGACTTCTGGGAGCTGTCTCAGCTCGAGGCCGGTGTGCCCTACGAGACCGCGTTGTACGTGCCCAAGATCGTGGCGATCGCCTTCGTCGCCAAAAACAAGGAGGTGTTCGGCTGCGCAGATCTGATCGCGGACCCGCCCGAGAAGTTCGACGTGGCCCAGGTCGGACCGGGCACCTCGTTGAGCAGCGTGGCCGAGGCCGCGAAGGTGGAGCGCCAAGACGTCCAGAAGCTGAACCCGCAGCTGCTCGGTGAGTCGCTGCCGCCCTCGGCAGACAAGGCACAATCTTTTCGGCTGAACGTGCCCGCGGGCACTCGCTCCGAGGTCGAGAGCCGCCTCTTGGGCGAGGGCCCGAGCAACTTGGACAAGCGCGTGCTCCGCTGGGGTGAGTCGCTCGAGCGGGTCGCGCTCTCGGTGGGCACCACCGAGTCCAAGCTGCGCGCGCTCAACGGCCTGAAGGACCCAGTCCCGCCCCGCCCCGGCACGGTGGTGCTGGTGCCCAAGACCAGCTCGAGCACGCTGCCCGCTCAGGATCCGATCGTGGCGGTGGTACCTGCCCGCACCACCAGCCACGCTGGGCGCGCGCGAGTCTTTTACGAAGTGGTGTGGGGCGACAAGCTCGACGACGTCGCGCGCGTGTTGGGTGTGACCAAAGACGAGCTCTGCCAGTGGAACAACCTCGACCGCAGCGCGAACCTGCACGGCAAGATGCTGCTGCAGGCCTTCGTGCCCGAGGCCCACAAGCTGAGCGACGTGCGCGTCGTGCCCGCCAAGGACGCCACCATCTTGACGGTGGGCTCGACCGAGTTCCACCAGCACTTCGAAGCCAAGAACGGCCGCACACGGCTGGAGCTCACGGTGCAGAAGGGCGACACGATGGCGTCACTGGCCAAGAAGCACGGCCTCAGCCTGGGCATGATGGAGCGCATCAACCAGCGCTCACGCGACGCGGCGCTGAAGCCCGGCGAGACGGTGGTGGTCTACGGCAAGCAGACGGCACCGAAGCCGGGCCCGGCGCCGGCCAGCGATCCTTACGCCGATGACGCCCTCGACGCTCGCCCCGACGGCGTCGAGCCAGAGTAGTCACTCGTCGGCGGGTGGATCCTCTTCGCTGTCTTTGGGCGGTTTGGGGGGGTCGGTCGGGGGGGGCTTGGTCGGCTCTGGCAGCGGCTTCTCCTCAGCGTCCGGTTGGCCCTTCGGGTGCTCGAACGTGTAGACGAAGCCCAAGCCGACGATGTCGACGTGCCAGCTGTAGACGCCGCCGTTGATGTAGTTGGGCTCGTCCGAGACGTTGGCCTGAACCGGCACCACCTGCGGCAGGCGGGCGGCATCCGACGCCACCGTCACGTCCTGGATGAACTGGTGGGCGTACACGAGATCGAAGCGAGCGTTCCCGACCGCGAGGCTCGCCCCGCCGCTCAACGTCGCCTTGCCGGAGTCGAGCGTGAGCACCGACAGATACTCGGCCGGAATCGCGCTGGTCTCGTAGCTCACGCCCAGGCGCGGCGTGACCGCGACGGTCTCGGTCGCCTTGATCTCGTACTCCGCGCCCAACATGCCTTGGATCGTGCTCTGGAAGTTACGCGGCAAGGAGATCTCGGGCAGCAGGTACTCCGCGGGAAAGCCCGGCAGGTTGGTGACCGCCACGCCGTCGGGCTCGACCGAGATCTTGTCGTGCATGGCCCAGTGCTCGTAGTCGGCGGCGACCTCCACCCGCAGTCCCTTCACCAGATCGCGCGCCTCGAGCCCCAGGCGGATCTCCCAGGGGAGCTGGAACTCGACCGTGGCATCCTCGCCGATCTGCTCCGAGCTGCGGTACGGCGCTGCCGCCGGCAGCCGCGACTTCAGCGTCGCCGGCGCGATCACGTAGTAGGGCAAATGGAACGACGCGCCGAGCCGCCAGCCCTCGTAAAACTCCCAGATCGCACCCAACGTGCCCGTGGGCGTCACGATCGGAACGGCGGCGATCTCGGCGGTGATGTCCCACTCGGGATCCTCGGGGGCACAGAAGAAGCGATCCGGCAAGCAGCCCGATAGCACGGTGCGGCTGGTGAATGAGCCCAAGAGCAGCTCGAAGCCCAGGCCCAGCTGCAGCTGCTCGACGGGGCGCCACGCCACGTAGCCACCCAGGTTGAGCAAGATCGAGCCATCCAGGCTGATCATCTGGTAACGCTGCGGCGCGGGCTGCTCGTCGACCACCTCCGGGTAGTCGGTGAGGAGCGCGGACGGGGCGTGCACCGCGAGCGCCACGCGCCAATCCGGGTGCGGCGTGAACGACGCACCGATCGTCGGGACCGGCAGCGGCGCCGCGCTGCCCTCGACCGTGGGAAAGGTCTGCTCGTAAGTGGCGATCGTCTCGCCGGTGTTGGGATCGACCTGTCGCAGGAGCGACTGCCGCGTGTAGCTCGAGCCGAAGAACGCGAGCCCCGCGTCGATGAAGATCGAGGTGCCGGCGCCCCAGATGCCGGCGGGATTGTAGCCAACCGCGCCCAGATCGTCGGCACCCGCCACGAAGGCGCCGCCGCGCCCGAGCGGCCGCACGCCACGCTCGGCAACGTTCAAGCCCGATGCCTGCGCCGTCCTGGGAGCCGAGGCGGCGAACAGGAGCAGCGCGCCGAGGGTGGTACCTCGCGCGAGGTGGTGGTTCGTCACTTTCGCTTTCGCCTGTTCACGATGGCGTAGATCTGCTCCATGCCGCGCGTGTCGCTGAGCATGAAGTCACGCATCACCTTCATGATGTACTGGTAGTCCGAGGGATCGAGCGGCGCGCTCGGATCGGTGGGATCGGCGCGGTGAACCTCCGAGATCACCTCCATGTACAGCTCGATCGGGCTGAGGCCAGGCTCGCCGTTCTCGTCGGTCATCGGGGTGACCAGGTTCTTGAGCACGTGGTCCATCACCTGGTAGCGGTCGTACTGATTCCCGGACAACGCCTTCAGCACCTTGATGGTGGTGTCCGCCGCGCCCTTGTCGGGCTCGAGCGCCACGGCCGCAGCGCGCATGATCGGCACGAGCTTTTCGTCGTCCATCAGCACCTGCATGGCATCCACCATCGAGGCCAGCGTGCCTTGCAGCGCGGCGCCCTCGCCCACGTTCTCCAGCAGATATGTCAAGTAGCGCTCGAGCGCCCGACGGGCCCCGGGGTCCTTGCGCAGCTCCTCGACCAAGTCCACGAGCGCGGCCGTCAACGGCGAGCTCAGCGCGTCGGCCAGGTTCTGTGCCAGCTCCTCGCGCGCCCAGGTGCACGACACGCCGCTCTCCCGATCCGGGCAGTGGGCGTTGATCTGCTGGCGCACCAGCTTGAACGTGGTCGCGAGCAGCGGCGCCATTCCTCGGATCTTGAAGCGCGTGTTCGCGCCCGTGCCTTCGGTCGCCAAGAGCACGTCCACGATCTGCGAGCGCGCGCGCTTCCACTGCGCCTTGCGCAGGGCGCCGTCCTCGGCCTGATCGAACATCACGTCCATCTGGTGGAAGGCATCGGCGAAGATGTTGAACGGCGTGACCTGAGCCTGGACGGTGCCGTCGGTCCAGGTGGCCGTCTGCTGCCCCTTGCGATCGCGAAGCCCCACGGACGCCGCGTAGTCCTGGCTGAGCAAGATGCGCGTGGTCAGCTCGAGCACTTCGGCGCCGGACATGGTCTGGCCTGCGTTGGGGCCCCGCGCGAGCGTGATCTGGGACACATCGTGCGCGGCGAGCGCGAACTCGTGCAAGGCCGGGATCAGATCGGTGCGCATGGCCTTGTCGATGATCGGCTCGTAGCGGTTGAGCCCCGCACCCGAGCAGTAACGACGATCGGTCTTGGGCAACGTCTCGCTGCACTCGCTGCCATGATCGGGCCCCGGGTAGTGCCGCCAGAACGCCTCTGACAGATCCAGGAACATGCGCTCGCCTTCGATGTTGGTCACGTCGCAGATGCTCACGTCGGCGCTACAGCCCACGTTCACGAACGCGGTGATGACCGGCCTCAAGTAGTCCAGAAAGCCCTGGCGCTCCCACGCGAAGATCGAGTCGGCGGTGCGCAGCCGCATGGTGTCGTTCTGACTGGCGCAGATCACGGACTGGCCGCACACACTCGTGGCGGTCGGGTCCATCAGGCTGTAGATGAACTGGTCCGTCAGCCCGCCGGCGTTGAGCGTGTCGAAGTCGGGCATGCTCGGGAACGCGTCGCTGTCGGCGCCGAAATAGACCAGGCGATTGAGCGCCGACGCGGTCGGGTGCGTGGTCATCCCGGTGAGGCCGCTCGAGGCCTGGAACATCTCGTCTGGCGAGCTGATGAAGCCCAGCGCATCCATGAGGTCGTTGAGCGCATTGTCCTTGAGCGCGAACTCCGACTTCTTGGGGTGGTTGGGGTCCAACACGGCGCCGAAGTAGAACGCAGCCAGATCATTGATCTCGAACAGCTCGCACTGGCCGTACGGGTCCCCGAACAGCGGCCAGTCGAGCGAGATGCCGAGCACGTTCGCCTTCACCACGGCGCCGTTCTTGTTGCAGGTGTGCGCCCCCGACGCGGCGTGGATGAGCAGCACGGACTTCTCCAAGATCGAGCGGTTGCTCCCGCTCCTGGGCGCGTTGAAGTCCACCGGGTTGTGCGGATCGGCGATGGAGAAGCCACCGTCGGTCAGGTTCAGCGCCGGGCCGTTGATGTCCGTCGGGTCGTAGCTGAATGCGTCGACCGTGCTCGCGAACAGCGAGATGGTCTCACCCATGTGGGCGCTCGTGCCGAACGGCGTCATCACCACCGGATCGGCCAACGCGTCGAGCAGGTTGGTGAGTAGCCGCGGCTCGCCGGCGATGCGAGACAGCGCCTGCGCGGCCTCGTCCCACACCGGGTTCTCGTACGGCAACCCCGCAGGCAGGATCTGCCCAGCCGCCGCGAGCTCGTCGTGCTCGTTCGCGATCTCCTTCACACGGATGGCCGCCGCGATCAGCCGGGCGAGCTCGGGCTCATGGTTCTCGGCCAGGTCGATCAAGCCGAGCAGCAGCGCGTCCGAGTCCTTGTCCCCGAACAACTGGCCTGCCCCGTAGGCGAGGTCCACCAGGGGCGAGTCTTCACCGCGAAAGCGGACGTACTCCGCGCACGCCTCGCAGTTGGTGCCCTTGGGCACGACCACGCCGTTCTCGAAGTCGTACTCGGCCTCTTCACGGCCGCCGAGCAGGACGTTGGCGCCAGCCAGCGCGTACATCAAGGTCTCGTACTCGGCCAGGAACGCCTCTGGATCCTCCGGGTCGGCGTACTCGGTGGCGTCGAGCAGCGGGACCAGCACGGTGGAGAGAGACGCCGCCGGCGTCCGCGACGTGTCCACGTAGCGGTAGAGTTCGTCCAGTGGCCGGCCAAACGCGTCGCGCTCGCCGACCGAGGGGACACCGGGGACGGCGAACGGCGTGTCGAGCTCGAGCGACGCGCCGGTCTGGTCGACGAAGCGGCCGAACGCGTCGACGTCGGCGTAGCCGTCGCCATCGGTGTCGCTGAACAGGTTGCCGAATGCGGCCGGCTGCACGTAGCCGCGCCTGTCGCGCAGCGCGATGTAGCGAGCTGGCGCCGAGCCGTCCGGGGCGAAGCGCTCGTCCTCGGTCAACATCAGCTCTCGCATCAGCTCGATGGTGGTGCGCGGCCGGTTCGGCTGCGCCGTGTTCGTATCGATCACGAGCTCCGGGAGCGCGGAGTTCTCCGGCGTCATCCACAACATCTCTTGCTTCATCACCCGGAGCAGCTGCGAGAGCTGCGGCGTGGCCGCGCCGTCGGGGCCGAGCAGACCGATGGCGTGCGTCGTGAACGAGCGCAAGTCCGGGTACTCCAGCGTCTTGCCCATGATGCCCAGGCCCACGTTGGCGGGCCGGTAGCCGCGGCGAGCCCACATGCGCTGCAGCATTCCGCGCGCGTCGTCGCTCTGGCCAATCGACTCGAACAGCGCCCCGAGCGAGCGGGTGGCCTGCGGCGCGAGCGGGTTCTTGAATGGGTCCTCCTGCTCGTACGGGTTGATCTCGTACAGGGCCGACATCTGCTGGCCGAGGTCCATCATGGCGTCGAGCAGGTTGACCGTGTCGCCCGGGTCCTCGGTGAGTGGGTTCTGGATGTCGATGTCCGGGAACGTCGCGTTGAAGGCGCGCACCAGGTCTCCGCGCCGCCGCACCAGCGCCGCCATCTTCACCAGCGCCACGCGCCGGCCCTCCTCTGCGGCGGCGTTGGCGGGCGGCGGGAGCAGCGAGGTATCGATCTCGTCGCCGTACACCCCCTGCGCGTCGTAGTGGCACACCGACTGGTACGAGGCCCCGGTCAGGTCCTCGCGCAGAATGTCGGCGGCGAGCCGATCACACATCACGCCGTACAGATCGTCGCCGAAGGTGGCTTTGAGCCCCGCAGGCTTGGCGGTGTCGAGCCCCTCGTGACACGCCCCGGCAGAGATCACGCCTGCCGAGACCAGCAGCGCACGCATCAACGCGCGCACGCGACGCAAAGACAAGCTCCTGTTCATGGCGGCTCCCGGAAGCTCGAGCCTACGCCAATGGCCCTGGCTCGGGGGGGCCGGCGTGCTGCACGAGCACAAGTTGACACGCCGCGTCATACGGCCTCCTGCCCGCCGCCGCGGGGCGCGAGTAGGCTGCGCGACCGATGAGCGACAACAAACGATGGGGCGCGATCGTACTGGCGGCGGGGCAAGGCACCCGCATGAAGAGCAAGCGGGCCAAGGTGATGTTCGAGATCGCCGGCAAGCCGCTGCTGCACCACGTGCTCGACGCCGTGTTCGCCTCTGGCGCGGCCGAGGCGGTGGTGGTGGTGGGCTTCGACGCAGACGCCGTGACGGCGTCGCTCACCGCCTTCGGCTCGCGGGTGAAGACCGCGCTGCAGAGCGAGCAGCGCGGCACCGGGCACGCCGTCTCTTGCGCGCTTCCCGCCGTCGGCGCCGACATGACCGACGTGTTGGTGGTGTGCGGCGACACGCCGCTCTTGTCGAGCGCAGATCTGACGCGTTTGGCGGCCGCGCTCGACGGCGACGCGACCAAGAGCTTGGCCCTGCTCACGTTCGAGGCCAGCGACCCCACGGGTTATGGACGCATCTTGCGCGACGAGCGCGGCCACGTTCGCGCCATCCGCGAGCACAAAGACTGCGATCCTGCGGAGCGCCTGCTGCGAGAGGTGAACCCCGCGGTGTACGCAGCGCGTTTGCCATTCCTCGGCCCGGCCGTGGCGCGCCTGTCCCCGAACAACGCACAGGGCGAGCTCTACTTCACCGACGTGGTCGCGCAGGCGGCGGAGAGCGGCGGCGCCGTGGCCGTGCCCACGCTCGACGCGGCGTCGCTGGTCGGCATCAACGACCGCGCGCAACTCCACGCCGCGGAGACGAGCTTCTACGCGCGCCGGCTGGAGGATCTGCGGCGCTCGGGCGTGACCGTCCGCGGCGACGCGCGCGTGGACGCGAGCGTCGTGGTCGAGCCCGACGCGACGATCGAAAGCGGCGTGGTCCTGCGCGGACGCACCCGCGTGTCGAGCGGTGCCTACGTCGACGTGGGCTGCGTGCTCAACGACGTGACCGTCGCCGAGGGAGCTCGCCTTCAACCCTACACCGTCGCGTCCAGCTCGATCATCGGCGCGCGCGCGCAGATCGGCCCGTTTTCGCACTTGCGTCCCGAAAGCGACATCGGCGAGGACGCGCACGTCGGCAACTTCGTGGAGACCAAGAAGACGCGGCTCGGGCCGGGCGCGAAGGCGAACCACCTGGCCTACCTCGGCGACGGTGAGGTGGGCGCGCGCGCGAACATCGGCGCGGGCACCATTTTCTGCAACTACGACGGTGTAAAGAAGCACAAGACCACCATCGGCGAGGGCGCCTTCATTGGCAGCGACTCCCAGATCGTGGCCCCCATCACCATCGGCGCGGGGGCGTACGTGGCCACGGGCACGACGGTCACCAAGGACGTGCCGGCCGACGCGCTCGCGATCGCGCGCGTCAAGCAGGACAACAAAGAAGGCTACGCAGCCAAGCTCAAGGCCCGCTTCAAGGCGGGCTGAGCGACCGGTCAGCTGACTTCGTCGAGGGCCGATGCCGCGCCCGTGTACACGGGGAGGTGATGGTCCATGCGCAGGCGCTTGGCCTCCAAATACTGCTTGGAGAAGCGGTTTGGCCTGATGTGGCTCGGCGCGCGATCGGTGACCGTCACGCCCAGCGCGCGCATGCCCTCGACCTTGAGCGGGTTGTTGGTGATCAGCCGCACGGACGCCACGCCGAGGTGCCCGAGCATCGCCGCTGCGGCGTCATACTCGCGAGCGTCATCGGGCAGGTCGAGCAGGCGGTTGGCGTCGACCGTGTCGTGCCCTGCGGACTGCAGCTCGTAGGCGCGGATCTTGTTGGCAAGTCCGATCCCGCGGCCTTCCTGCCGGAGGTACAAGACCACGCCCTCACCGACCCGTGCGATCTCCTGCTGCGCAGCCTCGAGCTGCTCTTTGCAGTCGCACTTGAGCGAGCCGAAGACCTCGCTGGTCAGGCACTCGGAGTGGATCCTGCAGAGCACGTTCTTGTGCCCGCGGACCTGCCCCTTCACCAAGGCTACGTGGTCGGGGGAAAGCCCCGAGCTCCCGTCGTGTTCGCCGTAGTTGAACACGACCATGTTGAACTCGCCGAAGCGGGTGGGAACGACGGCTTCAGCGCGAATCCGGAGCAGAGGCCGGATTGCCGAGGCGGCAACGTACATCTCGCTCTCCTTCTGGTTCTTGGGACGATGAGGGTTCTTGGAGGGGCTACGCGGGCGAAACGGAACGGTTTCACGATTTGGTTCAGGTTTCGCCTCTCCCCTAGTCTTTAGTCCAACCCCCTCTCGAGTCAATCCCGGGTGGTCGCCACGGCCCGCTGCCGGTAGGGTGCGGCCGTGCTCCCGGACGAGCTGCTCAGGACCCTCGCGCGTGACGGCGAGGCGGCGCTCTCGCCGGTCTACCTGCTCATGGGCCAGGAGACCTACCTCGCCGACCAGGTCGAGCGTCGCGTGCGGCAGCTCACCATGGCGGGGGGAATCGAGGGCTTCAACGAAGACCGCTTCATGGCCGGAGAAGCCCACGTCGACACCATCCTGGCCGCTGCGCGCTCGGTGCCGATGATGGCCAAGCGGCGCTACGTGCTGGTGCGGAGCGTGGATCGCTGGGAGGCCAAAAGTGAGGACGCAGAGCCCAAGTCCAAGGGCAAGTCCGCCGAGAGTCCGCTCGACCGCCTGGCGAGCTACACCGCCGACCCGTCACCCATGTGCGTGCTGGTGCTGGTCGCAGAAAAGCTCCACGGCCAGCGGAGGCTGGTGACAGCAGCCAAGAAGGGCAACTACTTGGTGGCCTGCGATCCGATCAAGCGCGGCGGCGCGGGCGCGTGGGTAGCGGCGCGGGCCACCGAGGCCGGCCACAAGATCGCGCGCGATGTGGCCGAGCACATCGTCGACCTGATCGGCACCGAGCTCGCGGTGCTCGCCGACGCGGTCGAGCGGTTGTCGTTGTACGTGGGCGCCTCGCAGCCGATCACGCACGCCGCCGTGGAGAGCTTGATCGCGCCTGTGCGACACGCCGCCATGTGGGACCTGACCGATGCTGTGTGCGCCAAGAACCTGAAGAAAGCGCTGAAGGTGTTGGGTGAGCTGGACCAGACGCGGGGCTCGGAGCTGCCGACGCTCGGGGCGATCGCGTCGAGCGTGCGCAAGCTCGCCAAGTTCGCCGACCGCGTGCGGAGTGGTGACTCACCACAAGCCGCGGCCGAGTCTCTGGGCATCCCCAGCTTCCGTGCGGCCGACATGGCCCAGCTGGTTCGGCGCCTCTCACCAGACACCCTGACCGGCTGGCTGCTGCTGTTGGCCCAGACGGACCTGGCCCTGAAGGGGGGGGCGCGCCGAGGGCCCCGCGCGATCCTCGAAGGCATGGTCGTGTCGATGTGTCAGAGTTGATAGCCTCTCGAGAGATCCACCGTGGCAAGCCTCGACGCAGTCGCCAAGCGCTATCATGGCCTCACTGTCGCCGGCCTGTTGGCCTCGATCGCCTATATGCAGGGCTCTGGCATCGCGTCCTTGATCGGTGAGCATCTGCCCGTCGCCGCTCCCGCCGCCAACCAGGGGGCGAAGCCGCGCAAGACCAACCCGACGTTGCCCAAGAGCGGCGCAGTCGTGCTGTCCCGCAACCCGTTCGACTCGGTCACGGGCCCGCTCACCGGAAAGACCGTCGCGCCGCCGCCCAAGGCGCCGTCGGAGCCGAGCCCAGCCACCAAGGAGCTGCCCAACTGCAGCACGGGCAACGTGACCTTGATCGCAGGCTCGAGCGATCCCCAGTTCAGCTTCGCCGTGATCAGCAGCGGCAGCGAGTCCAAGATGCGCCGCGTCGGCGACGAGATCGCGGGTCAGAAGCTCGAGAGCATCCACGGAGAGCACGTGGTCATGGCGCAGGGCACGAGTCGCTGCCAGCTCCGCATGCACACGGACTCCCCGCTCGCTGCGGCTGCGGGCGGCAAGACGGTCGTCGACCCGACCCATGACGCCCCTCCGACCACGAGCAAGAAGGCCCCCATCGGGCTGGGCATCCGCAAGGTGAGCGAGACCGAGTACGTGATCGAACAAGATAGCGCCGACAAGCTCGTGCAGATGGAGAAGGCGTTTCGATCGTCCGGGCGCGTAGTCCCAGGCAGCGGGTTTCGGCTGCACCGCAGCTCGGCGACGACGGTGCTCGGTCAGGTGGGCCTGAAGAAGGGCGATATCGTCAAGTCGATCAACGGACACGACATGACCGACCTCGACGCGACGATGACCGCCTACACGCAAATGAAGTCGGCCAAGAGCGTGCAAATCGTGATCGAGCGCGACGCGAAGCCCGTCACGATCGACATCGGCGTGAAGTAGCCGCGACCGCGAGCCAGTTGGGCTCTCACCTGCCGGCTGCCAACGGACGCGGTCGTCGGCGCTTGCTTCACGCCAGCCCAGCGCGGCGCCGCACGATCCAGTGCGCCCCCACGAGCAACGCTGCAAGCGCGGTCCAGCCCCACGCCGGGAGGATCGGCGCGACGGAGCGGTGGGTGTTGACGATGGTGGCCTTTGGCAGCGGGATCTCGAGCGGCTCGTCGGCGTCGAACGCCTTGCCGCCAGTGGCCGCAGCGATGTCGCGCAAACGCTTGGGATCGGGTCGCGGATCAGCCCACTCGTCCCCGCCGCGCTCACAGGCGAAGTCTCTGCGCGTAGCGGGCGTGAGGTTGGCCTTGGCGTCAGCCGAAGGCTCCGCTGCGCCGATGCGCACGCTGGCCGCGTAGCCTCCGGCCTCCAGCGCCGGCAGCTCGATCTCGTGCGCCCCCCCCTGCACGTCCACCGGAACCGAGGTCTCGAAGGCGGTGTCCCCCGAGCCCAGCTCGAGGACCGTGAGCGTCAACCTGCCCTCGTGGCCCGGGAGCGGGCGCAGCACCAGCTTTGCGGGCTCGCCGGCCACACAACCCCCCTTCAGATCGATGGCCGTCGACTCGAAGCGTGGGTCCCGCATCAGCCAACCCAGCAAGCCGTCCCACAAGGCTCCGTAGGCGCGCCCGGCGTGTTCCACTGCAGCGCCACCCATGAGCAGCCGATGGGTGCCATCGACTGTGAGCGCGATCGTGCGCCCCGTTCCGAACTCGCCGAGCGACAGCACCGGCATGGGCGCGCCGCCTCCCTCCAGGGTCGGGTGCGTCCACAACACCGTCGCGCCCGGATTCGGCGCCCCCACCACGTTGGTGCCGGGCATGTCGGGCAGACCTTCCGCGACGACGTCGCGGAGCGGACCGAGCACAGGCGCGACTCGTCCTGCGGCAGTCCACCCGGGTTGGAACGAGCCCAGATCGACACCTCCGTCTCCTGGCTCGTCCAACAGCTGGACCGGGAGCGCCTTGGCCAGCGCCGTACCCGCGTAACGGCCAGGGCTGAACGCGTCGGGGCCACCGACCATGATCAAGCCCCCGCCACCCGACACGTACTTGCTGAGGTTGTCGAGGTGTTTGGTGAGACCGTACTCCCGAGCGTTGAAGTCTTGCAGCACCACGGCGTCGAAGCTCGGCAGGTGGGTCGTGAACAGCTCGTCGACCGGAAAGGGAATGAGCGCCAACTCGCTCGGGCGCGCCCCGACGCTGTCGGTGGGCGTGCGCAGGATGAAGAACGCCACCACGTCCACGGACTCGTCCGCCTTGAGCCACGTGCGCATCGCGCGCACGTCGTAGGTGGGCCGCCCCGCGATGTGCAACACGCGCACCCGATCGCGCGCCACGTCGAGCGTGAGGAAGCGACGATCGTTCTCCTCGATCTCGTCCTTCGCTGGCGGGTCGATCACCACCTCGATCACGCGCGGCCCTGCGCGGTGCAACGTGATCGAGAGCTCGACCGCGTGCGCGCCGTCGTCCGCCTCGGTCACGGTCACCTCACCCCGCGCCAGCGTCTGCGCGGGCCCGCGATCGAGCAACTCGCGGATCTCGACCGGGATGGTGCCGCATGAGAGCCCACCCGAGCAGCCCACCTCGACCCGCACCGCAAATGGTTGGTGTGCGACGGCGGCGCCGGAGAGCGCCACCGAACGGATGGTCGCGTCGCGCGGCGCCTCCTTGGCGACCGCGACGGTGTGCACCGGAACCTCCAGACCCGATAGGCCCATGGTGCTGCGGTCCAACACGTGGTCCGGCCCAGGCCGATCGAAACGCCCGTCGGACACG
>CAZXMG010000079.1:0-32728 GCA_964641275.1 uncultured Polyangiaceae bacterium
AGGGGTCCCTTCGCTTCAGCCCCAGCCCCCCACACCACCTCGCCTCGCTCGACTCTTTCGGAGAGGGAGCCGTGTGGCCGCAGAACGCGCCCCCCTGTTGGACAGGTGCCCCGGTTGGCGGTCGGCGCGACGCTTGTCCGCCGCAGGATCAGCCGGTGCGCGCGCTCACTTGGCCCGCGCCTTCTCGGTGGTGCTCGCGCCCTCTTCGGCGGCGAGAGCCTCCTCGACGGCTGCTTCGTCGACATGACCCTCGGCCAATCGGCCGAGCGCGACGCGCATCGGCTCGCTGGCGCACGCATCCGCCGCGATGCGAATGCGCTGCTTGTGTTGGTCGTCCCCCATCGCGGCGAGCGCAAGCGCGGCGCCCATGCGCTGCTCCCCGCTCGCGGTCGGGTGAGTGAGCAGCGCGGCCAAGTCGTCGCGGCTGAGCGCCGCCGCACGATAACCAGTCGTCTGGCGCACCAGCTGGGCGATGGCCTGTTGCCATTCCGCGACGCTGCGGCCAGCGCGCGCGACTTGGGCGAGCGCTCGCTCGCTGCCAGCCCCATCGCTGCGGGCGCGGATGGCCTCGTCGATGCGGTGGGCAATGGTGGCGGCGGTCTCCGCGCCCGAGGAGCGAGCCACCGCGACGCTCTCGCGGCGCCCATCGGCGAGAGCGAACAGGACCTTTCGGCCCTCCGTGGTCACCGATTGAATCTCGGAGAACGGCAGGAAGCGCACACCCCAGCGCTGTCGCAGCGCGACGCCGTCGGCGCCTACGGTGATCTCCCTCTGCTTGGTGCCCCAGACCGCAGCGCCAATGGTCAGCGTCGTGGCCAGGAGCCACACCGTGGCGGACATCCGCGTCATCGGCCCGCCGTCGAGCGCCACCCCCAACCCCAAGAGCGACGCGAAGATGGCCAGCGTGATCGCCCCCACCCGCCGGAGCACGCCGCTCGCTCGAGGCAGCAGCGGAATCGTGCATCGACGTTTGCTCGCGTCCAGGCCGAGCGCCATGAGCGCGCGTTCGCCCGCCGTGATGCTCTCCACCTCCGCGAACCAGCGGTCGCCACTCGTGAGCGTGAGCTCGACGCGGGCGCCACGCGCTTGGGGCACGACCACGCCAGCGACGATCGAGGCGAGCGCGACGCGCTCCGTACCCTGGTCGGTGGCCATCACCACCTCCTCGCCCAGCAGCTGCAGCGCGCCGGCGCGCGACGTCCGAATCGCGGCCGTCACCGAGCCGGCCAGCGCCAGGGCCAGCGACGCGAAGACGCCGCCCAACAACGAGGCGCGCCAGATGGCCAGCCAGGTGTCGTGCGCCCATGGCTGGAACAACAGCTCGATCGCCGCCAGGAGCGCAGGCGTCGCCAGGGAGAGCCCCGCGAGCTGACCCAGCTTGCGCGAGAGGCCGAGACGCACGCGTCCAACCCGATTGGTCGTGGGAGGGGGCGCCACCGCGCGAGCATACCCCGGACTCGGAGGCAGCCCGTTGCTACCTGCTCAAGAACTCGGGCGGGACCTGGTCGACGAGCCACACGCCATTGGCAGAGAGGAAGAACTCGAAGCCGGCCTGTCGCATGGCCCGAGCGGCCACGCGAAGCACGACCGGACGGCCGTGGCGCGCGCCGACCTTTCGCGCGGTCTCTTGGTCACGCGAGAGATGCACGTGGTGTCGCGCGAGCTTCAACAGCCCCGAGGCGAAGATCGCCGGCAGCGAACGCTCGGCCGTTCCGTGAAAGAGCGTCTCGGGGGGCTCGCTGGGCACGAGCTCGAGGTCGACGTCGATTGTGTGGCCCTGGTTCGCCCGGATCCGCTGACCGTCCTCGTCGAACGAGAAGCGCTGCTTGTCGTTCGTGGCGACGACCTCGTCGAGCTCGGAACGGGTGACGGCGACGCCGTTCTTCGCGCAGGCGCGCAGCAGCTCGCTCACCTCGACCCAGCCGCCTTGGCCAACGACCAAGCCGATGCGATCCGGCCGGTGGCGGAGGTGTTTGCTCAGGAACTTGCTCACGCGGACTAGGCGATCGGGACTCACTGCGCCACCTACGCTCGAGGAGCATAGCTCCTGACCTGGCAGCGTCGCTCCGCTCAGTCGACGATCGTGATCGGCGTGCCCGTCTTGATCAGCTTGGCGATCTCCTCGATCTCGTCGTTGTCCACGGCGATGCAGCCCAGCGTCCAATCGCTCTTCTTGTGCTCGCCGTCGGCCATGTCTTTGCGTCGCCCATGCAGTGCGATGCCGGAGCCGATGGTGGCGTCGTGGGGGACCTCGCCCGACGCCTTGAGCTGGGCGAAGCGCTTCACGTCCTCGTAGTTGGGGTAGCTGACGCCGATCAGGATGTGCCAGGGGCTGGTCGGTAGACGTCCGGTGACCTTGTACGTGCCGGTGGGCGTGACACCGTCGCCTTCTCGCTTCTTCGGCCCGGCGCCGCCGAACCCGAGCGCCACAGAGTACGATCTCACCACCACCTCTCCCGCGAGCAGGTGCAGCTGGTGGGCGCCCTTCTCGACACGGATGGCACTGATCTGCGTCGCAGGATCCCGCTTCAAGGTCTGGTAGTCGCAGCGCAGATGCGGCGGGCAGCCGTCTGCAGGCGCCGGAGCCGCGGACGACCGGACGGTCGAACGAGGAGCGTCGCCAGGCGGCACTGGCAGGATCAACGCGGCGGGCGTCGCGGCGAGCTCGGCCGTCGCCTCAGCGTGCGGCACACGGTCCGCCTGGCATCCGCCCCCGAGCCCCGCCGCCTGCAGGCCCACGAGCAGCCACCGAACGCCAAGCGCCATGATGCAGCGTCGCGCGGCGGGCCCGGAGTGTGACGGGCCGATGTCTTCGATGCGAGCTGGCGGTCGCTCTCGAGCCCGCCGCGCCGAGCCTACTTGCAGTCGAACAGCGACTTCATCGACTTCTCGCTGCGCTTGCAATCGTCGGCCTGCTCCGACTTGGTCGCGCTGCTGCTCTTCAGCTCGCTCAGCTTCGACTTCAGGATCTGCTCGAGCAGCTGCTTGTCGCTGGCGTCCGCTGTCTTCGCGCATGCGCGCAACATGGCGACGTACGAATCGCACTCGGAGCTGCCCGTCTCCGAGGTCTTGATCTCGCTCAGGAGGGCCGATGGGCTCGCCTCGAAAGCGGCCCATGCCGCGCCCAACAAGACCGCGTTCAGCGATTGCAGCTCGACCCGCAGCGAGCCCTTGCCCGGCTCGAGGTAGGCCGCCACCCAGGCCGTGGGGCGCCGCGGTCCCTCGAGCTTGAGGGCGTCCACGGGCAGCTCCAGCTCTGCCAGCTCGTCTCGCACGGAGCGATTGGGCTTGGGGGCGTCCCCGTCCACCTCGCGCACCTCCGAGCGAGGACCGCTCGACTTGCGTGAGAGCGCCGCGTCCAGCATGCGGCCTGCGTCGACCCACAAGAGCAGCTGTGGGCGGCCCGGCAGGCGCCGCAGCGCTTGCCGGTGCGCCAGGTCTCTCGCCAGGCTCCGGCCTTTGCCGCGGTACACGTCGATGGCGTCCTCCACGCCGGACTCGGTGCCCATCGCGAACAACAGGTGCCCCGTCGGCTCCAGCGTGAGCGAGAGGTGGGGATCACCCTTGCGTTCGGCGACGAAGCCACCGTCGCGCCGGCTCACGTCGTAGCGGTCCTCTACGAAATGGCGCACGTCCTGGATGAGCCGCTGCGCCTTGCGCACGTCGCTCACTTCCACGATCGCCACGAGCGTGATCTCTTTCTCGCCGCCGCCGAGCCCCTGGATGGAGCGGTCGTCGCCCACGACCGCCACGATGCCTTGCTGGCCCGTCAGCTCGATCACGGTCGGCAGCGTGATGTCGGTCTTGTCCACCACCTGATCCAGCGCACGCTGCAGCTGGCTCAGCGAGCGCTGGTCCAGGCCTGCCGCAGCGTCCAAGAGGGCGCGCTCCACGTCGCGTCCCGAGCTTGCGAAGCGCGTCGAGAACGCCAGGTAGCCGATCGTGTCCGACGGAAGGTGCTCGTAAAGCGTCAGCTCCACCGACTGCGTGAACAGTGCTTCGGGCGGCACGTCGTCGCCCCGGAGCTCGAAGGTCAGCGAGCCCATGATGCCCTCTTCCACGAAGCCCAGCGCCGCGCTCACCGGCACCGAGCCCGCCAAGAACGACTCTCGGATTTCGCGATTGTCCATGGTGCGGGGGTCCACGAACGCGAGCACGCTCGAGCCTAGGGGCCACTCCGCGTTCCGAAACAGCTCGTTGCCGCTGTGCAGGCTCTCTTGGTCGCCCGCCTTGACCCGGGCGACGTCTTTGAGCAAACGTGTGTGCCCTACGGCCAGGAGCCGCTCCTCTTCGCAGAACAGCACCGCGAAGGCGCTGATGGCCGCGTCGTCCTCGCCCTCTTTGGGCTTCCGCTCGCCGATCTCGTTCAGCGCAGCTTCCAGCGGCGGAACGATCGCCGCCACGTCTGGGCTCTCGATCACGCGGCGCCGCAAGCGGTGCCGCTCGCAGCCGAGAAGCCCGTCCTCCTTCTTGAAGCGGTCGGACGCGAGGATCGGCCGCACCAGGTCCGCACTGTCCAGCCGCAGGAGCAGCGCCATCTCGCCGTCGCGATCGCTGCGGGCCGCAAGCGCGATCGCGTCGACGCCGTCGAACAGAGCGCTCACTTGGCCGACACCCAGATCGAACGAGTCTGCCAGCGCTTCGATCAAGCGCTTCTTTTGCTTGTCGGCGTCGAGCTCTCCGGGCTCCAGCGCGTCCCAGCGCCACAGGCCGATCAAGGCCTTGTCGACGCTGGGAAACTCGACGTACGCCTGCGTGTCCTTGGGCGCGTAACGCGCCAGCACCGGCTCGGCACGGAGCCACCAATAGGCCCCGCCGGCGAGCACGACGGCCGCCAGCACGAGGGTGAGCAGCGCCGGGCGAAGGTTCCGGCGCCTCTGCTTCGGGCCCTCTGCCGAGGGCGCTACTGGCAGAGGGGGTTCGCTTTGGCCGAGTCCGCTACCGCTTTGCAAGACGTCTCCAGTCCGGCGCGGAGTGACGGGTTGGAGGCCATCGACTTCCAGGTGGTCGCCATCTTCTTGGTCTCCTCCTTGAATTTCTTGCCGTCGTCCGCCGGCAGCTTGGCCGCGCACTTCTTGGCGGCCTTCAGCACGTCGTCGCAGGTCGAGACGCCGATCACAGGGAAGTCGTCGTCGGCCGACGGCAGGTCCGGGAACGGGTTCGAGCCCGTCTCTCCGCTCTCCTTCTTCGTCTCGCCGAGCAGCGCGAACGGCACGGCGGCGAAGATGGGCATGTTCAAGAGATCCACATCGACGATCATCACGTCGTCTTTGTAGCTGGCGCGCACGGCGTAGCCTGCGGTCATGCGATCGTCTCCCTCCAGGATGATCGCGTCGATCGGGACGCCCTGCTTCTTGAGCTCGCTCTTCATGTCCTTGGCCTCCTTGAGGATGGCCTTGCCGATGCGACCGGCGTCGATCCACAGCACCGCGAGCGGCTTGCCTTCGAACGCTGCGAGCGCCTTCTTGTGGGCTTTGTCGTCTTTCAATGTCTCGCTGCCGCCGAGCGCTTCCTTGGCCTCGTCGATGCGCTTCTTGGTGCCCACCACCACCATCAAGTACTTGTCTTCCTCGACGCTGATCGAGAACGACGCTGACACGCCCAGCGCCTCTTTGGCGCGATCGCCAGGTGTGGCCACGAAGCCGCCGTCGCTCTTCTTGATCTCGATCTCGTCCTTCGCCTTCTCTTCGACCAGGGTCTTGAGCTTCTTGACGATCTTGTCGGCGTTGTCTTTGCCCTCGTCTTTATCGAGGGCAAACAGGGCGATCACGCTGCCGTGCTCGAGCGCCTCCTTGTCCTTGTCGAGGGCGAGCTTGGCCGCCTTGTCGTCCGCGGCGACGGCGATGATGCCCTCTTCGCCCATGGCGTCGAAGACGGTGTCGAGCCCGAAGCCGACGGTCTCCTTCATGGCGTCGAGCATCTTCGTGATGCGCTCGGCGCCTTCCTCGTCGGCGTCGCCGTAGGCCTTCTTGATCGCCTTCTCCACGGCCTTGCCGTCGGCCTCGAGCTTGCTGGAGAACGCGATGTACGCCACGGTCGTCGCCGGCAGCTTCTCGTACAGCGTGAGCGCCGTCTCTTGGGGAACCAGGTCCTGGTGCTTCACCTTCTTGCCCGAAAGCTCGAGGTGCGCGCTCATCATCATCCCGGCATCGCTCAGGCGCACGGAGCCCGTAATCGGTGGAACGCCGTCGAAGTAGTCCTTCTTGATCTCCTTGGGGAAGGCCTCGGGGTCGGCGAACATGAGCACCGACGAGCCGGCCGGCCATTTCGCCTTCTTGAACACCTCGTTGGTCTCCAAGCTGTCCTTGTCGCCGGCGAGGACCTTGCCCACCTCCTCGACCATGTTCTCGTCACCGACCGCGAGCAACTTCTCGCTGTCGAACCAGACGGTGACCTTCTTCTTCTTCTTCTTGTCGTCCTTGTCCTCGTCGTCGTCGGACTTGCGCTCACCGAGCTGGTTGAAGAACTTCTCGAACGAGCCGAGCTTCTCCTCCTTTTCGGGATCCTTCGCCTCTTTGCGTGAGAGCTTGTACTGGGTGCCCCCTGCCAGCGAGCCGTCCTTGTCGAAGCGTTTGGACGAGAGCACCGCTTCGACCGCGTCCGCGTCGCTGAAGCGCACCAGCGCGACGGTCTCCGATTTGTCTTCGCCAGATTCCTTGTCGTTCTTCCCGATCTCGCGCACGCCCACGGCGATGGCGCTGATGCTGGTGAGGAACGCTTCGGCCTCGTCCGCCTTCACATCGAACGAATTCTCGAACGCCTCCACCGCCTCGCTCTTGTGCTTCTCCGCGTCGAGCTCCTTGGTGTCGATCGGGTCCATGTCGAGCGCAGCGACGAGCGCCTTGGTGAAGCTCGGCACCTCGACGTAGACCTGCGTGTCTGCGGGTAGGTACTTGGCGAGCTCGGGGCCGGTCGACCGCAGCCAGAACCAGTACGCCGCGAAGCCGCCGCCCCCGAGCGCCAGCAGCGCCACGAGCGCGATGACGATCTTGCCTGCGGCGCCCTTCTTTTTCGCGGGCGCAGCGCCGCCCGGTGGGGGCGTGGCGCCGATGGGCCCGCCGGGCACGGTGGCTTGCACCAGTTGGCCCGCCTGCACCGTTTGCCCTGGTCCGTAACCTCCGGGCGGGGGCCCGTAGCCGCCGCCGCCGCCATCGCCGCCACCCGGGGGACCGTAGCCGCCCCCTCCTCCCGCAGGAGGCGGGCCGTAGCCACCCGGCGGGCCGTAACCACCCGGAGGCGCTCCGGCCGCCTGAAGAACCTCACTCGACCCGGGTCCGTTCATCACCACTGATCCTCCGCGCGCGCTGGGGCTGGCCGTCGTACGGCGATCCGTGGCGGCCTCTACCGCTCTCCCGTGCCGCTCCGGGCAAAGGGAAGCGATTCCCGCCATGGTGCCGACTGGCACCGGAGAACCTACCAGCTCGGCGCGCCCGCGGCCTCGAAACCTTCGGACAAAAAAGCCGAAGCCCACGCCCTTTTGGGGGGTGGGCTTCGAGCTTGCCTCGGGCGGTCTACTTCTTCGCCGGGTCTGCGGGCTTGGCGTCCGCGGGCTTGGGATCCGCCGGCTTCGGGTCGGCCGGCTTGGTGTCGGTCTTGGGATCGGCCGGCGGCGCCTGCACGGGCAGCTTGGGCGCGACGCCCTCGAGCCTGGCCTTGGGCTTGCGGTCGAGCACCACGAACTGCACGCGGCGGTTCTGCTGGCGCCCCGCGTCCGTCTTGTTGTCGCCGATGGGGACGTCTTGGCCGAAGCCCTTGGCGACCATGCGGCTGCCGTCGACGCCGCGCTTCGTCAGCGCCTTCATCACCGAGTCAGCGCGGTCTTGCGACAGCTTCTTGTTGAGCGCGGCTGCGCCCTTGTTGTCGGTGTGGCCTTGCACCTCGAGCTTCAGGATCTCGGCGTGCTCCTTGAGCACGGCGGCAACCGAGTCGAGCAGCGGATCGCTGGCCGGCTTGATGGTGGCCTTGCCGGTATCGAACTGCACCTGCTCCAGGATGATGATCTCCTTGTCGGTGACGCGCACGAGCTTGGGGCAGCCGCGCTTGGTCGGATCGGGATCGTCCACACCCTTGGTGTCCGGGCATGCATCCTGATCGTCGCGGAAGCCGTCGCCGTCCGTGTCCGGCGGGCAGCCGTTGGCCTTGGGGTCCTCGCTCTTCACGCCGGCCAGCTCGGGGCAGGCGTCGACCTCGTCGGTGATGCCGTCGTTGTCCTTGTCCTTGGGCAGCGGGCAGCCGTTCTTCTTGGGATCGTCGCTGGCCACGCCGGCCTCGGTCGGGCACGCGTCGAGATCGTCGATGATGCCGTCGAGGTCGCCATCCTTCGGGGGCGGGCAGCCGTTCTTGGCAGGGTCTGGGTTGGGCACGCCGGCCACGGTGGGGCAGGCGTCCTTGTCGTTCACGATCGTGTCGAGATCGTCGTCCTTGGGGCCAGCCGGAGCTTCCTTCTGCTCGCGGGTCTTCTCGAAGCCCACCGCGAAGCCGGCGCGGAAGCCGATCATCGCCGCTCCGCCGGCGCCCACCTGGCAGCCGTCGAGCGAGTCCTCGCTGAGCAAGTAGTAGTCGGGGCCGAACTCGCCCCAGAGCAGCGCGCCCGAGATGAGCGCGAGCTCGGCGCCCACGGCGCCCTTCATGGCCAGCCCGGCGCTGCCGCCACCCTCGCAACGGCTCGTCGTGCTCTCCTCGAAATTGATCCCAGTCGTGGTCGTACGAGTGGACAAGCTCTGCCACGCAGGCCCGCCCGCGATGTTGATGTACAGCGCGAAAGGGTCGATGCGCAGCGGGTAGGCGCGCGCGTCGATCCACAGCGTGTTCAGGTCGCGCGTGGTGATCTGTTGCGTGATCGTGCCGTCGGCGTCGGGCTCCGCATCTCCCTCGTCGGACTTCTCCAGGTCGGCGTGCTCGTAGCCCACACCGAAGCCGAACCAGCGGATCGGCCGGAAGATCGCGGTCAATCCGACGCGCAAGCCGTTGCGCGCAGAGACCTCACCAGCGGCCGCGGGCGGATCGTTGAAGCGGTTGCCCAAGCCCAGGTGGCCGTAGAACGAGAAGCCCATGCTCGCGTCCTTGCCGCCGGTGTTCCACGGCATCCACGTGTCTTCCCACTCGCCGCCGGCGCTGTCGGCCGCGGGGGCGGGGGCTTGCGCGCCCACCTGGGCATCGGCGCTGATGGCCGAAGCTTGCCCGCGCATCACCGTCCCGGTGGACGACTTGGCTGCCGGCGTGGCCGGCGGCTCGTCGGCCGAGGCGGCGCCGATGGCGCTGGCCAAGAGACCCGAAGTGACCGCAGAGGAGAGAAGCGCCCTGGTAAGCCGCCGGCTGTTCACGTGATTCCCCGTTCGAGGTGCTGGTGTGGACGACCCATGGCGCGCGATTGCACGCCGAATCGTTGACATAGGCGAAAGGTGAGCGCGCCGAAAGTCCAACCTGATCTAACGGCCTTCGCCCAGATCAACGTTTGGCTTCGACGACGAGACTGCTCGTTTTGCACGACGGCGGGCAGTCGGGCCCGTTCGGCAAAAGTGTCTCGTAAGTCGGCGTCAAGGTCTGCGTGAACAGGGTCGCGCGACCTCGAACGACGAGCAGCTCGAGCGACGCCGGCGCCGAGCTCGCCACGAGGGTGAAGGCGGGGGTCACGCCGTCGGGGGCGACACCCGCGAGCGGGCCGCCTGGCAGCACCAGCGCGAGCTCGGGGTCGCCCTTGCAAGCGCCCTCCGCCAGCGGCTTGAGGCCACCTTTGTCATCCGCGGCGACCGTGCAGTGCAGCATCTTGCCGCCGGCCTTGGCGGTGATCATCAGCTCGCCGGCGCCCGCCTTGTTCACGACGTGCACGGCCAGCCTGTCCTTGCAGCCCTTCTGCGTGCAGATCTTGCCGAGCTTGCCGCTCGCGTCGACGCCGGTCGAGGTCGGCGCAGCGCTCGCCGGCGCGTCGGCCGTGACGGTCGCGACCGCCGTCGCGGACGGCTCACCGTCGCCCTCGGCCACGTCCACGTCGGTCTGGGCCCCGGAGCACGCTGCGAGGCTCAGCGCCGTGAGCAGCAAGCACGCCTTCATTTGCAGTTCGCCACGCAGGCTTCTTCTTTGCCCTGCTTGCACACCGGCTCGCACTCCGGGCCGTTCGGCCGCATCTCGGTGTACTTGGGCGTAACCGTCACATCGCCGTAGGGCTTCTTGTTGTTCGTGACGGTGATCTTGAGATCCTTGGGCGCGACGCCGAGCTTGAGCGCGCCGATCGCCGGGCCTACCTTGGGCTCTGCGCACGGAGCCTGCTCCATCGTGACAGGCACAGCGCCCTTGCAGCTGAAGTTCGGCGCGGCCTCTTTGTCGCCCTTCTTGGCGGCGGGCTTGCACGCAGGCAGGGGCAGCTTGGTCTCACAGGTGCTCTTCTTGCCGTCGGCCTCGACCTCGATCACGTAGCTGCCTTTGGCGAAGCCGACCTTGCCTGCGGTCAGCTCCACGTGCAGGCTCGAGACGCAGCCCATCTCGGTGCACACCTTCTTGGGCGGCTCCGGGGGCAATGTTTCGGTCGCGGTGGGCTTGGGCTCGGGCTTGGGCTCGGGCTTGGGCTCGGGGTTCTCCTGCACGGTGACCGCGCAAGCCATGGGGAAGGCGAACAAACCAACGGGGAGCAGGTGCCAGAGCTTCATCGGCCCCTGGTAAGAGAACTGCGGGGGCCGCGCAAGGGTCGTTTGTTTGGCCGCTTCTTCTCTGGCGTGCGAATCGCCAGAGGTGACCGCAAGCCAACGCTCCGAGAGCGAGCTGACCTCGTTGCGTAAGGTCGCGAGCGAGCTCGCGACGTCCCGCAAAGAGCGTCCCACCACCGTCCACCTGCTCGCCGCCGTGGCCTCCCGCGCGGGCGCCGCCTCGGAGCTCTTGCGCGAGCGCGGTCTCGATCGCGACGTGCTCCTCAAGGCCGGGCGCTCGTTCGACGAGGAGATCGACGACCCGCTCACGCGCGCGCTCACCCAGGCGCGCGAGGTCTCGAAGCGCGCGCGCGGCCCGGTTTCGACCGACTCGGCCGACCGTTCGCAACCCTCGATCTCCCCCGACTCGCGCCTGGTTCTGGCCGAGCCGTCCGGATTGCACGTGCTCGTGTCGCTGCTCTCGGAGCGGCGCTTCGCTGCGTTCCGGGCTCTCGAGCTGTCCGGGGTGGACGCCATTCGCTTGCGCACCGCGGCGCTTTCGCTGGCGCTCGGCACCGTCGCGCCCAGGCGTTTCACCTCCGTCGCGCGCGAGGCCCCCGCCTCCGAGCGGCCGCGTCCGGCGCCTCCGCGCTCGCAGCCGAGCGTCGTGCCGCTCTCGCCCAAGTTGGTCGAGCGGCCACGTCCCACCCCCACGCCGGCGCCGATCGCGCCGCGCGACCGTCCGCGCGGGCTCCGAAGGATGGTGCCAGCCGTGCGCGAGGAGCGGCCTCGTCGCGAGCTCCCCCCCGAGACCACGCCGCCGGTGCTGCTTCGGCCCGCCAGCGCTCGCACCGAGCCAGCCGCGCTGCCTGCGTTCTTGGCCAGCGTCGCCTCGTCTCGAAGCCACGACGCACGCGTCGTCTGCCGCGAGCAAGAAGTGGAGCGCGTGCTCGACGTGCTCGCCAAATACCGCGGCAACGCGCCGTGCTTGGTCGGCCCCGCCGGCGTGGGCAAGACCAGCTTGGCGCACGCGCTGGTGGAGCCGCTGGCCCAACAAGGCGCGCGGCTGGTCGAGATCAACGCGTCGGCGCTGCTCGCAGGCACCGGCGCGCGCGGGGCGTTGGCCGAGCGCATCGCCAACCTGTTCGACGACGCGCGCCAGAGCTCGGAGAAGCTCGCGCTGTTCGTGGACGACGTGCACGAGCTGCTGGGCGCTGGCGACGAGGCGGTGGCCGAGCTGAAGCTGCAGCTCTCGCGGGGCGACGTCGCGTTCGCCGCGGCCACGAGCTCGGACAGCTATCGCCGAGCGCTCGAAGGGGACCCGCAGCTTGCCCGCCGCTTCGTGACCATCGAGATCGAGCCGCCCGAGGAGGACGCCGCGTTCTTCATGGTGAAGGCCGCGAGCGACGCGCTCGGGGCGCACCATCGCGTCAGCTACAGCGACGAGGCGATCGCGTCCGCGGTGAGCTGGTCCATCCGCTACTTGCCTGGTCGCGCACTGCCGGACAAGGCCATTGCCGCGCTCGACTTCGCTGGCGCGCGCGCGAGACGTGCTCGCGGCGCGACCTCGAGCCAGAAGCTCTCCCTCGGCCCGGCCGAGATCGCGGCCGCCATGGCCGACCTGGCCGACGTCCCCATCGAGCGCCTGCTCGAGACGGATCGCGAGCGCATGCTCGCGCTCGAAGAGCTGCTCGGTGCGCGCGTGGTGGGCCACAAGGACGAGCTCGCCCGCATCGCCGGTCACTTGCGCAAGACTGCGGCGGGGCTGCGCGGACGGCGCCCGCTGGGCTCGTTCTTGCTGCTCGGCCCCACCGGCGTGGGCAAGACCGAGACGGCCAAGGCGATCGCCGCGGCGCTGTTCGGCTCCGCCGACGCCATGACCCGCATCGATCTCTCGGAGTACGCCGAGGCCCACGCGGTGGCCCGGCTGATCGGCGCGCCCCCCGGCTACGTGGGCCACGAAGCTGGGGGTCACCTGACCGAGTCGCTGCGCAAGCGCCCGTATCAAGTCGTGCTGCTCGACGAGATCGAGAAGGCGCACGCCGACGTGTTGCTCGCGTTCCTGCAAGTGCTCGACGAGGGCCACCTCACCGACGGTCGCGGTCGGCGCGTGGACTTCACCAACGCGGTGGTGCTGTGCACGTCCAACCTGGGCTCACGCGACGTGGCCTCGGCGATGAAGGGCAGCGGCGTGGGCTTCGCCAGGCAAGCTGGGAGGCCCACCGCACAGCTCTCGGAGATCGCGATCGGCGCGGCCAAGAAGAGCCTCCCGCTCGAGCTGTTCAACCGCTTCGACGAGGTGATGTTCTTCGCGCCGCTCAGCCGCGCAGAGGTGGGCAGCGTGGCGCGCCTCTTGATCGCCGAGCTCGAGCACGCGCTCGAGGCGCGCGATGTCGCGCTCGAGGTCGAGGACTCCGCCATCGATCACCTGCTCGACGCGGGCGGCTTCGATGCGGAGCTGGGCGCGCGGCCCATGCGCCGCGCCGTGGCCCGCTTGCTCGAGGCGCCGATCGCCGAGCTCTTGCTGCGCGGCCAGCTGCCCAAGGGCTCGACGGTGCTGGTTTCTGCGGAGGATGGCGGCCTCATCGTCGACTCGATTCCGCCCCGCGCCAAAGCCGCGAGCTGACCCGACGTGGAGGTTCTCTGGGGCTCGCTGCGCGCCCGCTGCGCGGGCGCTTACGCTCGCCGCCCGGGCGCTTACGCTCGCCGCCCGTCCCCGGTTCTTGTCGCGGTGTCTCGTCGCGACCCTCGCTGACGCTCGCAAGTGGAGGCCGCGAAGAGACCCCGCGACACGGGGACCCGTCTGGTCTCGCCGAGAGCTACCTCGCGCTCGTCCACCTCGCATGTGCTCGCCTGTGTCCCGATACAGAAACTGTCAACGATGTCCTGATACCGGACCGAAAACTAGGGACACCCCTAGGCGCCCGACAAGAAGCCGACCACGCCGAGGGGGATGCCGAGCAGCCCCGCGTAGGTCAAACCCCGCCGTTGGATCGCGATCGCAATCAAGGCGCACACCACCGCTGCGAGCGTGGGCCCTGCCAGCATTTCCCAGCCGGCGCGGCGCCCTTGCAACCCGCCCCAAAGAAAGCTCAAAAGCCCGCACGTGATCGCGACCGCGGCGAACACCCCTGCGCTCGACTTCTTCTCGTTGGCCATCGTTCGTCTCCTGGCGGCTGATACGTGATGGGCCACGGGGATTCCCCTCGGCGGCGGCTGCGGTTGCGCAACTTGCGCAACGCTGCTCGTCCCGAGTTGCGCAGATGTCGCTCGACTCCCAGCCGAACGAGCGCAATTCTCCGAGGATTGGCTGCCGGCATGGTTGCTGCTCTGAGCGACCGTATGAGCAGGTCGAAGGCGGGGTGGGGCGCGTGGCTTTCGTGTGTGGTGGCGTTGTCGGGCTGTGCGCCGACGACTCCCAAGGCGGTGGCCGAGGCCAAGGTGGAGGCGGTCCGCGGCCGGCAAGTACCGGCGCCGCCGGGCGCTCGTTGCGCGTTGGCTGGCACGAACCGCGCCGAGATTCTGAAGCTCCTCGCGGGCTCTCACGAGCGAGCGATCTCGACGACGGCAGGGGGTGAGCTTCGCCTGGTGAGCCGCGCCCCGGCGTGGGTGGAGACGATCGAGGGGGGCGAGCTGGTGCTGATCCGCCTCGACGCCGAGACCGGCGAGGTGATCGGCGAGCTGCGCTTGCCTGGCGGCGGCGAGACCTTCGTCGAGGGGACGCGCCTCATCCACGTCGCGCACCACGAAGGCGAGGCGGTCGTGCGCGCGGTGTCGCTGCTGCTCGGCTACGTCGTGGAGGAGTGGCGCCTCGGCGCGGACCCGCTCGCGTTCGTCGAGCTCGATGCTCGGCGGGGCGTCGTCGTGCTGGAGCAGGGCGCGTTCGAGCTCACGCTCTCGCCCGGCAACCCCGTGCGCCGCGCGCCCAAGGCCCCCGCCGGGGCGCTGGCGCGCGCCGCGCAGCAGGGGCGCTGAGCGACGCGGTCACCACACGTCCGAGAACAGTCGCACGCGCTCCAAGTTCGCGCCCATCTCGCCGGGCGCGTCACCGATGTTGTCGTTGTGGCCCAGGCCCAGCTGGCCATGATTGTTGTAGCCAAAGCAGCGCACGGCGCCGTCGTCGGTGAGCACGCAAGTGAAGCCGAACGAGCGCTCGCCGATCTGGGTGATGCTGGCGCTGGTGCCCAGATCGATCACGGGCGCGTTGGCTAGGTCGGTGGGCGAGTCACCCAGGTCGGCGGTGCTGCCCTGGCCGAGCCCGCCCACGACCCCCTCGCCCCAGCACTTCATGCCGCCGGCAACCAAGCGCGCACAAGCGTGGTTGATCCCGACCGCCAGGAGGTCCGCGGGCGCCCCGATCGCGACCGGCGCGAGCGCCGCCATCTCTCCAGGTTGATCTCCGATCGCGGCGTTGTCACCGCTGGTGTTGCCCACGCCCGCCTCGCCCTGCGTGTTGGAGCCCCAGCACTTCACGCTGCCGCCGCTCAAGAGCACGCACACCGACTCTCCACCGGCGCCGACCTGCGTGGCCGAGCCCCCGAGCGGCACTGTGCCCAGTGCCGCCATCTCCCCGGGTGCATCGCCGCGGCTGTCGGTAGTCCCCAGGCCGAGCTGGCCTTTGGAGTTGTAACCCCAGCAGCGCAGCTCACCGGCTCCGAGGATGGCGCACGTGTGCAAATTTCCGGACCGCACCACGC
Organism: uncultured Polyangiaceae bacterium; assembly: GCA_964641275.1. Classification (GTDB taxonomy): domain Bacteria; phylum Myxococcota_A; class Polyangia; order Polyangiales; family Polyangiaceae; genus Xiheicaenibacterium. Next base: position 15,317 of record CAZXMG010000079.1, read on the forward strand.
TGGGCGTCGCTCCTGCGAAGATGACCGGGGACAGATCGTCACCCAGCTGACCGGGGGTGGAACCCACGTAGTTGGGGTTGCTGTCGGTGCCAAGCTGCCCATGCAGCGCGAAGCCCCAGCACTTGGCCGTCCCATTGGTGAAACGGGCACACGTGTGGCCGCTTCCTGCCGATATGTCGGCCACCATGAGGCCTGTTCCGAGCTCCACCGGCGCTTGCGGCACGTTGCTGAACGGCAGCGTGGCGTTGTCGAGGCCAGCGCCGAGCTCCGCGACGCCGTTGTTGCCCCAGCAGCGCACGTCGCCATTGTCGAGCAGCGCGCAGGTGTGCAGCACCCCGCAGCTGATCTTCGTGGCCGCAACCCCGCCCAGGTCCACGGGGGAGAGGTCACCTCCCATTTCACCCGCCTCGTCGCCGACGTCCTCGCTGGTGGGCGCACCGTTGCCCACTTGGCCGTAGTCGTTCTGACCCCAACACTTCACCACCCCGCCGCTCAACAACGCGCAGGCGTGGTCGAAGCCGGTGCACAGCGAGTGCACCCGCTGCTCGGTGCAGGTGGAGGAGCAAGCGTCGTCGTCGGCGAGACCTCCGTCATCGCACTCTTCTCCAGCCTCGATCGCGCCATTGCCGCAGATTGCGATGACGCCCGTCGAGCTCGAGCCGCCCATGCCTCCGGCTCCACCCATCCCGCCGTCCCCGCCGGCGGCCTCCCCGCCCAGGCCGCCGGCCCCCCCGGTGGCCGCGCCACCGCCACCCGTTGCGCCTGCCCCCCCACCACCGGTCGCCCCGTCGCCGCCAGAGCCCCCGAGGCCCGCAGCGCCACCCCCGCCGTCGCCATCCACCACGAGATCGGGAGCGCAGCCCCCTGCCCATAGCGCCAGTAACAACCATCTCGAAAGCATTGAGATCCTCCGATCAAAAATCGTGACGAACGGCGAAGCCAGCACCGCCCGGTACGGCGAGCGGAATGGCCTGCCACGTTGTGCGTACCCGCGTTGCAGTGGCGCGCGCCTCGCTCTCCAGGTGCAGACCCACGCCGAACGTGACGAGCAGCGCGGCGCCCAAGCTCGCGCCGCCAGCGATCAGTCCGACGTCGCGGTCCCAGCGAGCGGTGAGGTCGCGTGCCTCGTCCTCGCTGCCCGTCGGGCAGGTGCCGCCCGGGCAGAGCGCATCCAGATCGCTGCGTGCCATGGCGTAGTCGACCCCGAAGCCGACCGCGACCGACAGGCTCGCGACGCCACCTCCGAGCATCACCCAGGGCCACACCAGCGGCGCAGGTTGGGTGTCGGCCGCGGGCTTGCCGGGCGCCATGGCGCTCGGCTTCGCCGCACTGGTGCCGCTGCGCTCCAACGTCACCTCGACCACCACCGATTGTCCCTCGTCGATGGTCTGCGAGCGCACCACTTCGCCATAGCCGGGGGCGCGCACCTTGATTTCGTAGGTGCCGGGATCGACCGGAATGGGAGCGCCGACGAGCGGCTCTGGCAGTCGGATCCCGTTGCGCTCGACCACCGTGCCCGACACCGCAGGCTTGACCACCACGCGCACGTGGGGAACGCGCGGAGCGATCTCCTTCTTGGTGGTGGCTGCCAGCTCGTCCAGCTCGCTCTTCCTGGCGCCCTCCTCGCGGAGCCGGTTGAGCTCTTCGGCGCGCTCCAGGGTGGTCATGGCTGCGGCGAGGCGATTGGTCTTGCCATAGCAGCGAGCCAAGTTCAGCGCAGCGCTGGCAGATTGGTACAGCGCGAGGCTCTTCTCGAACTTGGGGCAGGCCTCCTGGTAGGCCCCCTTGTCCATCAGGTCGCGTCCTTCGCGAAACACAGCCTCGGCTGCGGCCCTGTCCCCCGGGGATTGTGCCTGTGCGGGCAGCGCCGTGAGCAGCGCAGCCAATACCAAGGGCAACGGTTCAATCGAGCGTATCGAGCGGATCATGAGTCCTCGCGGCGGCAGGTTGGGGGGCGGTGGGTGACGCGGAGCGAGCCGGGCGCAAGCTCGTCGTGCTGGGTCTGGCAGCCGACGCCTGCGTCGTCGGGGTGGGTGCCTGTGTGGCTGATTGCAGCGTCACCTCGGGCGGGCGCGCGGAGGCCACGTGCGCGCTCGAGCCGCTCGCCTCGTGCGGCCCCAGCGAGGCAGAGCCGTTGGCTTCGCTGCTCGCCTGTCGGGGCGCGGGAGGCGTCGGGCGCAGCAACAAGAACGAGGTCAGCGTGGCCACCAGCACGAGGCCCGCCGCCGCGAGCAGGCCCCACCAACTGCGGCGTGGTCGGGTGACGGGAACGGCAGAGGTCAACGTGGTCACGCGCAGCGCCGACGGGGGCGCGGGCTCGAGCTCGGGCGGTGTGGAGGCAGGTGGCGCCGACTCCGCGGCCGCGCGGCTGAGCTCGCTCGCGCCCCGCTCGAGCTCGGCGCGCAGCTCGGCCACGTTCTGGAAGCGCTTCTCCATCACTTTGTGGAGGCAACGCTGCACGATCGCGTCGAACCATGCGGGCAGCTCCGGCCGCAGTGAGCTGGGGGCGCTCGGGGTAGCTTCGAGGATCTGTGCGACGACCTCGGGCACACTCTCGCCGGTGAATGGTGGCGCGCCGGTCGCGAGCTCGTGCAGCACGACCCCGACCGCCCAGAGGTCGCTGCGGGTGTCGACCAGCTGGGGCTTGAGGGCTTGCTCGGGGGACATGTACAGCGGCGAGCCAAGCAGGGCGTGGGTGCTGGTGAGCTTGGTCCGTTCGGCGGCGAGCTGCTTGGAGATGCCGAAGTCCAGCACCTTGAGCACGCTCTTGCCGCGCGCGGGCGTGTGCAGGAACAGGTTGGCCGGCTTGAGGTCGCGGTGCACGATGCCGTGGCTGTGAGCGTCGGCGAGCGCGTCGCACAGCTCGAGCGCCAGCGTGATGACGCGCGCGAGATCCAAGCGTCCCTCTTGCTCGAGCACCTGGTCGAGGTCGCGCCCCATCAGGTGCTCCATCAGCATGAAAGGCTCACCTGTGGGCATGGTGCCGACGTCGAACACGCGCGTGACGTGCTCGCTCTGGAGCTTTGCGAGCGCTCGCGCCTCGCGCATGAAGCGCTCCACCACGTCGGCGCGGCCCTGCGCCTCGCCTCTCAGGAACTTGAAAGCGACGAGCTGGTTCAGCTCGATGTGACGGGCGGCCACCACCGTGCCCATCCCGCCTTGACCGAGGATGCGCTCGACGCGGTAGCGGTCGAGCAAGATGGTCCCGGGCTCGAGTGACCTTGGCGCGGAGTCGATGCGGGAAGCGCTGTCGGTGTCTCCTAGCACCGTCGGTTCGTCATGCCTCGCCATGCGCGATGTGCGCTTACAGCAAGACCGGGGCCGCGTTGGATCGGGCCATTTCCCGCTGGCGCCTCGAGCTCACTCTGGGGTGCAACGTGTTGCACCCCAGGGGAGCAACGCCGCGCGCAGGGCGTTGCACTGCACCGATGGCTCGACGCCGACGCGCTACAGGGCGGGGGCGACCAAGGGCGAGACAGCAGCGAGCAGGTCTTCGGGGCGCACCGGCTTGCGCAGGAACGCGGTGATCCCGGGGCGGGTCGCGGCGAGGTCGGCCGCCGCGAGGTCTCCCGAGATGAGCACGAACGGCACCGCGTCGGGCAAGCTCTGCAGCACATCCAGGCCGGTGAGCTTCGGCATGCAATAGTCGCAGATCACGACGCTCGGGGGCTCGCCCAACGCCAGGTGTTGCACGGCCAGAAGTGGGTCGGTGAATGTGAGGACCTGGCGGCCCAAGCTGCGCAGCGCCAGCGAGAGCACACGGCACAACATCGGCTCGTCGTCGATCAGCAGAATGGGGCCACTCGAGCTCGAGGTCACCGTGCGCTCCTTTGGGTGTTCGACGCGGGGTGCCGCGGCAGGCGGACGGTGAAGCGAGTGCGGTCGTTCACGCGTTCGTAGTCGAGCGTTCCGTTCATCGCGACGACGAGGTCGCGGCTCACGCACAGCCCGAGACCCGTGCCCTCGGTGGGGCTCTTGGTGGTGAAGAACCGATCGAACAGGCGTGCGCTGTGCTCCGCTGCCACGCCTGGGCCTGAGTCCTCCACCCAGAGCTCGACGGTGTCGCCTCGCTCGCGGGCTTGCAGCAGCACCTGACGCACCGGCGCATCCTTCACCGCGTCCACGGCGTTGTTCACGAGGTTGACCAGCACCTGACTGAGCTGGACGGCGTTGCCCCAGATTTTGGCGTCCGTCGCCAGCTCCAAGCCCAGCTCGAGCCCTTCTGCGCGGGTCCGCGCGCCGCTCAGAGTCGCCGCCTCGGCCGCCACCGTCCGCACGTCGACCGGCTCGAAGGCCGAGCTGGCCGTCCCACGGGACAACCGCTTGAGCCCGGCGGTGATGGCGCCAGCCCGCTCGGCGGCGCGGCGGATCTCCGACACGGCCTCTTGGGCCAGCTCCGTGTTGCCCTGAGCGATCGCGTCGGGCAGCAGGTAGGCGTAGCCCGTGATGATGGCCAGCGGGTTGTTCACCTCGTGGGCGATGGCCGCCGCCATCTCTCCGAGCGAGGCCATCTTGGAGGCTTGGATCGCGCGCACCCGTTCCGCTTCCAGCGCTCTCTCTGCCGAGATGTCCTCGATGAAGGACCAGATCATCTTCTCTCCGTCGAGCTCGACGATGAACCCGTTCAGGCGGACCGGCACCAGGGAGCCGTCCTTGCGGACGAACTCCTTCTCGTACGGACCGTAGCGGCCGGTCTCCGCGAGCCGTTCGAGCTGGATCTTCTCCAGCGGATCGTACTTTCGCGGCGTGAGCTGCCAGTACGTGAGCTTGCCGTCGTTGGCCTCCTCTGCCGAATAACCGATGATCTCGAGAAACCGAGGATTGCTCTCGAGCCACACGCCGTCCATGCGGCACAGATTCAAGCCCACGCTCGACTCGCCGAAGAAGGCCTTCACGAAGCGCTCGTCGGCGAGCAGCGCGGCGTACGTGGGGCGCGAGTCGGTGCCTGCTGGCAAGGTATGCGCAAGCTACCACGCTAGTGCGCGTCTGCGCAGGGGTTCGCGGTCGTGGCATGATGTCGGTGTGCACGCGCCTCCCGTTCCGAAACGGCTGCTCACCGTGGGCCGGCTGACCCCAGCGGACCACAGCACCGACATTGCCGGCATGCGCTACGTCTACCCGGTGGTCTCGCGCCGTGCGGGGGGCGTGTCGATCGGCGTGAACCTCAACCCGAACGCGGCGTGCAATTGGCGCTGTCTCTATTGCCAAGTTCCTGGCCTCACCTTGGGAGCTGGGCCGCCCATCGAGCTCGACCTGCTCGAGGCCGAGCTCACGCGGACGCTGGCCTTCGCGCGGGACCCGGAGGTGCTTGCCAGGTGGGCGCCAGAGGGCGCTCGCAGGCTGATCGACGTCGCATTTTCGGGCGACGGCGAGCCCACGACCTCTCCCGACTTCGAGTCCGCCGTGGCGCGAGTGGTCGCGGTGCTCGAGCGCGAGGGCCTCGCGGGAACGCTGCGGATCGTTCTGATCACCAACGGATCGCTCGCACAGAAGAGCACCACCCAAGCCGGCCTCGTGCGCCTGGCGCGCGCTGGGGGCGAGGTGTGGTTCAAGCTCGACAGCGCCACCGCGGCCGGTCTCGAGCGCATCAACGGCGCGCGCGAGTCGCCCGAGCACCACCTTGCGGGGCTGCGCGCGAGCGCGGAGCTGTGCCCGACCTGGATCCAGACCTGCTTCGTCGCCATCGACGGCGCCGCCCCCAGCGAGGTCGAGCAACGGGCCTACCTCGACGCCGTGACGGTCTTGGTGGCGGAACGCGTGCCCTTGCGAGGCGTCATGCTCTACACGCTCGCGCGACCTTCGCATCACCCCGACGCCGCACACGTCGGTGCGCTCGATCCCGCGTGGCTCCGCGACTTCGCGCAGCGCATCGAGTCGGCCGGCCTGCCCGTGCGCGTAGCGGACTGAGCAGCGACTGTTACTCCTCGGCGGCGGGGGCAGGCAGCGGTCGGCCTTCGATGACGGCGTCGAGCTCCGACTCGCCGCGGTCGATCGGCTTGGGCTTGAGCACTCGGCGCGCGAAGGCGATGGCGTCGTCGAAGTAGCTGTACACCACCGGCACCGCCAGCAGCGTGAGCAGCAGCGAGAAGGTCTGCCCACCGACGACGATGCCGGCGATGGCGCGGTTCAGGCCCGACCCAATTCCTCTGGAGAAGAGCAGGGGAACCATGCCAGCCACGAAGGCCAGGGTGGTCATCAAGATGGGCCGCAAGCGATCGCGGTTGGCCGTCAGGATCGCCTCGAGCCGAGGCAAGCCCAGACTGCGCAGGTGATTGGTGTGATCGATCTGCAGGATGGCGTTCTTCTTCACCACGCCGAACAGCACCAGCAGCCCGAGCCCGGAGAACAGGTTGAGCGATTGATCGAACAGGTGCAGCGACAAAAGCGCGAACGGCACCGTGAGTGGCAGCGCCAGCAGAATGGTGATCGGGTGCAGCCAGGACTCGAATTGGGCGGCGAGCACCAGGTACATGAAGACGAAGGCCAGGCTGATCACGAGCAGGAAGCTCTTGCCCATCTTCTCCGCCTCCTTGGTGATGCCAGCGGGCTTGAGATCGTAGCCAGGGGGCAGCCCCTCCTCTGCGACGATTTGCTTGAACGCTGCCTCGACCGCAGCGTCGCCAGCGCCGGGTGCTGAGTTGGCTGAAATGGTGACCTGCCTGCGCCGCGCCAGCCGCTCGATCTTGGAGGCGCCGTCGACCTGATCGAGCTCGACCAGCGAGGCGAGCGGCACCGAGCCGTGTTTGCTCGATGGCACGGTGATCAGCGACAGGCCCGCCATGTCTGCTCGGTAGCGAGCGTCTGCTCGAACGCGCACGTCGTATTGCTCGCCGCCCTCGGAGTAGCTCGTGGCCTTCACCCCGCCGATGAACAGCTGCATCGCAGTCGCCACGTCGCTCACGCGCACGCCCTGGTCGGCGGCGCGGTCGCGATCGATGATCACGCTGAGCGAGGGTTTGCCGGAGAGGAGGGAGCTCTGCACGTCCACGGCGCCGGGTACGGCGCGAAGGCGCTCGGTGATGCGCGTAGATTTGTCGGCGAGCACGTCGAGATCGGTGCCGCTGATCGAGTACATGATGTTGGCGTTGGTGCCGCCGGTGTTGACGCCCTGCACCTCGCCGAGCGCGATGGTCAGCCCTGCGCTGTGCTGTGGCACCACCTCGCGGCGCACCTGGTCCATGAGGTCGCGCTGCGTCTCCTTGCGCTGCTTCGGGTCGCTGAGAAAGACGAAGATCTTTGCCAGATTGCTGGTCTGTTGCACGTCGTCCGCGACGGTGGTGAGGGTCCGCACCACGCCGGGGATGCGGCGCACGTCGTCCGAGAAGCGCTCTGCGATCAGGCGCGTCTCGGTCACGCTCGTGCCCTCGGCCGCGCGCAGGGTGATCTCGAACTGGCCCTTGTCGTCAGGGGGGACGAAGCCCTTCTCCAAGCCGCCACCGAGCGGGCCGATGGCGGCGAGCGACGCCAGGGAGGCCACGACCACCAGCCAGCGCCGTCGCATCGCGAAGCGCAGCACCACCATGTAGGCGCGCTCGATCGGTCGGTAGATCACGTCGACCGCACGCGCGAGCAGCGGCTTGTTGTGGTCCCTCTCCGCCGGAGGGGGCAACCAGCGCGCGCACAGCGTGGGCGTGAGCGAGAAGCTCACCACCATGCTCACCATGATGGCGAACGCCATGGTCAGGCCGAAGCTGCCCAAGAACCGCCCGATCATGCCGGCCGCGAACGCCACCGGCACGAACACCGCCACCAAGGACAGCGTGGTCGCGAGCACCGCCAGGCCGATCTCGCGCGTGGCGAGCACGGCGGCCGCGAATGGCTTGGCGCGCTTCTCTTCGATGTAGCGGGTGATGTTCTCCAGCACCACGATGGCGTCGTCGATCACGATGCCGACCGCCAACGCCAGCGCCAAAAGCGTCAAGAAGTTGAGCGTGAAGCCGGCCAGCTTCATGACCGCGAACGTACCGATGATCGAGATCGGGATGGCGAGCGCAGCGATGATGGTGGAGCGTGCGTTGCCAAGGAACAGGAGCACCACCAGCGCTGCCAGGATGGCGCCGACGATCAAATGCTCGGTGACGGAGTCGAGGCCGGTGCGGATCATGGCCGAGTTGTCGCGCAGTACCTCGAGCCGCACGCCCGCCGGCAGCTCGGCCTGGATCTCGGCCACCCGCTCCTTCAACGCGTCCACCACAGCAACGGTGTTCTTGCCGCTCTGCTTCTGGATCGACAGCACCACGGTCTGTTCGCGATCGACCTGTGCGAAGCTCTTCTCCTCTTCGGCGCCATCCTCGACGCGCGCCACGTCTTCGACGCGGATGGGGCGGCCAGCCGTCTCGGCCACCACGATCTTGCGAATCGCGTCGACGTCGGCGGCCAGGCCCTCGATGCGCACGGGCACGCTCTCGGGTCCGGCCTCGACGCTGCCGCCCGGGGCTGACGCGTTCTGCGTGGCCAGCGCGGCGTGGACCGCGGCGGGGGTGAGGTTGGCGGCGCGCAGGGCCAGCGGGTTGAGCCACACGCTGATCTGGCGCCGCCGGCCGCCCACCAGCACCACCTGCCCCACGCCGTCGACGCTCTCGATCCGGCGTCGCACCACCTTGTCAGCGATCTCGGTGACCTCGCGCACGGGCAGGCCGTCCGAGCGCAGCGCCACCAGCAAGATGGGCACGGCGCCAGGGTCCACCTTGGTGACCGTGGGCGCGTCGATGCCTTTGGGCAGATCGAACAGGATCTGGTCGATCTTGCCGCGTACGTCCTGGGCGGCCACGTCCACGTCGCGGTCCAGGGTGAACTGGACGATGACCATCGACACGCCCTCGCTCGAGGTGCTGCGCAGCTCCTCCACCCCGCCGATGGTGTTGACGGCGCCCTCGATCTTGTCCGTGATCTCGCGCTCGACCTCCTCGGGAGCGGCGCCTTCGAGCCGCGTCGTGACGATGACGATGGGGATGTCGACGTTGGGGAACTCGTCGACGCCGAGAGACTTGTACGACGTGAGCCCCAGCACGGTGATGAGCAACATCAGCACCGCGGCGAAGGTGGGACGCTTGACGCTGACGGCGGCCAGCCATTGCATCGTCAGCCGCCCTCGCGCACGAACGCGCCATTTTGCAGGCGCTCGGGCGGCGGGGCGATCACCTTGTCGCCAGGGGAGACGCCGCGCAGCACGGCCACGTCCGCGCCGCGCTCGGCGCCCAGCTTGACGACCCGCTCGTGGGCGCGCCCATCCACGAACACGAACAGGTGGCTCGCCTCGCCGCGCCGCACGATGGCCGAGCGCGGGACGACCTTGGTAGGCACCTCTTTGGTGACCACCTCGACGGTGGCGAACATGCCCGGCTTCAGCTGCCGATCGGCGTTGTCGACGGTCGCCTCGACCACGACGTCGCGCGTGCCCTCGCGCACGCTCGCGCCTACCAACAGCACTTCGGCAGAGAAGCGCTTGCTCGGCTGCGAGGCGACCTCGAACGACAGCTTCGCTCCCAGGCTCAGATGTGGGAGCTCGACCTCTGGCACCACTACGTCGAGCCGCAGCTTCTCGATCGCGAGCAAGGTGGCGACGGGGCTCCCCGGCATCAGGTACTCACCCACGTCGATCGTCCGCTCCTCGATCACGCCGCTGAAGGGGGCGCGTACGACGCCGTCGCGCACCGCCTGGGCTCCGAGCTGCGCGCGCAGGCCGGCCGCATCCACGCCGATGTCTGCGCTCTCGCATTGCAGCTTGCGCAGCTCGAGCTCGCTCTTGGAGATCGCGCCGTTCTTCCACAAGACCTCTGCGCGCTCGCACTCGCGCAGTGCGTTCTCGCGCTGGACCTTGGCGTTCTGAGCGGCCTTCTGCGCCTCCTTTGCGCTGAGCGCGGCGCTCGACACATCGAGCTCGGCCAGCGTGTCTCCCGCCTTCACCAGCGCGCCGCGCTCGACGTGCACCTTCGTCACGCGTCCGGCGGTGCTGGATGCCAACCGCGCTTTGCGCTCCGGCTGGAGAGTGCCCGTGAGCTTGATCGTGACCGGCATGGGCGCCTCGCGCACGAGGACGGTGGTCACCTGCGTGGGCTCCTCGCTGGCGGCGTTGGTCTGGGCGCTGGACTGCTCGGGCGCGGGGCAGCCGGCGAGCCCGAGGCCCCATGCGAGCAGGGCGAGCGGAGAGCGGCGGCGGATGAATCGCAACAAGGAGTTGCTTTTCTAGCGTGTGCTCGGAGCAAAAGCAACCTACAGTTGCGATTGTGCCGCCCCCGAGAGCCGCTCAGCCTGGTCCGAATGACCCCGAGCCGCGCACACGCGCGGAGCGAGTGGTGCGCAGTGTCCTGGAGGCGACCATCGAGGAGCTGGGCCAAGTCGGCTTTGCGGCGCTGACGATCGAAGAGGTGGCGCGCCGCGCCGGGGTGAACAAGACCACGGTGTACCGGCGCTGGCCAACCAAGCCAGCGCTGGTGCAAGCGGCGTTCGAGCGTTTCGGTGCGGGCATCGCCTTGCCCGACACGGGCACGCTGGCTGGAGACATTTTCTCCTACCTCACCAGCAAGGTCACCTTGTGCAAAACGGCGCGTGGCCGCGCGCTGATCAGGGGCCTCATGGCCGAGGCGTTCGCTCCCGACATGATGGCGATCTCCAAGCGGCTGCACGCCCAGGAGCGAGAGATCTACCGCGCCATGGTGGCCAAGGCCCGCGCGCGTGGCGAGGCCGGCCGCGACCTGGACGCCGACCTGTTGATGCAGGTGATCGAGGGGGCGCTCTCGACGCGCTTCTTGCTCGAGGGCAAGCTGGCCACGCCGCGCGAGATCAAGCGCCTGCTCGAGCTGGTGCTGCGCGGCGCGCTGCGCTGACCAGGCCTCAGCGGGCGTACGCCCGCACGCGCTCGGCGTACGGGCTGTTCGGGTGCGCCTCGATGAACGCGGTCGCCAGCTTGCCGGCGGCCGCCCCCTCTCCGCTCTTGGCCATCGCTTCGATCAGCAGCACTTGCCGCTCTTGGCCCATCACGCCGCGCGGCACGTCGCGGTCGAGCTCGCGCAGCGTCTGCTTGGCGCCGGCGGCGTTGCCGCTGCCGAGCTGCGAGCGCGCGCTCTGCACACCGGCGGCCTCGATCTTGAGCTGGCTCTTGCGATCTTCGGGCGTGGTCGTCTCGGCGGGCGCGGCGGCGGGCACTTGCTTGTTGCTGACACCTGCTGTCGGTGCCGGCTCTCTGCGGGGCTCCTTGGCGGCCATCGCGGTGTGCTCGACTGGCAGCGCGGCGAAGCTGGTGTAGGCAGGAGCCTCGAAGCCGACCTGCTCCGTGCTCACCGGGTTGGCGGACAGGACCGGCGACGGCTGCTTGAGCGCCGAAGCACCGAACAGCGCGCCGCCGAGCACGATCCCGGCGATACCGAGCTTGGTGCCGAATGCGAGGCCGCTGCCCGCGACCTTGCCAGCCGCGGGCAGCGAGGCGTGGCCGGCGGAGGTCGCGCCGGAGGTGGAGGAGCGCACTACTTCGCTGGCTGTGGCGGCACCAGCGCCTGCACCGAGCGCGGCCTCGAGGTGGCTCCAGCCTGTCTCCTTGGCGCCAGCCGGAGGTGAGAGCTCTCGCCCGGACCGAAGCAGACGCTGAGCGCTCGGCCCGAGCGCCGTGGGATCATCGAGCAATCGAATGGGATCGTTCATGCTGCACCTCCCACGAGCGCACGCCGCGAGCCGATCGGCTCCGCGGGCACGGAAGGCTCGGACCCCAGACGCGCGGGGGTCAGCCCGCGAATGCCGCTCTCGCGTGGGGGCGGGGGGGGCGGACGGCGAGGGCCATCTTCGCGGGCGCGCTGGCGGGCGACCGCTTTCTGGAACACCTCGCGGGCCAGCCGCAGTCGCGAGTACACCGTGCCGAGCGGGACCTCGAGCAGCTCGGCGATGCCCTCGCCGGTGAGGCCTTCGAGCTCGAACAAGGTGAACACCGCGCGTTGTTCGATCGACATGCTGTCCAGGATGGCCTCCAACATGGCCAGGCCCTGGGCGCGCTCGGCGTGAGCCACGGCGTCGGCGCTGTCGTCTGCGAAGCTGCTGATCGCATCTTCGTCGTCGACGCGCCGCCTGCTGAAGGCGAGCTTTTGGCGATCTCGTGCGACACGCATGGCGATCCCGAACAACCAGGTGGATGTCTTGGAGCGGCCCTCGAACTCGGGCAGCTTGCGATGCACCACGAGGAACACGTCCTGAACGGCGTCGGCGACGTCGGCCTCACGCACCCCCAGCCTGCGCAGAGACTTCCAGACGAACTGGAAGTGTTCCTCGTACACGGCTCGGAGTGTCAGCGCCTCTTCGGTCACGTCGGCCTTTCACAGCGTACGTGGCTCCAGGCTGCCGGCGCCATCACACAAATGTGCGTCAGGGGGCAGGGGGCCGAGGATCTCCGTCCGGGGCGGCGTTCCCGCCGTCGACCAGGTGGTTCGCCCCGGCCAGCAGGGACACAGCGCCACTGAAGGACTCCTGTGCTCCCTCGGGGTCTTCCACCGTATCTACGTGAAAATACGCGCCTTGGGCTCGATCCGCGTCCAGATCCAGGATCACGTAGCCGCGCAACGTGAGGTCGACCAGCTTGAGGTACGGGTTGTCGGCCTTCACTTGGGCCGCAAAATCCACGAACAGGTCGGGCAGCCCGGGTGAGCTGACGGCTGGCACGACCAGCTCGCCTGCCACCGCTCCCGCACCCGTCGCCGGGTCGTAGGTCACTCCCTCCGGGATGAGGTCGGCTGCCCAGGAGGTGTGGATGTCCCCGGTGAGCACCATCACGTTGTCGATCTGGCCGGCTGTCAGCAGCGCGTAGAAGCGCTCGCGCGCGGCCGGGTACCCATCCCACTGGTCGGTGTTCTTGAGGTTCTCGAGCGGGAGCGGGGCCATCATCACTTGTTGGCCAACCAACTTGAACGTCGACGTGGACGCGGCCAAGCCCTCGGCCAGCCATTGCTCCTGGTCGAGGCCCAGGAGCGTGCGGTCGGGGTTCACCAGATCGGGATCGTCCTGATCGAGCGCCTGCGCGTCGCGACCCCACAGCCGCGTATCGCACAGGAACAGCTCGCACAGATCTCCGAAACGAATCGAGCGCCAGATCTTGCCGGGGTCGCTCAACCGGATCGGCATCCACTCGCTGTAGACCTGCGCGGCAGCGGCCTTGCGCTCGGCGAAAGAGCCCTCGGTCTCAGGGTCGTGGTTCTCTGCGCCGGTCGCGTGGGAGTTGTTGGCCAGCTCGTGGTCGTCCCAGATGGCGATCACGGGGTGTTGCCGGTGCAGCTCGGCGAGATCGGGGTCCTTGCGATAGTGGGCGTAGCGTCGGCGGTAGTCTTCGAGCGAGACGATCTCGTGCGGCGGATCGTACGTGCGAATCGAGCCGTACTCGCCGTCTGCGTACTCGTAGATGTAGTCGCCCAGGTGGATGATCGCGTCCAGGTCGGTGCGCTCGGCCAGCCGCCGATACACGTGGAAGTAGCCGTGCGCGTAGCTCGAGCACGACACCAAGCCGAAGCGCAGGCGCGTCGGGCTGCCGCTGTCGACCGTGCGCGTGCGACCGATCGGCGAGCTCTCTTCGAGCGCGCTGAAGCGATAGAAGTACGTGGTCGCGGGGGACAGGCCGGTCGCGTCCACCTTGACGGTGAAGTCGGTGTCTGCGCTGGCCGTCACGGTGCCCGACGCGACCACCGAGCTCAGCTCCGGATCGGTGGCGATCTCCCAGCTCACCTCGACCTCGTCCTCGTCCGCCGTCACGCGCGTCCACAAGATCACCGCGTCGCCGAGCGGATCGCCGCTCGCCACGCCATGCTGGAAGATCGGCTCCGGCTCGGGCTCCGGCTCGGTGTCGCTGTCGTCGCCGCAGGCGCTCACTGCGCCGGCGACTCCCACTGGGGTGGTCAAGAAAAGGCGCCGGGACAGGTTCTTCAAGGACATTTCTTCAAGCCTGAACGCAGCCAGAACCGGGCTGCAAGCAACAAGTGTGAAACGGGGGGTGCCGCGTCTGCAAAGCTTGCGCGCCGGTGCGGGCCCAGCTCGTTCTACGTTGTTGGCATGTTCGAGATCGAGGTCATCGCTGCACCGCTGCTGCAGGGCGCCGAGGTGGTGGAGCGCAAGGGCATTGGCCACCCCGACACCATGGCCGACGCGCTCTCGGACGCGCTGAGCCGCGCGCTGTGCCGCAGATATCGCGAGCGCTTCGGCGCGCTCTTGCACCACAACGTCGACAAGGCCTTGCTCGTGGGCGGCGCGTCGGAGCCTCGCTTCGGCGGCGGGCGCATGCTCGAGCAGATCGAAGTGCTGCTCGCGGGGCGCGCCACGACGGAGCTGGCGGGCGCGCACATCGATCTCGACGCGCTGGTGGACGAGACGGTGGCGACCTGGCTCGGCGCGAACATGCGCTACCTGGATCCCGACGCTCACGTGAAGGTTGGTCACCGCATTCGGGCGGGCTCCGGGGACTTGCGATCCCTGTTCGCTTCCCCGGGGTTGGCCAACGACACGAGCTTCGGCGTCGCTCGAGCGCCACGGTCGTCGCTCGAGCAGCTCGTGATCGCCGTGGAGCGGGCGCTCGCCACGGAGCGAGCGAGCTTCCCCGCGTTCGGCGAGGACACCAAGGTGCTCGGCGTGTCGCGGGCAGGGAAGGTCGAGCTCACGGTCGCGCTGGCCGTGGTCGACCGGCACGTCGCTGATCTGGCCGCGTACGAGCAGGCCATGGAGCGCGCGCTGGCCGTGGTCGCCCGCGTTGCACCAGCCGCACGAGCGGCGGTCAACGGCGGCGACGACGTGGCGAGCGGCCGCGTGTACCTGACGGTCACTGGCACCTCGCTCGAGGCCGGAGACGATGGCCAAGTCGGGCGCGGAAATCGTCTCTCCGGACTCATCACCCCCTGCCGCGCGATGAGCCTCGAGGCGCCTGCGGGCAAGAACCCCATCACCCACGTGGGCAAGCTCTACAACGTGGTGGCCGCTCGTGTGTGCGATCGGCTGGTGCGGCACCCGGGCGTGCTCGAGGCCGAGTGCCTGTTGGTCAGCCGCATCGGACGGCCAGTGCGCGAGCCCTGGTTCGCGCAGGTGAAGCTGTGCAGCGACGGTGGGGGCCTCCCGCCGGAGCACGAGCTCGCCGCCCGCCGGGAGCTCGAGCGCGCGCTCGACGAGCTCCCCGCGATCACCGACGGCTTGATCGACGGGACGATCCGCGGCTACTGAGCGGTCCAGCCGCGGCCGGGCGCGTCCTCGAGATCCGCCAGCACCGGTGCCAAGACTCGCACCGAGTCCGGGGCGCGGCGCGGGCCGGTTTCGCAGTCCCCGAGCATGTCGAGCTTGTGCGCGAGCGAAGCCTCGGCGGCGCGGCGGATCTGCTCGTCCTGGGTGTCGGTCAGCGTGCGATAGGTGGCGCGAAGCTCTCGGCCGCGCGCGCTCAAGCACTCCACCGCCTGGGCGTCACCCTGCGTGCGTGCGGCCATGAGCCGGCGGTCCGCCCGGCACAGGTAGCTCTCTGCGTGAGCCATGGCCGCGCAGCTCTGCTCGTTGTTGGCGTCGATCCACGCTGGCGTCGCGACCCGAGCTTGGGCGGCCGCAGGCGGCAGAGGGCTCGAGCAGCCGCCCAAGAGCGCCAGCGCGGCGCCCAAAATCACGATCTGGCTCACGCGAGGAGTAGATGCGCTCGCCCCTTGGGTCGTTCAAAGATGCAGCGCTACAGGTTCTCCACGGTCTTCAAGAGCTCGGTCACGAACGACGTGCGCGGTCGGATCAGCAGTGTGCGTGCCGATGGCGGCCGCACGACGATCAAGGGCCCCGAGCCGTCCAGGCCCGCGCCGTCCAGGAAGTCCGGCCGGAACTCGACGGTGTAGCCGTCTTCGTCTTGGGGCGACGCCTTGAAGTCTTCGTCGGCCAGCGCGACGGAGCTCGTGAACAAGCAAACGGAGCCAAGGAGCAGGGACGCGGCGAGCTTCATGTGCCTTCCGACACCGGACGTCCGGCGCGCCTTGGGTCGCGCTCAATCGAGCTTCATGATGGCTTCAAGATCGTGCTCGGCGAGCGCCCGCAGGCCCTCGGCCAGGCGGTTGGGCTCGACCTCGACGTGCAGCGCCACCACACCTTTGTCGGCAGCGACCACCGGCTTTTCGACTGGCTTGTCGAGGCCGAGCAGGTGGCCCATGGTGGAGAGCGCCACGTCGTCCCACGAGGCCAAGAGCAGCTCCGACGCCTTGTTGGCCTCGGCGCCAAACTCCCCCGCGATCGCCAGAGCGAGGCCCACGTTCTCACGCGCCGTGGGCCGCGCTGCCGCCGCGACACCGGTCGACACCTCGAGCAGGCCGCGCGCGGCCTTCTTCCACTCGTCGCTGAACGGGCCCACCGACGCCGCGACCACCGGCGCCGAGCCGAAGCGTGCGATCAGCGACTTGAGCGGCTCGTCGGCGAGCAGCGGTCGCGCCTTCGCCAACTTGCCCATCGCGTACAGCCCGGCGATGCGCGCAGGGCCGCGGGCCACGTCCCCACCTTGCTGGAACACCACCACGTCTTTGCCGATGCGCGAGAACACGTGGGGCGAGCGCCCGATGATACCGTCGATGCGCACCACGTCGGGCCGATCCTCGCGCCGCGTAGGATCGTCCGACAACCGCGCGAAGAAGCGCCGCTCGAGCTCCGCGACGGGCTCGCCGTGACGGGCGATCTGCGCCTCGGCGTCGCTCAGCGCCGGGCCGTAGCGGAGCAGCAACACCTCCGTCACCTGACGTGGATCGAGCCCCACTCGCCCCTTGAACTTGTCGAAGTTCTGCTCCGGTACGATGCGGCCGATGGCGGGGATCAGGAACGGCGTGGCCGCCACGTCGCGAGGTCGCGCACGGACCATCCAAACGAGGCCCGCGCCGGTCGCCAAGTCCTCGAGCCGCTCGGTCTTGAGCGGCGGCAGCATCGGCTTGACCGGCTGGCTCGGCTCGGGCGGTTGGCAGGCGGCGAGCGCGAGCGCGACGAACGAGACCAACGCGTCGCGCCGCCCCGTTCGGCTCATGTGACGTTGAGGTAGGCGAACTTGCGGTTCTTGGAGCCGATGCGCACCAGGTAGCGCCCGCCTGCGGCGAGCTTGAGCTGACTGTCGGCGGGTCCCAGCTTCTTTTGGTCGAGGTGGACGGCTCCGCCTTGGATTTGCCGCACGCCCTCCGACGTGGACTTCACCAAGCCCGCGGCAGAGAGCGCTTTGGCCAAGCCGATTTCGGCCCCCTCGGCGCTGAGCGTGTGCTCCTCGATGTCGTCCGGCAGCGCGCCGCCCGCGACGCTCTTGCGCCGCTCGAGCGCCTCGCGCGCCAGCGCAGCGTCGTGGAAGCGCGTCACGATCTCGAGCGCGAACTGCTCCTTGAGCTCGATGATGGATCGTGTGCCCTCGGCCACGTCGCGCTTGTCTCGCGCGATTTGCTCGAGCGAACGGCTCGAGAGCAGCTCCAC
>CAZXMG010000080.1:0-31457 GCA_964641275.1 uncultured Polyangiaceae bacterium
GGATCTTGGTGAGCTTCTGCTCGGGGGTGGCCTCGGCCATGAACTCGTCGACGCCGGCCTCGGCCGCGATCGCGGTGGCAGTGAGCGGGTTGTCGCCCGTGATCATCACGGTGCGGATGCCCATGCGGCGGAGCTCCGCGAACTTCTCCTTGATGCCGCCCTTGACGATGTCCTTCAGGCGCACGACGCCGAGCACGCGCTTGCCCTCGGCGACGACCAGCGGTGTGGCGCCCTGCTTGGCGACCTCGTCGATCAGGTGGTGAACGTGGTCGGGGATCTCGCCGCCGTGCTCCTTCACGAAGCGCTCGATCGCGTCGCGCGAGCCCTTGCGGATCTTGCGCTCGCCCAGGTCGACGCCGCTCATCCGCGTCTGCGCGGTGAACGGCACGAAGTGGGCGCCGAGATCCTGGATGTCACGCCCGCGGATGCCGTACTTCTGTTTGGCGAGCACCACGATGCTGCGGCCTTCGGGGGTCTCGTCGGCGAGCGACGAGAGCTGCGCGGCGTCGGCCAGCTCGGCCTCACGCACGCCCTTGGCGGCGATGAGCTCGGTGGCTTGCCGATTGCCGAGGGTAATGGTGCCTGTCTTGTCCAAGAGCAGCACGTCGACGTCACCTGCAGCCTCGACGGCGCGCCCCGACGTGGCGATCACGTTCGCCTGGATCATGCGGTCCATGCCGGCGATGCCGATGGCCGACAGCAGCCCACCGATGGTGGTGGGGATCAGGCACACGAGCAGGGCCACGAGCACCGTCATGGCGACCGGCTTGCCTTGCCCCGCCGACTGCACCGCGTACTGCGAGTAGGGCAGCAGCGTGACCGTGGCGAGCAAGAAGATGATGGTGAGCGCCGCGAGCAAGATGTCGAGCGCGATCTCGTTGGGCGTCTTCTTGCGCTTGGCACCCTCGACCATGGCGATCATGCGGTCCAGGAACGTCTCGCCGGGGTTGGCCGAGATCCGCACCACGATCCAGTCCGACAACACGCGGGTGCCGCCGGTGACGGCGCTGCGATCGCCGCCGCTCTCTCGGATGACGGGGGCGCTCTCGCCCGTGATCGCGCTCTCGTCGACCGACGCGACGCCGTCGAGGATCTCGCCGTCGCCGGGGACGAGCTCCCCCGCCTCGATCAAGACCACGTCTCCGCGGCGCAGGCGCGAGGAGGAGACCTCCTCCACGCTCGCGTCACGCCGAGGCTCCGAGAGCCGCTTGGCCACTACGTCTTGCCGCGCCTTGCGCAAGCTGTCGGCCTGCGCCTTGCCGCGGCCCTCGGCCATGGCCTCTGCGAAGTTGGCGAACAGCACGGTGAACCACAGCCACGCCGAGATGGCGAAGATGAAGCCAGCCGGCAGCTCTCCTTGGCCGGTGACGGCCGCGTGCAGCGCCAGCACGAGCGTGAACGCGCTGCCGACCTCCACCACGAACATGACCGGATTCTTGATCATGCGGCGCGGGTCGAGCTTCTTCAGGGCATCCAGCGCGGCGACCTTGGCGATCGCCGGATCGAACAGCGGACGAGCCTCTTCCGAGCGTTGGGTTTGAGTGCTCATGTCAGTGCCCCATCATCTGCAGGTGCTCGACGATCGGGCCGAGCGCGAGCGCGGGAATGAAGGTGAGCGCGCCCACCAGGACGATGGTGCCGCACAAGAGAACGACGAACAGCGGGGTGTGGGTGGGCAGCGTCCCGGGGCTGACCGGGATGCGCTTCTTGGCCGCGAGCGATCCAGCAATGGCGAGCACCGGAACGATCACCCAATAGCGCCCGACCAGCATGGCGATGCCGCCGGCCGTGGCATAGAAGGCGCCGCTGGCCGTGAGCCCCGCGAAGGCCGAGCCGTTGTTGTTGGACTGCGACGAGAAGGCGTACAGGATCTCGCTGAAGCCGTGCGCGCCAGGGTTGGCGAGCGGCGGTGAGGCGGTGCCCCAATCGCCCAGACAAGCGATGGCGGTCGTGATCAGCACCGATGCCGCCGGTAGCAGGATGCCCAAGCTGGCCATCTTCATCTCCTTGGCCTCGATCTTCTTGCCCAGGTACTCCGGTGTGCGACCCACCATCAGCCCGGCGATGAACACCGCCACGATGGCGTACAGCAACATGCCGTACAGACCTGAGCCCACCCCGCCAAAGATGATCTCGCCGAGCTGCATGAGCCACATCGGCACCAGGCCGCCGAGCGGCGTGAAGCTGTCGTGCATGGAGTTGACCGAGCCGTTCGAGGCCGCGGTGGTCGCGGTGGCCCACAACGTGGAGTCGGCGATGCCATAGCGCACCTCTTTGCCTTCCATGTTGCCGCCTGCTTGCAGCGCGCTGGCGACTTGATCGGCGCCGAGCTCGCGGAGCAGCGGGTTGCCCGACTGCTCGGCCACCGTGCAGACCACGAGCAGTGGCACGAAGATCGCCATCATCGCCGCGTAGAGCGACCAGCCCTGGCGCTTGTCACGCACCATGGCCCCGAAGGTGAAGCACAGCGCCGCTGCGATCAGGAGGATCGAGAGCACCTGCACGAAGTTGGAGAGCGCGGTGGGGTTCTCGAACGGGTGGGCAGAGTTCACGTTGAAGAAGCCGCCGCCATTGGTGCCGAGCTGCTTGATCGCGATCTGCGACGCAGCCGGGCCCATGGCCAAGGCCTGATCCTTGACGGCGTTGCCGTCCGCATCGGCGGTGGCTTGCAGGAACGTCCCGGTGGCGTGGCCCTGGAACGTCTGCACCACTCCCTGCGACACCAACACCAACGCCAGTACGATGGACAGCGGCAAGAGCACGTACAGAGTGCTGCGCGTGAGATCGACCCAGAAGCTGCCGATGCCCTTGGCCTCTCGCTGCGTGAAGCCACGGATGGTCGCCACGAGCACGGCCATGCCGGTGGCCGCAGAGACGAAGTTCTGCGTCGTCAGCGCGACCATTTGCGTGAGGTAGCTCATGGTGGTCTCGCCACCGTACGACTGCCAATTGGTGTTCGAGGCGAAGCTGGCAGCCGTGTTGAACGACACCTCTGGCGTGACCGCGGCCAGGCCGTCCGGGTTCAGCGGCAACGAGGCCTGCAGGCGCGAGAGGGCATACACCACGAGGGCGCCGCACAGGTTGAAGGCGAGGACGGCGAAGGCGTACCGCTTCCACGTCATGTCCTCGTCGTCGCGCACGCCTGCCAAGCGATAGAACAGCCGCTCGACCGGCCCGAGCACGCGTCCGAGCAGGCCAGCGTCACCTTGGTACACGCGCGCCATGAACGCGCCCAACGGCACGGCCAGCGCGGTGAGCACCGCCAGGTAGATCACGATGGTCAGGATCGAATGAGCATTCATGACAGCTTCTCGGGGACGAGCAGCGCCGCAAACAGGTAGATGAGCAGGAGCAGGGAGATGATCCCGGCGATGACGAACAGCACGGTCATGAGAGCCTCACACCTTGTCGGCCAACTTCACGAAGCCGACTGACAGCGCAAAAAACACGACAAAGAGCAGCAGGTAGGCGGCATCCATCAGGAGCTCTCCCGGTTCGAGCTACTGGCGGAACGACCGGAGCTCGTGCGTCGCTCGAAGAGCGAGCTGATGACCAGCAGCAGCAGGATCGTAGCCACCCCCAGGTCCACCTGGTTCGCCGAGCCGCTTGCGCACAGCTGCACGAACGGCAAGACGGCGACAAAGCCGACGACGAGCGCGATGACGCGATCTCTGCGTGCAAGTGTTGCGGATGCGCGCTGATCCTGCGGTTCGATGGTGGTGAGATTCATTGTGTCCTCGCTTGAGCGCACCGTAATCCCTGCCGTATTCCGGCAGGATCAAGGCGGCTCAGGCCGGTATCAGGATTGGATCAAGGCGCTGCGGACGCTGCTTCGGACGGCTCAGAACCAGGCTGTCGCGCCCAGGGTGAAGGTGTCTTGGTAGCGAGCGTCCAGCACGAACGGTGCCTCGAGGCCGTCGCCCTCCACCTCTCCGGCGAAGAACATGTCGCCCGCGGCGTGGTCGTGGCGGTACTCGAGCCGCAACGACAGGTGGTCGGCGGCGCGCGCTTCGACCGTGGCCGTCTGGGAGGTCACCCAGTCGACCGGCCAGAAGATCCGCGCGGCCTCTCCGCTCGGGTTCGAGCCAGCGTGCTCGTAAAACGCGTCCACGCGGGCGGCCAGGTACAACCACTCGACCAGCTTGGCTTGCGCGGCAACGGCGCCCGCCACCCAGAAGCTGGTACCCAGCTCTGTGGGCTCGAAGCCCACGTCGAAGTGGGGCTGCACCTTCAGCCAGTCGGTGGCGCTCCACGTCAGGTGCGTATCGAAGGTGCTCCGCCAGGGGTCCCCCTCGGGGACGCCGTCCGCGCGCTCGATGCCGCCGAAGTAGAGCAAGCTCCAGCTGAGGTCGTCGGTGTTGTAGGTCACCTGAGCGTAGCCAGATTTCTCGGGGTTGTTGTCGACCACCGTGTTCCATCCGTTCATCATGCCCAGGGTGAGGGCCCACTCTTTGGAGGGCTTCAGCGTGGCGCGTGCGCCCGTATGGTAGAACGGCAGGCCAAAGAAGAGGTTGGAGCGGGACCACTGCCAGTTGTCTTTCACGGCCATCGACTCTGGGCCGATGGGAGACAAGAACAGCCCACCCTGCAGCAGCAGTCCCTCCATGACGGGCAGCTCGTAGCCCACATACGCCTGCTGCACGAAGCGCCAGGTGTCGAGCGACGAGCCGGCCGCGCCGGAGGCGCCGGGCGCCACCGTCTCGGCCAGGTAGTACGTGTCGGGTGTGTGGCCGACTTGCAGCGTCACCCGCGCTTGCGCCCCTTCGTAGGCGAGCTGGCCGTCCAATGCCACGTTGGACAACGTGAACGTGTTGTGGCGGTTGTCGAAGCCGCGGTAGTTGGTGATCCGGTTCGCCGGATCGTTGAGGTTCCACTGGTAGAAGGCCTCGGCGTAGCCGCCAAAGGTGATGAGCGGCGAGGGTTTGGCCTCTCGCGCCCGCTTGGCGGCCTCCTCTTCTGCCGTCTGGGCCGCTCGTTTGGCCTGTGCGTCGGCGGCCACTTTCTCGGCGCGCAGCTTGGCCAGCTCTGCTGCGGCGAGCTCTGCCTTCGCCTTGAGCGAGACGACCTCGGCGCCGAGCTCGCGCAAGCGCTGCTCGACCTGCTTCATGCGCTCATCCTCAGGGGCGACGGGTGGATCCGCCGCCCCCGAGGGGGAGGGTTGCCCGAAGCTGGACACGGGCCACACCAGGCTGCTCACCGCCACCAGACCGAAGAACGTGCGCTGCATCGCAGCAGAGCTTCCGGCACGGGGCGTCAAGCGATCGTCAGGAAGTGGCTCCTCGGTATCAAGAAAGCCTCAAGCGCGAGCCCCTGAGGCCGAGATCGCTCAGAGCTTCACCATGAACGCTCCGGTGAGGCGGTCCTCGGTCTTGACCAGATCGGGAGCCCACCCGTCCACGGCGGACCCGGGCCCGCCCTGGTTGCCCCCGGGAGGCGTCACGCCGCCCGGACCAGTGAAGTACGGGACGCTGGCGGCCCGGTGGTTGAACTCCAGTCGAAACGTGGTGAACGCGTTCGGCATTACGTCCCCCGTGATCTGGAAGTCCCACGCGTCGTAGGAATCACCTGGCAAGGCGGTGAAGTGGGGCGTGCCAGAGTAGCCGGTTGCGCCGTTCACGGGCGGGATCAGCACCAGGTACCGGCCCGGGTTGCGGATCGCCCCACCGCCGACGGTGAGGCCCAGCATGTCGTCCAAGAACCACATGCGGTTGTACGCCATGAAGCCGATGAAGAACTGGTCCTCGCAATCGACGTCGAGCGAGACCTCGCGCCCATCTGGCCGCGTCGCGACCCCCTCGCCACCGAACTCACAGCCGGCGTCGACCGTCAGCGAGGCGGCGGCTCGACTGAGCGGACCGCCCTTGCTCTGATAATAGCGGACCATGATGCTGTCGTCGGTGTGGAAGCGCAGGCGATCCGCGAGACCGAGCTGATCGGTGCCCACGTATTGGTTGCCCAGGATCGAGAGCCACTCGGTCGGACGCCACAGGATCTGCAATCCGCCGCCTGGGGCTTGATTGAACTTGCCGTACGCCTGCCAGCCGTTGACCAGCCACGGCTCGATCTTGAGGTTCTCGTTCGGAAAGATCTGCACCCGCATGCCGTCGAAGAACCATGGTGTGTTCGAGGACACGTAGGAGGGTTGGTAGGTCCAGTTGTCGAAGTTGTAGTAGCTCCAGAGCCCCACGTAGGACATGAAGATGCCGGCCTGGATGTTGATGCCGTGGAGCACGTCGATGTGGTAGCCGGCGTAGGCCTCGGACAGGTAGCGGTACGCGTCGTCCAGGTTCCATTGCCCGCGCGCGGGGCTTGCGTCGTTGCGCGGCGTGGTCTGTGAGTACATCCCAAACTGGGTCATGAGCCGGGCGTGCATGCCCTTGTAGTAAAAGTCACCGCCGATCCCGAGCTGCGTGACCTGGAACTCGTTGTGGCGAAAGACCTCGCTCGACCCCGAGATGGTGTTGTCGATGGGCTCGTTGAACGAGTAGTGGTAGGCGCCATCCACGCGAAACTCGCCAGTGAACGGGCCATAGGTGAACGGGCGATCGCTCGAGCCGTAGCCACCGGGGACCCACGAGAAGTCTCCGAACGCGAACGGCATCTTCGCGGGCGCAAAGTCTGATGCTTTGCGCTTGTCTTCGCTCTCCTTCAGGATTGCTTTGGCAGCCTCTGCGTCTTGCTCGGCGCGCAGTGTCTGCAGCGCCTTCTGCGTCGCCGCTTCGCGCGCCTCGGCCGCGGTCGAGCGTTTGTCTGACTGCTTGGCCTGATCCTCGAGCTGCTTGATGCGATCTTCGAGGGCCTTGAGGCGCGCGTCCGCCGCAAGGTCCACCGGCGGGTCTGACGGCGGAGGGGGCGCGGCCGGTTGCGCGGTCGCTTCGGCGCTGAAGAGGGAGGTGGCTATTGCAGTGAGCGCCAGGATCGAGTCATTGAAAAATGTAGTGTGACTTCGCGTGCGAGCCATAGTGCGAGGCAAACTAGCCCTGGCGAACTCAACGCTCTATCAAGCCCATCGAGATCGTGATCAGGAAGTTGTCATGCGGTCGGGGCGCGCCCATTGCACCCTCTTGATCGCGCTCGGGCCGAACTTGACGGTATCTTGACGCGAGAGCGGCTTGATTACGGCGATGGGTACTTCCAAACCACCAAACGCCGTGGCCCTGGTTCGCTGCAACGGAACGATCGGCGCCGTCAGTGGCATCCCGTCGACTTGGATTGACCGGCCGGTGGCCGAGCTGCCTCTCGTCGGCGATCCTGCGCAGCACATCGAACAGGGCTGGCATCACGCAGGGCACGACCCGCTCGAACACCGCGCCGTCGAGGTCCACGTCGATGGCAAGGTGCAGCCGCTCGCGCTCGTCGCCTACGACGGGATCCCGCTGCGCCGCTCGGTGGTGCGCGTGGCGGACCTCACGCTGCGCGTGCTCGACGTGTTCGCCACCCAAGCGCGTTCGGCTCGCGTCTCGCTCTCGGTGAAGCAACGCGAGGGAGGACCGGCCGCCTTGCAAGGGGACGAGGAGAAGCTCGCGTGGGTGTTGATGACCCTGGTCGGCAGCGCGCTGCGGATCGTGTCGCAGCCGTCACGCTCGGACGTGGAGCCCAAGGTGACGCTCGACGTCGGCTACGACGCCTCGACGGACCACGTGCGCTTCGAGGTCAGCGACAACGGTCCGGGCATGGCGGAGTCGACAGCGCGCTGGCTGTTCGAGCGCGACCCCCACACCGGCAAGGCAGTGGGCCTCGGCCTGCTCATGGTCAAGGATGTGGTGGTCGCCCACGGCGGGACGATCGCGGTCGAGAGCAGGCTCGGCCACGGCGCGACGTTCCGCCTGGCCATCCCGCGCAGCGCCGCAGCGCGGCGTTGAGGCGCTGCGCGCGAGCGGCAGGTCAGCCCTTGGGCAGGCCGTGCTCCTTGCCCACCTGGGCGTTCTTTTCGTTGGCGCGCTGCAGGGCAGGGCGCGCGCCGAGGCGCTCGACGTACGCGCTGAACGGGGCCGAGGGCTCGATCATCTTGAACTGCAGCATGTAGCGCAGGGTGCCGCCGAAGATGACGTCCGCCATGGTGAAGCGCTCGCCGAGCAAGTAGTCGCCCTTGCTGACGGCGCCTTCCATTGCGCGGATCATCGTCTCGTAGTCGCCCCAGCCTGCTTGACCGGGCTTGAACGACCAGCCTGCCAGCTTGGCCATCGCGCCGGGCTCGATCACCGAGGGCGCGAACAGCGACCAGCGCAGGTAGGTGCCGCGCGCGGGATCGTCGAGCGCCGGCGCGAGCTTGCCCGCCGAGTAGCGATCCGCCAGGTACAGGCCGATGGCTGCGACCTCGGTCACCACCGCGTCGCCGTCGGTCAGGACGGGCAACTTGCCCATCGGGTTCAAGGCGGTGAAGTCGGGCTGCTTGTGGGCGCCGGCCATGATGTCGACCCAGCGGAGCTCGTACGGGACGCCGACCTCTTCCAGCATCCAAACGACGGTGGCAGCGCGCGAGAACGGGTGGTGGTAGAGAACGATCGACATGGAAGGCCTCCCGGCAAGGTCAGACCCCGCCTGCTACCTCGGGGGCACGCGCGCGGCGAGCGTGAGCTCGAGCTTCGCGGAAGGGCCCAGGGATCTCGGGCGTTGGGTGCGCTGATGGAGCGGCGCCGGTGGCTTGGGCTTTGCACCGCGGTGTGCTGGGCGCTGTCTTGTGGTGGGTCGCACGAGGGCGCGCCGGTGTCGTCGAGCCTGGCCCTGGTTCCCACCCTCTCCGGCGGTGTGCCGGGCTCGGTGGCCAGTGCCTTGCCATCGCCGCCTCCTGCTGGAGGTCCGCTCCCGTTGCCCGCGAGCTACGAGCAGTTCGCGGCAGAGGTCGACAAGCAGTGCCCCTTCGACGAGGCCGACGGCTCGACGGCCGGCCTGGCGCGCGCGCAGATCTCGAACGCTGACTGCCAAGCCAAGATCATGGAGGCTGACGCGCAGCGGCTCGCGCCGTCGCAGCGGGCCGCGCTGCTCGCCGAGACCAAGGGCGGGACGCCCTCGCTCTTCGCGGTCACCGCCGACGCCGCCTGCAACGTGGAGGGGGCGCAGCTCTGGCTGTACGGAGGTACGATGATGGCCGGCACGATGGAGGTGCAGCGCGCCCTGGGGTGCCTCTTCGGCCAAGACCGCGCGCTCGCGTTCGTGATGCGATCCTGGGTGCGGGCTGCGCCGGCCGACGTGGTGTCGTACGTGCGGTCGGTCGCCAGCTCACGCCCGCCGCCGAAGCCACGGCTCGCGCTCTGGCGGCGCTACGCGGGGCTGGCGCGCCACACGGCCCCCCACCAAGCCGACCGCGATTGCCGCTTTCAATGCCGTTGGTCGGACGCCGATTGGATCGCGTTCGAGCGCGACCTCGACCGATCCGAGCAAGGCGCAACCAAGCTGGCGCAATCCTTGTGCGCGGAGTGGAGGGAGCTCGCGGCCGCGTTCGGTGGGGTGCAGGCCTGCGAGGCCGAGTGGTCCTCGCATTGGTTGCCATCCTCTGCCGCCGACTCGGGTGAAGCTGAAGATCCCAAGCCGGATGCGAAGGCCGACCCGCCCGAGGTGACGCTCGGGCCACCCCCGGACCAAGCGTACGACGAGGCCACGCTCGCGCTGCGGCGCACCTGGGCAGCGGACGACGCAGAAGCCGCCGGCGCAGCCGCGTATCTGCAGGCCGTCGCAGCAGACGTGACCTCCAGCACACGGCCGGATCTCGAACGCTGGGTGAAGCGCGCGGAGGTCTTCCGCGATGGGCTCGCCGTGGCCGATCAGGCGGCGCAGTTGATGGGCGTGAGCAGCGCGACGGCGGGCTGGACCAGCGCTCCGCACAAGAACATCGGCGCGACGATGCGGCTCTTGGAGGGCTATCTGCTGCGCACCATTCTCCTCGGCAAGGAGCAGGACTTGGCGGCCCATGTGCGCAGGCGAGAGGCTTGGGGGCTCGCGGTGGAGACCAACCTCGGCAAGGCGCGCGACGCCTTCAAGAGGCCCTGCAAGCCAGCTGGACTGCGCAGCTGCGAGGGCGTCAGCAAGGCTGGCTTCGCGCAGGTGGCCGCGCGCATCGACTGGCTGCTCACGGAGAGCCGGGCGCTCGGCGCCGCGCTATGCGACGGCGCACCAGAGCTGTCTCGCGCGCTCGGGCCGTCCAAGTGCGCGGCGCTCGCGGGCCGGCACCTGCTCTCGTTCGCAAAGTACGCCGGAGATCCGGCGATGCTGGAGGATTGGTAGCGTCGACCGGACGACTCAGCAGTCGTCCGGCAAGAATCCGCCCGAGCCCGCCAGGCTGTACGACCATTGCGGCGTCTTGCTGCCCACGGCGCTGAAGATGAAGCTTCCCTCCGATTTGTCATCGGTCTTCGCGAGCTTCTTGCGCAGATCGGCCAGGCTGCATTGCGGCAGTTCGATCAGCGTCCCCTTGGCGCACTTCTCGACCTTGCGGCTGAGCTCGTCGCTCGTGATGGTCACGTACACGCAGCGGTAGCCAGGAGTGCCAAAGTAGATCTTGGCGCGTCCGTCCTGTGCGACGGTGCCGTCCGGCATCACGCCAGTGAAGGAGACGGCGAACAGCGTCAGCTGGGATCCGTCGTGACCGTCGCGCGCCGCCTCTTTGCGCGCCCGCGCGACCAGCTCGGGGATCGACGCGCGGCGCAGGCTCGGCGGCTTGGTCGCAGTCTCGTCTGCGGACGCTGGGGTTGGGCTCGGACGGGTGCGGCTCCACCACAGCAGCCCGCCCGACGCCAGCGCGAGGCCCGTGGCGACGAGCCCCGCCAGAGCGAGCATGCGGCGCCTCGGAGGCTCCTTGCTTGGCTCGACCGGGACCTGTGCCGTCGCGAGGGGAGGGCGGGCTTGAGGGCTGAGGGTGGATCCCGCATCGAGCGCGGCGCCGAACGCGCGCGCGAGCTCCGCGGCCGAGCCGAACCGGGCAGAGAGCTCCGGCGCGAAGGCGCGCGCCATGAAGCCGTCGAGCGCAGGTCCGAGGTCCCGCCGCGACTCGGACAGCGGGCGAAACCGGCCAGAGGAGATGGCCAGCGAGAGCGCGGGCAAGCTCTCGGCCGAAAAAGGCATCCTCGCGGTCAGGCATTCGTACGCGAGCACGGAGAGGGCCCAAAGATCCGCGCGGTGATCGACGTTGCCAGGGTCGAGGAACTGCTCGGGGCTCATGTAATAGGGCGTGCCCATCGACATGCCCGCCGAGGTGAGCGCGTGCGCGCCGGGCGCACGCAGCTTGGCCAGACCGAAGTCGAGCAGCTTGACGAACAGGCCGGTGCCGCCCTCGACCAGGAACACGTTCGCAGGCTTCACGTCCCGGTGCACCATGCCGAGCTCGTGGGCTCGCCCCAGCACCGCGGCCAGTTGGTCGACGACGGTGCGCGCCTCGGCGGCAGAGAGCGCTCCGCTGTCTTTGATGCGGCGGGCGAGGTCCTTGCCGTGCAAGAGCTCCATCACCACGAAGGGCTCTCCCTCGCTCGAGACACCGCAGTCGAGCACCTGCACCGCGTGCGGGCTCGAGAGCATGGCGATCGCCCGCGCCTCGCGCTCGAAACGCGCGCGGCCGTCGTCGCTGAGCGCCACCACTCCGCGCATCAACTTCACCGCGACCTGGGAGCCGAGCCGCAGGTGACGGGCGAGCCACACCTCGCCCATCGCGCCCTCGCCGAGCTGGCGCTCGAGCTGCACGAAACCACCCAGCACGCGGCCCGCAGCGGTCACGCACGGATGCTACCCGGGCGGGTCGTCCCACGTCACCGAGCGCGTCGTGGTGGATGCACCCCATCGACGAACGAACGCGTGTAGCCTGGCGGCATGTCTTTGAGCTCGTTGCGACTGGCGCTGTTGTTCGCGCTCGGGTCTGGCTACTCGAGCCTGCTCCTGGCTTGCGGCGACTCGAGCACCGGCCCGAGCGGTGGCTCCGGGCCCGGAGGCGGGGGCCAGGCGGGCGGTGGTGCCGGGCAAGGCGGCGACGGCGCCGGCACGAGCGCTGGCGGCGGCGGCGCAAGCAGCCAGGGCGGAGGTGGCTCCGGCGGGGGTACCGCCATCGGCACGGAGGGGTGCGGCCTCGTCGCGACGGATCCGCCGGAGACGTGGACGCTCAAGACGGTGCAGGTCGCCGCGGCCACGCGCGAGTACTTCGTGTACCTGCCGCAGGGCTACGATCCCGCGACGCCGTACCCGATCGTGTACCAATTCCATGGCTGCAGCGGCGGGTCGGACAAGCAGAACAACAACCCGCCGGTGCAAGACGAGTCCGCAGGTCAGGCCATCCACGTGCGCGGCCGTGCGGTCGGCGACTGCTGGGACAACGGCGCGAACGGTCCCGACGTGGCGTTCTTCGACGCGATGGTCGTGGCGATGGAGCAGGCCTACTGCGCGAATCCAGAGCGACGGTTCGTCACGGGCTACTCGAGCGGCGCGTTCATGACCCACCTGCTCTCCTGCCAGCGGGGAGACATGATCCGCGGCGTGGCCAGCATCGCCGGGGGGCAGGGCGGCTCTGGCTGCTCGGGCCAGGTCGCGGCGCTCTTGATCCACGACCTGAACGACAACACCGTCAACATCAGCGCGAGCGAGCAGGCGCGGGACCGCTACCTGGCCGAGAACGGCTGCGACGCGACGACCACGCCCTATGACCCGTCGCCGTGTGTCCAATACGACGGCTGCGACGCAGGCCTGCCGGTGGTGTGGTGCCAGACGACCGGTCAAGATCACTCGCGCCAGGATGGGCTCGCGGCGCCGGCGTTCTGGGGCTTCCTCTCCGCGCTGCCCTGACGCGTGGCTACAGGCCGCCGAGCCGCCCGGTGAGCTGGTCCTCGAGCTGCACGAGCGCCTTGGTGAAGCCCTCGATGCCTTCGGTGAGCTTGAAGCTCGCCATCTCGTCGGCCTGGTGCATGGCCTTGAACGTGGCCTCGGTGATCTCGATGCGCTCGACCCGCGCGCTCTTGGCGGCTTCGGGATCCAGCTTGCGCGTCACCGTGCCGTCTTTGCTCGCGAGCTCGGCCAAGAGCTTGGGCGAGATGGTGAGCAGGTCACAGCCCGCGAGCTCCAGGATCTCGCCGCTGTTGCGGAAGCTCGCGCCCATCACCTCCGTCTTGTGGCCGAAGTGCTTGAAGTACTCGTAGATGCGCGTGACCGAGACCACGCCCGGATCCTCGGCGGCGGGGTAGCTCTGCTTGCCGGTCTTCTTCAAATAGAAGTCCAGGATGCGGCCTACGAAAGGCGAGATCAGCGTGGCCTTGGCCTCTGCGCAGGCCACCGCTTGGTGGATGCCGAACAGCAGCGTGAGGTTGCAGTGGATGCCTTCGTTCTCCAGCACCTCGGCCGCGCGGCTCCCCTCCCAGGTGGAGGCGATCTTGATCAGCACGCGCTCCTTGCCGATGCCGAGCGCGCTGTACATGCCGATCAGCTTGCGGGCTTTGGTCACCGTGCCGGGGGTGTCGTACGAGAGGCGCGCGTCCACTTCGGTGGACACTCGGCCCGGCACGATCTCCAAGATGCGCTTGCCGAACTCGACGCTGAGCTCGTCGATGGCGTGGGCCACGATCTGCTTGGTGTCCGCGCCGCTGCCCAGCTCCTTGCGCGAGCGCCTGAGCGAGTCGTCCACGATGTCCGAGTACGCCTGCATCTGCGCGGCGGCTTGGATCAGCGAGGGGTTGGTGGTCGCGTCCTGCGGCTTGAACTGCTCGATGGACTGAATGTCGCCGGTGTCGGCGACGACCAGGGTGTGGCGCTTGAGCTCGTCGAGAAGGCTCATGGGACAGGGAGCCTCGCACGCCGATCGGGCCGCGCCAATGCTCGGGTTACTTGAGCTTCGCGGGAGCCGGAATATCGCCGCCGTTCCGCACGTAGCTGGTGATGGCCTTGCCCAGGCCGTCGACCGCGGTCACACACTTCTTGCTCACGTCGCCCATCGTCGCGCCCTTGCACTCGTCGCGGCGCTGCTTGTTGAGCTTGGCGATCTTTTCGTCCGCGAGCAGTGCGTTCTGCACCGCCTCGCCGATGTAGCGCCACTCGATCTTGGCGGTCTTGGGCTCGGGTGGCACGGAGAACGTCATCTCCTCGCCGCTCAGCGTGGCACACGAGCCGTCCCAGCGCAGGACGTCGTAGCCGCCGCTCGCCCCGCTCACCTCGATGCCGGTCTTGTTCTTGCGCTCGAAGAGCACGATCACCTCTTCGTCGAACACCAGCTTGTCGCCCGAGGAGACGCCGCCCGAGGCGTTCCACGCGTCGACGGCGCCGCGCAGGTAGCCGCGCGAGAAGGGCGTGCCTTTGCGGAACCACGCCAGCGCCACGTCGGGGTACACGTTCTGGCAGAGGCGCTTGGCGAACCCGGGCTTGGGCAAACACAGCTTGCCTTGCGACTCGCACGTCAGCGGCACGTCGTCCGAGACTGGCTCCTCTTTGGGGGCTGAGCTGGCCTTGGGCGAGGGAGTTGGCTCCGCCGTGGCCTCGGTGGTCGCCTCGGGGCTCTGCACCTCGGTGCTGGACTCTTTGCTGCAGGCGGCCAGAGCGAGGCCGAGGATCAGGGCAGGCGGGGAGCGCATGGCGAGGCAACGTACCAAAAGCGCGGCCGCGTTGGCAGCGGTGCCGAAGCGGTCGCAAGCGGACGAGTCGCGCGTCGATCGGCGGTACGATGCGGGCCGTGACGCTCTCCCGGGCCAAGTCCTTCGCCACGGCCGTCGTGCTCGCCGCCTTCGCGATGGTGCTGGTGCTGTCGTGCCGGCCCGAGGGGTCGTCGCCGTCGCCGAGCGCTGGTCCTCCAGGCAAGGACTGCCCGGCGTCGGACCAAGCCAAGGAGCGTTACCGGTCCTGCCGCCAGAGCAAGGACGCAGAGGAGTGCGCACGGAACGGGGGGGATTGGTCACAGCGGCCGGGCGGATTCAGTCAGGGGCCTGTGATGGCTTGCGCGTGCGAGCTGCCCGACGCCGGTTGCCCCTGCGATGAAGCCGGGGATTGTATGGAGCGCTGCCGACTGACCCCGCCGGCGGACTGGAGCCGCTGCCCGCCATCGGGACCGGCCACGTGCACCGGCTCGGGGCACGGCTGCTTCTGCCTCGTCGACTCCAAGGGCAAAGTCGAAGGATTGTGCCAGGACTGAGCAGGCGATCGAGCGCCCTTGGAGGTCGGGGTCGGCCGGCTTGACGTGGGGCTCGGGTGGGGGTGAAGTGCGCTCTGGATGCGCCTTGTGAGCACGCCGAGCGCTTGGGTGGGAGCCTTGTTCGCGACCGCTTGTGCGGTGAGCGCGGCGGGGGCGTGCGCCGACGACGGCAACGCTGTCGACGACGATGACACCTACGTGACGACCGGGGTGAACGGCTCGGGGGCTTCTGGGGGAGGTGGGGCTGGCAGCGGCCCTTCGACCGGGGCCTGGGGTCACGGCGGTGAAGGTGGCACGGGTGGAGCTCCCTCGACGGGGCCGTACCCGATCGTGATGGCGCACGGCTTCTTCGGCTTCGAGGAGTTCGCGGGCGCCGATTTTGCGACCTACTTCTTCGAGGTCAAACAGGCGCTCGCCGCCGAGGGCGAGACGGAGGTCTTCACCCCTGCGGTCGATCCGTTCAACAGCTCGACCGTGCGCGGCGCACAGCTGCTCGCCCACGTCGAGGCGGTGCTGGCCGAGACGGGCAAAGAGAAGGTGATCATCATCGGCCACTCGCAGGGGGGCCTCGACGCGCGTGTGGTGGCGCACGATCGACCAGACCTCGTCGCGGCGGTGCTCACCGTGGCCACGCCGCACGACGGCTCTCCGGTCGCCGACGTCGCGCTCGGCATCACCAGCGATCCCAACGCCGCCGGCATCATCGACGATCTGGTCAACGCCATCGGCGCGCCGCTCTACGACCAGGTCGGCGGTGAGACGAGCGTCACCGCGGCGCTGCACCAGTTCTCCACGCCCGGCATCGCGGCGTTCAACCAGAGCTACCCGGACGATCCGAGCGTGTTCTACGCATCGATCACCGGCCGCACCGACAACTCCCTGGGTGGGCAAGCGTGTGTGGCCGACTTCGAGCTCCCGCTCGTCACCGAGTGGGAGACCGAGGGCGACCCGACCGACGCGTTCTTCTGGCTGAGCGAGGCGGTGATCGACGCGGGCAATGAGCCCAACGACGGCCTGGTGCGCGTGATCGACGCCAAACGAGGCGAGTTTTGGGGCTGTGTGCCGGCCGATCACATGGACGAGATTGGCCAGCTGTTCGGCGATGGCCCCGGGCTCGGCAACTCGTTCGACCACAAAGCGATGTTCGTCGCTCTCGTGCGAGAGCTGCGCGAACGCGGGTTCTGACGCCAGGACTTGCGCGCGCTGTACTTCGAGCTTCAGCGCGAGAGCTGAACGCTGGCCGCGCCGCTCGACAGGCTGACCTGCGCGGCGACCGAGGTAATCGCCTGCGGCTCCTGCTTCACGAACAACACGCCGCCGGGCAGGTGATCGTACGCAAAGAAGGAGCCCTCGACGGTCTTCGTGCTGCCGTCTTCCGTGGTGATGGTGACCTGCTCGAGCGCGCCCATCGGCGGCCTGTGCATGGTGATGGGCGTGAGCCACGCGTCCCCCGAGCCGCCGACGTTGATGCGCTCGTAGGTCTGATCGAGCGACTCTTCGGGGAAGTACAGCGCCTGCCCGCCGGTGGACTGCATGAAGTCGAGGACCTCCTCGTACACGTAGTCGCTGATCCACACGGGGTCGCAGTAGCCCATGAAGTCCTTGTGACTGGGCGGGATCAGCTCGTGCGAGGCCACGTCCATCCCCCATACCCCGATGGCGCCTCCCGCGTGCGGGAAGTTGCCGTCGGCGCCCGAGACGCCGCCGCAGGGGGAGTGAGGTCGACCGTGGTTGTGACCCACCTCGTGGACGGCGGTGCCGATCGCCACGCCGCCGCTGTAGCCCAGGCCGATCGCGGCGCGGGAGTACTCGCCGTTGGGCTCACCGATGAAGCCGAGGCCCGAGACGCACCCGCCGCCGCAGAACGCGTTGAACGAGCTCGCGGGCTCGAACACGCCGTAATAGAACTCGTCGAAGTCCGCGTTGGAAGACGAGCGCTCCGCAGAGAGCTCGTTCAACAGTGAGTCCCACCCGGAGCCGTTGGGGCTGATGCCCTGGTTCCACTGCATGGTTGGGCCGAGCGCGACCTCGACGTTCGTGGTGGGGTACACCGCCATGAACGCTTGCTGGTACGCCGCGAGCTGGGCCGAAGACGTGTCTGGCATGCGGTTCGAGCCATCGGCTCCGTACATCACGGGGATGATGGTCACCTTGAGCGCGTGCGACGTGGTGAGCGCGAGGCTTTCGTTGCCGGTCGAAGCCCCGGGGTTGGCGCCCCCGGACGATGCGGCGGCCTCGAGCAGCTGCACGCGGTAGGTGGCGCCGGGCGTCAGGTAGCTCGCGGGCACATCGAAGTTGATGGTGGAGCCCATGTCGCCGTCGGACGAGTTGCCCGCGCCGCTCACAGGCACGTCGATCGGGGCGTTGCTCCCGATCGTGAGGCGCGCGGTGACCGGCGCGCCGGAGGCGCCCGCCACGCTGTAGAACACGCGCACCACAGCCGGTCGGTTGGCGACCAGGCTCACCGAGGGCGTCTGCGCCGCGCCGCCGCTGTACACCACGCTCTTCACGGCTTGGTAGAACGCGATCTGATCGATGCTGTAGCCGGTGGCATCGCCGGTCTGCTCGACGGGCCCACCTGCGCCCTGGCCGGTCGACCCACCTTGCCCGGTCGAGCCACCCGCGCCCGGCCCCGGCCCATCTCCGCTGCCGTCGCCGTCTCCGTCGCCGTTCCCATCGCCGTCGCCGTCGCCGTCGGACTCCGCGCCGTCGATGACGAACTTGTCCGCGCCGGTGATCATGTTGCACCCGAAGGCGGGAAGCAGCAGCGCGAGCAAGGTGATCGATCGGGGCGCCATCAGGGGGGCGTATCTTCACGCCTCGTGCCACCGCGGAGAAGCCGCCGGAGAGCACGATTGGGGTGATTTGTTGCCGCTCTGGTGAAAAGCTACACGTTTGCTGTAGAGAACCTACGCGTGCGCAGAACGAGCGGAGATCCAGGTGGATCAATCAGCGCTCGGCCGGCCGGGTGACTCTCCTCAGCGCTCGGCCGGCTGCTGCGACGCCGTGTCGGGCACCTCCGTCACACGCTCGAACACCCAGTAGGCGCGATAGCGACCGGTGTTCTTGTACGTTGCGCTCAAGTCGAGCCCAAGATTCGAGAAGTGCACCTGCAGCTCCCGCGTGAGGAGCATGATCGCGGGGCGGTTGCGCTCGATGTCAGCCACCATCGTGCGCCACTGCGCCTCCGTGTAATAGCTCGGCGGATCCGGCACGAACGTGAATGACAGACCCGAGGGTGGGCCGTAGAGGTGGAGGAAGCCGGCGCCATGGGGCACGACCATGCTGTCGCCTGGAGGCACCTTGGCGAGGATCGGTCGAAAGTCCTGGGTCACGTAGGCGGGCCAACTCGCGAGCTTGCGGCTCCGTTCCCAGGTGATCACAGCCTTGTGCAGGTAGAGTCCGAGCGCCATGGTGCCGAGCGCCACGCTCGCTTGGACCACGAACCGCGGGCGAGCGCGACCCGCGATGGCGGCCGCTGGCAAGGTCACCCCCGCGACGAACGCGATGTGCGTCAGGTCTGGTCGCGAGACCTTCAAGAACAGCGGCGCGATGGCGGCGAGCCCCGTGACGCTGAGGATGAGTTGGTCGATGGCTTCCGCGTCGTCCAACGCTCGCAGCGCGTCGCGCGCGCTGACGATCACGGCGGGGATGGTCAGCAGCGGCAACAGCGCGATCGTCGTGAGGCCCACGGCCGTCAAGCTGCGCACCAGCAGCGGCTGCTCCCCGTGAACGCGGAGCATGTCGCTCCAATAGGCGGCGTACTCGACGGCGTCGGTCTGGGCCGACTCGTACTTCGCGAAAGGCCAGATCAAAGTGTCGTAGATCCAAGCTCCGAAACCACCCGCCACGGCGAAGTACACGCTCACCACCGCCACGGCCGCGGTGGCGCCGACCGCGATCGGGCCCACCGCCTGGCGCACGCGCGCGCGATCCCTGCGGGCGAGGCCGGGCAACGCGGCGCCAGCAGTGGCCGCGGCGAGCGCTGGCAACCCGAGCGATTGGATGGTGAGCGATGCGAGGGAATAACAGAGGCCCGCGCCAGCCAGGCGCAGCGGTCGTTCTCGCGCGCCGACCTGGAGAGTCAAACCCAGCAGCACGAACGTCTCGGCGTACCAATGCGGGTACGCATAGGGGAAGATCGGCACGAACAGGAAAGCGTGAAGCAAGCCCGCTCCCACTCCCGCCCAGCGCCCGGCGAGGCGGGCAACCAGGTGAGCGGTCAGCGCGGTGCTCAGCGCGCTCAGCACGAGAAAGAGCCCCCTTGCCGCCGTCATCGAGGGGCCAGTCAGGCTGAAGAGCGCAGCGTTCAGGTGGTAGAAGACAGGCCCCTGAAATTCGAAGAAATCGCGATACATCACTTCGCCGCGGGCGATGCGTAGCGAGTCGTAAAGCACCGTCCCTTCGTCGATAGCGAGCCCCGCGGGGGCTGGAGCTTGTCCGGCCGGACCTCCCGGCCAGAGGTAGAAGGCGCTCAGAGCGAGCTTGAGCACGAACACGGGCGCGATCCACCGCAGTGCCACCGCGACCGAACGGGAGTCCATGTGGCCCCACGATACACGTTGGTCTCGGCCCAGCGCGCAGAGCGCGCGCTACTTCTTGGGTGCGGTGGACGAAGGCGCGCTCGTGCCGGCGGCCTGCACCTCGCCCAAGCGCTTCGCGGCGGCCTGCGCGCACTGCATGTTGCCCTCTTGCTGGCACAGGCCGATGAGCAGCTTGAGGTCGGTGGGCCCAAGGCTGCCCATGCGGCTCTGCAGATCGGCGAGCCTGTTCTTGGGCTTCTCGATCGCCTCTCGGTCGGGCACGCCCGGCGCACGCGTGCTGGCCGACGCAGTCGGGCGGGGCGGAGGAGCGCGAGGCACGAAGTTGGTCGGCATCGGGGTGCCGGGCTTGATCAGCACCGCAGGATCCTCGGGCACGTCGACGCCGACCTCACGCAGCAGCGTGCTCGCCTTGCGGCGCCGCGCTTCATCGACGGTCGGCGTGGTGGCGATCTTCCACAGCAGCTCGACCTGCTTTGCCGGGTCGCTCTCCGCGTAGCCCTCGGCCTCCTTGAACAGCTTGTCTGCCCAGGCGCCCTCGATCTCGGCGACGGACGGGTCCTTGAGCGCCGACGAGCCTTCGGGGATCGACGTGATCTTCTTGTGCGCCGCTTCGAGCTCGCCCTTGTCGCGCAGCTGTTTGGCCTCCTCGAGCAACGCCGTTCCGCCGTCGTCCTCGGGCACGGCGCCCGTGGGCGCGGGCTTGGGCTTCTCTGGTCGGGTGGCCACGTAGGCCGCCGTGGCGCCCACTCCGACCACACCCAGGAGCGCACCGACCCCCACCATCTTCAGGATGCTCGAGCTCCCTGCCGGGGCAGCCTTGCTCGGACCTTTGACCACGAGGTCGAGCCCGGTGACGGCAGGCAACGCTTGGCTGCGGTCGAAGCCGGCCCGGAAGGTCTTCCCGGCGCCTACGAAGCGCAGGCGCACATCGCCGAGCTCGAGCGCGTCGCCCGCCTCGATGAAGCCTCGCCGCACCTCTTGGCCGTTGATGCGGATGCCGTTGGCCGAGCCCTTGTCGATGATCTCGTAGCGGCCGTTCCCGACCGCGAACAGCTCCGCGTGCAGCCGGCTGACCGAGCTGTGGTTGACCGAGATGTCTGCCTCTTCCGAGCGGCCCAGGCTGAAGTTCTCGCGGTCGAGGAAGAACTCCTGGCCCGGCTGTGGCCCCACCACCACGACCAGGCGGTCTGGGCGGTGGTGCGGGGCCAGCGGCAACGTGGTCGCGGCTTGCTCCTGAATCGCCGGCGCGAGCTTGGCTTCGTCGATGAACTCGAGGCGGTAGTCGCCCAGCTGGATCACGTCGTTGTGGCTGACGTGCTGCTCCCCCGCGACCCGGTTGTTGTTGACGTAGGTGCCGTTGTAGCTCTCGAGGTCTCGGACGACCCAGCCCTCGCCGTTCTTGGCGAGCACCGCGTGTTTGCGCGAGATGTTGCGCTCGGTCAGCCGGATCTCGTTGGACTCATCCCGGCCGACTCCGTACTGATTGTGGACGAGCGGAAGCGATATCTGCTTCTGCTCGTCGTCCTCGATCGTCAGCTTCCACATGCGGGCGTGCCCAGCGAATCTGAGCCTACTCTAATACGATCTGGGCCCGTAGGTAGGGGGGACTTGGGCCAGAGGGCCGACCGGTCACCCACCCGAGGATACGGAGCGGAAGGGGTGGAGGAAGGCGGCCAGCGAGGCGGGGTTGCGCGTCTGCATCCACAGCCGGCCCACGCCCGAGAACTCGCACACCAGGCCCTCGCCGCTCAGGAACAGGCTCTTCAGGCCGCCGAGCTTCTTCACGTTGTAGCTGAGGCCCTGGGTGAACGCGACCATGTGCGAGTTGTCACAGACGTACCCCTGGTACTGCGTGCCGAGGTCCACCGTGTGGAGACCGCCGTAGGCGGAGAACCAAATCTGGCCTTGACCGTAGGCGCGCAGCAAGAAGAGCCCCCCGGAGAAGAAACCCTTGGCCCCCTGCCACTTGGTGTCCAGCGTGACCCCGGGCGTGGAGGCCAAGTAGGCCCCCGACTGCAAGTAGATCTCCATGCCCGGTTGGATCAGGATGGTCTCCACCGCGCCTTCTGCGGCGGGCGCGATCCACAGCGACTGGCCCGGCGCGGTGGCGGTGAAGGTGTTCTGGAACAGCGACTCGCCGCCGAGCAACTTGCGCTTGAGCGCGCTGCCGAACCCGCCCTGCATGTTGGTCTTCATCTGCATGGCGGAGTCGCGCGCGACCATGGCGCCGGACTCGGTGACGATCTCCTCGCCCGGCTGGTCGAACTGCACGCGGATGACACCAAAATCTGGGTTGTGACGGATTTCACTGTGCATGGTCAGCCCTCTCGCGCGGGCAGCATCGCGCCGACCGCTTGGCCGTACTCGACCGCGTTGCGCGACTGGATGTAGACGATGCCTTGCCCCTGGAAGCTGCACACGAGGCCCTCGCCGGACAGAAACGAAGAGACCCAGCCGGAGCCCGCTTTGCTGATCTGGTAGGTCAGCGTCGACTCCCACGCGACGATGTGACCGGTGTCGATCACCATGCCGCCGTCGACGTGGATGGGCTCGATCGCGCCGAATGCTCCGAGCACCACCTGGCCCTGACCGCTGGTCTCGAGCACGAAGAACCCGGCGCCCGAGAAGAAGCCCTTGAACCCACCGGACTTGGTCTCGACGTTGACGCTGGGTGAGCTGGCGACGAAGGCGCTGTTCTGGATGCACCACTGGCGCTGCCCCGCCTCCAACACGACGATGTCTCCGCACAGCGGTGTGGCGAACAGAACCTCCCCCTGGCCTTGATGTGCGGTGAACGTGTTGCGGAAGAACGACTCGCCGCCGAACATGCGCTTGAGCCCGCTCATCAGCCCGCCGGACTGCGTCTGCATGGCCACGTTCGGCGTCATGCCCACCATCGCACCGCTCTCGGCGATGACCGACTCGCCTGGCGAGAGCCAGATCTGAGCGAGCGCTTGAGAAGGTTTGTACAGGACGTTGATCTGCATGGTCGTTCTTTGCCGTGCCCTCAGGGCAAGAGCTTGCCCACCCACTGCACGAGGGAGCTTTGGTTTCGCGTCTGGAGCAGCACCTTCCCGCGGCCGGTGAACTCACACACCAGGCCCTCACCCGAGGCCACGAAGCCCATCAGCCCGCCGCCCGCCGTTTTGATCTGGAAGGTGAGCGACGGGTCG
The DNA here is from genome assembly GCA_964641275.1 of uncultured Polyangiaceae bacterium. GTDB lineage: Bacteria > Myxococcota_A > Polyangia > Polyangiales > Polyangiaceae > Xiheicaenibacterium. The sequence goes on from CAZXMG010000080.1 coordinate 22,803, forward strand.
AACGCCACCAAGTGGCCGTTGTCGACCACGTACGAGCCGTCGACCCAGACCTCTTCCATGGCGCCGTAGCTCGTGACCCACAGGTCGCCTTGACCGGACGCCTCGATGAAGAACGCGCCCTCCTTGGCCAGGATCGCGCGCAGCCCGCCCCAACGCACCTTCAGGTCGACGTCCCCCGCCGACGCGACGAACGCGCCCGCGTTCAGGATCAGGGATTGCCCGGCGAGGGGGATGTGCTTCATCGACCCGGACAGCGGAGGTGCGAGCCAAACCCAGCCGCCGGTGGGTGACGAGAAGTGGTTCACGAAGAACGTCTCGCCGCCGACGGCTTTGCGCACGAACGCCACCAGGATGGCCTTGAGCTTCTGAAAGAACCCGGCGCCTCGCCCGGCGTTGAGCTTGACCTCCATCGCCACGGTGGTGGCGCGCGCCACCATCGTGCCGGCCTCGGCGATCAGCACCTCGTTGGGCTGCAGAGAGACCTGCAGCATGGGGAACGAAGGCTCGTACTTGATGGCGTGGTGCATCTGACCTGGCGCTTCGTATAGACAAAAGCGGCCGGGGTCGAAAGTCTTACGCGCGCGGCCTGAACACCAGGCTCAGCAGCAACAGGCCTCCGACCGCCCCCGCGCCGATGCCGACGTTGCGCGCAAGCTCGAGGTGGCCGCGCTGGAACAGCGACAACGCGCCCGCCCCGAGCGCGATGGCCACCATGGCCAACACCAGCTGCCTCACGCTCGCCGCCACCACGTTGGCCGCGCGGCCCAGGTCCTTGACGCGCACCTCGGCCTCGCCACGGTTGGCCCGCAGCAGGTACTTGCGCAGGTCGTCCGGCAGCGTGACCGCCTTGAGCGCCATGTCCTTGGCTGCTTCGAGCGCGATCTGCGCCCAGTCGCGGTTGCCCAGCACGAAGCGCTCGACGTGCGGCTTGATGATGTCGACCGGGTTCATCTCCGGGTCGAGCTCGGTGCACACGCCGGTGAGCAGCAGCAACGTGCGCTCCAGGTACACCCAGTCGCGCGGCACGTGGAAAGCCTGCGACAGCTCGCGCAAGCCGATGTTCATTCGGCGCAGGCTGATCAGGTTCTCCAAGCCTTTGTTCGGGTCGAGCTTGATGTCCTTGAGGTTGAAGCTCTCGAGCTTGATGTCTTCCTGGAAGCGCTGGTGGAAGAACTCGACCACACGCTCGCTCACGTCTTCGCTATCGCTGCGGGCGATGAAGCCCATCTTCTTGAGCGCGCGGATCAAACGATCCGTGTCGCGCCGGATCACTCCCTCCAGGAACTCGGGGATGCCCTCGCGCATCTTTGGTGAGAGCTCCGCCACCGCGCCGAAGTCGAGCAAGATCAGCTCTCCGTTCGCGCCGACCAGCACATTCCCTGGGTGAGGATCGGCGTGGTAGACGCCGTCCACGAAGATCATCTGGCAGAAGGTCTCCACGATCTTCCGAGCCAGGGCCTTCTTGTCGATGCCGAGCTCGGAGAGTCTGCGCGTGTCGCCGACGCGGATGCCTTCGACGAACGTGGTGGTCATCACGGTGCGGCGCGACAGCTCGAGCACCGGCTGCGGGAACACGACGTCGCTGGTGCGCTCGAAATTGGCGGCGATGCGCAGGATGTTCTTGGCCTCGCGCTCGAAGTCCAGCTCCTCCTCGATCATCGCCTTGATCTGGCGGTAATAGACGTCGAGGTTCTTGGCCGCGATGAAGTGCGAGACGATCATCATGATGCGGCGGATGGTCTTGAGATCCAGCCGCACGATCTCGTCGATGTCCGCGTGCTGCACCTTCACGGCCACCTTGCGGCCGTCGAACAGCTCCGCCTCGTGGACCTGCCCGAGCGACGCGCTGGCGATCGGGTCGTCTTCGAAGCGCGCGAACAGCTTGCCGATCGGCTTGCCTAGATCGCGCTCGATGCGTCGCCGGATCTCGTCGGTCGGTCGCGGCGGGACGCGATCTTGCAAAGCCGCCAAGCCGTCGCGAAAAGGCGCGGGCAGGAAATTGGCGAGCACGCTCAACAGCTGACCCACCTTGATGAACAGCCCCTGCAGCTCGACGATGGTGGTCATCACGCGCTTGGCGTTCTTGGCGTGCACCGACGAGAGGCGCTCGTCGAGCCAGCGCTCGCCACGCACGCGCGCCATCGTGAACGTCCACAGGTAGCTGCCGAGCACCAGGAAGGTGGTCCAGTAGGCGCGCACGAAGCGGTAGCTGTGGCGCGCGGGCGCGCGGCTGCCTTGCGGTCTTTCGGGAGCCTCCGAGCCTGCCGAGGGCAGGGGTCGAGCGGCTTCGAGCTCGGCTTCTCGTGCCGTCACCGACCGAGCTTACCGGGGATGTGTCAACGCGTCGAACATCGCGTCGTAGGCCTGCGGCCGCGCGGCGCGGATCGCGATGTGGTCGCGCGTCGGGTGCACGCGGTTGGACAGGAGCACGCCCACGAACGAGCGGTCTGGATCGATCCAGATGCTGGTGCCAGTGAAGCCCAAGTGTCCGAACGTGGCCGGGCCCAAGCGCGTCCCGCTCGACGGGTTGTCCAAGGTGCGGCCATCGAAGCCTGCCCGCAGCGAGCCCCCAGGGCGAGCGCGCAGGAGCGGCGCGAGCTCGTCGGGCTCGAGCCACGCGCTCTCTCCGCGCATCACCCGAAGCAGCTCGCAGCCGATCGCACGCACCGCGTTCGCGTCGCCGAACAGGCCTGCGTGGCCGGACACGCCGAGCCCCGACATGACCCAAGCGTTCTCGTCGTGGACCACGCCGTTCACCAATCCACCGCGGAAGTCGACGACCTCGGTGGGCGCGACCCGCGCGCGGAAGTCGCGGCCAGGCCGATCGAGCTGTCGGGCGCTGCCGATTCGCCCCGAGAGACCGAGCGGTGCGAGCACTTCGTGGTCGACGAGCTCGGCGAGCTCTTGGCCTGTGCGCGCCTCGAGCGCCAACCCCACGAGCAGGTAGCCCATGTCACTGTAGACCGGCGCGAAGCCCTCCGGCGGCGGCGACCCCTTGCACTCTGGGCGGCGCTCGGCGGCCAGCCGGGCGGCCGCGGCGCGATCGACCTCGCGCCCGTCGATCAGCGGCTGGTAGAGCTTCAAGTGCGCGGGTAGGCCTGCGCGATGGGAGAGCAGCCTCTCGAGCGTGGTGCTGCCGCTGTCCGTGTCTTCGGCCCAAGGCAGCAGGGCGCTCAGGCGCTCCTCCAAGGAAAGCGCGCCGCGCTTGACCAAGCGGGTGGTGGTGAGAGCTACCAACGGCTTGGTCAAGCTCGCGAGATCATATGGTGTTTCCTGCGAGACAAGCTCGCTCGATCCCAGCCTCAGCGCACCCGCGCACCCGCTGCCACGGCGATCCCCGAGCGCCGCCGACACCACGCAGCCAGGTGCGGCGGAGTGCGTGCTCACGACGATGTTCGCGACGTGGGAGAGGTCCAAATCCAAGGCGACGTGGAAGGTAGCGGCAGCGCCGAGCTCGCGTCGACTTTGACCGTCGGTGATGGAGATGGGTATCCTTGCCATCCGGCCCGGCTGCGGGCCCGAAAGCCAGAGGCCACATGGCGGAGTTCGTTTGGGAAGCGCGCGGCCGCATGGGCGAGACGCGCAAAGGCACGATGGAGGCGGAGAACGAGGCCGCCGTCTTCGCCCGCCTGCGTGCACAGCAGCTCAGCCCCACGAAGGTCAGCAAGAAGTTCCAGCTCAGCTTCCAGTTCGGGAGCGGCGTCTCCTCGGCGGACCTGGTGAAGTTCATCCGCCAGTTCGCGACCATGATCGACGCTGGCCTGCCGCTGGTTCAGTGTCTCGACATCCTGGGCTCCCAGGAGCCCAACAAGTCGTTCCAGAACATCCTGCGAGACATCAAGTCCACGGTCGAGCAGGGCGCGACGTTCAGCGACGCGCTCCGTCGCCATCCCAAGGTATTCGACGAGCTGTTCGTGAACCTCGTCCACGCCGGCGAGCTCGGCGGCATCCTCGATACGATCCTCAATCGTCTTGCGATCTACATCGAGAAGAACGTGAAGCTGCGGCGCCAGGTCAAGGGCGCCTTGGCGTACCCGACCGCCGTCATGATCATCATGATCATCGTGATCTTCGTGCTGCTCACGTGGGTCATCCCGGCGTTCGAGAACATGTTCAAGGAGTTCGGCGCGAAGGACGGCCTGCCGTGGCTGACCAAGACCGTCATCGCAGTGTCGCGTGGGTTCGTCGGCTGGTTGCCTCTGATCTTGCTGGTGGGCACCGGCGTCGGCGTCGCGCTCTACATGTTCCTGAGGACGAAGCAAGGCACCCGCGTGTTCCACCGCATGCTGCTCTGGCTCCCCGTCCTGGGCCCGGTGTTGAAGAAGATCGCCGTTGCGCGCTTCACGCGCACCCTCGGCACGCTGCTGTCTTCCGGCGTGCCCATCCTCGACGCGCTCGAGATCGTCGCCAAGACCGCGGGCAACCTGGTGATCGAGGAGGGCTTGCTCTACACGCGCAGCAAAGTCTCGGAAGGTAAGAACATGGCAGATCCGCTGCGCGAAGCGGATGTGTTCCCAGGGCTGGTGGTGCAGATGGTGGCCGTCGGCGAGCAGACCGGCGCGCTCGATACCATGCTCAACAAGATCGCCGACTTCTACGAAGAGGAAGTCGACGTCGCCGTCGCCGCGCTCACCTCGTTGCTCGAGCCGATCATGATGGTCGTGATCGGCACGGTGGTCGGTGTCGTGCTGATCTCCATGTACCTGCCGATCTTCGACCTCGCGGGTAAGATCAAGGCGGAGTGAGCGCGGAAGCAAGCTCGGGCGGCCCCGCACGCGCGGCGGGCTCCGACGCCGCCCGAGGCTCGGTCGACGACCTCGCCAGTCGTTTGGCGCGCTTGCTGGCGGTGCGCCTCGTGGTGCTCACGCTGTTCCTCGCGTTCGTGACGCTGGTGTACCTGCGCGGCCAGACCGGTGGCTTCTCGTCGCTGGTGCTGTTCGTCACCGTGGCCATCGCGTACGGCGTCTCGGCGCTGTACGCCACGTTGGTTCGCCGCCGCCGGCTGCTGGTGGCTGCCGGCTACGCGCAGATCGTCACCGACCAAATCGCGTGGACCGCGATCGTGTACGTGAGCGGCGGCGTGACCAGCGGTGGGGTGTCGCTGTTCGGTCTGACTTGCTTGGCCGGGGCGATCGCGTTGGGCGCGCGAGGGGCGTTCGTGGCGCTGCTCTCGGCAGGTGCCTGCTACTCGGCGCTCGCGGCGCTGCTCATCCACCGCGTGCTGCCGATCCCGCCCGATCAGAGCCCGAGCTTGTACGCCATGAGCTGGGAGGTGGTGCTCTACCCGATGCTCGCGAACTTCTGCGGGCTCTTGGTGGTGGCGTCGATGTCAGGGTACTTGGCCGAGCGCTTGCGACGCGCGGGTGGCGATCTCGCCCGGGCCGAAGCGCGCGCTCAACGTGCGGAGCAACTGGCGGCGTTGGGGCAGATCGCGACGGGGCTGGCACACGAAATCCGCAACCCGCTCGGCGGCATCGCGGGGTCGATCGAGCTCTTGGCTGGCAACCCGACCCTGAGCGAGGAGGACCGACAGCTCTGTCTCATCGTTCAGCGCGAAGCCGCGCGGATCAACGATCTGGTGACGGACATGCTCGACCTGTCTCGGCCACGCCCGCCGCTGATCGGGGAGCTCGACCTCGTCGAGGTGGCGCGCGACGTGGTCACGCTCGCGTCGACCTCCGGGCGCGGCGGCGACGTGGTGGTGAACCTGGACGCCCCGTCGGAACTACGCGTGTGCGCCGATCCAGCGCAACTACGGCAGCTCACCTGGAACCTGGTGCGAAACGCGGTGCAAGCCAGCTCGGCCGGAGACGAGGTCGCGGTCCGAATCCGACGCTCGGGGGCAGGTGCGGAGATGGTGGTCGAAGACCACGGCAAAGGTATCGATCCCGAGGCGGCCAGCCGCCTGTTCGATGCGTTCTTCACGACGCGGTCCCAGGGAACCGGGGTCGGTCTCGCCGTCGTCAAGCGCATCGTCGATGCGCACGGCTTCCACATCCGCGTCGAGAGCGAGGAAGGAGCGCGCTTCATCGTGTCTTTTCCGCCCGCAGCGGTCGTGAGCGAGCACGATCACGACGCTCGAGAAGCGCGCTCACCAGGCGAAAACGCGGTCGAGGCCCTTGCCGGCACTGCCGCGCTGGGTGAATAGCAGAGGCGGTCAGCCGTCTTTCCCCGGGCACCGCCTCGTTCGGTCCCGCGCGCCTGCAAGGAGTCCTGCTCGTGAAGCGTCGATCCATCGTTCAGCTCGCCCTGTTGCTCCCGTTGTCGCTCACCACTTCTCTGGCGTGGGCTGGCACTGCGACGGACTGGGTGAAGAGCAGGCAAACCGAGCTGTTCGAGCTGCTTCGCAAAGGAGACGCCGCGTCGAAGAAGCGGATCGCCGCCATCTTCGACGAGGTGCTCGACTACCAGGCGCTCGCCGAAGGGTCGCTTGAGGGTGAGTGGGCCAAGCTCACCGATGCCCAGAAGAAGGAGTTCGCCGAGCTCCTCAAGCAGCTGGTCACGGCCGCGTACGAAAAGAACCTGAAGAAGACGCTCGACTTCAACATCGAGTACCTGGGCGACGAGAAGTCCGGGAACGCGTACCTGGTCAAGACGCGCGCCAAACACAAGACCGACGCGCGCGAAGAGCCGATCGCCATCAACTACAAGCTCGTGGAAAAAGACGGCAAGTTCAGGATCGTGGACCTCGTCCCCGAGGAGGTCAGCCTGGTGTCGAGCTACAGGAGCCAGTTCGTCAAGATCATCAAGAAGGACGGCTTTCCTGCGCTGATCAAGAAGATGAAGGACAAGATCGCCAAGGGCGACGGCTGACGCTCCAATTCTCCCGGCCGGTTCACAGGGGAAAGCCCCTTCGGCGCCGCTCGTCGATAGGTCTCAGCAGGTCTGCTCTTTGGTTCACCTGGCAAGCCAGGCGAATTTGTCGGTCGTCGCAGCCGGCTGGTACGCTGCGAGGATGCCGGCGGTAGCGCGAAAACGACGTGAGCTTGCGTCGCTTCGGCTCGGGGATCCGAGCCGTGGCGCGGAGCCGTCCGTCGATTCGGGCCCGGCGCTGCGCATCGCCCTGTCCAAAGGAGCGCTCGGACTGGAGCTCGCGTCCGTGCAGCGGCTCGGACCGCTCGAGGTGACGGAGCTCTCGCTGCGACTCAGCTCGATCCGCTTTCCGGTCGACCTCAGCGGCGGCGTGCGCCGCTTTCGCCACGTGCGTGGGCAGCTGCTCGGGCTGCGGCTGGAGCTGCCGTTGCTCGAGGTCGCGCGGCACTTGCTCCGCCGGGTGCGCATCGCCTGGCCAGAAGCGGACGATCTCACCCTGGCAGCCTCGCGCGACGGTCTCGTGGTGGGCGTGGCCGCTGGCGCGTCCGCGTTGGCGTTCGATCTGGTGGCGGCGCCGCTCGAGGGAGACCTGCGAGTGATGGTCGAGGGCGCGCGTGGCACCGGCCTGCCCGACAGCGCGCACGTGTTGGCCTGCCGACTCGTGCGTCACGTGCTGAAGGGCTGGGGCGACGACGGCGGATCGGCGCTGGTCCTGCGCGATCCGGCGGGCAGCGTGTGCCGCGAGCTCCTGCCGATCGCGGGGGCGCGCGTGCCCAGCACCAAGGGCTTGGAGATCCAGCTCGGATTGGCGGACGACGGGCGCGCAGGCAGGATGGTGATTCGTGCCACCCGAGACGAGCCAGCGCAGCCGCTCTCGCCCCGTGTGGTCCGTGCGCTCGAGACCGCAGAGCTGCTCATGCAGGCCGACGACCGCGCGGTGGCGGGGGAGCTGGAGGAGGCGCGCCGGGGCTACCTCGCGGCGCTGGAGCGAGCCCCGCGGCACGAGGCCGCCGTCGTGCGATTGGCGCAGCTCGACGCCAGCGCTGGGGATCGCGTGGAGGCCGTTCTGTCGACCCTCACCGAGCTCTTCGGCATCACGGATGCGGGGTTGCTCGGGGTCGATGTCTTGAGCGCGCTCGGTGAGATGGAGCCTGCCTACGTCGCAGCGGTGAAAGCGGCCAACGAGGAGCCCTACGGGCGCTTGGCTGCGAGCGCGTGGCTGCGCGCCGCCGAACTGTCCCACGACCGGGCCGCGCGTGTGCAGGCGCTGGACGCGGCGCTCGCCCGCGCGCCGAGCTTGGCGGCGGCGCGTTGGCAGCGTGCGGCGGCGCGGCTCGGTGTCGGCGATGTGCGCGGTGCGCTGGGCGACATCGAGCACATCGAGGCCGCGGCTCCGAGCCGGGAGGACAAACACGCCGCGCTGCTGCGAGCGGCCGACATGTTGCTCGAACGCGGCGTGGCAGAGGACGCCGAGCGGCTGTTCGAGCGCGCTCTGCGCTTCGAGCCACGGAGCCCGCGGGCCGTGCGCGGGCTGTCCCAAGCGCTGAAGGACCGCGGCAAGTTCGGGCGTGCGCTCGACCTGTTGGCGCGTGCGGTAGGTTTTGCCGAGACGCAGCGGTCGCCGGAGCAGCACGATCTCGTGCTGGAGCTGGCAGAGGGGTTGGCCCAGCATGCGAACGATCTTCCAGGGGCGGTCGCGCGCGCGGCCAGCATCCCCCAGGATGTCCCGGCGGGCCCGCGAGCGCGCCTGCTCGAAGCCCGCTGGCGGCTGGCCTTGGGCGACACCACCGGAGCATCGCGTGCGCTCGCGCGCCTGCGCGCGATCGGTGAGCTGTTTGCTGC
>CAZXMG010000081.1:0-31075 GCA_964641275.1 uncultured Polyangiaceae bacterium
TCGTGGCCGACGGAGCAGCCAGCGCAGACGAGCTGATCCGCTACGCGGCGAGCTTCGCCGATACGGTCATCATCGGCTGCAAGACCCCCGAAGAGGTCGCCGCCAACGTCGGAACGGCGCGCTCCGGAGCCGCGCTCAGCGCAGCCGACTTGCGCCGCATCGAGGCGGCCGTGCTCGCACGCGGCGAGCGCTACGACACCTTCAAGGCGTAGGCCCACTGCATCTCCGCGAGGGTTCTTCGCGTAAGAAGATGTCCCGAAGACGGGCGGGAGAATTCGTCTCTCGGGATGGCCCAGCAGTGGGGAGCGCGGCGCGGGACCGCGAAGAGGACGCCGAGCGCAAATCCGGCCCACCGCTCCTCTGTCACAAATCGGCTACCCTGCGCGCCGATGCGAGCTCCTCTGACCTTGTCGCTGCTGTTGTCGGCGTGCGCGCCCCTTCCTCCTGCGGTCGGCCCGGTGGCGCCGCAGCCGATCGTCGCCGTGGACGAGGCGCCTTGGCGCGTAGGCCGCCCGGGCGCGGCGGCGCGACCGTTCACGCAGACGCGCGCGCTCGCGATCAAGAACGCCACGCTGCTGCTCGGCACCGGCAAGCGCCTCGAGCGCGGGACGATCGTGCTCGACAAGGGCCTGGTCGCAGCGGTCGGCGGCGCCGACACGGCCATCCCCGACGGCGCCGAGGTGATCGACGGAACGGGCATGTTCGTGACGCCAGGTCTGATCGACACCCACTCGCACATGGGCGTGTACGCCTACCCGGCCAGCGTGGCCACCGACGACGGCAACGAAATGGTGGACCCAGTCACCGCGCACGTGCGCTCCGAGGACGGCTTCTGGCCGCAGGACCCGGCGCTCATGCGCGCGGTCATGGGGGGAACGACCACGATTCAGGTGCTGCCAGGCTCGGCCAACCTGATCGGCGGGCGCGCCACCACGCTCAAGCTGCGCGACGGTGAGAGCGTTCGGGATCTGCACTTCGACGGTGCTCCAGACGGACTGAAGATGGCGTGCGGCGAGAACCCCAAACGAACGTACGGGGGCAAGGAGCGTGCGCCGCGCACGCGCATGGGCAACATCGCGGGTCAGCGCAGCGCTTTTCTCCATGCGAAGAAGCTGATCGCCAGTTGGGACGAGTACCGCGAAGCGGAGCAAGCGCGGCGCACCAAACGCGCCAAACAAGCGGCCAAGCTCCAACAGAAGAAGCTCGAGCGCGCGCAGCGGGGAGAGTGGTGCGACGCAAACGGCGACCCAGATCCTTGTGGAGCGTGGCGAGCGGAGTGGCGCAAGGAGCCGCTCGAGGAGCCCGACAAGGAGAGCTCGCCTCCGCCTCCCCCTCGTGACCTGGGCCAAGAGACGCTTGCCGGTGCGATCGAAGGTAAAATCCTGGTCCACATCCACTGCTATCGGGCCGACGAGATGGCCACGATGATGGATCTGGCGGCAGAGATGGGCTTTCGCATCGCGTCGTTTCACCACGCGCTCGAGGCGTACAAGATCCGCGATCGGCTGGCGAAGGACCGCATTGGCGTCTCCACCTGGGCGGATTGGTGGGGCTTCAAGCTCGAGGCCTTCGACGGAATTCCCGAGAACGCTGCCATGATCCAAGAGTCGGGTGGGCTCGCGATCATCCACTCTGACTCCGCCGAGGGGGTTCAACGTCTGAACCAGGAGGCGGCGAAGGCGCTCGCGTCTGGGCAGCGCGCGGGCATCAAGCTCAGCGAAGACGATGCCATTCAATGGGTCACCAAGAACCCCGCCATCGCGCTCGGGGTCGATCGGCGTGTCGGCACGCTCGAGGTGGGCAAGGACGCGGACGTGGTCATGTGGGACAAGAGCCCATTTTCGGTCTACGCGCGCGCCGTGCTGGTCACCATCGACGGTGAGAAGCGGTTCGTCGCGAGCCAGGCTACCCAGCCTTGGAGCGATTTCGAGGCAGGAGCGCCGCCGCCCACGTGGCTTGGACCACCCACCCAAGGAGGTGCACCGTGAGCACCACCAAACGCTCGCTGCTCAAGCTCGGGCTCTCGCTCGTGTGCGCCTCCGTCGCGACTGAGAGCTGGTCGCAACCCGCAGGCAAGCCCAACCCCAACGCAGCCAAACCCCCCGAGCCCATCACTGTGATTCAAGGTGGGCGCTTGTTCACGCCCGCGCCCAGCGAGGGTGTGGTGGTGGTCAACGGCTCCAAGATCGGCGCGGTGGCAGCGATCAAGGCCGTCTTCAGTGGCGCCAAGGTGGTGAACGCCTCGGGCAAGATCGTCACACCGGGCTTGGTCGAGCCGCTCTCGCAGACGGGCCTTGTCGAGATCGATCTCGAGCCCCGCGCACGCGATCAGAAGCGCACCGACGGAGACGGAGTGCGCGCGGCCTTCCGCGCCGCCGACAGCTTCAACCCGGCCTCTGTCGTCATCCCGGTCACGCGCTTGGGAGGGGTGACGAGCGTCGGCGTGGTGCCCGTGGGCGGGTTGGTCGCCGGACAATCGGCGTGGGCAGATCTCGATGGCGCCACACGCGAGGAGATGTTGGTCACGCCCCTGGCCATGCACGTAGAGCTGGGCGGCGCCGAGACGAAGGAGGGATCGGGTGTCGCCACCGCGCTCTTGCGCTTGCGTGAGGCGCTCGACGACGCTCGTGCGTTCTCCAAGAGCAAGGCCAACTACGAGCGCAACGCGATGCGTGAGCTCGCTCCCAGCCGGCTCGATCTGGAGGCCTTGGTCAACGTCCTGGGCGGCAAGCTCCGCACAGTGATTCAGGTGCAACGCGCGGCAGACATCACCGCGTGCCTCGCGCTCGCCAAGGAGTTCGGGCTCAAGCTGGTGCTGGCGGGGGGCCTGGAGGCGTGGAAGGTGCGCGACCAGCTCGCCAAGGCCGCGTGCCCCGTGATCCTGAACCCGCTCAGCAACCTGCCGGAGTCGTTCGACTCGCTCGGGGCGCGCGCGGACAACGCCAAGTTGCTGCACGAGGCAGGCGTCACCATCGCGTTCACCACGCAAGAGACCCACAACGCTCGCAAGCTCCGGCAAGTCGCGGGCAACGCGGTGCGCGCCGGGCTCCCCTGGAGCGCAGCGCTGCGCGCCATCACCCTCGCCCCCGCAGAGGTGCTCGGCGTCGCCGACCGCTACGGCTCGCTCGAGAAGGGAAAAGTGGCCAACGTCGTCGTCTGGTCCAAGGACCCGCTCGAGCTCGACTCCACGCCGGAGCACGTCTTCATCCGCGGCCGCGAGGTGGAGAAGACCTCGCGCCAGAGCGCGCTGTACGAGCGGTATCGCAAACGCTGAGCCGAGCTCTGCGGAGCAAGTCCCCTGGAGCTCGCCGCCCATCGCTCAGCATGCAGCAGCGCCAGCAAGGCGTCGACTCCGCGTCTGCGCAGGCCGAGATCCACACCGTCAGTCCGCTAACGGTCCGGGGCTGCCTCATGCGATTCGCAGGGATTCGAGCGGGCACCGATCATGCACCTGCAAGTGCATGAGCAAACCTGCACTGGGGATCGTCTCGCTGCTGCTCTGCGCCGCCTGCGGCGACTCCGCGGTCCAACCCGGCGGCGCAGGTGGTGGAGGAGGTGCAGGGGGTGATCCAGCGACGGGCGGCGCGGGCGGTTCGGGAGGTTCCTCCACGAGCGACTGGGCGCCGTGCCCGCTCTACGTCGACCAGCCCGATGGTCCCGAGGCAGAGTGTGCGACGTTCGACGTGCCGCTGCGTTGGTCCGAGCCCGAAGGTCCCACCATCGGAGTGTTCGTGCAGCGGTTGCGCGGGGTGGGCCCGATCCGCGGGCAGCTGTGGCTGCTCGAGGGTGGCCCGGGCGGATCCGGCGCCGACTTCGACGCTTGGATGGAGGAGCTCCACGAGCTCGATCCGTCGCTCGATCTGTACGCTGTGGATCATCGCGGCGTCGGTCGCTCGGCGCGGCTCGGCTGCCCTGCCCAAGAGACCGTTGGCAGCGAGTGGGGAAGCTCTGTCGCGCCCACGGAGGCGGCGGCGTGCCGCGATGCGCTGCTGGCCCAGTGGGGCAGTGACCTCGGAGAGTTCACTGCTACGGCCGCGGCGAGGGACCTCGGGCACTTGATCGAGCTCTTCGCTCGACCGGACCAGGCGGCGTACGTCTACGGCGTCTCCTACGGCACGTACTGGGCGCACAGGTACCTGCAGCTGTTCCCCGATCAGGCGGACGGTGTGGTGCTCGACTCGATCGCGCCACCGGGCATCGACTTCGTCACGTACGACGCCGACTTCGATCGCGTGGGTCAGGACTTCCTCGCGTTGTGCGCCGCCGATTCCATCTGCTCCGGCAAGCTCGGCGCCGATCCCTGGACGACGCTGGGCTCCGTGTCGGCCATGCTCGCCGCCGGCCACTGCGCGGAGCTCCAACAGAGCTGGGGGCTCGACGCCGAGGCGCTCCGCCTCGTCCTTGCTGTGCTGCTGATGAGCCCCATCACACGCACGTACCTGCCCGCGACGATCTATCGCCTGCAGCGTTGTGAGCCGGGCGACGTGACCGCCCTCGACCAGATGTTGACGCTGCTCTTCGGCGACCAACAGACGAGCTACTACGACACGCTCTCCTCCGACGCGCTGTTTTACAACGTGGCGCTCTCGGAGCTGTGGCCCGATGCGGACGCGCACCCGACGATGACCGAGATCGAGGCGGCCGAGGCCGCGCTGTTCATCACCACCGGGCTCACCCCACGCGTCGCGGAGGTGCAGGACGTGTGGCCCGCCTATCCGGACGACGGTTTGGTGGACGGTTGGGCCAACACAACGACCCCGCTGTTGATGCTCAACGGCGATCTGGACCCCATGACGCCGATCTGGCTCGCAGAGCTGATGGCGCCGCACTTCGTCGGTCCTCATCAGAGCTTCGTCACCGTCCCACGCGCAGCCCACGCGGTGACCGGGCAGACGCCCGTCGCCAGCGGCGACGTCATGTGCGGCTTGGCGATCACGTTGTCGTTCTTGCAGGACCCCAACCTGCCGCCGGATACGAGCTGCCTCGCCGACATTCCGGCCGAGTCGTTCAGCGGCGATCCCGCTCTGAACAACCTCGTGTTCGGGAGCCCCGACCTGTGGGAGAACGTCAGCGGCTTCGCCCCGACCGCCGAGCCATCGTCTGCGCTGAAGCGCCAGCTGGCTCAGGCGCGCCGTTGGCTCAGTCCCGCGCTTCGATCTCGAAGCTCCCGCTGACAGCGTCCGTGCCGTCGAAGGAGACGCTGAAGGTCACGAGCAAGAGGTCGGGATCGTCGGAACCCTCCACAACGAGCTGTCCGCCGGTGATGGTCACCTCGTACGCGTAGGGGTCCATGTCCTCGCCCGCGCCCGCGCAGCCGTACCCAGTCGCGTCGGGATTGTCGCCCAGCTCCAGCGTGGCTCCTCTGGTGAAGAGCTCGTCGCGCGCGTCGCCGACGAGCTGGAAGGCGGTCATCGCGGCCCACTGACTCGAGCCGCTGCCTCCGTCCGCCCACAGGGTGATGCTCAGGAACTCGCCGTCGTCCAACGCGTCGGCGCTCCTGGCGGTCGCGGAGAAGTTGGTGGCGTCGCCGATGGACCCTTCCAACTGCGCGCTCTCTACGGCCACGTTCCCCCAGTCCTCACCGCCCCATTCCCCGCTCTCGTAGATCTCGCCGCCACCTTCGGTCTCGTCGTCTGCGGCGATGGTGGCGCCGATCAACACGGCCTCGCACCCGGTTGCAAAGAACGACAGTGTCGCCAACGTGAGACAGGTCGCAGCGGTCGAACGAAGGTTCATGAGTTCCTCTGGGAGAGTGAGCGGTGAAGCCGACGGAGATCAAAGGCTGAGCAAGAAGGCGACGAGATCGCTGAGTTGGCTCTGGTTCAGATGGTCGATGGTTCCATGGCTCTCTCCAGCGCAGGCTGGGTCGAACCGCTCGAGCAGCGTGTCGGCACAGCCGTCATGCATGAACGGTGCCCGGGTGCCCACGCCGATCAACGATGGCACCTGGAGCGCCTCGCCGCGGCCCACGTCCGTGCTCGTGGCGTTGGTGTACATGGGCCCGCTGTGGCAGGTGGCGCAGCCGACGGTGGGGTCTTGGAACCATTTCTCGCCCCTGGATATGGCCGCGCTGTCATGGCGCGGCCCGCGCACGGGGGGCAGCTCCTCGAGCCAGGTGGACAGCGCCATGGTGCGCGCGACCGACTGGCGCACCCCGCCCATGCGGTGGGTCGACACCTCCTCCATCAACCCGGCCATCGACTCGAAGGATCCGCCCCAGTGAAACGGGGCCGTGCCCTTCAGCGTGCCCGAGAGCGACTGTGTCCGCCTCGGCCCTTCGTCGGTGAAGTTCCAGGTGTGGCCGTCTTCACGGCCCTCGGGGTGGCAGCTCGCGCAAGCGAGACCCGAGAGGTTGTCGTGTGCGTCGGTGTTGTGGAACAAGTCGAACCCGGTGTCGGCGCGGCTCTCGCCGCCGAGAGGAATGACCGCGGTGAGGAGAGGGTCGAACAGCTGCAGCTGGGCCGGCTCACGCGTCTGCACCACCGCAAGAGGGCCAGCGTAGGCAGCCGCGATGGGGGTGCCGCCAGCGAGCCCGAGCACGTACTCACTGCTGAGCGCGAAGCAGTCCTCGCCCGTAGGATCGAAGAGGTCGATGTCGCGCGCCTCTCCCGCTGCCGGATCGACGACGATGGCGCGCTTGCCATCGGGCGCGACCGCGAGGTCGACCGGCAAGTGCAGGCCTCTGAAGGCTGCCGGTCCGAGCTGGGCGGCGTTGCCGGCGGCGTCGATGCTCGTGACCTCGGCGCGCACGAGGTCTTGGCTGCAGTCTCCGCCATAGGGCGCGGCGTGCTCGCCCTCGACGCCCTCGCGTGGGGCGAGGTCGATCGGGCGAGCGATGGCCGTCTGATGCACCACGACCAAGCCACCTTGCGGCCTTGGGACGGCCCGCCAGGCGACGCGGGGGACGCGCACCACCGAGCCGTCCCCGCCGAGCTCGTTGGGGGGAGACAGCTCGCGCTCGATCGCTCCCGCCGACCCGACGAACGACAGCCGGGAGGACCGAAAGTGGGTCACCGCGAGCTGCTCTCCGACGACCAACACGTCTCGTAGATCGGGCTCCAGCACCAGGCGACGCGTCTCGCTCAACGCGCCGCCGACGGCGAAGGACACCAGCTCGCCCGAGGCACAGGCGACGTGCAGCTCAGAAGTGCGCCCATCGAAGGCGAGTCCGCGAGGTGCGTCGCACACCGGCCTGCGCTCGCCGAGCGAGCAAGTGTCCAGGTCGATGGTGATGACCTCACCCCCCCTCCGCGAGGCCACGAAGACGGTGCCCTCGGGGCCCTCGATCAGCCGCCCTGGCTCGTCTCCCGGAGCAAGCTCGACGGCGCAAACCTCTCGCGACCCGAGGGACACCACCAGCACGCGGTCGCGCTCCGGATCCGCAACCACCGCCGTCTTGGCGTCGCCCGTGACGAGCAACGTCCCGCCGCTGATCGGCGGTGGTCGAGTCGCCGCCAGAGTCGGTGGTGTGTCATCGAGCAAGGGCTCTGTCGGCAGCTCCGTTTGGCAGCCCAGAGCGAGCACGAGCGGGGGCCAGGCAGTGTGCAGCGTTTTCATCTCATCTCTCGGTCGAGTAGTCGGCGAAATCGCAGGAGCGCGGCTCAGCAATCGGTCTTCAGGGCGCAAAAATCAGGTCGGCGCTGGCCAAGATGAAGGGCTCGCGCGCACCATCGGCGAAGCCACCACAGCAGTCGACCACCGGCTCGGGCACCACGAACAACGTGGCGAGGTCGATGCTCATGCGCACGGGTCGGGCCAGCTCGAACTCCACCCCGACGCCAGGCGCCACTGCGAACGCGACGCCTCTCTGGATCTGCGGCTCGCTGATCGGAGTCGCCGCGACCGCCTCTGCCGCCTCGTAAATGTGGGCGCCCAAGCCCAGGGATACGTGCGGAGAGCCGACCCAGCTCTTCTTGCCAATGGTGTACGTGCCCTCGCTCAACACGACGAATTGGTAGGCGCTGGCGGCGACGTTGTGCGCGGCGACGGTGGCGAGAAAGGTCCCGCCGACGTCGAAGCCGTAAGGCAGATCTTGTCGGAACGTGACGCGCGGGCCGAACGAGAGACCGAGCGATCCGAACGAGCCGAGCACCCCCAGACCGCCACCCATCCAGGTGCGCTCGTCGTACTCGCCAGTTGGCTTGGGGGAGAGAGGGGCGCCTGTGTCCGCGACGGCAGCCGCGCCCGCGCCGCCCCCCCCGACGGCCGAGTACGCCGTGGGCGCATGTCCAGAGGCTGGGATGGGAGGCTGCGGAATCAGCACGGGCACCGCTGGTGGCGCCTGATCTGCTTGCGCCCAGGCGATCGCGCTCGTGGGCAACTGCGCGGCTGCTTTCGGATTGGTGGCGAGCTCGAACACGCTGGCGCGCAGCGCCTCCACGGAGCGAATCGCCACCGCCGAGCGCGCGTCGCTCCGGTCGACGCCCTGATCGTCGACACGCCGGGCCGCAGTCAGCTCGCCCCCTGGTCCGAGCACGCGGACGGACGCCGCCACCTGTCCGCGGTCGGCCACCAAGGCGATGGTCGCGAACACGCCTGCCGCCGCTCCCTGGGAGCTCTGGCGCACGACCTCGAAGCCGAGGCCGTCGAGCTCAGCGGCGAGGCGCCCAGCCACGTCCGCCGACAGCGCCGGATCGCCCGATATCTCCACGGCGATGCGGGCGCGCGGCTCGGCCGAGAGCTCGCAGGGCACGAGGCACGCAAACCACACAGCGGCGCGCAACCAGTCGGCGAGCGTCATGGCGTCTCCAGGATGCTCTTGGCAGCCGCGGCGTAGGCGCCCTCGGGGTGGCGCTTCAAGTACAGCTCGGCCGCAGGCTTGGCGGCGGCGTTGCCCTGGGTGCGCCGTAGCGCGCTCATCTTGCGGCCCAAGGCTTCGGAGGCGTAGCTGCCGCCCAGCGCCAGATACTCGTCGTACAGCGCAATGGCGCGCGCGGCGTCGTTGTCGCTGTCCTCCGCCAGACGACCCAGCAAGAAGACGGCATTCTTCCCGGCCGAGCTGCTCGCGAATCGCTGGCGCAGCGCTTCGAGCGCCGCGCGCGCCGCCGCGCCGTCCTTGGCGTAACGAGCGGCATCTGCGAGGGCTGATAGCTCCGCGCTCGACGCACTCTCGGCCACCTGGAGCATGCCGCGCGCGCGGGCTTGCTCCACCACGTCCTTGTACCGTCCCTGCGCCACGAGCTCTGCCCAGGTCGCGACTCTCGGCTTGTGGCCTGGCGCCGCGACCTGAGCGCTCGCGAGCGGCGGCGCTGCACTCTGCGTGGGCGCCGAGCTCGCGACGTGCGGCTCGGCCGACGGCAGGTCGGCGCCGGCGAGCGGCGCCACCTGATCGCCCACGCGCAGCACGCCCTGCGAGACCTCGAGTCGTTGGCCTGCGCGCAGCGGCACGGGGGCGCGGGCGGGGGTGCCTTCGACCAGCACCGACCCCTCCACCATGGCGACGCCGAACGCGCCACTCGCGGGATCCCAGCTGACCTCGAACTCCGTGCCGGTCACGCGCACCACGTAGGGGCCGGCCTCGACCGACCAGGACGTCCCGCGCCGGTGCTGGATCGTCAAGTGGGCGCGGCCGGAGGCCAGCACCACGCGCGCGCCGTGCTTCGACAGGTCGCCGACGCGAGCGAGCGATCGCGGCGCGAGCTCGATCGTGGAGCCGTCGCTGAAATGCAGCGAGCTCGGCTCTGCCAGGGTCTCGACGCGTGCCCCGCCGTCGTCGATCGTGATCTGGCCGCCATTGCTGCTCGCGAGCTCGATCGTGGCGCTCGGCCACAGCGCCCAGAGCAAGCACGAAGCGAGGAGAGTCGCCACCATCAGCGCGAGCCAAGAGCGCGCGCGCCTGGCGGACCCTGCTGGAGACACGCACGCGAGCACGCGCTCGCGGCCGTGCACGTGCGTGGCGTCGTCGACGCTGCCATCGAGCGCTGTGCGTACCATCGCGCCCAGGTCGCGGCTCATCGGCCCTCCTCCGGTTCACTCGGCAAGTAGCTCGCGAGCTCGGCGCTCTGCTTCGCCCGCGCGAGCACCACCGGCGTCACGCGCGCGAGCTTGCGCTTCACTGTCGCCGTCGACAGCTCCAGGCCCTGCGCGATGGCATCGAGCGCCAAGCCCTCGATGTGGCGCAGCACGAACAACAAGCGGCTGTCTACGTCGAGCTCCTCCAGGATGGTGTACAGTTGCCGGAGCGCCACGCGCGCGCGATCGTCGTCGGGTGGCTCGAGCGCGCTCTCCGGCAGCTGTCCGTCGTGTGTCAGCCGGAACCAACGAAGCAGTCTGCGCTTGCGCAGGGCTCCGCGCGCGACGCGTATGGCGATGCCGATCAAGAACGGGCGGAGCGCGGTGGGATCGCGCAACGCGCCCAGGGAGCGGAAGAACTGCACGAACACCTCTTGCAGCGCGTCCTCGACCTCGGCCGACGGGCCGAGCATGCGGCGGAGCACTGCACGGACGCCCACCGAGTAGCGATCCCATAGCGCGGCCTGCGCCGAGACGTCGCCGGCCCTGAGCGCCGTGACCAGCTCGGTAGGCGAAGGAAATCGTGCCGAAACAGCCGTGGTCGTGTCGCCCTCGGCGCGCCGGAGCGGGACCACCAGGGCCAGGCGGGGAGCTCGAGCGGCTTGCGTCACGGAAGGTTAGTGGCGAGCCCCTGCCGTTCTTGGCTCAAGATTGTTTGGGACCTGTCGAGGCTGGCTCGTGACTCTGAGTTGAGTTACTATCGGCGGCGATGTCGCTCCGGCTGTGCTCTACGGGGATTTCGCTCGTTCTCCTGGCCGCGTGTGCGAAGGAGAACTTTTACGACGACGTCCCGCCGCCCGGCACGGGTGGGTTCAACCCAGGGCCGCCGTCGAGCGGGTCGGGCTACGGCTACGGCGCCCAGAGCGGAGACGGCGGCGAAGGAGGTGGCGAGCCGCCGCCGCCGATGTGCGAGGACGAGCTCAAGCGCTGCGAGCGCGTGCTGACGTACGCCGACCAGGGCGAGCAGTCCGTCGAGGTGCGCGGAGACTTCTCCGCCGACGGCTGGACGGTGGGCGTGCCGATGAGCAAGTCGGGCTCGACCTGGTCGGCGACGCTCAACGTGCCGTGGGCCGGCGATGTCGAGTACAAACTGGTGCTCGACGGCAGCACCTGGATCACAGATCCGGCGAACCCCAACCAGGTCGATGACGGGTTCGGCGGCTTCAACAGCGTGCTCGACGGCATCACCTGTCCAGACGACTTCAGCTGTGAGGTGCCGGTGCTGGGCTTCGACTGGCGCGACGCCGTCATGTACTTCGTGCTCGTCGACCGCTTCGTCGACGGCAACCCCTCCAACAACGGGCCCACGCAGCCTGGCGTGCAGCAGCCGGCCGCGTATCGCGGTGGCGACTGGGCCGGGCTGTTGACCAAGATCGAAGAGGACTACTTCGGTGACCTCGGGGTCAACACGCTCTGGCTCAGCGTCCCGATGGACAACGCGGACGTGGCGGGTATCGGTGATGACGGCCACCAATACAGCGCCTACCACGGCTACTGGCCCAAGGACCTCGACACGGTCGAGGCGCGGTTCGGCACCGAGCAGGAGCTCGTCGCCGTGGTCGACGCGGCTCACGCGCGCGGCATCAAGGTCATCGTCGACTACGCGATGAACCACGTACACATCTCGTCGCCCCTCTATGCGGAGAACCCAGATTGGTTCTGGCCGCTCGACAACAGCGGCCAGAACTGTGTGTGTGGTGACGGCTGCTCGTGGGACGGCGCTGAGGGCCGACGCTGCTGGTTCCGCGACTACCTACCGGACTTCAACTTCACCAACTCGGCTGCGCGAGCCTGGTCGGTGGACAACGCGGTGAGCTGGGCGCAGAGCTTGGGCTTGGACGGCTTCCGCCTCGACGCGGTCAAACACATCGAGGGCCAATGGCTGCTCGACCTGCGCAGCCGCATCAAGAACGAGCTCGAGCCGGTCACGCAGCAGCACTTCTACATGGTGGGGGAGACCTTCACCGGCGACCAAGGCTTGATCGGTTACTACGTCAACCCGTCCACGATGCTCGACGGCCAGTTCGACTTCCCGCTTCGCGCGCAGGTCCTGCGCTCGATGTTGATCCGGAACGCCCCCATGTCCGAGCTCGACGGCTTCGTCGCCAGCAACCTCGGGCTCTACGGCGCCGGGGTCATGAGCACCTTCATCGGCAACCACGACATCCCCCGCACCATTCACTTCGCCGAGGACGCGCCGCTGTGGAACGATCCCTGGGCTGGCGGCAAAGAGCGCGCCTGGTCGAACCAGCCCGGCCTGCCGGGCGGCACCAGCGCGTTCGAGCGCATGGCCAACGCCTTCACGCTGCTCTACACGTTGCCGGGCGTCCCGCTCATCTACTACGGCGACGAGGTCGGCATGCCTGGCGCTGGCGATCCAGACAACCGCCGCATGATGCAGTGGTCGGGCTACAGCGCGGGTCAGACGTTGCTCAAGAACCACCTGGCCAACCTCGCCAGCGTGCGCGCCGCGCACCCATCGCTCCGGCGCGGGACTCGCACCAGCTTGGGCGCCTCGGCCGACACCATGGCGTTCAAGATGACCACCGCGGGGGACGAGGTGTTCGTCGTGATCAACCGCGCCGACTCCGCGCAGAACGTCGGCGGCTTGCCGGCGCAGGCGTTCACGGACGAGCTCACCGGCGCTTCGCTCTCGGGCCCTTCGGTGTCAGTCCCAGCTCGATCGGCGCGCATCCTCGTCGTACCCTGACGACACCGCGTGTCGAAGTCCCCCAAGCTGGCTCTTGCCCGCACGCGTGCTGCGTTCGCGTGGGCGCTTCTGGGCATCGTCTCTCCGCTGCTGCTCGGGCCGAGCTGCGGCGAGAGCGCGCTCAAGCGGGACTGCTTCGCGCGGGTGTGGGCACCGAACGACGGACAGCAACGGTACTTGGCTGGATCGTTCAATGGGTGGGTGCCGGAGCCGCTGTTCGTCGAGCACGATCCGGCGTGGATGTTGGCTCGTCTGAAGCTGCCGGCGGGCGACCACGGGTACATGTTGGTGGACGGCGCGGGCGAGGCGCTCGACCCCCTCAACCCGATGACCACGTGGCGTGATCGCGATCAGCAAGAGGTCTCGCTGCTGGTCGTGACGGACTGCACCGCGCCGTTCGTGCACGTGGAGGCCGTGACGGTAGGTGGCAACCGAGTGGGCGCGCGCGCGCAGTTCTTGGCCAGTGAAGCCGGCGTGCCGATCGAGCCGACCAGCGTTGCGGTCACCACCCAGACCGGGGCCGAGCTGCCCTTCGTCGTCGACCCGGAGACCGGGGTGATCGAGATCGCGGGCGAGCTCCCCGACGGCAAACACACGCTCACGATCCGGGCGGGCGATCAGGACGGCGCCAGCGCACCACCAGCCCTGCTGACGGCTTGGCCGGGGAGGAGGATGACCAGCTGGGAAGACGGCGTGCTCTACCAGGTGATGATCGATCGTTTCTACGGCGATGGCGGTGCAGCGTTGGCTCCGCCGGCCACGCCCGGCAGCCGCGCGGGCGGGACCCTCGACGGCGTGCGCGCCGCGCTCGAGCGCGGCGATCTGGACGCGCTCGGCGTCACGGCGCTTTGGCTCTCGCCCGTGTACCAGAACCCCGATGAGCCGCGCCAAGGTCTCGATGGCAACAGCTATGAGGGCTACCACGGTTACTGGTCCACGGCGGCGAGCGGTGTGGACGCGCGTCTGGGTGGCGACGAGGCGCTCCACCAGCTCGTCGCCGCCGCGCACGAGCGCGGCATGGCCGTCATCCTGGATGTGGTGCCGAACCACGTGTACGAGACCCACCCGCGCTACCTGGAGCACAGCGGGGACGACTGGTTCACCCCCGCAGATTGCGTGTGCGGCACAGAGGACTGCCCCTGGGGAGAGAACCTCCTGCGCTGTTGGTTCACCGATTACCTGCCGGACGTTCGGCTCCAGAGCCACGAGGCCCTGGCGGACGTGCGCGCCGAGACCTCGCGCTGGATCCGAGCGTTCGACTTGGACGGCGCGCGTGTCGATGCGGTGCCGATGATGCCGCGTGGCGCCACGCGCAGGATGCTCCACGATCTGCGCCACCAGGTCGCGCCACGTGAGGCCACGTTCTTGCTTGGAGAGGTGTTCACGGGGCCTGGCATCGGTGCGCTGAATGAGCTTCGGTTCCACATCGGGGAGCCAGGATTGGACAGCGTGTTCGACTTCCCCTTGATGTGGTCGATCCGATCCGCGATTGCCAAAGGGGAGGGCAGCTTCGAGGACGCCGAGGCGATCTTGCAACGCGAAGAAGAGGAGTTCGCTGGCTCGGGCGTGCTGCTTTCCCGCATCTTGGACAACCACGACGTGCCCCGCTTCGTCTCCGCGGCGACGGGTGAAGACGGGAATCACCCTTGGCAGGATCCACCAGTGCAGCCCAGTGAAGACGATCCCTACGATCGCCTGGAGCTGGCGTTCGCGCTCACGTTCGCGTTGCCGGGGCTCCCCACGCTGTTCCAAGGTGACGAAGTGGGGCTCGCCGGCGCCAACGACCCCGACAATCGCCGCGTCATGCCCGCCGAGGCGAGCCTCCTGCCTCGACAAGTTGCGCTGCGCGAGCAGGTCGGCCGCTTCGCCGCAGTGCGCTCATGCTCGCAGGCGCTGCGCCGCGGCGACCGCCGCTCCCTGCTCGCCACCGCCACGCAGTACGCGTTCGAGCGCGGCGACGAGGCGTGGGTACTGCTCTCCACCGCACCCTCTGCCTCCGTGATCGAGCTCGAGGAGTCGGACGTCGGCGCCCCAGAGCTCGTGGACGTCTTCAGCGGAGAGCGCTTCTCCTCGGAAGGTGGGCTGTTCGCGCTTCCGATGGCAGCGCTCGGCTACCGCTGGCTCCTGGCCGCGGGCGATCCGTGCCTCACATCCGGATGAAATCGGCCGGTCCACGGGCGCTTGCAGCGAGGTCACGCCTGTCCAAGGCCGATTTGTATGCGACAAGTCGGGCGGCGGGCGTCCTTGCCGTGGAGGCACGAGACTCGTGGGCGAACGGCGTCGACGACAGGAGCAGGACCGTCAACTCGGAGTTGACACGAGCGTCGCCCGGCAGGCGATGGCGCTGCTCGTCGAGAGCGCGTTCTCGGGCTCCCCGAGCGTGGCATCGGACTTGCGTTGCAAGGCAGCGTGCTCGTCCAGATCTCCCTTCAAGGCGCTCGCCCCGCCCGGTGCGGCGTGAGCAGCGTGTACGCTGCGCGCGGCTGGCCCGCCGCCAGAAGCAGAGACGTGATGATCCGAATCGACTCACCACCAGACCTCCGAGCATCGGCCTTCTCTTGGACCTGGGGACCGTCGCGGGAGCGCTGCTGCACGGTGATCGCGAAGATGACCTTCGCGCTCGAGCCGGGCCGCAGCCTTCGTGCGGCGGAGCAGGAAGGCATCCGCAGTCTGGCGGACGGAGCCCCCGGCGCGCGCCACCTGTCGGACCTCGCTCCCTTCAAGGCAAAGGCCGACGTGCTCCTCACGGGCCTCGCTTATCCGCCCTCGAGCCAACCGTTCACGGCGAGCTTCCGGGTTGGCGCTCTCTCGCGAACGTTGTCGTTCGCGAGCTCCAACCAACCGACGGCGCTGCCGTCGCTGCGAGACTCGTTCGCCGCCGCGCCCAGCGGACACGTGGAAGCCACCGCGGATCCGTCGCTGTTTCAACAGTCGAGCCCGCTGGATCAGGTCGCGGAGCTGTCGAGCCCGCTCGAGATCTACCTGGAGAACCTGCACCCACGGCACCGCGTGCTCACGAGCACGCTCGTGTGGTCGAGCCCGACCGCTCGGCTCGAGGGAAGGAGCAGCGTGATGTTGGCGCTGCGCCCGGACACGATCTTGATCGATGCGGCCACCGGCCGTTGCTCGGTCACGTTCCGAGGCTGGCGCTCCGTCTCCGAGCTGGGTGGGCACGTCGCCGTGCAGATCGCCTTGCCTCCGGGCGTTACACAGGCTGCCACCGCGAGCGAGCCCGAGTACGCCGACGGCCTGACGACGGAGATCGTGCAGCCACGCGCTGGGCGGGCGTTGCCGTTCACCAGATCCGCCGAAAGCGTTGCTGCTCCGGCACCGAGCCCGCGGGCAGTCGCCCCGGCGCCCGTCCCACCCGCTCCACCCGCTCCGCCTTCCGTGCATGAGCCCTCGACGCCCCCTCAACCCGTGGCGCCCGCGCCCAGCGCCAGCGCGAAGCCCCTCGCGCCCGCAGCGATGCCCGCGCCTAGCCACCGCGCCGCTGCGGCCGTCTCGGGGCTCAAGGCCGCCTCGGATGCTGCCGCCGACGCTCCGGCGTCACGCGCTGGGCGTGCAGGGCAGCCGCGCGGTCGCGCAGCAGCTCCACTTTACGTCGGCCCGCCACTCGCGCTCGCCTGGTTCGACAAGGACAAGCTCGGCGCGGTGCGAGCCGGCCCGCGATTCTCCGCAGCGTATGCCCGGGAACGACGCTTCAAGTTGGAGCAGGGCCCATCGGCGACCGATCCTCGCTGCGCCCAGGAAGTGTTGCGTGTGCTCGGCCTCGTACGGCCCGTCGAGGCGAGCGAGTTGGTGCAGCTGAGGGCAGACGCGGTCGACGAGCTCGGGAGGTTCACTCCTCCGCTGCTTCCGTTCACTGGCGAGGTGGCCATGCTGATCGACGAACGCAAACGGCTCGAGGCGGCGATCGCCCATGCGCAGGCCATGTCAGGTGGCATCAAGGGAGCCAAAGAGGCGATCGCCGCGTCGCAGCTCACTTGCGACAACGCATGGGCCACCGCCCAAGCGCAAGAGCTTGCCGTCGAGCAGCTGCGGGAGACCATCGGACGCGCCAGCAGCCAACTGCTCGCGCTCTTCGATGCGCAGTTGCGCCGCTCGCTGCTCGAGTCGCGTGCGTTCCGCACCCGAGTCGCGCTCGGTGAGCCCAGGCTCCGCTGCGAGCTGACGATGCGAGGTGGCTCCTCGGTGCCCCTGCTCCTGCCCGAGATCCTGCGCCCGAGCCTGCCGCTGTGCGAGAGCTTTCCTGCCCGCCTCATCGCTGAGCTCCACGTGGGCTTGGACGCCTACGACATGCCGGGCGAAGCCTTGGTCTTGTGCGCGCTCGCCCGAGAGCTGCCCTCGCCGGGTGGTGTCGGTCGCCGCGACTGACCTGCCCCAGAACGAAGAGCCCCCACCCACCGCTTGCGACGCAAACCGGAGTAAGACCGATGAACCGAACCGACGCACCCATGCAGCACCTCGCCGAGGCGCTCTCCAACGACTGTATGGTGGTGGTCGCCTCGGGAGACGCGCTGGACGTGCGCAGCGTCACCATTCAGGAGGGAATCTCCACCCTGTTCCGCATTGCGTTGACCGCGGTCAGCCGCAATCAAGACATCGATTTTGGGTCGGTCGTGGGGCGTGAAGCGAGCGTCACGGTCAACCACGACGGCGCCGTGCGCAAGTGGACCGGCACGGTCGAAGACATCGTCCAAGAGCGAGTGGAGACCACGGGGGTCGCCACCTACTCGCTCAGCATCGTGCCCAAGCTGTGGTTGGCGACCCAGCGCAAGAACTACCGCGTGTTCCAGTATCGGTCGGAGCTCGACATCGCCAAGCAGCTGCTCGGCGAGCACCGCGTCGCGTTCACGGACAGCACGCAACGCCGCTACCCGCCGCGAAAGTTCGTCGTCCAGTACGGCGAGTCGGACTTCGCCTTCTTGAGCCGTATGCTCGAGTCCATCGGCGTCGCGTATGCGTTCGAGCTCTCGGGCGACGAGAGCACTCTCGTGCTGGCCGACGCGCTCGAGTCGAGGATCTCTCCCGTCGATCCGCTGCCCTTCTTCGACACCCCGCCCGAGACCGCTGAGCGCTTCGCCACCAAGCTCACGATCCGGCAGCGAGTTCGCCCTGGGCGCGTACGGATCCAAGACCTGGACTATCGCAAACCTGCCACCTCGCAGCCGGTGCTCGAGAGCGTCATGGGCTTGCCGCAGGAGCTGACGCTCGAGCAAATGGAGTGGCAGCCGGGGGCGTTCCTGTATCAGGTGCCCAGCGGGGACAACACCCCGGCCGCCGATGACCGCGGCGTGGCGCGAACCGATACCACCGCCGGCGCAGCCCTGGTCCACAGCCGTCTGCTCGCCGCGCGCGCGAGCGCACGAGGGATCCACTTCGAGACGGGCACGACGGATCTGGTGGCGGGCTCCACCCTCAGCGTGACCGGCCACCCGCACCGGGAGATCGACGGCAAGTCACTGCTCATCACACGGGTCCTGATCTCCGGGAGCGCCACGGGCGGCTGGCGCAGCGTCGTCGAGTGCGCCACCACCGACCAACCATTCCGTCCGCCCCTCTCGACGCCCAAGCCACGGATCGTGGGTGTGGAGAGTGCGGTGGTGGTCGGCCCGCCCGAGGACGACATTCACACCGACGAGTTCGCGAGGGTGCGCGTCCAGTTTCACTGGGATCGCCAGGGGGCGCGTGACGAACGCTCGTCTTGCTGGGTGCCCGTCAATCAGCCCTGGGGCGGCGCGGGGTTCGGTGCCATCAACCTCCCGCGCGTCGGCCAAGAGGTCCTGATCGAGTTCTTGGGCGGAGATCCCGATAGGCCGGTGATCATGGGGCGGGTCTTCACCAAGACGCACCCCACACCTTACAAGCTGCCCCAGTTCAAGGACGTGAGTGGCATTCGTTCCAATACCAGCCCCCGACTGCTCGCCGGCGGATCGGGCGAGGCCCTCGGGGCGGGCTCCGCCGGTCCTGCCGGCGCGCCCGCGCCGCCGGCCAACTTGCTGGGCGGCCCAGGATCTCCGCTGGACTTGGGAAAGCTGGGCGAGACGATGACGCACCCCTTCTTCGACGCCACCTCGCCCGATCGCTCCACGCTGGGCTGGGACGGCAACGAGCTCTCGTTCTGCGACCGACCGGGGAGTCAGCAGGTCTACTTGCAAGCGCAGCGCGACATGCGCGAGGTGGTCAAGAACAGCAGCACCTCGGTGGTGGGCAACGCTCGCTCCTCCTGCGTCGGCACCGACGACATCCTGTACGTTGGCAGTCGACAGTGCAGCGTGATCGAGAACGACCAGTCTACGGCCGTCCACGGCAACCGCAGCGTGAGCGTCGTCGGCACCCAGAGTCACTCGGTCGGCGGCAACATCACCGTCGATGGCAAGGCCAACCAGAGTTACACCATTGCGGAGAAGTGGGACTCGCGCGCCAAGATCCAGGAGCACACGGGCGAGCAGATGATCCTGCTCACGGTGGGCAGCTCTCAGATCGTCATGCGGCCCGAGTTCATCATCATCCAGGGCGATGACGTGTTCATCAACCCGGGCCCCGAAGACACGCGCGCAGCCATCGAGGACGGCACTCGGCCCAAGCCGGAGCATGAGCGCCAAGCCGAAGCGGCCGCTGCCCACGCTGCCGCCTCGGATGCGTACGCGGCGAAGGCTTCCCAGATGTTCGCCGAGAACCAAGCGGTCTTGGACCAGAACAAGGACGCCATGTTCACCGGCGAGGGGCAGTTCCAAGAGCCACCTGTCGTGCAGGCCGAGGACCAATGGCAAGCGGCGAAGCAAGCGTGGGAATCGAACCCCACACCCGCGAACGCACTGGAGGCGGCGCGCACGCAGACGATCTACGACATGACCAACATGCCGGGCACGTCGACCTACGACGGCGCGATCTCGAACGCCATGTCCACCTACGGGTTGCCGCAAGACGTGGCAACCGACATGGTCAACGGGCTCTTGAACTGAGTGCCACGGAGCTCTCATGCGAATCGCAGCGTTCTCTTGGCGTGGAATCGAGGGCCTGGCCGATGGCGCCGCCCAGCTCGCGCAGTCCGGCTCGCCAGCGGACTTGGTGGTCGTCACGGGGCCGAGTGGATCCGGCAAGTCGCGCTTGCTGTGGACGTTGGTGGCGGCCAAGGAGCGGCTTGCGCCCTACGGTGCGGGAGTCGCCGACAGCGAGCTCGTCCGCGCTGGAGCCGCGGCGAAGGTCGACCTCGACTGGTGGTTCTCCGAGCACGAGCGTGCGCGCGTAGGGCTGCGCGAGCCTGTGCAGCACACGGAGGTGAGCTTCCCGGCGGCGCGAGGGCTTCCACCAGTCCAGGATCCAGCCGTGAATGAGCTCCTGGGTCGGTATGACCACGATCCGCGCACCGGCAAGCTCGACTACGTGCCGCCTGATCGCGCGATGCCGACCATCACGAGCAGCGGGGGAGACTCGTTGTTCGATCAGAAGCGGCGCCGACTCACGCGCGGCGGGGAGAAATACGCGTCCATCCGGCGCATGGCGGTGGAGCTGGTGCGGCGCGGCGGCGAGCAAGCAGAGGAGCTCGGGCGAGTGTTCTCTTCCCTTTGCCCACACCTGCGGCTCGGTGCTGTCTCCGGGAGCAACGACCTCCTGCTGGTGCGCCGCTCAGGACGCAGTGTCGCGCTGACGAGCTCGTCGTCCTCGGAGTGGGAGGCGTTTGCCATCGCCGCGACGATGGTGGTGGTAGGTCTGCACGCGTCTACCGTGCTTTACGACACTCCCGAGAAGCACCTCTCGGGCGCGGAAGCGGCGCGCCGCATGCGCGCGCTACGCGAAGCGTTTCCCGCTACGCAATGGATCGTCGCGACCGCGTGCGAGGAGGTGGCCGCGCTCGAGGGGGCGATTGTGGTCCGTCTTGGAGGTGTGGAGTGAGCGTCGAATTCCTCACGGACGAGTTGGTGCTGACGGTGCCCGAGGGCGCGACCGACAAAACCGCCAATCTGTTGGAATGGGCCGTCGACGGCGACACCATTCAGCTCACCATTCTGCGCGACGCATCCCCGAAGCGGCGGTCCCCAGCCGAGCTGCTCGCTGCCGCAAGTCGGGAATACGACAAGCGCTTTGCTCTGTATCGGCCGGAGCCCGCCCCCGAGATCGACCTCCCGTTCCCGCACGCGGTGGCCGCTTTCACCTGGAAGCGGGATCACTCAGCCGTGCTTCAGGTCCAGGCGTTCGTGGAGCTGGGTGCGAGGCTCGTCATCGTCACGGTCACCGGACGCACCAAGCAGCGCGAGCTGGTCGTCGATCTCGCACAGAAGACCCTGGAGTCCTTGACCCTGCGCAGCGGAGGCGAGTGATGGCGCTCGAGAAGGCCGCGCGCGTCACCTCGCCGGTCGCCCACGTCTCGAGCACTGCGACGGACGTGCTGACCGGTGCGGGCATCGTGCTCTCGTTCTTCGTTGGGCCCGAGGCAGGCATCTTCGCGCGCTTCGTGGCGGGGGTAGCGCTGGCCGGGCGCGCGAACGTCGTGGGCCACGCGATCGACAGCTACCTCATGGGCGCGGACGCCAGCGAGAAGATCGCCGAGGGCGTTCCTCACGTATTCGTGGATGAGCCCAAGTACCAGGCGGCCAACACCAGCCCGCAGACACTCACCGACGAGCATCAGGAGTCGCCGCGCACCGGCAGCCTGACGGTCACGATCGAGAAGTTTCCTTTCTCGCGCCGCGCCGACGTCACCAAGTGCGACGGCGTGATCGTCGACGGCTCGCAGCACGTGTTCGTGGGCGGCGTGCCATCGGACGCACCCAGCGAGATGGGGCAGCGGGTCAACATGCTGACGGGAGGGTTCGAGCTTCTGTCCACGGTGGTGGGCCTGACGCAGCTGCCCACATCCATGTGGGAGGGCGTTCAATACGGAGTGGGCGTGGTCGGGCTCGTCACCGACACAGGCAAAGTGGGCGAAGCCGTGGGAGTGGCCGGGGCTATTCACCCCTGAGCGCCGCATGATCCTCGAAGCCCTCGCTACCGCCGCCCTGGAGGCGGAGCTTTTGGCTGGCTATCGGCGCGGGGAGGAGGCCTGTGGTCTCTTGGAAGGACCGGGCGGGCCAGTGATGCGATGTGATCGCGTCATCCCGCTGTCGAACTTGGCGACGCGAATGCACCAACGGGATCCCGTCGCGTTCCCGCGCGATGGCCGCACTTCGTTCGCGATCCTCGAGCGGCGCGTGGCGGATCTCGTCTTCGACGCTGCTGAACGCGGGCGCGAAGTGCGTGCGCTCTATCACTCGCACCTCGACTGCGAAGCCAATCTGAGCGCCATGGACGCGGCGATCCTCTCCGGCGGCGTCTTCGAGGCAGGGCGAGTCGCGCTCGGGCCGGGACCGCGCTGGCCGCTCGTGTTCGTGGTCAGCAGCGTCCATGGCGGCCACGGCAACGTGGAGGTCCGCGAGCATCGCGCCTTTCGCTGGACTGGCGGTGGGTTCGATAGCGCCCCAATCTACGTCGAGCACGGCGGGCGGACGGCCATCCAGCGGGCCCGCTCCTCGGGTGGGAGCTTTTCGAGCGCGTAGCGCAACATGGTGCGGGGCATCGTGCCCGCGTGGTCGCGCAGGAACGCGCGCAGCTCGGCGTCGCCCCCGCGGCTCCCCATCTCCCGCAGCATCCAGCCGACGGCCTTGTGCATCAGATCGTGCGGGTCGGCGAGTAGTCGCGTTGCCAGGCGCTGGATGTCGGCGAAGTCGCCCTGCTTGATGAAGTGGAACGTGGCGAGCACGGAAACACGTCGAGACCAGAGGTGGTCGCTGGCCGCGAGCCGATCGAGCAGCGAGCGATCCTTGTCGACCAGCCAGGCGCCGACGATGTGCTCGGCGGAGCTGTCGACCAAGTCCCAGTTGTTCACGCGCTGGAGCGAGCGCAGGTAGAGCTCGAACACTTCGCGCCGCTCTGCGGGAGCCTTTCTGCGCTTCATCTGATCGACGAGCAGAAGCACCGCAGCCAGCCGCTCCTCGTGAATGGGAGAGGCGAGCAGTGCTTCGACGTCCACCAGCGCGAGATCGCGGTGCGCCTTCACCACCCTGCGCGTGTCGGGCACGCTCACGCCGGCGAACACGTCACCTTCACCGTACTCTCCCGGCCCAGTGCGAAAGAAGCGCTGGCTGACCTGTGCGCGCTCCTCGCTGGCGAAGGCGTGCAGATCCCGCCGAAGCGCCGCGAGCCCCGCGCGGGAACCTACCCGACGCTGCTTGGCGGTCGGCACGCGAGCATCTTACCAGCGCGTCGCGCCCAACAGCTGCCCCCTGAGCTAACTTCTCCGTGCATGCTCCCTCGCGCCTCGATCGCCCTGACCGCCGCGGTGCTCGTGCAAGGCTGCGGTGAGAGCGAGTCTTCGCCCGCACATGAGCTCGAAGCGGCCCAGGCTACTCCCGAGGCTCCCGCGACCGCTGCCCTGGCCCCCTCTGCGTCCGCCGTCGTCGAGGAGCCTGCCCCCGCGCCGTGCGCCAAGGAGCCGCTGCGCGCCGCGACCAAGCCCCGCTTCGACCCTGGCGCGAGCGACGAGTTCTTGCCGCGCGCGGCCCCGGCCGAGGTGGGGCTCGATGGCCCCGCCGTCGATGCCCTGATCGAGGGCGCGGAGCGCTCCGGGTCCGACACGCTCCTCGTGGTCAAGGATGGCCGGGTGGTGGTCGAGCGGCAGCTCACCCCGAAGCCCGGTCTGATCGAGACGCGCTCGATCACCAAGGGCATTGCCGCGCTCGCCATTCTCGCGCTGGTCGCCGACGGCAAGATCCGTTCGCTCGATGTGCCGCTCTCGGAGTACTTCAGCGAGTTCACCCAGGGTGACAAGCGCGCCATCACGCTGCGACACGTGATGAGCCACACCTCGGGGCTGCGCCACGCAGCGACCAATGCCGACGCGCTCAACGCGCAAGCCGACCGCACGGCGTACGCCCGCGCCTTGCCGGTGATCACGCCGCCGGGGACGGCCTTCTCCTACAGCAATGAGGCGACGCAGCTGCTCTCGGGCGTCATCGAGCGCGCGGCAGGCGAGCCCGCCGATGCCTTTACGTTTCGGCGTCTGCTCAGCCCGTTGGGCATCCGCGACTACCATTGGAAGAAGGACCGCGCGGGCAACGTGCAGACCTACTATGGACTGTCGCTCACGGCTCGCGACATGGCCCGGGTCGGCATGTTGATCTCGCGCAGGGGCCAGTTCGGCAAGCTCCGCCTGCTGCCGGAGGCGCTCGTACGCGAGCTGTTCACGCCCGGCGGGGTGTATGGCGGCTACGGTCTCTGCTTCTGGCTCGATCCGCAGGTGACGCAGCGTGAGCGGCTGGTCGCCGCGCTGCCCGCACCCGGGTTCGAGCCGAGCGCTCTTGCGAGCTTGACGGACCGCACCTTCGCGTCGAGCGAGGCCTACTTCGTCGAGGCGAAGAAGCTCCTGCCGCTGGGGCCCTACGTTCGGTTGCGCACGCTCCACCGCGAGCGGCGAGGCCCACTCGAGACGGCGGCCGGGCCAGCGTCGGCGCTGATCGCCTTGGGGGGCTTGGGGCAGCGGCTGGAGGTGCATCCCGATGCAGACTTGGTGGCGGTGCGGCAGCACAGGCGTCGGCCGGGCGACGACGCCCGCGAGAAGCAGGTGACGTTTCGCGAGATGCAGGAGCTGGTGTTTCGGCTCAAGACGTCCTGTTCGAGGGAGCGTCCCTAGCGAAGGGGACCCGTGTGGTCTCGGCCCTGATCTCTTCGGTCAGCCTCTCGGGCGGAATCGCCCTGACGCGAGCCTTGCTTCAGGCGTGCAGCCAGGGGAGGGTCCCAGACGCGATCGATGGGCAAAGTGGTGTGGATCACCGGGCGCCCCTCTGCGGGCAAGTCGACGCTGGCGAAGGCAGTCGCCGCTGAGCTGCGCTTTCGTGGACGCGCCGTCGCGCTGCTCGATGGCGACGAGCTGCGCAAGACCATCGTGCCGCCGCACGACTACTCGGACGGCGGGCGCGCAGCGTTCTACGAAACGCTCGCCCGGATCGCGGGGCTGCTCGCCGGGCAAGGACTGGTCGTGATCGTCCCGGCCACGGCGCATCAGCGAGCCTTCCGCGACCGCGCTCGCGCGCTCGCGCCGAGCTACCTCGAGGTGTTCGTCGACACGCCGCCTGACGAGTGCGCACAGCGCGACGCCAAGGGGCTGTACGCCAAGCAGCGCGCCGCCGAGGTGGCGGGCCTGCCAGGCGCCGACGTGATGTACGAGCCCCCAGCGGCGCCAGACGTGACGGCGCGCGGCGGACGAGATGACGTTGCCATCACGCGCGTGCTCCAGCTTCTCGAGAGAAAGCCGTCGTGAGCGAGCTCTCCCTGTCTGGGCGCTTGCCCGAGCCCGCCGCGTTCGCGTCGCTGCTCGAGGCGATGGAGAAGGACCCCGTGCAGATCCTGAGCATCCGGCCGGTCGCGGGCGACCGCGGCAGCGGCGAGCTCAAGCACATGGGTTATGGCGTGCCATTGCTCGTGTCGTACCGCGTGCGCGAGGAGGACAAACGCGTCGTGTTCCGCACGCAGTCTCCCAACTGGTTCGGGCACGACCGCCGCGCGGACCGTGCAGACCTGACGCTGCTCGCGGCGGACACCTTCCGCGAGCAGCCCCGACACGTGCAGGTGCTGGACGTGGGCGCGCTCGCGCCGGACGGGTTCCGCTCGTTGTGGGGCGCAGGCGAGCTGTACCTGGTCACCACTTACGCCGACGGCGAGCTCTACGCCAAGGACCTGCGTCAAGTCGAGCAGGTCGGCGTCGCGTCCGAATTGGATCTGTCTCGTGTGCGCGCGCTGGCCGAGCATCTGGCTGGGCTCCACCAAGCGCCGCTGCCGGCCCGTGACGCGCACCATTATGAGCGCGCGTGGCGTGACCTGATTGGCAGCGGGGAGGGCATGTTCGGCATCAGCGACAGCTACCCTACCCCGTGCGAGATCCCGGCCGCCACCTTGGAGCGCATCGAGCATTTGGCGGTGAGCTGGCGCTGGCGCCTGAAGTCTCGCGGCTCCGCGCGCGTGGTGCGCACCCACGGCGACTTTCACCCGTACAACGTGCTGTTCCGCGCGGGCGCAGACTTCACCCTGCTCGACGCCAGCCGCGGCGGCAAAGGGGAGGCCGCCGACGACCTAGCGGCCATGAGCATCAATTTCTTGTTTGGCGGACTGCGCGCTCCCTCCGCGTGGGCTCGCGGCTTCGGACCGCTATGGCAGACCTTCTTCGCGACCTACTTCGCGGCCCGACCCGATGCCGAGCTGTGCCGCGTCTTCCCGCCCTTCTTTGCGTGGCGTGCGTTGGTCCTGGCCAGCCCGGTGTGGTACCCCGACGTGCCTAGCGAAGTGCGGCAGGCCTTGCTCGCGGGGGTCACGCACTTGCTCGAGCACGACGACTTCGAGCCAGAGTCGATCGAGCACGTGTTCTCGGGCTTGCGCTGACCGCGAGCAAGGGTCGTCGTCCACCTACGGCGTCGCGCCGTTCGGGTGCTCTCGCCACCAACGCTCGGCGTCCTCGTCCGTCCACCCACCCGCCACGGAGCAGCTCGCCAGCCGAGCGGAAAGCGCCCGTGCGCTCTCGGGGCGATCCGCCGGATTCTTCGCGAGGCAAGCGAGCACGATCTCGGCCAGGTCCACGGGCACCTCGGGTACGACCGTGCGCGGGTCGCGTGGCGGTGTGTGCAGGTGGTGTGTGCAAATCTCGATCAGCGTCCCGCCATGGAACAAGTCCTCTCCCGTCAGCAGGAAGAATGCCGTCGCTCCCAGGGAGTAGAGGTCACTTCGACCGTCGATGTGGTCGGGATCGGTGAGCGCCTCGGGCGGGATGTATTGCGGCGTGCCGGTGACCGCGTCCGACCGGGTGAGCGGCGCGCTCTCGGGTCGGTCGAGCTCCTTCACCAAGCCGAAGTCCAGCACCTTGACCGTATCGTGGATGCCGCCGCGCTCGCACAGCACGATGTTGGCCGGCTTGATGTCACGATGGATCAAGCCGATGCCGTGTGCTTCGCTGAGCGAGGCACACACTTGCCTCAGGACGTGCACCACCCGCGCGGGTGGCATCCGGCCGTGGCGCTGGACGATCTCGCCCAGCGTCGCGCCGCTGAGCAGATCCATGGCGTAGTAGAAGACGCCCTCGGGCGTGCGACCGTAGTCGAACACCGTGACGGTGTTGGGGTGGGTCAAGCGTGCAGTCAGCTGCACTTCTCGCTCGAAACGCTCCAGCGCGTGCACACCGACGCGCTCGGCCGGCAAGAGCTTCACTGCGGCGGGGCGCTGGAGCAACGCGTGGCTCGCGCGGTACACCAGGCCCATCCCACCCTCGCCGAGCTTCTCCTCCAGCTGGTATTGGCCCAAGCGCTTGCTGTCGCGGACCGCGGCGCGCAGATCGTAGATTACGCGCGAGGCGCCGGTGGTCAGCACGATCGCGCCCGCCCACCACAACGCCACGTTCAGCGCCTGGAAGGTGGCGAGCCTGGCCTTGTCTGGCGGGCCCTGCATGAACAGGCTCATCATCTCCATGAACAGCGCGTTCTTCTGTGCCTCGCCCGCGTCGAGCGCGGGTCGATACAGCGCCGCCGCGGCCGTGCAAGTGTGTGCCACAGCGACCGAGAGCCCGAGCACCATCGTGCGTCGCGCGCTGCTGGGCACGTAGATCGCGCGCGCGAACATGCCGAATGAGAGCGCGAGCATCACGACCTCCTGCGGCGCGCCCGACAGCGGCATGAACAGCCCCATCGTCGCGTAGGCGGTCATCGACGCGACCAGCGCAATGGTCTCGACGCGCTCCAGGGTGTCCACGTGCGCTCGCCCGCGGCGAACGATCGCCCAGCCACCAAGCGAGAACAGCACGCCTGCCGTGTGCGAGAGAAAGCTCGGGTGAGAGACCTCTGGGCCCAGACCGGCACCGGTGGTCAGCAAGAAAAACAGCCGCATCAGGACGAAGCTGCCGCCCACGCAGCCGTAGATCAGCAGGTACGACGCGATGCGCGCCTGGAAGAACGCACGGGTCTCGTCGCTCTCGCGGTCGGTCAGCGATACTGGTGTGGGCGGGGAGGCCACGTCGGGAAGTTACCCGGCAGGCGTGGCTGCGGGTGGAGCCGTCGACCCTTTGCGCGCCAGCTCGGCGTTGAAGCCTCTGGCCAGGAACCAGAAGATCACGATCACGGGCGCCATCATGGCGCTCAGCATCAGGAAGTACCAGCTCGGCGCCATGGTGTCGTAGAGCTGCGTGATCGGAGCGTTGATGCACAGATTGGCGATCGAGACGCACAAAAGCCAGCAGGCCGCGACCACGCTCTTCATGTGGGCCGGCGCGGCGGCGAAGGACAGCTCGAGCCCGACCACGGAGATGCAGACCTCCGCACAGGTGAGCAAGAAGTAGGCGCCGACCTGCCACAGGATCGAGACCTTCACGCCGCCGGCCGCGGCGAAGCCGGCGACGCTCATGATCAACATCGTCGACGCCGTCAGGACGAAGCCCAGCAGCATCTTGTCGGTCGGGCGCGCGACCTTGCCTTTGGCTGCCAACACGCGCCACAGGATCGCGAACGACGGGACGAGCACGATGATCAACGCTCCGTTGATCGCCTGGATGGCGTCGGGCTCGATGTGCATGCCCAACACCTCGAGGTTGAAGTCCTTCTTGGCGAAGAAGATCCAGGTGCTCGCCGATTGATCGAAGATCGCCCAGAAGAACGTCACCAGCACGAAGATGCCACCGAGCCGGCCCAGCACCTTGGACATGGTGATCGCGAAGGCGACGAAGCCGACCAGCCCTACCCATTTGCTGTAGGCAGGGAACTGGATGCCCGAGAAGGTCGCGGCCGCGAAGATGACGCCGACGAGCGCGATCAGCACCAGGATCAGGTTGCGGTTGTGGCTCTGCTCCGGCGTGAGATCCTTGCTTCGCTGCACGGTCTCCACGGCGTAGTGCTTCTTCCCGGCCGCGAAGAAAAGGAACGCGACGAACATCAGCGCTGCCGGGAAGGCGAACGCGATCGCGTAGCTGTAGTGCGTCCGGATGGACGGCATGGCCACCTGCGAGATCATCGCGCCGATGTTGATCGCCATGTAGAAGATGCCGAAGGCGTCGCTGCGCAGCGCCTCGTCCCCTGGGCGCTGTTGATCATAAGTCAGGCCCATCAACGTCGAGATGTTGGGCTTGGTGACTCCCGTGCCCATCGCCAGCAGCGCCAGCGCGATCACGACGAACACCCTGCTCTCGATGCCGAGCACCAAGTGGCCGAGGATGTACGGGATCGAGAAGCTCACGATCGTCCAGTACTTGCCGATGTAGTTGTCCGCGATCCAGCCGCCGATCAGCGGCAGGAAGTAGCAAGCGCCGATGAAGATCGACATCGCCAGGCCCGACTCCGCCTCGCTGAAGCCGAGCTTCTCGACCAGGTACAGCGCCAGGATCGCGCGCATGCCGTAGAACGAGCAGCGCTCGGCGAGCTCGCCCCAGAAGATGAACCAAAAGCCGCGCGGGTGCCTCGCGAGAGACTTGGCGAAGCTGACGAACGTCGAGTCGGCCATGGCCTCCTGTTGACCAAGGTCCGACGGGTCCGTCAACAGGCTTCCGTCAGCGGAGCTGCCACACGACCAGGCCTGCCACCAACAGGGCCACGATCGCCAGCGTCAGGAACAACGTGGCCTGCGAGCCGAAGCGCTGCGGCTCGGGCTCGGTCGCCACGCGGTCGAGCAGCGCGTCGACGCGCGCGTCAGTGTCGTCCGTCGTTGGTTCTGGGGAGAACCCCGCGAGCTCGGCCAGGCTCGCCACCGCCATACGCTCGCGGCCCGCGCCGCGCATCAGCAGCGCGCGCTTCGACTCGCCCGCCGCGCGCGGCCGTCGCGCGAGCTCGTCCTCCGGGTACAGCGCCGCGCCGCAGGCTGGGCACACGATCGGCAGCTTCGCCGCGCTGCCCGGCGCGACCGGGGACTTGCACGCCGCGTCACCGCAGTAGAGCTCGGCCATCCCCCACCGCTTAGCATCGATTCCGCGAGAGGGGGACGCGGCTCAGCCGTAGATGTCGTCCACTGCGATCGGCGCGCCGTGGATCGTCACGCTGCCCCCTGGCCCAGCCATCTCACAAGACCATGAGCCACCTCCCCCCAGCCGGTGAACCTCGAGCCGGCACTCGTCCTGGGACACGAGCACGTATTCGCGCAGCGAGG
This sequence comes from uncultured Polyangiaceae bacterium, assembly GCA_964641275.1. GTDB lineage: Bacteria > Myxococcota_A > Polyangia > Polyangiales > Polyangiaceae > Xiheicaenibacterium. Next base: position 29,867 of record CAZXMG010000081.1, read on the forward strand.
CGAGCTGCTTGTACGCCTGGAACTTGCCGTCTCGATCGTAGCGTTCGGTCGACTCGGAGAGGACCTCGATGACGACGACGGGATTGGTGACGGCCTCGCCCAGTGACTTGCCGTTCTTCTTCACCGTCTTGGTCTCCAGGGTGCCGCACACGACGCTCGCGTCCGCGTAGGTCGCAAGCTTGCTTGCCTCGACGTAGAGCATGGTGTCCGAGGAGTAGACCTCACACTGCGGTGCCAAGGCGTTGCCGATGGCGCGAGCGATGCGCATGGTGAGGCGGCCGTGCTCTGGCGTCCCACGCGACATCGCGTACACGACGCCGTCGCACCACTCGTGCTTCACCTCACTCGCGCCTTCCGCGACGAGGTAGTCCTCGAAGGGTGTGGAGAACGGGGATGCCGCGGTCACAGCGTCAGTCTCGCACGCCGCGCTGCGCCTGCCAAAGCACCCCAGCACGGGTCCGCCGCTCCGATCGGTGTGTTGGCGTCGGGTGCGCGAGGGAGCGTGGCGTCCGTCCAGATCTGCCTCGTCTGCTCGCCTGCCTCAGGGTGCGGCGCTCGGAGCCGGGGCCGCGACTCCGAACGCGATCTTGTTGATGCCCGCCTGCTTGAGGCGGTCCATCACGGTGATCACGACCCCGTGTCTGGCATCACGGTCGGCGCGGATCGTGGCGCGAATCTGGGGGTCGGCTCGAGCAGCCTCCTGGGCGATCTCGAAGACGCCCTCGCAAGCGCTGAGCGCCTTGCCGTTCACCGAGCAGTCACCCGCCGCGCCGATGTCCACCGTGAGCAGCTCCTTCTGCACCGGCCCCGCGCTCGCCTTCGGAAGGTCCAGCGGCTGTGAGACGAGGACCGACGCCGTGCCGACCGCCACGCTGCTCGGCTGGGCGCAATCGCAGGGAGGACAGGACGCCGCAGCCGGCGCGGGCTGCGAGCTGCAGGCAGTGGCAGCGAGCAAGAGCAGGTGGAGGGCGGAGCGCATCACGCGGCAGGGTACACCGCGGGCGCGCTGACGAGCATGGCGTGCGTCTGGTCGCCGCGGGCGTAGGCGCGCAGCGCTAGCCCGCGCCCGTTGGGGGAACCATGCTCCCGTTGGCGGGACCATGCTCCCGTTGGGGGAACCATGCTCCGACGCGGGGGACCATGCTCCGGTTGGCGGCCCCCTGTGTCAGAGGAGTTGTCCGGTTGGGTGACCAGTTGAGGTCAACCAGC
>CAZXMG010000082.1:0-30784 GCA_964641275.1 uncultured Polyangiaceae bacterium
GACCGTTTGGGGCACCGCCTGCGGAGCTGCCTCCGCCTGATCCCGAGGGGCCGATACCACCGCTTCCGCTCGGGGATCCGGCGCCGCTTCCGCTGGGCGCCGCCCCGCTGCCATTCGTCGAGCCGGCGCCGCTGCCGTCGCCGCCTTCACCGCCATCGAACACGTTGACCTCGCTGCCGCAGCCGAGCGCGATCAACACGAACGTGGTGGCGAGCTGGGGGAGGAGGGCGCGAGCTTCCATGCGACCATGTTCGACCCAGTCGAGGCTTCGCACAACTCACAGAGGATCACGCGCGAGGGGGGTGGGCAACGTGGTCTCCAGCCGGGGCGCGCCCAATGACACCTCTCCCCCCAGAACAATGGACGGCTCAGCTGGATCGGCGGTCCATTCGGGGCGAACCTCCGGGGAGCAGCGGAACGGTGCGACGCGCCCCTGGATGGAGCCAGCACCACCCCTCCAGAAGCCGCTGCAAACGCCCCGGGCGCGGCGTCCTCGACGTGAGTTGACCAGAGGTCAATAGTGGCACGAGTCGTGCGAAGGCGCGGGCGACCAAAGGAGGTCTCTCGTGAAGCTCAACACAGGCATTCAACTTCTCGCCAGCGTCTCGGCTGCGCTCGTGAGCCAGGTGGGTTGCGCGCCGATCGCGTCCGACGTCGAGGAGATCGAGGACAAGAGCGAGTCGATCGTCGGGGGCCAGCCGGCCACGACCTACCCCGAGGCTGCGCTCGTCGACATGCTGTCAGGGAGCAGCGTCGTCAGCATTTGCTCCGGCGCCGTGATCGCGCCGCGCGTCGTGCTCACCGCTGGCCACTGCGTGGTCGGGGGCTACAGCGGATGGCGGGTGACCGCGCCGTACGCGGGTGACCAGAGCGCCTTCGCGTCGGACGCCGACACCTTCGACTACACGGACACCAGCGGCTACGTGAATCCCAACCAGCACGACGTCGGGCTGGTGTTCTTGGACACGCCCATCACGCTCGCGAGCTATCCCCTGGTGGCCAGCGCTCCTGCCGCGTTCGGCTCCCAGATGCAGAACATCGGGCGCATCGACGACGGGGTGGCCTCCTTCTCCGAGCTCTTCATTGGACCGGGCATCACCGCACAGAATGGTGCCGGCTGGGGCTACCCGCTGTCCTACGTCTCCACGACCAAGATTCAACCTGGAGATTCGGGGGGGTTGGTGGTGGGCTCGGGCACCCACACCATCTTTGCCGTGAACTCGGGCGCAGGTGGTGGCACACAGATCCTCGCGCGTGTGGATCTCGTTTACGAGTGGATCGACCAGCAAGTGCAGGCTCACGGCGGCTGGGCAGAGGGGGGCGACCCGGGAGGCGATCCAGGTGGCGACCCCGGAGGTGATCCAGGTGGCGACCCCGGAGGTGATCCAGGTGGCGACCCCGGAGGTGATCCAGGTGGCGACCCCGGAGGCGATCCTGGTGGCGACTGCCCGGACGAAGGCGACCTGCCTGAAGGCGAGGAAGGTGGCTCGTCCTGTTATGGATTGGTCGAAGCCTGCGACATCGCCGGCGAGACCTACATCTACTGCAATGGCGTGGAGCTCTGGGGCATCGAGTGCGCCGACATGGGGTTGTCTTGCGTGCAGCTCTCCGCCACCCAGGCGACCTGCATGTGAGCTGCCTCACTCCTTCTCGAACTCGATCACGCCACGTTCGTGACGCTCGCGCACCTTCGGGCCGGGCTCGCTCGGCTCGGGGGCGCTCTGCTTCTCGTCGTCGGTGTCCCACAGATCGAACGCCGTCGACACTCCCAACGAGAACAGGCCATAGCTGGTGAACGAAGGTGCATCGGTCAAGGTGGCGACGCGGGCACGGGTGGTGAGATCTACCGACCAGTCCTGGTAGAAGCGCCACTCGAGCCCGCCGCCAACGTACACCTCGGTGCGAACGTTGGAGCCCTCGAGGCCGACCTCTCCCTGCCAGTACTCCTCGCCCTCGTGACCCAACGTCGCCTCCAAGAAGGGCGTCAGCACGCCCTTCATGAACGACACGGCCACGCGCTGACTCGCATACAACCGCAGGGGTGCTCGGAACCCCTCGCGGTTCTCGTACGCGTTGAAGAAGCCGATCCCACCGAGGCCGAGCATCACCGGGGTGCTGGACGCCGCGGCGAGCGTGTAACCCAAACCAAAGCCGACGATCGGCACGACCGTGCCAGTGCCCGCCTGCAAGTGTTGGTGGCTCTCCCCGTTGCGGCCCAGCGCGTACGGGTCTGGCTCGATCCTGCCCACTGGGAACGACAGCCCCAACCTCATCACGCCGATGAATCGCTCCTGCGTCGCGGCCAAGCGGAAGAGGAGCCACGGGTCGGTGACGTCGACCAAGGTCTCGTCATGGTGATGGATGTCGTCCGGCACCTCTTTGGGGGTGCCGTCGAGCTCCGAGTAGGAGGGGTTCACGTCGGCGACGCGCAGCGACCAGCGCGTGTCGAGCGCGAGCCAAGAGGTGAGCCCGAGCGACACGTCGAGCACCGTCTCCGCCATGAGCTGATCGATGTGGTGGTTGTAGGGGGTCGGTGGTGGGCCTGCCTCGAAGCACTCCGGCCCCAGATCCGGGCACTCCGCCACGTGCGACACCGACATGGGCACGACCGTCTGCTCCAAGCGAAGCCGCAGCTCACCGGGGTTGATGGCGCTGGTTGTCGACCCGCCGACCGGCAGGTTGGGATTGGTTCAGGCCGCTCAGGCTTCGGCGTACGTCACGGTCGGCCACGCGACCGCGATCGCCACCAGCGCCATGTTCAAGAACCTCAAGGCGCGCTCGCCGCCTTCTTGATCGCGGCGTCGAGCTTGGGCAGGTCGAGGCCCACCAGCGCGTCGACCTGCTTGCCGGCCTTGTCGAACACCAACACGTAGGGCAGCTCCTTGATCCCCTTCAAGTAGCGACCTGCGAGCGGCGTGTCCCAGTCGCCCACATCGAGCTTGCGGTACGCGAGCGCCGGGTCGGCCTCGACGAGCTTGAGCACATGCGTGTCCAGCGTGCGGCACGGCTCACACCACTTGGCCGAGAAGTCGACCAAGGTCACCTTGCCCGCTGCGAGGTGCGGCGTCAGGTCCGGGACGTCTTCCCCATCCGTAGCCAGCTGCTTCACGTCGCTGCCTTCCTTGGGCTTCTCCCAGGGCAGGTAGCCGCCTTTGCCCGCGCCCAGCACCAGCCGCCACTCCTCCTTGGGATTCTTCTTGGCCTGCGCCAACGCGAATACGTCAACCTCGGGATTGGCGATCACCGTCAGCTCCGCCTTGCGCGCGCTGAAGGTCGTCTTGTGGATGCCTTCCTGCTTGATCAAGGTGCGCGCCATGTCCTCGCCGCAGTCCGCGCAGTCGAGGTCGGCGAACGACACGACCGTGGTCTTGGCGTCGTCGGGGATCCCGCCGCTGGCGCAAGAGGCGAGCAGGGGCAACAGGGCGAACCAGGGGGCGCTTCTCATCAGTGGGTGGCCTCGTCGCGCACGCTAGCACGCGTGCGGCTCGGAGCACGATCCGGACGCCCGTGCGGCTGCTCCGCACCACACCTCGACCTCGTCTCGTGAAAAAGTCCGGCTCGCCGCCCGTTCTAGGGGGGAAGTCATGACGATCGCCCTCGAACCGCGCCTCGCGGCCCACCTCTCCCGCCACGCGCGCAAGCTGTACCGCTTGGCGTGCGGGCTGGGTCGCGCGAGCGACGCCGACGACGTGCTGCAGACGCTGTACATTCGCTGGTGGCAGCGCATGAACGACCAGCCCGGCTGGCTGCCCCCCGAGAGCAGCGTCGAGCTGTTCGTGTGCGTGCGCAGGGCGGTGCTCGACGTGATCGCCAAGGAGCGCCGCGAGCGCATCAAACGCGGTGAAGCGGATGCTCGCTGCGTGCTCGACGACTCTCCCGAAGACTCGCTGGTGGCGTTCGAACGGCTGAGCTGGATCCTGACGCGCCTGCCACAGCCTCTGGCCGAGGCGCTGATGGCCAGTCTGTGCGCCGGCCGGCGTCAGGACGCCGAGGTGGCTAGAGAGCTCGGCGTCACCACGGCGACCTACACCATGCGCCTGCACAAGGCACGTCGGGCAGCCGAGGAGCTCGCGAGCTTCTACGAGGTATTGCCTGCGCGCGACGCACACCTCTTGGCGGAGCTGCGCTTCAGCGGCAAGCCAAGGGCGCAGATCGCCGACGAGCAAGGTCTGATGCTCGACGAGCTGTCGGCTCGTCATCGAGGCGCGCTGGACCTGCTCGACAAGCTCCGTGGGGTGGCGTCGTGAGCGCGTCGACGCCCGACGGACGCGCGCGCTTGGTGTTGATCCGCGGCGGGCTCGCCGACGAGCTCGAACCGCTGGCGGACCGCGAATGGCGTGAATTTTGTGGGCGCATCGGCTGGCGCGAGCCGGCAGCGCGGAGCGTGGAGGACGATGTCTCACGACTGGCAGCGCGCATCGTGGTCGAACAGGAGCGTGTGCAGTCGTCGCTGGAGGTTGCCACGTCGCCGATTCCGTGTCGGCGCGTGGCACGAGCGCGGGCGCCCTGGCGCACGGCTCTGCCCGTGCTCGCGTTGGCGGCAGCAGTGGCGGCTGCGTGGCTCTCGGGTGCGGCAGCCTACTCTTGGGGCCGCGGGGCCGCGGCGGCGGCCTGGCCCAGCGCACGGCCCGAGCCGGCGCCGCCAGCACCGTCAGTGGCAGCGCCTCCTGCCTCTGTCGACGCGGAGCCCGAGGCGGCGCCGTCCGCCCTCCCGCGGCCAGGGCCTGCGCCGCATACTTCCCCGCCCGGCGCCCGGGTCGTGCGCGTCGCACGACACCACGGCGGGCAACGCGTCGAGCCTCGATCCGACGACGCGGCGCAGGAGACCCCGTCGCCTGCTCCGTTGGCAGAGGCGGCGGCTCCCGTCGAGCTGACGGTGGCGTCGCAGCCGGAGCTGCCGGACCGAGAGCCCTCGGTCGAGCCGTCGCGCGTCAGCTACGCGCGCAGCGGGCCGGACTTGGGCGCTTCGCTGCCGTCGGTGGCGGTGGGGCGTGCGCGCGCCACACGGGCGTTGCCGAGCTTTGCGCTGCCGATGGAGGGAGACCGGCCCATCGGCGTGAGTGTGGCGCCTGGGCGCGACGGCGAGCGGCTGCCGGCAGGAGTGGGCTTCGTAGCGCAGCTCGACGTGGGCCGCGCGTTCGGCAGCCTGTAGGAGAACGCAGATGAGGACGAGCGACTTGACCCGGCGCGTCGCGCTCGGGGCGGTGGCAACTTTGTGCCTGTGCTCTTGGGGCTGCGCCAGCGCGCCGTCGACCTACGGGTCCCACGCGCGTTACTCGCCGGCGTTCCACGGCTACGTGATGAGTGAGCAGAGCGGCAGCGATGACCCAGATCGCAATGCGACCGTGCTGCTCCTGCGCGACCCGCTGACCGGCGACAAGCTCCGCTGCCAGGAGCAGGTGGAGGCGTTCCGCGAGCTCCACGAAGATCTGGCCACCGACTACGCGCACGACGAGAACGTCGGCATCGGTGTGGCCGTGTCCACGGGGGCAGTGTTCGGCACGATGCTGGCGTTTTCTCCAGTCGGAGGCCTGGTGCTGGCAGAGGCCATGCTCACGGCCGACACACTCTACGACGATCTCAGCTCGGACGACGCGGTCGAGCTCCTGGCGCACGGGATCGCGCTGTTCAAGCGCAAGCGCTACGGTCCCTCCACGCTGGTGATCGAGCGGGCTCTGGCCAAGGACGCGGCGGTGGGCATCACCGACAAGGCGTACTTCTACCTGGGCATGGGCTACGACAAGCTGGGCAAGAAGGGACGAGCTCGCAAGGCGCTCGAGCTGTTCGTGGATCGCGCTGGCGTGCGCGACGTCGATGCGTACCGCGAGGCGCGCGCGTCGCTCCGTACGCTCGGCGTGTCGGAGACGCCGTGCGCGGCCGACGGTCCGGTCGAGCTCCATTGGTGAGCGCGTGACAGCGAACTAGAGCTCTGTCCAAAAGAATGACCGGCTTCCGCCCATCGAGCTCGCGCTGACCTACGTTCGGCAGATGAGCGGCTACCTCCAGCTCCTGCGTCGCCGTCCACACTATCGTCGGTTGTGGGCCGCGGAGCTGGTCTCGTCGATCGGCGACTGGTTCAGCATCGTGGCGGTGAGCGTGGTGTCGCTCACGGCGCCGGGAGGGGGCGCGCTGACGTTGGCGTCCGCCCTCGCCGCGCACCTCTTGCCGCAGACGCTGGCCGCGCCGTGGGCCGGCTTCTTGGCGGATCGCTGGGACCAGCGTCGCCTGTTGATCGGGAGCGCGCTCTTCGAGGGGGTACTGACGCTGGGCATGGCGCTCGCTGCGGCGCTCGGTGAGCTGCTCGTGTTGCAGATCCTGTTGTGCCTGCGATCGATGGCCAGCGCTGCCCGCGAGCCGGCGGCCGGCGCAGTCCTGCCGGTCTTGGTCGAGCGCGGCGAGCTACGCCAGGCCAACGCGCTCGGCGCGCTCACGTGGAGCGTCGCGTTCGCGGTCGGCATGAGCGTCGGCGGACTCGCGACCGCGCTCGGACCGGAGGTCGCGCTGCTGATCGACGCCGCCACCTTCGGGATCGCCGCGCTCATGATGTGGGCTCTGCCGCGTCCGGCCCCGCGTCCGCTCGCTGCCGCCGCCGCGCCGCCTTCGGCCGTGACCGACCTGATCGCGGCAGCGCGTGCGGCGTGGTCACCTGCGCTGCGCGGCAGCGTGTTCGGCTTCGTGCCGGTCGCGCTGTCGTCTGGGGTCGGCTGGATCGCGTTGAACCTGGCGGGTCACTCGCTCTCGCTCGCGCTCGGCGCCGCCACCACCGTGGGGTTGTTGCAGGCGGTGCGCGGCGTGGGGACCGGGGTGGGCCCCGAGCTGGTTCGCGTCACGAAGCACCTGCCAGTCGAGCTGGCCACTCCGCTTGCGGTGGTGCTGGGCGCGCTCGGCCTGGCATGGGCTCCGTCTTTGCCGTGGACCATGATCGCGGCGTTTGCCTGGGGCTGCGGCAGCGGCACAGCGTGGGTGCTGCTGATGACGGAGATCCAGGAGCGGAGCCCCGACTCCATGCGAGGCCGCTTGATCGCGCTCTCGGGGTTGGGCTTCAGCGCGGCCATGGCGTCGGCCGCCTACCTCACGGCGTGGTGGGTCGACTCGGGCGGAGCGGCGCTCGGGGGCGCCGTGTCCGTCGCGCTGGCCACGCTCGTAGGTTGGGCCTGGCTCCGCCCCCCGTTTGCGATCAGCCGGGTCCGCGACCCAGCGCCCACCGCACGAGCTGCGCGCCCGCGCTGGCCACGCCCCACGAGAGCAGCACTAGCACGAGGTTCACCACCGCCACCGCCTGCCAGGTGAATGGATCCGTCGCCTTCGGGGTGCCATCGGTGATCACCAAGTGAGGGCGAAGCACCGTCCAGGTCAGCGCCGTCACCCCCGCGGCGAGCGCCAGCTTGATGACCCGGTCCTCGGAGTGCCCCTCACGGGTCCATCCGCGTCGCATGGAAGGTCGCGGCGGTGGCAGAGCGATCAAGCCAGGGAGGCGAGCGCGCGCCCGAGCTTCTCTTTGACCGTGGCCGCCAGCTCGGCCAGCTCTGGCTTGCCGATCGAGGCGATGGTCAGTGTGGGGTCGATTGCGGCGACGACGGCGTGCCCATCATCGGCTTCGTACACGATCACGTTGCACGGCAACATGAGCCCGATCTCCAGCTCCGCAGACAGCGCCTTGTGCGCGAGCGGCGGATTGCAAGCGCCCAAGATCTTGTAGCGGCGAAAGTCGACGCCGAGCTTGTTCTTGAGCGTCTCCTTGATGTCGATTTCAGTCAGCACGCCGAAGCCCTCGGCCTTGAGCGCCTCGGGGACTTTGGCCAAGGCTTCGTCGTAGCTGGTGGTCAGGTCACGTCGGGTACTGAAGCTCACGGATCACCTCTCTTGGGGTAGGAGCCAGCGGAGAGAAACAAGGGTCCGCTCACTTCTTCTTCTTCTCTGGAGCCGGGGTCGCTTCGACGGTGCGGGCCCCTTGGATGGCGTCGACGACGGCGTTCAGGGTGTCGTCACTCTTCAGCTTGCCGGAGCCGGCGGCTTCCTCGAGCTTTCCGTGCGCCGCGCAAAACCCTGCCGCCGCGGCGCGCGCCTCGGACGCGTTGCTCTCCAGCAGAGAGAGCTGCGAGAGCGTGGTCGCGTACACGACCCGATCGGTGGCAGAGTCGTTCACGCACACCGTCTTGTTGTCGATCGCGCCGCAGCGCCGCTCGATCTTGGCCATACGCTTCTTCTCCGTCTCACGTTGCGCGTCGGCGAAGCCGCTGGCTTGGCTCTCGAGGTAGGGCAACAGGCCATTGCAGATGGTCTTCACGTGAGGAGCCGCGCCTTGAATCAACGCGCCCAGGTCGTCCTTCTTGGCGGTGTCGCGGAAGTGAGCGACGAGGCTCGCCGTGGCCTCACGCGCGGCGGAGTCGGCGCTGTCCACCTCGATCCACTCGTTGCCGTTGATCCCGGTCGTGGCCGCTTGGGCCCGGCCGGTGTTGTCGTCCGCGTCGCCCGAGGCGACCTCCGTCAACGTGTCCCCGTAGGCCGACACGGCGAGCATCGCACGTCGCCACATGCGGTCGCGCTTCAGCGCCTTGGCGCACGCATCGCTCATCGGCTTCTCGGGGCCGCCCGCCTGCGCTGCCAGCGCCTCTTGCACCAGGCAAAGCCCACCGCCCTGCGGCGACGACTCGGCCTGGGCTCCGAGGTGCTGGCCCACCTTGCCCAGCGCTACGCCGGACTGGTTCGCGCCCCCACAGCCGAGCGCCGCCAGCGTGCACGACAGACCGAGCCCGATCTTGATCTTGTTCCCCATGCGCAGACGCTAGCAGATCTATCCGCAGCGGCGGGGGGTCGAGCGCCGCTCCGGCTCGTGCGTGGAGAGCACGCTGGTTTGCCAGCCTGGCAGCACACGCTCGGCCAGATCGAACACATGCTCGTCGTCGATGCCCATGTCTGCCAGCACGCGCGCGATGCCAGTCACGTAGTCGGCGTTGCGCCCGCTCGGCCCCGCCGCGAGCTGGATCTGCCGAGCCATCTCGTCGATCGAGGCGGCGCCCAGCCAGTGAGGGTTCTCGGGGGTGGCTACGTACGTGACCGCGTGCTCGGTCAGGCGCGCGCCGGTGCGATCCGAGAGCGTGAGCGCCCAGCGCACGTAGCCGCCCTGCTCGCGCACGTCGAGGAAGTCGAGCACACCGGCCGCGTGCTCCTCCTCGACGCCGAACGCGATGCCCCAGCAGCGCTCGCCGGGGCTCGGCACCAACGTCAGCACGCGGCCTGGGGCACCGGGGACGCCGCGGTGGTCCGTCGAGCCCTGGTAGAAGCGCCGCGCGTAGCCGCACACGCTCGCCAGCTCCCGGCGCGCGTACTCGAAGCCGGGACGGAACGCGAGCGAGCCGTAGCCGAAGACCCAGAGCACGATGCACCGATGCCACGTACGCGCCAAAGGCGCCAATTTTTGGTGCGCCCGCGGCCAACCCTTCACTTTCGCGCGCGCGAGCCGTTCACGAGTTGTATGAGCGCCCCTCGTCCCCTTCCATCGTCGCGTCGGCCGGGGGCCGGCGTGCCGTTTCAGTTGGCCGAGACCTTGCTCGAAGCGCTGTGGTTCGGCGAAAACGACGAGGATCGCCCGCGAGACGACGCTGCGAAGAGCCTGGCGGCCCAGGTCGCGCGCATCCAAGGGTTGAAGCCATTTCCTGCGGCGGCCGAGAAGCTCATCCGCATCCTGTCGGACCCATCGTTCAAGCAGGCCGACGTCACGGCCGTGATGGAGAGCGATCCGTCGTTGGCGGCGCGCACGCTCGCGGTGGCGAACTCCCCGCTGTTCAAGTCTCGGCTGCCGTGTCGCACGATCGAGCACGCGACCAAGCGCTTGGGTGCGCGAAATCTGCGCGACGTGGCCATCGGCGTCTCCGCGATGTCGATGTTCCACGATGTGCGAGGTGTGGGGGCGAAGCTGCGAGACCACAGCGTGGGGGTGGGGGCCATCGTGCGGCTGCTGGCCGACGTGGTCATCCCAGAGGAGTCGTCGTCGCTGTTCCTCGCCGGGCTCCTTCATGACGTGGGCCAGCTCTTGCTGCTCCAGACCGAGGAGCTCGCGTACCCCTCGGATGGCACCGAGGAAGACATGATGGCGCTCGAGCGCGAGGTGCTCGGCTACGACCACGCCGTGCTGGGCGGCGTCGTCATGAATCTCTGGCGCATCCCCGAGCCAGCAGACCGTCTGATCGCGTTTCATCACCACCCAGCCAAGGCGTTCGAGCAAGGCGGCTCACTGGCGCTCATGGTGTCGCTGCTACGCGCAGCGGACCGCATCGACCAAGTGCTGAGCCACACCTCCGAGCTCGACGAAGAGGCGCTGGGCAGATTGGGCGAGGACTCTGGCTGGTCGTACGCCGACCTCAGCCTGGGCGATCTGCGTCAGCTGTGGCCCTCGCTGATCGACGCACGCGGCGAGATGTTGGCCGTGCTGCGCTGAGCCTCGAACGAGCCGCGCACCGCTACTTTGCCTTGGGGCAAGGAGCTTGCCAATCGGGAGGAGGTGGGTTGCCATCCACGCTGCACAAACACGCGCTGAGGTCTTCCGTGGCCGAGAGCGTACCGCCGTCGCACTTGGACCACGCGTCGTCCTTCATGCTCGGGGGACACTCGACCGACTTGGTCGTCGGGGGTTGCCAGGAGCCGGCAGGAGGCCCCTGGACATGGATCACGCAGCCGCTCCCCACGCGATAGATCTGCGCTCCCTCAGCGGTCTTCGCGTTCAACTGCCGGGTGAAGGCGGCAGGCGCGGAGGAGGGGGAAGCCGTTGGCACCAACGTCCCGCTCGGTCCTGCATCGACGGCCGCTGTGGCCTGACTGGTGGGGGCATCCGCCGGCTCCGGACGAGGAGGATTCTCGGTGCGGTAGGAGCCGCACGCGGCTCCGAGGGCCGAGACGGTGACGACGAAGGCTGGCTTCAGCTTGCGCATGCGAGGCTCCGGGAAGGGACGTCAGATCAACGTACGGGGGAGCCGCGCCTTACGCGAGCCTTCCATGCGGCGGCACGATCATGCGTACGCCGCCCCCCGGTCCTCGTTGGTTCAGCGATGACCTTTCACGAACCGCGCCACGTGTCGCTCGACGAAGTCGGCCACATCCAGGGGCCGACAGCTGGAGCCCGCCAGGCCGTGCTGGTGCAGCAACGCGATCAGCACCGGGGAAAGGAAGGCGAGCGCGCCCGCGCGGATGTCCGCCTCGTCCTCGGGATCGAGCGCGACCTCGCCGCGGATCGCGTGGGTGCGGAGCCGCTCCTCGACCGCGCGAACGGTGGGCTCGAGCACGCCGTTCAGGTAGCCGATCGCGATCTCTCGATCGCGCAGGCCCAAGGCCATGCCGGCAGCGAACAGACGCCCGACGCCGAAGCGGGTCCACGCCTCCGAGAGATCGAGCGCGACCTTCCGCAGTGAGGAGGTCAGGCCCAGTCGGCCGGGCCTGGCGACGCTCGACAAGTGCTCACTCGAGTCGGCCTCCACCGCGCGCATCGCCGCTGCGAGCGCACCGGCTCGGCTGCCGAAGTAGTGCTTGAGCGTGGGGATCGACGCGCCGGACGCCCGCGCCAGATCGTGCATGCTGAGCTCGCCGCGACTCTCGAGCACGGCGCTGAGGACCCGATTCGCCAACGCGAGCCTCTTGGCTTCGTAGTCCTGACCGCGGGCGCCGATGGTGCGAGCCATGTGATCCAACTCTTAGCTTGACCCAGGTCCTATTAAATATCACATATGTGATAATTAATTCGGAGGTCACATGTTCGAGGAGTTTTCCAAGGTGTGGACGCCGGTCTTGGGGAGCTGGCAGCTGAAGGACGAGCAGCTGCTGCCGCTCGTGGTGGCGGGCACCAAGCTGGTGTTCTTTCGTGGACCCGATGGGCAGCCCAAGGCGCTGGTCGACCGTTGCCCGCATCGCGGCGTCGCGCTGTCTGCGGGGCGTCTCGTAGACGGCTGCGTGGAGTGTCCGTTCCATGGTTGGCGCCTCGACGGTCGGGGTGAGGTCGTCCGCGTGCCCTGGAACCCAGACGCAAAGCTCGCCCCGCTGCGCGGCCTCGCGCTGCCGGTGCGCGAGGTGGGGAGCTTGATCTGGCTCTACACCTCTGCGGATGGCGCGCCGGGATCCGAGCCGAGCCCGCCGCCGGTCACGCTCCGCGACGACGTGCGCGTCTGCGGCTTCGCGGTCGACTTCGACACGCACTGGACGAGGCTGATGGAGAACATGCTCGACTGGCCGCACCTGCCGTTCGTGCACGCGAATACGATCGGCAACGATCTCAAGCGAGGGCCCCAAGCCCGGATGGACATTCGCTTGGAAGAGACGGAGACGGGTTGGCTCTCCAGGATCGCGATCGACGATTGCCTTCAGCCTGGCTCGCTGGAGCTTCGCTGGCCCAACCAGATGGTGTTGAACATCCCCGTGCCGGACAAGACGCTCACGCTGATCAACACCTGCATCCCAGTCAGCGAAGGCAAGTGCCGGCTGCTGGTCGTGACCGTCCGCAGCTTCCTGAAGCTTGGGCTGATGGATCCGGTGTTCAATTGGTCGAATCGGCGGGTCGTGAGGGAGGACAAGGCCATCGTCGAGTCGTCTTGGCCAGCTGCGGTTCCTCCCCCCTCTGACGAGCGCTCGGTGCGCACGGACGCGCCCACGCTGAGCTTTCGCAAGCGTTACCTGGCCGAGCTCGCGAGCACGCCGCGCTCGCGAGCACCGAAGGTGCGTTTGGAGGTTCTCGGCTGAGCTGACTCAACGGTCTCGAAGCAGCCCGACCGCGGTCTGGCGCGCCAGCTCCAGCACTGCCACGCGCCGCTCGACGCGAAACGACAGCGCGTCCTCGCCGCGCACGTCGCTGAGGTCGAACGAGCCTCGTCCTGTGTGGCAACCGCCGCAACCGACGGTGCCTGCCGCCGCGGGGCGAATGAACGCCGAGGGCACGAGCTCACTGTGCGGCGTGCGGGTCAAACCCTCGCCGCCGATCTCGATCACGCAGGCCGGTGAGTCGGCCTGCATGCCGTTGCGCATCTCGACCAGCGCGAGGAAGGGCGTGACATGCGGCTCGCCGCGCGTGTCGAACGCGACGATCTGCCCCGCCAACGCTCGGCGCTGGCCAGCGCGCAGAGTGCGGAAAGAGAGTTGGCCGCCGAAGGCGCTGTCGTGGATGCCGATGGGCCCGCACGAGGGGCCCTTGCGATCGACCCAGCCTTCCGTCTCGCCCAACACCGGCGCGAGCTCCGCGTGCGCGTCGGATCCCAATTCGCGCAGCTGGCCTGGGGCGAGCGCCACCCGCTGGGCGAGCGCGCGAGCGCGTCGTGCCAGCGGCGTGCGATGTCGCCAGAGCTTGACCGCCAGCGCTTGCAGCACCACCCGATCGCGCAGCGAGAGCTGCGCGAGCTCTGCGCGCTCGGCGGCCTCGAACGCGGCCCTGAGGCCGTCCGTGGCGGTCGGTGCGTCGGGGGTCGACAGCGGCACATGCGTCAGCAACGCGGCGACGGCGGCGTGGAGCGGCTCTGCTGCTGGCGTGGAGACGCCCGCGCAGGAGTAGGGCACGTCGTTGCCTTGGAGCAGCCCCGTGACGAAGCCCGGCGGCTGGCCCTCGAGCAGCGGGCAAAGCTCGTCGGCCTCGAGCTCGTTCTCGGACTCGACCTCGGCCACGATCGTGGGCTCGGCCTCGGACTCGGCCTCGAGCCAGCGCTCGTCCGCCGTGCTGCACCCCACCGAAAGCGCCAGCAAACCCGCCAGGAATCGCACCATGGCGAGGAGGAGTCACGCCGCGCTCGGAGTGTTAACCGGCTCACACGCGGCAGTCGCAGCCGCACTCCAGCTCGATGTCGATCTCCGAGGTGACGCGCCGCGTTCCATCGCGACGCGCGTGCAACACGGTGAGCGTGAGCGGGTCGAACACCAAGACGTCTTTCACCCCTTGCGACAGGTAGAAGGCCGGGCCGATGGTGAGATCCTTCGCCTCATAGCCTTTGCTCACCACCTCGATCACCGCCTCCGGCACGAGCGTGATCGCGTCGTCGAGCTCGGCTGGCTCGCGGCAGAAGATGGAGATGTCGGGCCGCTTCAGCGAGCCGTCGGGGAACGACACATACACGTGCGCGATGTGGACGCAGGCGCACGCCGTTCCGGGGCGCGGGTGGATCGTCGCGCGGATGCGATCGACGGCCTTTTGGTGACGCAAGGCCGGGGCCGCTTCCCAGATGGGGAGCCCAGCGACCACCTCGAGGCGGATGCCGAGCTCCTCGGCGCGCACGAACTTGGGGTCGATCGCCACGCCTTGGATGGTAGCAGTGGCAGCCGGGCCGCCGATGCTCGGTCGTTGTGGTGTACCCTGGCGCCCGCGTGGCCTTTCCGCTCGGCTTCCCCGACTCGGTTGGCGGTGGGATCCACTTGGCGATCCCGCCCCGCGCGTGCTCGAGCAGCTGATGCGCGGCGACGACACCTTGGCGTTCGCGGAGAAGGTGCTCGCCTTGTTGCGGCAGGCGGCCTTCACCGCAACGTACAAGTACGCGGTCCTGATCGGATTGATCGATCTGGCGCTCGAAGGCACGAGCGCGTCGGGGGCGCCGCCCGAATCGATTACCACGCCTCAGCTGGCGGAGGCGGTGGTGCGCCTGTACTGGCCCCAGGTGCTGCCGTTCGCGCCTGCGCCGGGCGCTTGAGGTCGCCAGAGGTCGATCACTTCTTGGCGTGGTCACGCGTCTCCTTGGACGCGATCGAGAACCTGGTCGTGGCCGACGAGGCCTGCAACGGCGCCAAGACGGATCACCTCGCGGCCTCGGTGCACGTGCACGCGTGGCGCGAGCGGCTCGCGAGCGCCCAAGGCGACCTCACGCAGATCGCGAACGCCGTGAGCTGGGAGAGCAACCCCGAGCGCACCCTCGGCGTGGCGCGCGCGCTCTACCTGCCGCTGCCCGCCGGCGCCCGGCTCTGGTCACAAGCCGACGGCCTCGTCCCTGCGGACCTCTCCACGCTCCGCGCGCTGCTCGCCGCGTGAGCCGCGCGGCGTGTTCAGATCGCCGCGACCTGACAGCCAGGTCCCCGCGACTTGAAGCGCACTCGATCCACACGCGCTAGGAGGCGAAGCAACTCTACTCCGGCCGCGCTCATCAAGGCTCGAGGAAGACGCGTGACGCACTGACCCATGCGCCACGAACGTGCCTGACTACCGCTTGAGGTTGGCGAACGGGTTGTAGGAGAACTTGGCGCCGTCGCCGCTCTTGCTCGGCTGCTGGCCGCCCTGCCCAGCGCGCTGCACGGGCGGGCGGCGCTCCTTGCTGGCGGGCGCGTCGCCTGATCGTGGCGCGCCGCGGGGGGGAGCCGAGCCGCTCTTGCCCGAGAGACGGATGCGCTGGCGCGCGAGATCGACCTCGAGCACCCGCACCTGGATGCGGTCGCCCACCTTGACCACCTCGTTCGGGTCCCGCACGAAGCGATCGGCGAGCTCGGACACGTGCACGAGCCCGTCTTGGTGCACGCCCACGTCGACGAACGCGCCGAAGGCGGTGACGTTGGTGACCACACCTTCGAGCGCCATGCCCTCGCGCAGGTCTTGCAAGGTGCGCACGTCGTCGCGGAACTTGGGCGGCTCGAAGCTCTTGCGCGGATCGCGGCCGGGCTTCATCAGCTCGGACACGATGTCGTTCAGCGTGAACTCGCCCACGTCGCCCGCGACGTACTTCTTCTTGTCGATGCGCTTCACCGCGTCGCTGTCGCCGATCAGCTTGGTCACCGGCACGCCGAGATCCGTGGCGATGCGCTCCACCAACGCGTAACGCTCGGGGTGCACCGCGCTCTTGTCTAGCGGCTCGCTGCTCTGCGCCACGCGCACGAAGCCGGCGCACTGCTCGAACGTGCGCGGCCCCAGGCCCGTCACCTCGAGCAGCGCTTTGCGCGTAGGGAACGCGCCCTTCTGGTCGCGGTGCGCCACGATGCGCTTGGCCAACGTCGGGCCGATGCCGGCCACGCGCGCGAGCAGCGGCGCGCTGGCGGTGTTGAGCTCGACGCCCACCGAGCTGACGCAGCTCTCCACCACCTCGTCGAGCTTCTTCTCGAGCAGCGCGGGCGAGATGTCGTGCTGGTACTGGCCCACGCCGATCGCCTTGGGCTCCACCTTGACCAGCTCTGCCAGCGGATCCTGCAAGCGCCGCGCGATGCTGACCGCGCCGCGCACCGTGAGGTCGAGATCCGGGAACTCCTCGCGCGCCACCTCGCTGGCCGAGTACACGCTCGCGCCCGACTCGCTCACGCTCACGGTGAGCACGTCGCTCAGGCCCTCTTCCTTGAGCACGTCGCGCACGAACGCCTCGGTCTCGCGGCCGTGGGTGCCGTTGCCGACCGCGATCGCGCGCACGCCGTGCTTCTTGACCAAGTCGCGGATGGTGAGCTTGGCCTTGGCCAGCGCCGAGTCGCCTTGCACCAGGTAGATGTTGGTGTGCTCGACCAGCTTGCCGGTCACGTCCACCACGGCGCACTTGCAGCCGGTGCGTTGGCCCGGGTCCACGCCCAGCACCGCCTTGGTGCCGTAGGGAGCGGCCAAGAGCAGCTCGCGCAGGTTCTGGGCGAACACCGTCACCGCGTCGCGATCTGCGCGCAGCTTCATCTCCACGCGCACGTCCACCTCGGACGCGGGCGCGATCAGGCGCTTGTACGCGTCGCCCACGGCCTTCGAGAGCTCCGCTGCCCACGGGCTCTTCTTCACCCCCACGCGCTGCACCAGCTTCTCCACCACCTGCTCGCCGTCGACGCGCAGGCTGGCGCGCAACACACCCTCGGCCTCGCCCCGACGGATCGCCAGCACGCGGTGCGACGGCATGGCGTGTGCCGGCTCCTCGTACTTGGCGTAGGTGTCGAACTTGGTGACCTTGTCTTCGTGCTCCTTCACCTTCTCCACGGCGAGCACGCCCTCCTTGGTCATGTGCTCGCGCACCAGCGCCCGGATCTCGGCCGTCTCGGCCACGCGTTCGGCGCAGATGTCGCGCGCACCTGCGAGCGCTTGCGCGGCGTCCGGCACCTCCTTGTCGGGGGCCACGAAGCGCGCCGCTGCGGCCAGCGGATCGTCGTCGGACTGGCTCCACATCAGCTCGGCTAGCGGCTCGAGCCCGCGCTCCTTGGCGATCATCCCGCGCGTGCGCCGCTTGGGCTTGTAGGGCAGGTACAGGTCCTCGACCTCTGCCTTGGTGGCGGCGGCGCGGATCTTCGCGGCCAGCGCCTCGGTCAGCTTGCCTTGCTTGTCGATCTCCGAGAGCACGCTGGCGCGGCGCTCCTCGAGCTCGATCAGGTAGATGCGTCGCTCGTCGATCGTGCGGATCGCCACCTCGTCGAGGCCGCCGGTGGCCTCCTTGCGGTAGCGGGCGATGAACGGCACCGTCGCGCCCTCGGCGAGCAGCGCGACCACCGCAGCCACGCTCGAGAGCGGCAAGGACAGCTCCTGGGCGAGGGTGTGGCTGGGGTCGAAAGAGGTCTTCTTCGCGGCCGGCGTCGTCGCCGACGGGGTGGGTTCCATGGGGGTCTGACTACGCCACGGCTAAACGACTGTCCAGGGGTCGCAGTCGTTGTTATGGTGGCCCCGTCGGAAGTAGGATGCGCCGTCTTTTGTGCCCGCCCTGGTTGGCGGGCTCTGCCTTGAAGAGGTCGATCATGAGGTCCCGCTCGCTTGTTGGTTGGGGATGTTTGGCCAGTGCGCTCGCGCTGTGCCTCCCGAGTGGCGCGCTCGCGCAAGAGGCGCAGGAACAGACGCGCGCCATCGACCTGCCCAAGTTCAACCCCTCGCCGGCAGGCGATCGCTTCTTCGGCGTGCCGTCTCCTTACGCCGCTGGTGAGGCGACCTTCCACGCCATGGCCATGCTGGACTACGCGCGCAACCCGCTCAAGCTGGTGCGCGAGCAGAACGGCGAGACGGAGGACATCGACTCGGTCGTGCAGGACCAGATGTTCGTGCACGTCGGGCTCAACTTCTCGATCGTGAACTACCTCGCCATCAGCGTGAACATGCCGTTCGCGGTGCTGAGCTCGGGCAACGCGCCCGAGGGCGGGAGCCTCACCTTCCAGGAGCCGGACGGTGCTGCCGTCGGCGATCTGCGTGCGGGCCTCAGGGTGCGCATCGTGGGCGGGTACCACGATCCGTTCCAGCTCGGCGTGGGTGGCTACGTGTGGTTCCCCACCGGCTCCGACACCTCCTACGTCAGCGATGGCAACGTCCGCGGCCAGCCCCAGCTGCTGCTCGGCGGCCGCGCCGACCGCTTCATCTGGTCGGTGATGGCGGGCCCCACGTTCCGCGCCGACTCGACGAACCTGGGCAACGTGACCCTCGGTCACCAGATGAACTGGGGCGCCGGCGTCGGCGTGCTGGTGCTCGAAGACCGCGAGCTGCAGTTTGGCCTCGAGACCTCCGGCGGCGTCGACGTGGAGACGCCTACCAGCCGCTCCACCAACGCCGAGGTGCTCGCCGGCATGAAGTACCGCCTCCCCGTCGCGGATCGCGCGCTCGAGATCGGCGCGGGCGCGGGCCCCGGCATCACCACCGGCATCGGCACCCCCGAGGTGCGGGCGCTGTTCCAGTTCGCCTACACGCCCGAGGTCCCGCCGCCCAAGACGGACACGGATGGCGACGGCATCTTCGACGACGTGGACGCTTGCCCCAAGGTGCCTGGCGTCAAGAGCAGCGATCCGGCCAAACACGGCTGCCCGCCCGAGGGCGATCGCGACAAGGACACCATCCTCGACAAGGACGACGCGTGCCCCGACGACCCGGGCCCCCCCAACGAGGACAAGACCAAACACGGCTGCCCGGAGAAGGACACGGACAAGGACGGCATCTTCGACGCGAAGGACGCCTGCCCGACCGAGCCCGG
This sequence comes from uncultured Polyangiaceae bacterium, assembly GCA_964641275.1. Taxonomy (GTDB): domain Bacteria; phylum Myxococcota_A; class Polyangia; order Polyangiales; family Polyangiaceae; genus Xiheicaenibacterium. The sequence continues at coordinate 18,840 of CAZXMG010000082.1, forward strand.
TGTGCCCAGCGACGATCCCAAGAAGAACGGCTGCCCGCTGCCCAAGGACAAGGACGGTGACGGCATCGCCGACGCCGACGACGCCTGCATCGACATCCCGGGCGTCAAGACCGACGATCCCAAGACGAACGGCTGCCCGCCGGACACGGACGGCGACGGCTTCCGCGACGATCAGGACGGCTGCCCGAAGGAGAAGGGCGTCGACGACCAGGATCCTTCCAAGCGCGGCTGCCCCAAGCTCGTGCGCGTGACGGAGAAGGAGATCCTGATCCTCGAGCAGGTGCAGTTCGACACCGGCAAGTCCACGATCAAGAAGGTCAGCGATCCGCTGCTCGACTCGGTCGCCCAGGTGCTCAAGGAGCACCCGGAGATCGTGCTGCTCGAGGTCCAGGGTCACACCGACAACCGCGGCACCAAGCAGCTCAACGCCAAGCTCTCCGACGATCGAGCGAAGTCGGTTCGCGAGGCGCTGATCAAGCGCGGCATCGAGGCGGCTCGCTTGCAGTCGAAGGGCTACGGCCAGGACGTGCCCATCGCCGACAACAAGACCGACGACGGTCGGGCCAAGAACCGCCGCGTGCAGTTCATCGTGCTCGACAAGAAGCCGCTGCCCACGGCGCCCAAGCCCTGAGCGCGGGCTGAAGCAGACGACGGAGCTGGCCCCGGCCGGCTCCGTTGTCGTTTGTCAGGCGCCGCTCAGGCTGACGGCGAAAGCGCGCGCTCGATCTCGGTCGCGCGTTCCTTGCTCAAGCCGACGAGCTCCGCGAAGGCGCGCCCGAAGGAGAGCTCGGGTGGGCTCACCCCCGCGTCGACCAGCAGCACCGCGTGGGCGAGCGCGAAGGCGGTCTCGATCGCGAGCGTGCCTCGTGCGTGCACGGCCCGAGCGACGCTCGTGAGCTGTGCCTCCGCGTCGCCGCGGGCGTCGAGCCGTGACTCGGCTTGAGCCAGGCTCTTCTCCAGCTCGGTCTCGGAGAGCTTCGCGAGGGTGGCGAAGTGGCGGGTCGCCAAGCGAATGATGCGAGCGCGCTCGACCGCGCTCACCTCGCGATCGGCGCGGGCGGCGAGCACCATGACCTCCAGCAAGAGCGCCGTGGGAGCGCCGTGCTCCCCCTCCTCTCGCCCTTCGACGAAGGCCGCTTGCAGCTGAGACCATAGCGACGCCATGGACGGGAACGGTACCACAGCCCTGCCGCCCACAGCCCTTCCGCAGGCTCCGTCAGAGGTGCGTCTGCTACGCTAGAGCTGCATGCTTCCGCCCCACCTACGCCCAGCGCTCTCGCTGCTCCAGCGCCGCTTGCGCGCAGCGTTCGGCGAGCGTCTGAAGGACGTGGTGCTGTTTGGCTCCTACGCTCGAGGCGACGCGCACGAGGACTCCGACGTGGATGTGCTCGCCGTGATCGACGGGCTCAGCACCGATGAGATCGCCACGGTCTCGGACGCTGCCACAGCGACCGCGCTCGAGACGGGCACCCCGCTCGCGCCGCTTCCGTTGTCGAGCGCCGGGCTCCAAGAAATGCGGAAACAGGGCAGGGCTCTTGCCCTGGACATCGATCGCGAAGGCGCGCGGCTGTGAGCACAGCAGACGACGTGAAACGTGAGGCAGCGCACGGAACGCAGGCGCTCACCGCCGCGCGCGCCCTCCTAGCCCTGGGCCTGATGAACGACGCGCTGGCACGCACCTACTACGCGGCGTTCCACTTCGCGACCGCACTGCTCCTGACCGAAGGCGTGGAGCCTCGCAGGCACCGCAGCCTGCCCGGGCTGATCGGGACGCACCTCGCGGGAGCCGGCTTCGACGCGGGGGATGCCGCCCGGCTCGGGCGCCTGTCGACCTACCGCGACATGGCCGACTACGAGCGCAGCTTCGACGCGACCGAGGCCCTGGTGCGCGAGGCGATCGCAGACGCGGAGGCGTTCATCGCCAAAGCCGAGGTGTGCTTGAAGGCCCGCGGCTTCGCGGGAGCCGGCTGACCTCGGTCAGTCGTCATCCCGCTTCTTGCGCTTGTCCTTGCCCTTGCCTTTGCCCTTGGTATTGGTGAGCGGCTTGGACCCCGGCTTCTTCGCCGAGTCCGTGGGCGGAATGAAACCGCTGTACGCCGGATCCACGCTGCTCTCGGCGGAGGCGGAGCCGTCCTTGGAGCTCTCGTCTGCCTCCGTGTCCTCGTCTTCGTCGTCGTCGGCGCTGGGCTTGGCGCGCGCGGGCTCGCCGTCCGAGAAGGCCCACCAACCCGCGAGCGGGAGCACCAACAGCCCGAGCCCGATGGCGATGACCAGCGCGAGCGGGACCCTCCGTGCAGACGACTGCGTGTCGGTCTTGGTCAGCGCGCGCGGCACCGACGCCGCCGCCGCGCTGAGGGGGGCTGACGCGATCGGTGCGGCGTACGCGGCCGAGCTCGCGCCCGCGGTCAGCAGCGCGCGCACGTCTTGCTGCATGCTGCGTGCGTCCTGGTAGCGCTGCGCGGCGTCGAAGGCGAGCGCGCGATCGACGATCGCGGCGAGCCTCGGGTCCACACCAGGCAAGAACGACGCGAGCGGCGGGGCGTGCGTGGTGCCCATCTTGATGAGCAGCTCGGCGTCGCTGTCCGCCTCGTGCAGGCGCCGCTGCGTGAGCAGTCGAAACATGGTGGCGCCGAGGGCGTAGAGATCGGCGCGGCCGTCCACGCCGCGGCCCTGGATCTGCTCCGGCGCCATGTACGAGGTGGTGCCCAGCATCGCCCCGGTGCGCGTGTGGATCCCTTGGCCGCCCTCGCGCATGCGCGCGATCCCGAAGTCGAGCACCAAGACCCGGCCTTCCTTGGTGAGGAACAGGTTGTCTGGCTTGATGTCGCGGTGAACGATGCCGCGCTCGTGCGCGACAGCGAGCACGTCCAGCACCACGTCGGCGCAGCGCAGCACCTCGTCTGCGCCGAGCGCCTCGCGCGCCGACCGATCGCCGAACGACTCGCCCTCGAGCAGCTCCATCACCATGAACGGCTTGCCGTCGTCGGTGGTGTCGATGTCGTGGATCTGCGCCGCGCCCGGGTGGCCGAGCTTGCCCACTGCCAAAGCTTCTTGCTCGAAGCGCGCGCGCAGCTCCTTGGAGACCGCCACGTGCGGGTGCAAGATCTTGATCGCGTCGCGCCGGCCGAGCTTGTGCGTGGCCTCGTACACCGCGGCCATCCCGCCCACGCCCAGCAGCCGATCGATGTGCCACTTGCCCCGCAGCGTGGTGCCCACGCGCTTGCGGCAGCTCTCGACCTCCTCGTCGTCGGCCAGGGTCATGCGCGCGGGGCCTGTCGCAACGCAGCCAAGTCGCGCCGCAGCGTCGCAGCGTCCGGGTAGCGAGCGTCTCGCTCCTTCTGCAAGCAGCGGTCGACGATCGCCACCACCGCTGGCGGCAGCTGCGGCGCCGCGACCGCGATGGATGGCGCAGGCTGCGTCGCAGCTGCGATCAACAGCGCCGCGTCGTTCAGCCCGTGGTGCAAGGGTACGCCCACGAGCGCGTGGTACAGCGTCGCGCCCAGGCCAAACACATCGGTGCGCGCGTCGATGTCGCGCACCTTGCCCAGCGCCTGCTCGGGCGCCATGTAGTGCGCGCTGCCGATCACCGTCCCGGTCTTGGTGCGTGAGCGCGCCGGCATGGGCGCGCCGTCCGGCAAGCCGCCCAAGATGCGCGCCACGCCGAAGTCGAGCAGCTTCAAGGGCCCATCCTGCACCAGCACGATGTTCTCGGGCTTGAGATCGCGGTGGATGATGCCGTGCGCGTGCGCCACCACCAGCACGTCGGCCACCTGCTGCGCCATCCACAGCGCCTGCCCCACCGGCACCGGCCCCTGCCGCAGGATGCGCTGCTCCAAGGTCTCGCCCACGAGCAGCTCCATCGCCAAGTACGCGGTGCCATCCGGCGTCTGCCCCGCCTCGAACACCTGCGGCAAGCCCACGCACAGCGGCGCCACCAGCCCGAGCGAGCTGCCGATCGGGCCCTCGAGCAAGAAGCGCTGCTTCACCTCGGCGAACTCTGCCCAATAGGAATGGAGCAGCTTCACCGCAGCCGTCACGCCGTCGTCGCGCCGCCCGACGAACACGCTGGCCATGCCGCCAATGCCGAGCAGGCGCTCGAGCTTCCAGCTGCCCACGCTGGACCCGATGCGCTGCGCCGCCAGCTCCTCGTCAGAGTCCATCTCGTAGGCCAAGGTATCACGCCGTGATCCCCGCGCTGCCGCCGGCTTTGAGCAGCTTTGATGCGCGCGGCTGGCGGTTTGCCGAATCGTGACTTGGCTTCCGCGAGGCACCGGCTACCTTGGACCTCGACAAGGGGGTCGCATGAACAAGCACGGACTCGGAGCGCTCTTGGCGGTGTCGGTGGCGGGCGCCGGCCTGGCGCAAGCCTGCGCAGCGTCGCCAGAGGCCCTTCCAACTTCTGGGGGGGGGGGGGAGTACTCTAGGTAAACATGGCGTCATCTACGCCCGCGAGGTTCATCTGCGCGCGCTGGGTGAGACGGTGCAGGTCGTGAAGTCTCCGCGCGGGGCCTACGCCCGGCGGAGCGACGGGTCCTGGGAGAGCTGGAGCCAGACCAAGCAGGCGAACAAGCAGCGGCACCGCGAGCTCTACGGCCCGCTGCCAGAGTCCTACGCCGCGGAGCTCGAGAGCCTGGCCGAGACCGAGCGCGTGCGCGCCGGAGTCTTCTTCAACCCCAGCGTCGACTGGCAGGAGCTGCAGCCTCGGCTCGACTCGCGAGACCCAGCCGTCAAGGCGCGCGCGCTCACCGAGCTGGAGAGCGCAATCGAGCGAGACGGCGCCGCGCTAGCCGCCGAGCTGCGCGAGGCCGGTCTCACGATCCGCCAGGTCGCGCGCAAGGCTCCGGCCGTGCACATCGAGGGCTCACCGAGCCAGGTGCTCGCGCTGCGGAGCGCTCCGGACGAAGTCACCATGGTGCTCTCCGGCGCGGTCGGCAAAGCCGAGAACCGCTGCAACGGCGGCGGAGACAAAACCAGCGAGGGCTGCGACGTGGATCCCGTCGAGTGGCACGGCATCGACAGCACCTTCAACGCCAAGGGCTACCACGGCAAAGGCAGCCGCATCGGGATGGTGGAGGTGACCGACGGGTCCTGCCGCTTCAACGAGGGTCACGAAGCCTTCGAGTTTCTGGAGGGCTTTGTCTACTCTGAGACGGCCATCCAGTGCCAGGGCGCCCAAGCCGCCACGGCAGAGCATCACACCCATGTCGCCAGCGTGATCTCGGGTTCCTACGACGGCGTGACCTGCGGCGCCGGCCAAGCCGAAATCTACTTTGCCACCGATGGCGATCTCGAGAGCCTGGGCTCGGCTCAGCCTGAAACCGTGGGCTGCAGCGACACGGCCATCGTTCGAGCCTACGAGTGGTTCACGGATGTCGAGGAGCCCGCGATCAGCGTCGTCAATGAGAGCTTCGGCTGCGTACACCAGTTCCTCACGTGCAACATGGGGCAAGTGCTTGGCTCTGACGGCGTCACCCAGGACTACTTCGCGCGGGTCTATGGCCTCCCAATCGTCAAGGCAGCGGGAAATCAGGGCTGCAATCCGGAGGACGAGGCATGCCCGTTCACCCTCAACAGCCTCTGCGTTGGAGGGGGCGGACAGCAACAAGAACATGTTTGCTAAATCCAGCTGGGCCAATCCAGGTTCCAGCTCTGGATTGCCGGTGGGCGCCGACCTGGACCGCGAGGAGCCGGACGTTGTTGCACTCGCAGGACAGAGTGGCACAACGCCTGAATTTGTGTGCGTTGCAGACCCCGGCGGCGCCGGGTGGATCGGTCAACGCGGCACCAGTCTGGCGGCGCCGGCTGTCACGTCCATGATCGCACTGCTGAAGGAGTACTGCGACCCCATCCTCGGCTACCCGCTCGATCAGCGGATGATCCGCTCACTCTTCCGAACCATGGCGTTCGCAGGAGATCCTGAGGGACCGGCATACTCAACGCCCCGCCCCTCCGCAGACTTCAAGGACGGAGCCGGGCTGCTCAACGCTGCCGACGTCTACAACATGTGCGAAGGCAGTTTGGGCGGTTTTGGCACCGAGACGATCGACCTCTCGGGCGGCACTCCACTCCCCACTGGTGACACTCCCTACCTTCCAGGATTTGATCCTGACGGAGAGACCCAGTCGTTCGAGCCCCCCGGGGCCGAGATCCAGGACTTCTCAAACGTACCCGGGGTCACCAGCCTCGCTTCGGTCACACTGCTGGAGCTGGACGACCTGAAGGAGGGTGACCGCATTCGCTTCACCTGGGCCTGGGACGCGTGCGCCACCGCGAACACGGGCGACGCGCCGGTGTCTGTCTCCGTCGACTTCGACGTCTTTTTCTACAACGCCGAGGCGGGCTACGTGTGGGCGTCCCAGAGCTTCGACGACAACAATGAGGGCTTCGACTACACGATCCCCGAGGGCCAAGACGGCGACTACGTCGTCTACTTGGCGTGGCCCGTCGGCGCGCTCAGTTGCACGGGGACCGACGAGATCCTGGGCTCTTGGACCTGGATGCCGCTGTGATCCGCACCCTGAGCGTGTTGGTGCTGACGGCACTCACGGCATGTGGCTCTGAAGTGATGGGGCCCGAAGGCGGAGGGGGCGAAGGCGCGGCTGCGCCCATAGACCCTTGCGCCGAGCACACCACGCTCGAGGCGTGCTGCGTCGAGGGCTGCCTGTGGCTGAAAGAGCGCGAGGGCTTTCCGGGAGCGTGCTTTTCGGAAGAGTTCAATTGCTCGGGGACAGGCTGTGGGCCGGGCAAGCTCTGCTTCGGAACCGATCTCATCGGCAGCACTGCAGAGTGTCACCCTTGGTACCACCTTGGCGGGAGCGGCTTCGGCGTTTGCGTGGACGAATGCCCGGTGCTGAACGCGACAGGACAGGACTTTTGTTATGACTCGAACAACACTCCATAACGTTGTCGTTGCTCTCCTTTGGAGCGTGGCCTGCGGATCCGAAACAGGCGCTGGTGGCCAGGGTGGGCAGCCCTCTCCCGGCGGCGCCTCCGACCAAGGCGCCGCGGGGCAAGGAGCCGCCAGCCAGGGAGGCAGCGGCGCCGGAGGGGCGGGTGATTGCCTGCCCTCCGACACGCGCTGCGAGGTGCCCGAGGACGAGTGCGCGGAGCTGTGCTGCTCGGGCAGCGTCCGCCCTGACGGCGGCATCGGCTCCACCGGGAGCAGCGTCGTGATGTGGTACGCGTGCGACTGAGCAGCGCGACGAACGCTGCGCTTGTCGCTCGGCGGGATCTCTGGCCCCATGCGCCTGATGACGACCCGCAGCCACGGCTCCACGACCAGCTTCGATGCCGCGCGCCTTCGGAGCTACCCGCCGCCGTTCCCGAGCGGCTGGTACAAGGTCGCCGAGTCGGCCGAGCTCGATCGCGGCAAGATCCTCAGGGTCGAGTGCGCGGGCGAGCACCTCGCGCTGTTTCGTGACGCGCGCGGTCGCGCGTGCGCGCTCGACACGCGCTGCCCGCACCTGGGGGCAGATCTGTCGGACGGCGTGGTCAAGGACGGCTGCTTGCAGTGCCCGTTTCACCACTGGCGCTTCGACGGCGACGGCAGGGTCGCGGCCATCCCCTACCAGGAGCGCATTCCGCCGGCGATTCGCGCCAAGAGCTGGCCTGTGCGCGAGGTCGCCGGGCTCGTGTTCGTGTACCACGCGCACCTCGCCCAAGATCGCGGCAAGGCGCCGCTGTTCGAGCTGCCCGCGCTCGATGAGATCACCTCCGGCAAGCTGGTTTACCGGGGCAAGTACGAGTTCGGTGAGCTCCGCATGCACCTCTTGGAGTTCCCGGAGAACGGCCCAGACACCGCCCACTTCGGTCCGCTCCACAGCAAGATGACCCTGCCGTGGACGCAGATTCGTTTGCCCTTCGTGGAGATCGATCATCAAGCGCGCTGGGACACCGACCCGCACGAGGCGCACGTCGCGCACTTCGACAACCAGGCCACGCTCAAGATCTTCGGCAAGCTGGTGCCGCGCTCGGGCGCGACCGCGCGCATGAGCTTCATCGGCCCGGGCGGCCTCGGCCTGCTGCGCATCTCGGTGCCCGACATGGGCGACGTGCTCATCGTCGAGACCCACACGCCGGTGGCGCCGCTTCGGGTGAACGTGGGGCTGCGCTGGTTCGCCGACCCGAAGCTGCCTCGCCTGCTCGTCTCGTATGTCGTCGGCAACTGGGTGTCGCAGCTCACCGCCGACATGCGCATCTGGGAACGAAAGGCCTACAACGAGCGGCCGATGGTGGTGGAGAACGACGGCCCCGTGCACCGGCTGCGCCACTGGTATCGCCAGTTCTATGAGCCGCGCCCCGCGGCCTGAGCGAGCGGCTGTCCGACTGGCGGGCCGGAGCATCTGACCCTGCGGAACGGACGGATGCGCGCTCATCTGTCCTTGCGGGGAGGACAGATGAGTGCCGGCGTGGCGCTGGGCGCTGGCTCTCGATGCAGGGTGAGCGGGGGGGCCCCGGGGTGGCGTGGGGCCGCCAGGCTCCGTACGCTGGTTTTGGTGAGCCAGCCGCCCAACCCCTACTCGGCGCCGCGGGCAGAAGGCGCTCTGGTGCCGCTGGTCTCGCTGGCCAACATCCCGTTCTACCGCCGCAACAGCATCGCCTCTGCGCTGGTCTTGTTGGCGCTGTTTCTCGCCTTCATCGCCGGACCGATCGTGCTGCGCCTGGTCGTACAGACCGAGGGATCGCTGGTGGCCAGGGCCGTGAGCATCGCGTTCGGCGCGCCGCTGATGACGGTGTGCGTGGTCGTGCTCACTGGCGACGTCTATTACGAGTCCCACGACGCGCAGGGCCAGCTCAAGAAATGGGGCGTGGGCAACAAGGTCGTCGCGGCGCTGATCGTGCTGGGCTGGGGCTACTCGATCGTGTCGAGCTTCGTCGGCTAGCGAGTGGTCACTGGCTGGCTTCGAGCTTGCGTCGCGCGAGCGCGCGGATCACCAGCCACATCACCACGCCGGCCACGCCGCTCGGGATCCACATCGGGATGCCAAGGTGGAGTCCGCCGTTCAGCATGGCGATCGGCACGACGACGACGAGCTGTGTCAGGAACCCAACTGCGAACACCTGCCACATGGGGAGAGGGTGCCAGAACTTCCAAGCTGGAACTTGAGGGGCCATCGAGTCTCTTTCCGGCGAGCACATCGTCCGCGAAGCTTCTTCGCGGAAGACGATGTGCCGAAGTGGAAGGTGCAAGTGAGCAGATGGGGCGCGGACGAAAGCGAACGCAGCACTTGTCGCCACGGCGCGCTCCTAAGCTACCGGGCGAGGTCTGCTCTGGGCAACGGGGAGACCGTATCGACCAGCGTTGGCGTCAGCGCGCCAGCCCCGCACGCTCCGCCCAGTGAATCAACCGCGCAACCCCTACTCCGCGCCAGGCAGCGAAGGCACCTCGGCCCAGCTGGTGCCCTTCGCTACCATCCCGTTCTACCGCCGCAACAGCATCGCGTCGGCGCTGTTGTTGGTGGCGCTGTTCCTGGCGTTCGTCGGGCCGATGGTGCTCGGCACCGTGGTGGCCGCGGCCGGGCCGATCGTCGGCTCGTTGCTGAGCTTGCTGCTCGGCGCGCCGCTGCTCGTCGTGTGCGTCGTGGTGCTCACGGGGGACGTCTACTACGAGGCGTACGACGCGCAGGGGCAGCTCAAGAAGTGGGGCGTGGCCAACAAGGTCGTGGCTGCGCTCATCGTCCTTGGCTGGGGCTACTCGATCGTGTCGAGCTTCCTCGGCTAGGGGGGCGTCCCCAAGGCGTGCGCGATCAGTGCCTGCGTCGTCGTCGGCTGCCGCTGGTCTCGCAGGTCGGAGCCGATCCGACCATCAGGTTGTTCACCTTCCAGGAGTCGCCATCCTGGCTGAGATCCATGCGAATCCCTTTCGAGCCGGAGGGCGTGTCGAGCGTGCCGCTGAGGCACGCGCTCGATCCGGAGACCGTCGTCGTGCTGAACGTCGCGTCGGTGCTGGCGATAGCGTCGGCGAACTCCTCCTCCATCGCTGCCTTGAACTCGGCGACCGATGTCTCGTGAAGATCGCCCGTGGCCAGGCTGTTCGCCGCCTCGAAATCGCCCTTCCGCAGTTCGTTGAGGAAGGCATGGCCGGCCTCGCGCGCGGGCGCAGTCGCACCGAGCACCACCCAAAGGATGCCGCCCACGAACAAGCCGATCATCAGCAAGAAGACGACCACACACCCGGCGCGACTCTTGCGCGGCGCCGGCAGCATGTACGGTTGCTGTTGCGGCGGTCCCCAGCCAGGAGGTTGTTGACCATACCCTCCCTGCGTTTGGCCGTAGCCTTGCGGGGGCTGCCCATAGCCCTGGGGAGGTCCGTAGCCGGGCGGAGGTTGGTAGCCCATCGGGCGAGCGTACCTCGGACGGCGAGGTTCGAGCGACGCGCGTGCGCTCACGCGTCGCCCCAGCGGTTCACGACGGAGCGGGGGGCTTACCCGCTAAGCTGCCCCGATGGCGGGCGAGCACGACACGACGCGCGGCACCAGCGACACGATCCCCCAGCGGCCCAAGACCAACCTGCGCGCCCGGCTGAGCGACGCCGAGATCGCGCCCCCCGTGGAGCTCGGCCCGGATCGCGTGGACGACGACGGCAGCGTGCCGAGCCGCTACGAGCTGCGCAGCACGATCGGCGAGGGGGGCATGGGCGAGATCCGCCTCTGCCTGGACCGCCGCATCGGTCGCGAGGTGGCGATGAAGGTGATCCAGCGCGATCAAGGATCCATGAGCGATGCGAAGGTGCGCTTCTTTCGCGAGGCGCGAGTGCAGGGGCAGCTCGAGCACCCCGCCGTGGTGCCGGTGCACGACCTGGGCGTGGGCCCGGACGGCCCCTTCTTCACCATGAAGCGCATCCGCGGGCTCACGCTCGAGGACGTGCTCCTCGCGCTGAAGGACGGCGACCCCGACGCGTTGCGAGCGTACCCGCTGCGCCGGTTGCTCACCGCCATGAGCTCGGTGTGCTTGGCGATCGCCTTCGCGCACTCGCGCGGCGTACTGCACCGCGATCTCAAGCCATCGAACGTGATGCTGGGCGCGTTCGGCGAGGTGCACGTGCTCGACTGGGGCTTGGCCAAGCTGGCCGCCACGGCGGACGTCGCCCGGCCCATCCTGGACGCGCCCAAGGGCGACTCGGGCAAGACCGTGGCGGGGGAGATCATGGGCACGCCTGGCTACATGTCGCCGGAGCAGGCCACCGGCGCTTGGGATCAAGTCGACGCGCGCACCGATGTGTATGCGCTCGGTGCGATCCTGTTCGAGGTCCTCACGCTCGAGCCGCTCCACAAGGGGGAGACGAGCTACGCGCTCACCGCGTCGATCCTGCGAGGCGCGAACGCGCGCGCCCGCGAACGCGCGCCGGATCGCGCCATCGCGCCCGAGCTCGAGGAGCTGTGCGTGCGGGCGACCGCGCTCGAGCCGAAGGACCGCTTGGGCTCCGCGCGCGAGCTGGCCGAGGCGATCGATCTGTTCCTGGATGGCACGCTGGACGAGGATCGCAGGCGAGCCATGGCCGACCAACACGCCGGAGCCGCACGCGAGCAGGCCGCGCGAGCGATCGAGCGCGGCGACGCCACGGCCCGCCGCACCGCCATGCGCGAAGCGGGCGCGGCGCTCGCCTTGTCGCCGACCCACCCGGATGCGCTCGCGTGTCTGGCGCGCCTGTTGTTGTCTCCGCCAGCGACCATGCCCGAGGAGGCGCGCGCCGAGTACGAGCAACGCACCAAGCTGGTCGAGCGCTCGTCCGCACGGGGGCCATTCTTCTCCTACCTGGGATGGCTCGGGTTCGTGCCCATCGTTCTGCTCTTGGGTGTCCACGACGCGACCTTCTTTTTCGCGGGCATCGCGGCCGTGCTGGTGGCGGTGGTCGCGGCCTTCGCGAGCTACAAGCTCGACGCGGGCCCGCGCGCGAAGTTCGGCGTGTACCTGCTCGGCTCGGTGGTGGTGCTGATCGCGAGCAG
>CAZXMG010000083.1:0-30290 GCA_964641275.1 uncultured Polyangiaceae bacterium
AGCTTCATCGACTACGGCAAGGCGAGCCATGTCGTCGGCGAGAAGGCCGACCCCGCGCACTGGCCCAAGGAGGCGTTCGCGCGGCCGCCCTATCCGAGCCGCATCGGCTGCCCGTCCGGACACGGACAGATGTGGGCGTACCACCTCGCGTGGGAGGGCCGCCAAGTCGAGATTGACGGCTGCGGCGTGTGCCACGGGTTGTGGCTCGACGCGCGCGAGGCTCATGAGCTCGAGGCCATCACCAGCGTCGCGCACGCCGAGAACAACCGGCCGGGCGCCAGCAAGGGCACCGTCGGCGTGGTGGCCATGTACTTGGTGCAGCTCGCTACGGCCGTCCCGATCGAGGTCTACCATCCGCTCCGGCGCAAGCCGGTGCTCACACGCGGACTGGTTGCGCTGCTCACGGTGCTGTTCGTGATCGAGGTCGTCGTGCTCGTGCAGCAGGGCAGGAGCGCGCTCGAGTACTTTGCGCTGATCCCGAGCAGCGTCGAGGCTGGCCGTGTGTATCAGCTCGTCAGCCACGCGTTCTTCCACGGGGGCATCGCGCACCTGCTCGGCAACCTCTACTTCCTCTGGATCTTCGGCGACAACGTCGAAGACGAGATCGGGCGAGGGCGCTTCACGCTGCTCTACCTCGCCTCGGCCGTCGGTGGCGGGGTCGCGTATTGGCTCGGCAACCTCCACTCCAGCGGCGCCATGCTCGGCGCGTCAGGCGCGATCGCGGGGCTCATGGGCGCCTACCTCGTGCTCTTTCCCAAGGTGAAGTTGTGGGTCGTGTTCATCTTCATCCCGCTCAAGATCCGCGCGTATTGGTACTTGTTCGTCTGGATTGGCATGCAGTTCGTCATCATGCTCGACCCCAAGAGCCAGGTGGCGTGGCTCGCGCACGTGGGCGGCTTCGTCGCTGGAGTGGCGCTCGCGTTTCTGATGCGCCGTCGGCAACCAGAAGCGCACGGGCTGCCCGCAGCCCGTTGACCCGCGCGCTCCCTACACCGCCAGACCAGGCCTAGCTCACCTTGTCGGCGGGCCTGCGCAGCCGCGGGTCGAGCGCCAAAGAGAGCAGATCGGCCAGCAACGTCGAGAGCACGATCGCGGTGGCGGAGATGAGCGTGATGCCGACGAGCAGTGCCGCGTCCCGGCTTTGGATCGCGGTGACCGAGAGCTCGCCCAGGCCGGGCCACCGAAACAGCTTCTCGGTGACGATGGCGCCGCCTATCAGCGAGCCCAGCTCCAGCACGCTGAGCTGCGCGACCGGGCCGACCGCGTTCGGCAACGCGTGGCGCCAAGCGGCGCGCGCGGGGCTGGCGCCCTTGGCGCGCGCCGCCTGCACGTACGTCTCGCGCAGCGCATCGCCGAGCTCGACACGCAACACACGCGTGAAGATCGCCGCACCGTACAGGCCGAGCGTCAGGGCAGGGAGCACCAACGCGGACAGCGCAGCCGGCGGAGACGTCGACGCGCCGTCCAGCGGGAGCCAGCCGAGCCGCACCGCCAGCACGTACTGCAGCACCAACCCGGTGACGAAGGTGGGCGCCGCGGTGAGCGCGCTGACGCCGAGCACCACGGCCTGATCGATCGGCCGCCCACGTCGCACCGCCGCGAGCGCCCCGAGCCCGAGGCCGAGCGCGAGCTGTACGGCGAGCGCGGCAACAGCGAGACTGAGCGAGCGCGGCAGCCGCTTCTGCACCAGATCCACGACCGGCGCGTGGTAACGCACGCTCTCGCCGAGATCGACGTGCACTCCGCCGCCGAGCTCGGCGCAGGTGCGGTGGTGTTCGGGGCGCGGGCCTGCTCCCGGCTCGGGCAAGCCGGGCCCGCGGTGCACCAGCCGCCTGAGAAAACGCGCGTACTGTTGGTGAAGCGGCTGGTCCAGGCCATACAACTCTCGAGCGCGCGCGACGTCCGCGGGCGACGCGTTGGGTCCCAAGCGAACGCTCATCGCGTCGCCTGGGATCAGGGCCATGGCTGCCCACACGCTGCTCGTGGCGCCCCACACGATCACGAGCGCGAGCGTCAATCGGCGCAGCGCAGCGAACAGCCAGGCCTTCATGGCCGGCTCCTCGCGAAGCGCGGCAAAGAGCTCGGAAAAGGCCGCAAATCGAGCAGACCGCTCGCGTGCTGCGAGGGGCCGCGCGCCAAGAACGTACGCGTGAAATCGAGCGCGACGACGGGGTTGGGCTCGTAGCCGAACAACCAGGGCTGCGACAGCTCGACCGTGCGTGGGCTGGTGGTGGGGATCCAGGGGGCTTCGTCGATCACGATCTCTTCGGCCCGCGCGAACGCGAGCGCTCGGCGACCCGGATCGGTCTCGCGCCGCGCCCGCTCGATTTGCTCGTCGAGCTCGGCGCTCCGAAAGCACGAGTAGTTCTGCGACACCTCGCCGATGGCCGAGCTCACCAAGTTGGGATCGAAGAAGGTGATCGGGTCGGGGTAGTCGGCCTGCCAGCCGGCCCAGCCCATCAGCGTACGGCCGCGCCGCTGCGTCTCGGCGAAGTAGCTGGCTGCGGGCAGCAGCTTGAGGTGGATCCTGATGCCGACCTTGGCCAGCTGCTGCTGGTAGATCTCCGCGGCAGCCTGCTCGAACGTGTCGGGGATGGTGACGTACTCGACCTCGTGCGGGTAGCCGCCGCGGCCGCTCTTGGGGTCGAAGGCGTAACCCGCGCGCTCCATTTCTACGAGCGCGGCGGCAAGATCGTGGCGGCGCGACCTCGCGCTCGCAGGACGGCCTGGGACCCCGGCGGGGACGACGCGGTCGAGCTCCACCACGTCCGGGCGCAAGCGCGCGAGCACGGCAGGATCCAGCGCGAGCGACACCGCGCGACGCAGCGCGACGTTGTCGAAGGGCGGTCGCTCGGTGTTGAGGAATACGGCGCCAGAGCGCAGGTTCTCCACCAGCCGCATGTGTGGTCGGTAGCGAGCGTCGGCGCGGAAGAGCGCAGCGTCGCTCGAGCTGAGCTCGCGCACGAGATCGAGCTCGCCTCGCTCGAAGCGAAAGCGCTGCGCCTGCGGGCGCACGTTGAACGCGAGGTCGATGCCCTCCAGGTAGGGCAGATCCGGCTCGAAGTAGCGCGCGTTGCGTTCGAGCGACAGGCCATGCTCGGCATCGAACGCGCGCACTCGGAAGGGACCTGCGCCGCACAACGAGGCGGGCTCGTTCACGCGCGGATCGACCGGGGCGCTCGCACACAGCGGCACCACGAAGGGCAGCGACAGCAAGCTGGGCAAGGTGGCGTTGGGCTCCGACAAGCGCAGGATGACCTCGCGCTCGCTCGCGACTTCTACCCCCGAGAGCGCTGGCGCCTTTCCGCTCCGGAAGTCCGCAAACCCGACGAGGTCGGCGTAGTGGTGGGCGCCGGGGGAGGGCACGTTGGGCCCCAGCGCGCGCTCGATCGAGCGCTTCACGCTCGTGGCGTCGAGCACGGAACCGTCCGAGAAACGCAGGCCCGCGCGCAGCGTGAGGTGCAGCGAGCGGCCGCCGTCTCGCCACTCGATCGCCTGGGTCAGCCCAGGAATGAAGCGGCCTTGCTCGTCGATTTCCACCAGCCGTCCAAACAACCAGCGGCTCACCGCCGTCGCGCCTTCATCCGCTGCGAGCGCAGGGTCGAGCGTGTGCACCGGGTACATCGTCGCGAGCCTGAGCACGCCGCCCCGCTGGGGGGGCGGCGGCGAGTCCGGGCCAAGCGGAGGCGCCGCGAGCTCTGCTCGCGGAAGCGCCACGAGCAGGGCGACGGTGACGGTGACCAGAGCGAGATCGAGCGGAAAGCGTGCGCGCGGCGGCGCTCGCTTCTGCGCCCCGAGGCCCACCAGAGTGAGGCCCTCCGCCAAGCGATGGAAGCCCAAACACAGCAGCAGGATCGCGACGGCGGGGGCGGCGACCAGCGCGGGGCGCAGCACGATCATCGGCTCGGCCTCGTGCAGCATGCGACCCCAGCTGGCCGTGGGCGGCGGCAGACCCACCGCCAGATACCCCAGCACCGCCTCCGCCAGGATCATCGAGCCCACCAAGCTCGCGCCCAGCGCCAACACCGTGCCGAGCACGTTGGGCAAGAGGTGGTGGAACGCGATGCGCGCGCGACTGGACCCGAGCGCCCGCGCTGCTGCCACGAACTCCTGCTCCAGCACCGAAAGCGCCCGCGCGCGGATCACTCGCGCGAACGCTGGGGCCGAGCTCAGCCCCAACACCAAGATCAACGTGCCCTCGTCGGTGCGCCCCAGCAGGACGCCGATCAGCGTGACGAACAGCAGGAAGGGGAACGCCAACAGCACGTCCACCATGCGCATCAGCAGCTCGTCGACGATCCGCGCCGAGCCTCGTGCCGTGACCGCGGCGGTCAGCCCGACCGCTGCCCCTGCCACCACGCCGAGGGTGCTCGCGAGCAACGCGACGGCGAGCGATACCCGTCCACCGTGCAGCAGCCGCGAGAGCGCGTCGCGGTACAGCGCGTCGGTCCCGAGCGGATGGGCCCAGGACGGCCGTGGCGGCCCACCGTCGGCGGCTGGCGAGAGCGCGAACAAGCTCTCGTTGGGATCCGACAGCGCCGCGGCGCCGACGGTGGACGCCAGCAGCATGCCCCCGACGATGCCCAAGCCCCAGCGACCATCGTGGGTGCGCGCGAGTCGCTGGAACGCGCTCACGAACCTCAGAGCGCGCGCCGCGATCACCGCCGTCCTTCGAGGAACTCCCGCGCAATGCGCAGGAACTCTTCGGGCTTCTCCTCGGCCGGGGAGTGCCCAGCGTCCATGATTTCCAGCCGCGCGTCGCTGATCTCCTTGGCGAGGCGAGACGCATGGCTGACAGGGAACAGTTTGTCTCCTCGGCCCCACACGACCAGCGTGGGCGCGCGCACGCGGCCCAGACGAGCGATCAACGTGCGCGTATCCAGCATGGCGCGCATCGTCGCGTAGGCGCTCTCGCGCGCAGCGGGGGTGTTGAACTTGTCATAAAACGTGTCGATCCGCGCGAGGTTGAGCGGAGCTCCCTTGGACGCCACCTCGTCGCGAAAGTACGCGCGGAACATGGCGCGGCCGTACAGTTGCTTGAAGATGAACGGGCCGATCACGGGGTAGAGCGGCAGCTTGGTCTTGAAGCTCCGAGGGAAGGGGTAGGACAACGGGTCGACGACCACCAGGCGACTCACCAGCTCGGGGTGTCGCGCCGCCAGCGTGAGCCCGATCGCGCCGCCCAAGGAGTGCCCCATGACGAGCACGCGGCCGAGGTCGAACGCGGCTGCCAAGTCGGCCATCGACTCCGCGAAGGAGTCCAGCCCATACTCGAAGCGCGCGGGGCTCGGCTTCTCGCTGTCGCCGAAGCCCGGCAAGTCCGGCGCGATCACGTGGAAGCTCTCGGCCAGATCGTCGAGCACGTCGTCCCACTCCGCGTGCGTGACGATGAACCCGTGGATCAACAGAAGCGGCGGTCCGTTGCCCCGGCCGGCCTCGACCGCACGGATGCGGACGTTGCGGACGGTGACGTCGCGCACCTCACGCTGGGGGCTGCCTGGGCTCATGCCGCAGCGAAGCTAGGCCGGCGTTCGCGGCGCGTCAGCCTGCGCGCGCAGTGCGTCACTTTGCGGGCCTTTTGCTGTCGCAACGTGGGAAACGACATGTGCGACATGGTATTCAAGTGGCCGCAAATCTTGGGATTTCTCGGTGCGGCGCGTCGTGGCTCACGCGCACCTCGGTAGGACAATGAATGTCACAACGAGGCGCCGAACGGGGGGCAATACTGCAGTCTCGGTGCCGGTGGCAATAAAACTCCCGAGAGAAATTGACTGTATTCCATTCAGTGGAATATGGTCCGATGCGTCGAATGACACACGGCATCGTCTCCCCGGGTGAGGGGGGAGGAGACCTTGACCACCATCCCTGACGCCATCCTCGAGCAGATCGAAAAGCAGCACGCTCGAGGTATCGCGTCCGTGGAGATCTTGAAGCTGTTCGAAGAGCACGGGCTCAAGTTCAGCGAAGCAACGCTTAGGAAGTACGTTCAGCTTGGGCTTTTGCCACGCAGTGTCCGAGTCGGTCGCAAGGGTAAACACACAGGCTCCCAGGGCCTCTACCCAGTGACCATCGTCCGCCAGATCGTCGCCATCAAAAACATGATGGCGCAAAGCCTCACCATCGAGGAGATCCAGCGGGAGTTCTTGTTCGTTCGCGGTGACATCGAGGAGCTGGAGCGCAGGTTGGCCAAGATCTTGAAAGCCCTTCGCGACGCTGTGAAGAAGCAGCGGAGCGAGCCCACGGCGAGGTCGCTCTCGAGCGACATCGGGGCTGCCGAGTCTCTGGCCAAGGAGCTGCTCAACAAGTTGTCGCAGTTGGAGGATCGGCTCACTTCGCAGGCTCGTGTGGCGCGTCGCGCCGCCGGCTGACGAGCGGATCGGTTTGGCAGAGGGGCGAATCGCGGTCGCGAGCGTCACCTCGAGTTCGAGAAAGCAGCAGAGGACCGAGGGCCGCGCGCCCTCGCAGCGAGTCGCGGGGCGCGGCTCGTCGGGTCTACGTGTGGGCACCTCGGCCGACAGGCTTCGGCGGAGCGCCCCCATGCGCCACATCGGTTTTTTTGGTTCGGAGGGCAGCGCATGAGCATGGAGAACGAGTTCGATGGCCAGGATGTCGCGGAGCCGGTCGCGTCGCAGGACGACGCTGGCGAGGCGCTTTCTGTGGAAGGCGCCTTGGCTCGCGCGGTGAAGCCCACCGCCGACGCCGGCATCACTCGCGAGCAGCGACGCTCGCGCCGCAAGCGCGACGTGCGAGCCCGCACCATCAGCGTCAAGCGCATGACCAAGCGCGAGCTCGAGATCGGCCGGATGCTCTACCCGGAGACCGACTACGAGCGCCCGCGCACCCGCGAAGAGTGCCTGGACGCGCCGCGTCCATGCCCGTTCGTCTCGTGCAAGCATCACCTGTTCTTGGACGTGTCGGCTCGCACCGGCGCGATCAAGCTGAACTTCCCCGATCTCGAGGTGTGGGAGATGAATGAGAGCTGCGCGCTCGACGTCGCCGATCGCGGCGGCACCACGCTGGAAGACGTGGGTGCGATCATGAACCTCACCCGCGAACGCATCCGTCAGGTCGAGGTCAAGGCCCTGGCCAAGCTCCAGGCGCTGCGCGACATGGAAGCGCTGCGCGACTACGTGGACGAGGGCCCGATCGGCAAGCGCCGCCTGCCCGTCATCCAAGCCGATGACGACGAGGAGGAAGAAGAGATCGAGGCCGAGGGAGACGACGACGAGCGGGAAGAGGCTGCGGCCGCTCGCGTCGCCCGCGTTCGCCCCATGCTCGAGGACGCCCCCGAGTTCGACGGCATGGGCTGAGCGAGCCACCCCAAGACGAAATGAGGCGGCGCCTTTCCTCCGAGGCGCCGTCTTTGTTTTGTCTGTGACACGCCGCACGGCTGGCCCGCCCGAGTCGCTGCCTTCGCTTTCCTGTTGCTAGCCCCGATTCCCGTGCGGAAAAATCCCAACGCAGGCTGCCCGATGCGTCCTCCTCCATCTCCTGCGTGGCTGCGCCCCCTCCTGCTCACGCTGGGCCCGGCGTGGCTCGGGTGCCAGCCAGACGTTGGCTCGCAAAGCGAATCGGTCCACGACGTGGGTCCTGCTGTCGAGATCGCCGCTGTCGACGAAGGACTCATCCTTGTAGCCGGGGCGCCCGACGGGGGTGCGGTCGCGACGTGGCGCGCGTCGGCAGAGGACCAGGTGCTGACCCTCCAGCGGTTGGATCCGCAGGCGCAGGCCGTTGGACAGGCGATCGGGATGGGCGCGCCTGGCGACTGTCTTGGAGTTGGCAGCTGCCTCAGGCACCTCTTCGCGCATCGCGACACGTATTGGCTGGCGACCAGCGTCGATTCCGACTGCTTCGTCCTTCACGCCGACGACGAAGTCACGCGAGAGCCGTGTGGCCTCGGGATCTCGCTCGATGACGGCATTTGGTTTCGCACCTGGGATGATGGTCTGCGGTGGCGGCCCGACGACGGCGCCGCCATTGTCGTGCCGACGGACTATCGGCGCCTAGGACTCAGTGATCCCGAGCGCACCGAGCCCGGATGCACGATCGCCGCCAGCGATGGAGCGCTCCTCGACGTCGTCCGCCGCTACGATGCGGCACGCGACGACTTCTTCCTCACGGCTTGGGTCCTCCCGGAACCGGGCGCTGGGCCCATCGACGACGCACCGACCCCATTTGGCCGTCCGTCGCCGCGTGGCAGCGACGCCCCATTCGGCTGGTCCTGCGGGGCGTCCTGTTGGGTGGTGGTTCAACCGCATCCTGAGCGCGGTGAGCTCAGTGTTGTGCGGTTCATTGCAGGTCGGCTCGACATCGCCACGAGGGCGCTCGAGGACGCCTTCGTGACGACTGCCCCGGCCCTTCTCCCCGTCCCAGGCAAGCTCGTCCAGCCATTGGCAAGCCTTGCCCCGGACCAGGTGGCGAGCAACGGACGCGACGTCGTCGTGTCGAGGTCGGTCACCGCGCTGTGGTCCGGGGAGCTGGATCGAGGCGAGGTCTTCCTGCTCGACGGCGGCCGTGTCCACCACCTCGCCGACCGGCGCTTCTGGCTCGAGCAGCAGGAGTCCTTCGGCGACTTCGGCGTTCGCGCGACCATCCGAGTGCTCGATCCAGGCGACTGACGAGAGGCGCGCGTATCGCGATTACGGCCAGGTCAGAGAGGCGACAGCGCGCCGGTGCCTTCCACCGCGCGGAAGCGGCCGTTCACGCTCGCCCCGCTGAACGTCTCGACGACGCCGTTCGGCCAGCGCACCTCCACGCCGTCGATGGCCGTGGCGCTGCCTAGCCCGAAGTGCAGCCTGTGCGAATGCTGCAGGTGGTGCCCGCCGCCTGCTGCCACCTCGCGCTGCCGTGTCACCCCCCCAGACACGACCTTCACGCGTGCCCCGATCGCGTCGCGGTTGGACACGGTGCCTTCGAGCTCGAGCGTGAGCGAGCCGAGCGCCTGGCCGATGCGGTTCTCGTAGAAGTGGACGAAGTTCGGGCCGATGCCTTCGCCCGCGAACAGGTCGAGGTCGCCGTCCTCGTCCACATCGGCGAAGGCGAGCCCCACCGCCAGGTGGACGTTGATGCCGGCCTCGTAGGTGATGTCGGTGAACGTCTCGCCATCGTTGCGGTAGAGCTTGGCGTAGTGCGTGGGGTACAGCGCTGCGACCGCGAGATCGAGGTCGCCGTCGTTGTCCCAGTCCGCGAACGCCGCGTTCACGTCGCCCTCGTCGTAGATCACGCCGAGCTCCTCGCGCCGGTCGACGAAGTCGAAGCTGGGAGAGCCCTGGCTGAACAAGAACTGACTCGGATCCGCCCACGGCTGGGTGCGCGGGTGCGACAGGTTGGAGACGAACGCGTCCAGGTCGCCGTCGTTGTCCACGTCGCCCAGCGCGGCACCATAGGAGTGGCCGCCGGGGTATTGGCCCAGGGGGCTCGGGATGCCGTCGTGCTGGAAGTTCTTGTCGGCGGCCACATCCAAGAACGTGCCGTCCTGTTGGTTCTCGAACAGGTTGTTGTTCGAGAGCTGGTAGTTGCCCACGTACAGGTCCTGCCAGCCGTCGTCGTTGTAGTCCCAGAACCCGGCGCCATAACAAGGGCGGATGGGGCTGGGGTTCAAGCCGGCGGCGAGCGTCGCATCCACGAAGGTGCCGTCGCCGTTGCCCGTCATGAACTTGCCTGGCACCGCCGGGAAGTCGGGGTAGTGCTCCAGCCAGTTGCCCCAATACAGGTCGAGGTCTCCGTCGCGATCCGTGTCCGCGAAGACCGCGGTGGTCGCCGGCCCGATCAGCTCCACCCCGGAGCTCGCGACGCGCGCGAATTGGCCCGCGCCGTCGTTGAGCAAAATGGTGTGGCTGAAGTCTTCGTCCACCTGGCCGTCGCAGTCGTTGTCGCGACCGTCGAGCAGCTCCGCGAGACCTGGGGCCACATCGTCGCGCGTGTCGTCGCAGTCGCCGTCGGCGATCGCGCTGGCGTCCATGTCGGCGTCCGTCGTGTCGGTGCCGTCGTCGGCCACGCCGTCGCAGTCGTCGTCGTAGCCGTTGTCCACCTCGGCCGCGTTGGGACGCACCAGCGCGTCTGCGTCGTTGCAGTCCCCCTCTGCCAGCGTGAACGTATCGCCGTCGTTGTTGACGCCCACGTAAGTGGCCGCGAACGCGTCCTTGTCCCCATCGCCGTCGAGATCCGCGAACACCAACAGGCTCGCGAGTGGCACCTCTTGGAATGGATCGACGGCGAACGGCGCAAAGGTGCCGTCTCCCTGGCCCTTGTAGGCCTTGGGGCCTGGTGCCTGAATCACTACGTCGTCGTAACCGTCGCCGTCGAGATCGACCGTCTGCACGTAGCTCGATCGCTCGGTCGTGAACGGTGCCTCGGTGTGCTCGCCGAACCAGCGCTCCTCTTCGGTCCACGCGCAGAAGTGCTCCCCCGCGACCTCCATGCGGAAGTTGGCTTCGCCGAGGCCGTAGGGCTCGTCTTGGTTGGGCACGTGGATCAGCGCGCGGCTGACCTCGCCCATCGGCAAGCTCTCGATCGCGACCTGTGGCTGCGCTCCGAGGTGCTCCACCGCCACCACGTAGTGCTGCGTCGGCTCCAAGTAGATGCCGACCGCGCTCACGTCGATCTCGACGGGCACCTCCGGATCGGGTGCTGCCACCTCCAGGTCCATGGGAGGCATCAGGTTCGCGGACACGTCGTCCAAGTCTGGCCAGCCGCCCGGGTACGAGCGACCAAAGGTCGTCATCAGCCGCACGCGCACCGGACCCGGCTCTCCCCCGAACGCGAGGCGGATCGTGGTCACGCGAAACGGGTGCGCGGGCACGAACTTCATCGTGTCGACCGTGCCGTCGGGCAGCGGATCCGCGATCACGCCCTCGTAGTCGCCGCTCAACGCCCCCTCGGTCACGGGCGTCGTGGCCGCGTCCCAAGGCTCACCGTTGCAGAAGCGGTCGAACTCGGCGCCTGGTCCAGGGATGGGGGTGCCTCCCGTACCTCCCGCGCCACCAGCGCCGCTGCCCGCAGCGCCCGCGGCGCCGCTGCCGCCGGCGCCTCCGACCGGTGAAGTGTCATCGCCACAGGCCGCGATCATCGCGGCCAACGCCCACGGGAGAGGCCCCCAAGACAAACTGCGAAGCATGCCTCGACCGTAGCCGAGAACGGCGCCGGGATCCCGCCCCGCGAGGGGTGCGCGCGCCGTCGTGGCGCTCGGTGGATTGTTGCGGGCTCAGAAGGGTGTGAGCAGCTTCGCGTACCACACTTGTGGCGAGCCCACGAACCCTGCTTTCTCGTAGGTGGCGCGTGCAGGCGCGTGCCCGGGGTCGCCGCCTGTCGCGACGATGGCCAGGTCGATCCCTCGCCGACGCATCTCAGCGAGCGCGCGCTCCGTGAGCTTCGTCGCGATGCCGCGGCGTTGAGCGGCCGGATCCACGGCGATCATGTGGATCTCGCCCGAGCGCTCCGTCTGGTTGAAGGCCACGTTGACGAACCCGTTCACGACGTTGAGCTCAGCAGAGACCCAGGTCTGGTGTTTCTCGAGCGCTGCGCGAACCGAATTCGCTTGGTCCGTCAGCCAGTCAGGGTGAACCCGGCGATAGAGCGCTTCGCCGAGCATGACCCGAAAGGAGGCGAACACTGGTTCCCACGCAGCGAGCGACAGCTCGACGACGCGATCCGTGTCCGTCGGCGCGAATGGGCGAATAGATGTTGTGGCGTTCATGTTGCGACTCTCCTTGGCTTGGTACCGCCCCCAGTGATTTCGGTCGATCGCTCCCCGCGCAACTACTGCGGCCAAGGGCGGCGAGAGGACCTTCCTGCTGGCGAGCTCGTGGTCTCAGACGTTATTTGTGTTTTTTCACTACCTGCTGCTGCCCCTCAGGATCGATGGGTCGCGGTAGGCGTGTTGATGGGGGTGGGTGGCTGGGTGAGCGCCGAGGCGATGGCGGCGACGTGCTCGTGGTCGGTGCCACAGCATCCGCCAAAGACGCGAAGGCCCAAGGAGCGGTGCAAGCGGCGGTACAGCGTAGCGAGCTCTTGGACGTCGCCGCGATCGAGCTCGGGCGCTGCGTCGAGCTCGGCGTGACTGAGGGGGGAAGCATTGGCGCGGATGCCGCGGATGCGCGAAGTCCACGCGGCGCCGCGCTCGAGCACACCCAGGAAGTGCGTCGGGTGGGCGCAGTTGATCATGTAGTATGCGGGTGCACCAGCCGTCGCATCGTCCACCTCGTCGATGGCGTCGCCGAGCTCTTGCCCGTTGGGTAAGCGCCCGTCGGTCTCGACCGTGAACGAGACTGCCACAGGCAAGCCCACAAGGACCGCCGCGCGCGTGATGCCGACCGCTTCGGCAGCGTTGGTCATGGTGGTGGCAGTGATCATCTCGGCCCCAGCTACGGCGAGGGCACGAGCTTGCGTGCTGTGGTACGCCAGCGCCTCGGACGCGGCCGAGGGCGCGTCGGCCGCGTAGCCATCTCCGCGCGGGCCGATGACTCCGTTGAGCACGGAAGGGAGCGCAGGTCGTTCGGCGGCGAGATCCGCGATCAGGTCGACGGCCCTGCGATTGACTTCGGCGAGGCGGCTGGCGTCGTACCCGAGGCGAGCTCCCCAGTCGAGGTTCGCCCGCCACGTGGCGGTGTCCAACACCAGCCCCTGACCCAGGCGCTCGGCGAGGTCGAGGTAGGGGGTGAAGTACCTGCGCAGCGCGAGGCGCCCGGCCTCGTCGTCGAGCAGCGGAAACGCCGCGAAGTGGGGCAGCTCGATGCCGCAGAGGAACACGAGCGTGGTCTCGAGGCCGCCATCGGTGAGGAAGGGAGCGTGTGCCGTCAGCTGGGGAAGGGTCATGGTCCGGGTCTCCTGGGGCGGAAGCGCCTCTCACCTGGCCGGCGTGAGGCCCCGCCTCACGTCGTGAAGTGTTGGCTCACGCTCCTCGGGGTGAGCGGCCGCGGCGTTCGCGGCCGAACCAGGAGACTGTCGATGGACACCCGAACGACGATCGCGGGACTTCACGTACATCAGTGGGGCGAGGGCGAACCGGTCGTGCTCGTGCACGGTTCGCTCGCCACGGGAGCCGAGGAATGGGCCGAGCAGCGGCCGCTCACGCGGCACCGCTACCGGTTGCTCGTCCCGGACCGGCGCGGCTACGGCCAGAGCTGCACCACGGTTGGGGAGGACTTTGCGACCGACGCGGCCGACGTCGCCGACCTGCTCGG
Organism: uncultured Polyangiaceae bacterium; assembly: GCA_964641275.1. Taxonomy (GTDB): domain Bacteria; phylum Myxococcota_A; class Polyangia; order Polyangiales; family Polyangiaceae; genus Xiheicaenibacterium. The sequence continues at coordinate 13,182 of CAZXMG010000083.1, forward strand.
TGATGGAGCCCACCTGGTGGGTCACTCCTACGGAGGCTTGGCCGCCATGTTTGCCGCTGCCAAGCGCCCGGAAGCGACCCGATCGCTCACGTTGCTCGAGCCTGCGGTGGCCGAGTGCGCGCCCGACAACCGAGCGTGGCGGGCGTTGCTGGCTGAGCTCACTGCGCTGTTTCGGATGGATCTGCCGGATCGGGATTGGGTTTTGCGCTTTCTCACAGCCGTGGGCAGCGACGGCGCGGGAGAGCTTCCGCCGGAGATGTTGGCGGCTGCGATCCCGCTCGTTCCGACGCTTCGTCGCGGCAGGTTCTTCGGCGAGGCGCGAGTGCCGTTCACTGCGCTGCGCCAAGCGCCGTTCCCCAAGCTCGTCGTATCGGGCGGTCACCACGCTGGCTTCGAGGCGATGTGCCAGGACGTGGCCCAGCGAATCGGCGGGTCTCATCGCGTCATCGCCGGGGCTGGCCACGAGATTCAGCTCACCGGCCAGGCGCTGAATGAGGCACTTCTGGGCTTCTGGCAGTCGAGCGCGCGAGCTCTGCCAACAGGTGCGCAAGCGAGCTTCACGCCCATGGCTGCGGCGCCAGGAACGCTGCTACAAGCGCCAACGGATGGGCCGCTCGGGCTCGTACCTGCAGGTGAAGCCCGTGATGACTGCGCGCTCTAGGTGCTGTCCTGCAGGCGGATGGGCTTCGCCGATGCGGCGAAGGGCGGCACGGATGCGGTGGGTCACGGCGGAGCGAGCACGCTCGGCCGTGCTTCCGGTCTTGCGCCGCTTGCCCGCCAGGCCGAGCGCGGCCGCGAGGTGGTCGACGATCGCATCGAGCTCGGCCCGGGCACGCTCGACTCGCGCAGTGTCGTGGTTCGCCTCTGCTTCGTCGATCACCTCGCGCAACCCCCGCGCACGAGCTTCGTACTCGCGCCGAGCGGAGGCGTCGATCAGTTCGCCGGTGTCGCCATCCTCCACCGCGGCGCCGGCCAGGTCGAGGCAGGGAATGTCGCGGCCGGGCTGCGCGAGAAGCACCGCCAGGTCGGCCATGCCCTTCGATGCTGCGACCGCCGCGGTGACATGACGAAAAGTGACGTGCCAGACGTCGCCCGCCTGCACGAATGCCGCCTCATCGTCGGATGTCGCGCCGGGGTCGGGCTGCGCCGACCTCGAGCTTGCGATGGCGCCGAGCCGCTGGCGAGCCAAGCCTAACGCCACTTCGCGCTCCAGGACGCGCCCGCCGCCGAGCGACGGGATGGGAACGCCGAGCGTCATGGGGCTCGTGTTCGGCAGCGCCTCGGCTGTGGCAGCGAGGTGCCTCGCCTCCTGGTCTCCGACTGCAAAGAGCGCGACGACCGCAAGCTCGAGCGCGCGGCGAAGATCGCCAGGGCCCGCGCGCCCTGACGCGTCGACCAGTCGCGCCGCAGCCCGGGCGCCGCCCTGTGTGTCTCCGGAAAGCAGCGCGCAAGCCGCGAGCGTCTGCAGGTTGGCGAGCGTTGCGACTGGATATTGGCTGGCCTCCGCGACGGCGAGGTTGGCCTCTGCGATCTGGCTCGCGAGCGCGCGCTGGGCGGAAGTGCCAGCCGACAGGATTGAGGCCTCCACCGTGCGGGTCAACAGCTCGGTGAGCGGCGAGCCGAGCGTGACCGCTGCGCTGACCGCTCCACGGATCAAGTCGAGCGCCTCTTGCACGCGACCAGTGGCTGCCACGTCTTGCGCTTGGTAGGCGGTGGACGCAATGGCGAGGGTCGGGATCCCGCGATCGAAGCCAGCCGTGCTGGCTGCCTCGAACCAATCGGCAGCTTCGGCATGGCGGCGCTCGAACCGCGCGATGTGGCCGAGCGCTCGACGCAACGTCACCGCAGCAAAGACGGAGTCGCCCTCATACTCGAGCGCCGAGCGGGCCAGGGTTCGCGCTCCTGCGAGGTCGCCATGGAAGAGTCGCGCTGTGGCCACCACCGAAGCTGCGTCGGCTCCGAACGGACCGCTCGGGTTGGGCCAGCGCCCGATCAGCAGCTCTCCGAGCCGCGACACATCGTCGAGCCGAGCCTGCTGGACCACTCCCCAGAGGATCGCGCAGAGCACGCGTGCGCGACGGGGATCGTCGTCGGCTTCGAGGCAATGCCGCATCGCCAGATCGAGCTGGTCGAAGCGCTCCACCGCGGCGGCGGCCGCGTCGGCGCCGATGTGTCGCCGGCCCGCTTCGAGCTGAGCCAGCGCTTCTGCGACCAAGTGATTGGCGAGCCGGTCAAACCCGCGGGCTCGAACGCCCATGCGCGAAGCGGCCTCGGTGGCGACCGCTCGAATCGGCTGGAGCATGCGGTAGCGGGAGGGAACCGAGCGGCGGTCCACCTCCAGCAGGGAGGCGTCCACGAGGCGGTCGATCATGCCCCTCGCGTGCGCCGCCTCGGCGCCCATTAGGGCGGCGCCCAGCTCGGCCCGAAACCAACCTGGGCACAGTCCAAGCGTGATGAACGCGAGTTGCTCGGGCTCTGGCAACAGCGCCATCGACCACTCGATCGTCTCGCGAACGCTGCGGTGCCGCCCCGCGCCGCGCAGCCTCGGGCGCGAGAGCAGATCGATGCCATCCGCCAGCGTAGCGGCGAGCTCGCCCAGGCTCATCGTGCGCAGCCTCGCCGCAGCCAACTCGAGCGCGAGCGGCATGCCGTCGAGGCGTCTGCAAACTTCGGCCGCCAGCGGCAGGTCGTCGTCCGACAATCGTGCGCCAGCATCGCGTGCCCGCTCCACGAACAGCCGTAGCGAGGCGCAGGTCGCGTCGCTGCGCCCCTCGCTAGGCACGGCGAGCGGCGCCAGCGCGACAATCGATTCGCTTGCGAGTTCCAGCGGGGACCGGCTGGTCGCGAGCACCGAAAGACCAGGGCGCTGTTCGAGCAGCCGACCGAGCGCTTCCGCCGCGGAGTCCAGCACGTGCTCGCAGTTGTCGATCAACACCACCGGCCAAGGCAGATCGGGGGAGGCCAGCAGCACCTCGAAGCTCGGGAAGCCAAGCTGCGCCGCCAGGGCGCCTGCGACTTGATCGGGGCGCTCGGTGCGACTGAGCTCCACCACCGCGGGCGGTCCCATGCGCGCGTTCGTCAAGCGAGCCAGCGCAGCTTTTGCGATGGTCGTCTTGCCGATGCCGCCCGTCCCCACGATGGTGACCAATCGGCGACCTTGCTCGATACGCGCCAGGATCTCGGCCAGTTCGAGGTCACGGCCAACGAGCTCCACGGCTGGAAAGCTACGATCCCGTTTCCCCCGACGCCAGCCGCAAGGCGGCGCGCAGGGTGCCATTGGGTTCGTGGATCGCGCAGCACCGGGACCGGACCAGAAAGGTCCTGGGCGTCATCACAGGCCGAACGCGTCGGCCTGCTCGACGTTGCGCTTGACCTGGCCCTTCTTGGCGCGCTCTTGCGCGGGCGCGGCGGGAGAGGGCTGGGCGCCCGTGGCCGGGGGCGGCTCGGCGAAATTCTGGATCGATAGGTCGAGCTCCGCCTCTTGTTTGGCGAAGCTCTTGTCGATGTCTCCCGCGCGGCTCGAGGGTGCCGCCTTCGCGGCGGCCGGGCGGGCGGTGGTGAGCGTGGCGCGCTGCTGCTCCAGGCGCTTGCGCGCCTCGTCGGTCTTGCCGACGGAGAAGAGCGCGTTCGCCTCGCGCAGGGCGTTGGCCGTTTCGCTGCGCTGCACGCGATCGAGCACGATCGGGTCGAGCGAGGCGACCTCTCCATTCGCGATGCGCTCGAGCGCGAGCTTGCCGGTCGACTTCGCGTCTTTGTTGCTGGTGAGGTCGCGGTAGGAGAGCGTTACGCTGGCGAGGTCGACCTGCCCCGCGTCGCCCTTGGGCACTCGCACCTTGACCAGCACCGTCTTGGTCTCGCCGGTGGCGAGCGTACCGAGCGGCACCGAGAGGTGGGAGCCGGAGCGGGTGAAGGTGCGATCGAACACGCGCACCAGCTCGACGTTGGGGCCGAGGTCGATGTCTGCCACCACCTCGTTGCCGATGCTGGTGGTGAGCACCGCCGCCTCGGCGTCGAACACGCGCGCCAGATCGCGGTCGTTCTCGACGAAGTAGTGGCGACCGTTGGAAGCCTGAGCGATGGCGCTCATGATCTTCTCGTTGAACTCCACATCGACACCGATGGTGGTGATGTTCACGCCGCTCGACATGGCGCGCTGGGCCAAGCTGCGGAAGCCCGCCACGTCGCGGATGCCGTTGTTGGTGTCACCGTCCGAGAGCACCACCATGCGCGACACGATCGAGCCACCCTGGCCGAAGGTGGTCGCCTTCTTGAGCTCGTTCAGGCCGTCCTCGATGCCACACGAGATGCACGTGTCGCCCCCGAGCTGGATGTTGCGGATCGAGCTCAAGATGCTCTGTCGAGAGGAGGCGTTGACGGTGGTGAGTGGGACCACGAGCTCGGTGCGTGTGTCGAAGGCCACGACCGAGACCATGTCGCCGTCTTGCAGGCGCTCCACCGCGCCGGCTGCGGCCTGCAGCGCGTTCTGATGGCGCGCCCCGCGCATCGATCCGCTCTTGTCGATCACCAGCGAGAGCGCTACCGGCGGTGCCTTGCCTGAGTCTTTGCTGTCACCAGTGACCTCCAGCATGACGAAGGTCTCGTCGGGGCTCGAGGCGCGCACGGTCTTGTGCCCGACGCGGCCTTCGAGCTTCAACGTGCCCGGGACGCTGAACGCGGTGGCGGCCTCGCCCGCCGCCGCGGTCACGGTGCCACCTTGGGCGCTGCTCTCTGGCTCGGCTTCGTCGCTGGCGGCCGCGGGTTTGTCCGCGCTGGCGCTGAAGCCGCCGGCGGGGGTGACCGCGAACACGGCTCCCCCGACGAGGACCATGCCGAGCGAAGAGAACAGACCGACGTGCAGGGCTTTCATGGGGACTTCTCCGAACGATCTAGCGGGAGCGAGGGCAGGGGGGCAGGGACCAGGCCCACCCGGCGTTGCACGCCCACCCGGGCCAAGAGCTCCCAGGGCGGGATCGAGCCGATGAGCACGAACAGCGCGTCGAACGGGAGCTTCTCGCGACCCGAGGTGGCGCTGAGCTCCAGCCAGCCGGCGTGAACCGAGGCGATTTCCGTGCCGAAGCGGACGTCGAGCCGGCGCGCTTTGCGCAGGCGCTCGACCTCGGCAATGTTTCGCGGCTGACCACGGGCATAAGTAGCCGCTCGGGCCACGATTGTGACCGAGGTTCGAGGCTGGGACGCGAGAGCGATGGCGGCCTCCATGGCGGTGTCGCCCAAGCCAGCCACCACCACCCGCTGGCCCGCCAGGCTGCGGGCGTCGGCCAGGTGGTAGTGGACCAAGCTCTCGGCGTCTTCCGGGATGGGCACGGGCAAGAGCCGGGGGCTGCCGCGCTGACCGATGGCCACGATCACCGAGCGCGCGGCCACCGCGAGGGGAGCTCCGTCGGCGGTCTCTGCCCGAACCAAGAACGTGCCATCGGGGCGCCTCTCGACCCCGGTCATGCGGCTCTGCTCGCGAATCTCCAGCGCTTCTTTGCGCACGATTCGCATCCAGTGAAGGAGCAGCTCCTCCTTGCTGGACTCTTTGAGCCACAGCTTGCCCAGCACAGGAAGCTCGAGCGGCTGGTCGAACACCAGCTTGCCCCGCGGAAAGCTCTTGATGCTCTGCGCCACGCCGCCCTGCTCCAGTGTGATCGAGCTCGCTCCGAGCTCCTTGAGCCGCAGAGAGGCGCTGATCCCGGCGGGGCCTGCGCCGACGACGCACACGTCCACGGCGTCCAGCGCCTTGGCACGCTGCGAAAGGCCCAGGTGCGCGGCCTCCGCGGCCCGCACACCTTGCGAGATCGCGTTCTTGATCAGCGGCACGCCGGTCACGTCGCCCGCCAAATAGAGCCCGGGCACGTCCTCGCTCTCGAGCCGCCCGTCGATCGAGGGTTGCTCCAGCACGGTGCCCTCTTCTGCCACGACCAAGGACCCATTCGGGCAGCGCTGCTCGCACAGCACGAGCCCACAGCACGCGTCCGGCCTGGCCACGACCGCGACGAAGCGCTCGACCTCGAGCACACCGTACGGGCAGGCGTCCACGCACGCGTAGCAACCCAGACAGGTGTTGGTGTTGACCACCGGCAGCCGCCGCGCCTTGCTCGGCTGGGCAGGCGCGGTGCCGCGCGGATCGCGCTTGGTCTTGCGCGCTCGCTGGAGCAGCGACGTCCCCGCGTAGCCGAGCAGCGCCGCCGCCGCGCCCACCCCGACGAACCCGAAGGCGCCGCCGGCCGCAGCCTTGCGCGGGACCACTGGCACCTCTGCCACCACCTCGCGCGCGGCCTCCCAGGCGAAGCTGCGATCCTCGAAGTGTTGGTCGGCGCACACCCCGCCGCTCGGCTTCTGCGCGGCCGCGCCAGCCGCCGCGGCGGGGAAGGCCGAGCGATGCTCGTCGAAGCAGATCGTGGGCTCGAGCGGGCCGCCCCCTTCATGGCTGCGACAGCGAGCGAGCGGGTCGCTCGCGTCCGTGTCGTGGCACTTCTGGCAAGCCGAGAGCGGGATGGTGGGCACCACGATGTCGCGGCCTGCGTTGAACGGGATGCCCTCGACCGCGACCTCGTTCCAAGTGGAGAACCGCACCGCGTCGCCGCTCTCGGTGAAGCGCACGCCGCTCTCGGGGCCGTGCACGGTGTGACAGCTCACGCACACCAATTTGCCGTCGGCGGCGAGCTGCCTGTGGCCCTCGCGTGTGGAGGGGTGGGGGCCGTGACAGTCGACGCAGGCGCCCTTGGCCTTCTTGCGCGAGCTCGCGCTTTCGGGATCTGCCTTGCCGTGGCACTTCTCGCAGCCGAGCTTGGCCTTGACGTGGGCGGGGTGAAGCGGCCCCGGCCCGCTCTTCGTGTAGCTCCATCCGTCGCCCGTGAGGAACACGCCCACGACTCCCAGCGTGCCACACGCGGCCGCCGCATACGCCGGCCTGACACGTGTGATGTCGCTGGTGATGGGCTCGATCTTGGGCGTCGCCTTGGGCTGCCCGGCTCCGCGTGCGTCCGCCACTGGGGCGGCATACAGCGTCTTGTGCTGCGGCTTGTCGCTCACCGCGCCCCCAGCGCGCTGACGGCGTGCAGCAGCAAGAGCGCGAGCGTGATCGCGAAGCTCACGATGTGCAGCGGCAACAGGCCGCGCAACACGGCGGTGATCGCGCGTTGCGCGGGCAACGCGCGCAGCTCCACCGCGATGCGCACCAGCTCGTCCACACCCACGAGGCGCTCCTTGCCGCGGCCCTCGAGCGCGGCGTCGATGCGGCCGCGCAGGAGCCGTTGCTCGAAGCGAAGATCCCGGCCGCTCGCCAGCAGCGCGAGCGGCCCGAGCGGGCTCTTGGCGTAGGGCAGGAGCACCTTGTCGGCCACGGCCTTGACCAAGTCGTCTTTGCCCGAGAGGCTCTTGAACAGTCGCGTCGCCAGCGCCTCGCGTTCCTTCGCGAAGTCCTCGGGCAAAAGCGGCGTGCGCTCGATGCGCGACAAGCGCGCTGGCAGGAAGGCGTAGGCCAGCGCCAGCAACAGGCCAGAGAGCCCGGAGAGACCCAGCATCAGCACCAGCGCTCCCCCGCTCGTCGGGCGCAGCGTCACCACGCTGGGGGTGTGCACCAAGGCGGCGGCGAGGGAGAGCAAACCCAACACCAAATGCACCAGGTAGTGCGGGCGCGTGCGGCTGTCGCCCGCGCGCGAGGGGCTGCGATCTTTGGTGCGGCTCGGATCTCGGCGCCCCGACAGCTTGGCCCGCAGCGCCACGGCGCGCTTGGGGACCACGTAGGAGAGCAGCCCGACGAGCAGCGCTCCCGAGGTCCAACCGGCGGCGTAGCCAGCGCCGCGCGCCGGGCTCAGCAGGCCGCGGCTTTGCATCCACACGCCGAAGAAGCCGATGCCGAACGCAGCGAGCGCCGCGCCCAGCACGGTGGGCCAAAGCGGCCACGGTGGCGCTCGGCCGCTGCCCTTGTTCGCGCTGGGTGATCGACCGAGCAGCAGTGCGACGTCGCTCCACTCTTCCTGCGGATCGACGCGCAAGATGGCATTGACGGGGCACGCTGCCACACACGCCGGGCCCTGCTCGTAGGTCCGGCACAGGTCGCACTTGACGGCCAGCGCCTCGGCGGCGACGCCCTCGGGCCGCAGCGCGTCGCTGGGACGTGCTGCCATGTGGATGTTCGTCCACGGGCAAGCGCGGGCGCAGGCGCCGCAGCCCGTGCACAGCTCCTCGCGGATGAACACCTCCCCGCCGGGATCCTTGCCGATGGCGCCGGTCGGGCAGTCCACCATACAGGCTGGATTTTCGCAGTGCTGACACGAGTTGGGGAGCAGCAGGCTCTCCAGCGAGGCGTCCTTGCCCAGGCGAAACACGTCCGCGCTTTCCGGCGTCTCGCTCCCAGGCCGCGCTCCGCCAGTGACCACCTTGTCGCCGCGCCTCACCAACCGGCTGGTGCCGTAGAGCGAACCGCAGGCCCATGAGCAGTGTCCGCAGCGCACGCAGGTGTCGAGATCGATGACGAGCAACGAGCGCGCGACCTGCACGCGGTAGAGGTCGCGGAACACGTGTTGGGTGGCGTTCTTCGCCGCTCTTCCGACGATCTCGCGCTGCTGCTCACCCACCCCGAGAGCCACGCGCCTGAGGCGCGGAAAGAGGTCCCCGTCGGCCTGCGCCAGCGCACGCACCACCCGCGCGGGGATGGCGAGCACCGTGCTGGGTCCGTTGGCCACGGCGGACGCTGCGCGCGGGCTGGCCAGCTCCAGCTCTTCGTCGCCGAAGAAGTCCCCTCGCGCGACATAGGCGCGCACCCGCACCCGCTCTTCGTCCTCGGTCTGGATCTGCACCAGGCCATCGCCCACCACGAACATCGAAATGGAGGCGTCACCCTGGCGGTAGACCACCTGTCCTCGTGCGAAGCTGTGGAAGGTGACCGCGTCGAGCACTGCGTCGAGCCCGTCGTCCCCCAGGCTCTGGCCCAACGGCGTGCCGTTGATCACGTCTCGTGCGGCGGTCCGCTCCAGCGTGCGGATCAACCGGTCGGCGAGCTCCGTCTGACCGGAACGCACCGCGGCGCGCCGAAACAAGTGCACCGGGATCTCGGTGACCACCGCGCGCCCCAACGCTCGGGCCTCGCCTTGGCGATGCCCCACCACCGTGGCCTCCTCGCCGAACGAGTCGCCGGGGCCCGCGTCGCGGACGACCATGCGCTCGGCGCCGTGGGAGCGCGCGGCGGTGATGCGCACTTGGCCCTGGCAGGTCACGAAAAACGAGTCGCCGCGCTCGTCTTGGCCATACACGCGCTGGCCGGCGTCGAGCTCGACGACGCGCATGGCGGCCTCGATCTCGCGGCGACCGCGCGCGTCGAGCGCGCGCAGCATGGGCGACTCGAACAGGCTGCGCAGGAAGGCTGCGCGGCCCGCCTCGGCCGCGGCGCTCATGGCTTGACCGTCCGTTCGCCTTTCGCCACCTCGACCACTTCGATGCGCTTGAGCACCCCTTCGTCGATCAGCGGGCCGCTGGGGCGTTTGCCGAGGCGCACCATCTGGCGCTCGTAGTCGGCGAACGCGCGGATGAGGAACGGTGGAAAGGCTCGGAACAAGAGGCGCGCCTTGATCTTGAACGGCCCGCGCGCGCGCCCGAGGTCGAGATCGTAGGTGTAGGTGATGGGTACGAGCGGCGGCAGCGAGCGGGTGTCGATGATCGCGTCCGGAGCCTTGGGAAGGCCGCGGCTCGAGTCGAGCGATCCCACCGGGAAGAACGTTTCGAACAGCGCCTTCTGGCCGGACAAGTTGGACCGGCACTCGCCCGTGTCGATGTCGTAGTCGCCGTCCACGAAGCGATCGGCGCGCGTGACTCCCTGGCCCGGACCGGGCTGACAGCTGCCGTCGGCCGCGATCACTCCAATGCAGCGCACGCAGCGCAAGAAGCCATTCTGGAAATTGATGAGCCCCTTGCCGAAGAAGCGCGTGCCGCCGAGATCCGGCGGCGGTGACCATTGCGGCACGTCGGGGCCGTCGCGCACGTCGGCGCCGAACATGCCCACCGGGCGGCCGAAGTTGTCGACCCGGCTGGGATCCGTGTTCACGAACTGGAACACCTTGTCGCGCAGGTCTTCGTCGTTGCGGTTCACCTTGCCTACTTGGTAGACGATGCGTCCCGCGTTGTCGGTGACCGTCAGCTCGACCCAGATCTCTCGCTCCTGGCTGAACCCGGCGGGCACGCGGTGCCCGGCCCCCACGTTCTCGATCTGTACCGGGATGGTCAGCCGATCGCCGCGTAGCAGCGGCTCCTTCAACTGGAAGTCGAACGCCGCCCGCAACAAGAGATCTCTCCTCTTTTTGGCGGAGATGGGCGCCCCGTCGACGTCGAGCGCACCTTCGTCGAGCAGGTCTTCGGGGTAGTCTTTGGCCAACGGCAGATCGACTCCGCTCAGGTAATGCGACATGAGCGGCCCTGTCTCTTTGACGCCGGGGACCACCCGACCCTGTGCGTACTGGCCTGGGGCGCGCTTCTCGAGCTTCGTTCCGGGCGGGCACGACGGATCCCCCGCGCCGCCCGCATCCTCGACGCATACGCCGGGGAACGTGCTCATGTGGCAATCCTGGCACGAGGGTGGCGACTGTCCCCTTCGCTTCATGGCCGAGGAGTACTCCACCCACTCGGTGTAGCCATTGCGGAGTCTCTTGAAATGCTCGCCCTTCTGCGCGCCTATCACGTCGGAGCCAAACAGACGCACGTCGTGGCAGCTGCCGCAGAACTCGCTCGAACGAAGGTACTTGGTTTGCGCGTCGTCGTGGAGCTTGTGGGGGACTCCGGGCTTGGTCTCGCCGCCCCCGGAGCCGCCGAGCAGGAAGCTCGAAGGGGAGAGGTCGTAGCCGCTGTTGGCAATGCCGAATTGCCCGAACCGATCCTCGGGACGCGCTTGGAACACCGCTCCCGTAACGAAGGAGGTCCAGGTGGGGTTGCCCTGGTAGCCGCGTGAGCGTGGGCTCACCGGGCCGTGCACCTGGTGGCAAAAGCCGCAGCTGATGCCCTCCATCCCGCGTGACGCGAGGATGTCTTTGACGGGCAAGAGCGAGCGCGGGTCGCCGCCGGCACGGCCTTGCCAGACAGGCATTTTGTTGTCCAGGTTCTCGGTGGGCGAGTGGCAGTTGACGCACCAGTGCTCGCCGCCCGAGCCGCTCACCACCAATCCCGTGTTGCGATCGCGGCACGCTACTTGGTTGTTGGTCTTGCGCAGGATGCCAGCGCCATTGGGGCAGTCGAAGTCGCGCCCCACTTGCTCTTGAATCAACGACTCGAGCGCGTTGAACAGCGGGCTCTTCACGGCGTGGCCCATCACGCTGCGCCGCCACTCGGACACCTGGCGTGCGTGGCAGCTCTGGCAATCGCCTGCCTCGGTGTCTTGTGGCGCGAGGGCAGGCACTTCGCTGACGTCGTAGCTCGGGGCCTTGTCGACCTTCGGGGCGGAGAGCTGGGTCACGAACGCGGCCGCGACCGCAGCGCCGAGGGCGATCGGGAGCAGCGTGCGCACGAAGCTCGACGGCGGTCGCTTGGGTCGCTCGGCACGTTGCTCCACGGGCGCGGGCGCGGGCTCTTCGGGCACGGTGGCTTGCGGCTTGCTCGGGCGCGCGCCCCGTGGATCGAGCGCGCCGAGGGCCAGGCCGCCCTTGCCCTGACCGCCGAGCTGCGAGAGCGCGTCGGCGATGGCGTCTGCGTTCGGCGGGCGCTTGCTCAGATCGGGGTGAAGCAGCTTGAGCGTCAGCGACTGCAGACCGGGCGGCAGGCCCTCGGCCACGTCGGCGGGGAACGGGGGCGCCTCCGTCGTGCGCGCTGCCTCGAGCGCGCGGCGCAGGCCGGCCCCCGAGAACGGGTGCGAGCCGGTCAACAGTTTGTACAAGAGCAAGCCCAGGACGTAGCGGTTGGCGGCATCGTCGAAGGGCGCACCGTCGGCCTGATCGGGGGGGCACCACACCGGGGAGAGCGATCCGGTGGGTCGCGCCCGCACCCCCAGCGTTCGTTCGAGCAGCGCGTCGCCCGCGAAGTAGGCGCGGCCGTGGTGGAGCAAGACCGTGTCGGGAGACAGCGCGCCGGGGGCCAGCGCGCGCGCCTCCGCGAGCGCCAGCGCCTCGGCCAGATCCAGCGCCAGGCGCACCGCGGAGCGCCACTCCGCGGGCGCGCGCGAGCGCTTGAAGGACGCGCCGAGCGTCTCGTCGCTGGAGACTGCGAGCAGCCAGACGCCCTCTCCGTCCAGACCTCCCGAGAGGAACGGGCCCAGGTGTTTGTCGCCCATGGCGCAGAGCTCTCGTGCCTGCTCTGCGTCCTCGGCGGGCAGGCGCACGAGGTCGAGGCCGCTCGCAGTCGTGAAGCGCGTGGCGCGGCCGAACGCCTGGCCTTCTCCTTGCGCGGGCTCGGGCGGAGATGCGCGCTTCATTTGCGCTTGGGCTTGGCCGAGGGCGACGCCTGGTCGCGGGCAGACACGGACGGGGCGGGGGAGGGCTCTCCGCTCGACGCTGCGCGGATCGCATACGCGACGATCCCGGAGAGGAGCGAGAGGATCACGATGATGCCGATGGCGACGGAACGCGGCACCTCGCGCCCGCGCTCGGCCTTCTCGAGCAGCGCGATCGTGTCGGCCCGCTGCACCTTGGGTCTTGCTGCCTCGAAGGCCGCCGGATCGGGCTCGGAGGGTTTGGTCGGTCCCGCGGGCGCGGCGGCGCTGGCGGCCCCCACCGCCGACGCGCGGCTGGGGCGCTCGTGCGGAGTCGACGCGCGCTGCGCCGCGCCGTTGCCGGAGTCGCGCTCCAACAGACGCGGCGACTCGAGCGTGGCGGGGCCCTGGCTGGCTCCGAGCGACACGCGCCCACGCGGCGAGGTGGCGGCTTGGGTCCGGCCAGGCGCCGTCGCCGCCGCCGGGATGAATGGCTCGAGGCGTGCGACCACGTCCTCGGCCAGGTAGGGGCGGTCCTCGGGGGCCTTCTCGAGCAGCTGGAACACCAGATCTTCGACGCCCTTCGGCAAGCCTCGCCGAACGTCTTCCGATAGCGACGGCGGCTCGGCCGTGCACTGCAGGTTGAGCAGCTGCCTCGGAGAGTTGGACACGAAAGGTGGGCGCCCTTCGAGCAGCTCGTACAAGATCAGGCCGAGGCAGTAGAGGTCCGAGCGGTGATCGATGGCGTGGGCGTCGATCTGCTCGGGGCTCATGTACTGCAGCGTGCCGACGCTCTGCGTGTTGGTCTGGTTCATCGCCTCGATCACCTTGGCGATGCCGAAGTCCATCACCTTGATCGCGCCACCCGAGAGCACCATGATGTTCTCGGGCTTGAGGTCGCGGTGGATGACCGGGGGCTGTTGGCCGTGTGCGGCGACCAGCGCGCTCGCGGCGCTGGCCACGATGGCCACGGCGTCCACCCAGGGGAAGCGCCCGCGCTCTGCGATCTCGTGCCGCAAGGTGCGCCCGTCCAGGTACTCCAGCACCATCACCAGCTCGCCCCCCACCTCCATGCTGGTCAGGCTGCGGACGATGTTCGGGTGCTCCACCCGAGCGAGGATCTGCATCTCGTTCAGGAACAGCTTGCGCGCGTGATCGCTCTTCGAGAGCTCAGGATGCAGGACCTTGAGAGCAACTCGGCGTTTGCTGAGGCGCTCTTCGGCCTCGTACACCTTCCCCATCCCCCCCTCACCGATGAGGCGGCGGACGAGGTACTCGCCCATCTGCTCCATGCCCTCGTTGTCCTCTTCCAGAGCTACGGCAAGGCTTCGAACGGGCGACATGGCAGAAGGACCTACCCTTCGTAGCCGTGAGGCCCGCCCGCGTGACCGCGGGCACGGAGAAACTTACAGGCTACTGCCCTGCGTCGGCCAGGATTGCCGTCTCGATCTCGGCAAATCCCGCGTATCCGCCGCTCGTGAACATGACCGTCAGGTCGGGCCGAACCACCACCATCGACGGGTAGCCCACGGTCTCGCCAAAGATCGGGATGAACTGGCTCAGGCCCCAGCCGCGGTCGCCCAGCACGGGGGAGGTCAGGTCATAGTTGTTGGTCCAGGTGTTCATCTGGGCGGGCGTGGCGGGGGTCAGCGTGTCAGACAGCGAGTTGGCGAGCAGCGTCACCACCTCGACCTCGATGCCCGCTGCAGCCATCTCTGCGAGGAAGTCGGCCTCGTCCCCGGCCATGGCCTGGCACGGCGGGCAGTCGCGGGCGGCCATGTCGATCACCAGGTAGCGGCCGCCGAAGTCGTGCAGGCGCACCGCCTCGCCGCAGCGATCCTTGAACAGGCCGTCCGGCACGATCTCGTCTTCGACGATGGTGTAGTCCCCGGTGTAGGGCGGCGCGTTGCTCTTGGGCCAGCCGCACTCGTACACGTCCGGCACGTTGAAGCCGTTCAGCGGGTCGCCCTCGTCCTCGCCCAGCGTGAGGTTGCCGGCGATCGTGAAGCTGAACAGGCCGCCCGCGGGGAACATGTTGTCGGCCACCATGTTCTGGGTCGTCACGTCGGACCCGTCCATCATCACGGTCCCCTGGTCGGTCATCGGGCCGCCGAGGCCGCGGTACCACACGCCGCCGCCGTAACCGATCCACTCGTTCGGGAACGGGTCGGTGCTGGAGATCTGGGAGAAGCAGTCCGCTTGGCCAGCTGTCATCTCCACGTCGGCGTAGAACATCACCTCGCACGCTGGGCACAGCCACTTGGCGGACTGGTCCTCGACCGCCTCGTAGTGTCGGGTGTAGCTGCAGTCGACCGCGCCCGCCGCCTGCGCCGTGGCATCGAACGTCACGTTCCAGGTCACGTCGCCGCTCATGGTGGCGACGAAGGTCGGCTCCACGAGCGCGCCGCCGGAGCCGCCCGAGCCGCCCACCGGATCCACCGTGCCCGCGCCGCTGCCGCCGTTCGAGCTCGCGTCACTGCCGCCGCTTCCTCCGTCGTTGCCCTGCGGCGCGACCGACTCGTCACCACAGGCGAGAAGGGCCAAAGAACAGCTCAACCAGGCGACCAGCGGGCGGTGCGACATGTTTCGACTCATACCCCAGTCCGGGCCCGCCGCACACGGTGAACGCGCTGCGGAGGGCGTCCCTGGTGCTTGCCGCGGTGTTCATCAAGACCCCTCGCGCACGCTCGCAAAGGAGGTCGTGACGATCACCGCCACACCGGGGCTCCGTTGGGTCTCGCCCCCTCGATATCGTGTGGCCGCCCCTTGGGCGGACTAGTATCTGCGGCACGAATGAGCCGGTCGACCAGCCCTCTCTGGGTGTGCTTGCTCCTCGCCTGGGGCTGCTCGGACAAGCCGAGCGAGATCGTGGCCACCGGGGCAGCCGAGCGCGAGCCGCCGGTCAAGCCGCTGAAGTGGACGGTGCCTCCCACTTGGGCCGAGACCGAGCACAGCTCGACCAACGCCCGCAGGGCCGGCTACAGGGTGCCCCGCGCCGGCGAGGACAAAGAGGACGGCGAGCTGTTGGTCCTGTTCTTCGGCACCGGCGCGGCAGGCGATCGCGACAAGAACTGGCAGCTCTGGTTCGACCAGTTCGACGGCAACCCCAAGCAAGACGCCGTGCGCAAGGACATGAACGTGCGCGGCGTGCCGATCGAGACCTTCGAGTTCATGGGGAACTACAAGCTCAACATGGGCAAGCCCAACCCGCAGGTGAAGAAGTCTCCCGTGCAGATGGTGAAAAAGGACTTCAGGATGATCGCCGCGGTGGTCAAGACGCCGGACCGGGGCAACTGGTTCTTCCGACTGGTGGGCCCCAACGAGACGGTGATGGCCGCCCGAGAGCCATTTTTTTTGATGCTGGAGGGCGTCGAATAGGCGACAAAGTGGGGCGGCCGCTGACTTCACCCGTATCATCCGACTGCGCTCCGCCCATGAAGAACCGCCCGCCCGTGCTCCCCGGCTCCAGTCTGCCCGAAGAGTCGCCCGCCGACCGTGCGCTGTCTTTGGCTCTGGCTGGGGAGCGAGACGCGGCGCTGCGCTGGGCGGCTGCGATCCTGCGCGACGACGCGGCCATGGCCACGGCCCTGTGCCTCACCGGACGGCTGTTGGGGGAGGGCGGGCGCGAAGAGGCGGCGCGAGAAGCGTGCACCACGTCGGTGGCCCGAGCGATCGATCTCGAGAACCTGCCGTTGGCGGTGACGGCTGCACGGGAGGCTCAACGCTTCGGTGCGGACCCGGCGCCCTTGCTCGACGAGATCGCGGCGGCGTTCTGCAAGGGCTCGCCTCGACACGGCGCGGGCGCCACGCCTCCTGTGCCGCTGCCCCCGGCGGCGAGCTTCCAGCCCTTGCCGAGCGTGCTGACCGGTGTGGCGCTCAACAACAAGGCCTGCGAGATCGTGCACCACGCGACCAAGGCGCTGGCCGCCAGCGAGCGCTCCAAGATCGGCGAGGTGCCGCTGTTCTCCACGCTGGATCGCGAGGGGTTGCGCAGCCTGTGCGAGGCGCTGGTGCCGGAGTGGATCGCCGCGGGGCAGACCGTGATCGAACAAGGAACTCCCGGGCGGGATGCGTACTGGGTGGCGCGTGGCGAGCTCGAGGCCAAGCGCAGCAACAAGGCGGGGCAGGTCGTGAGCTTGGCGCGACTGCGCGGCGGCTCGATCTTCGGTGAGATGGCGCTGCTCTCGCGCGCGCCCCGCGCCGGCAGCGTGATCTCCGTGCGGCCGTCCTTGGTGGTGCGCATCGAGAAGGCCGCGCTCGATCTGGTGGCTCAGTCCCACCCGTTGATCGCGATGCAGCTGGGCGAGCACTGCCGCGACCGCATGGTGCAGAACTTGGTGCGCATCAGCGAGGTGCTGCGCGTCGTGCCCGAAAAGGACTTGCCGGCGCTGGTCTCGCACTTCCAGATCGCCACGTTCGAGCAGCATGGGCGGCTCGTCGCTCAAGACGAGATCCCCACCGGACTCTTCTTGATCGCCTCGGGCGAGGTCGCGGTCGTTCGACGCGAAGGCGCGGGCGACCCGCTGGTGCTCAAGACCTTGGGCGTGGGCGACGTGGTCGGAGAGGTCGCGACGCTGCTCCGGCGCAAGACCAGCTCCGACGTCGTCGCGGTGCACCCCACCGTGACGTTGTTCTTGAACACCAAAGATCTGCTCGGCTTGGTGCGCGAGCACCCCAAGATCCTGGCTGAGCTCTACCTGCTCGCCGTGCAGCGAGAC
>CAZXMG010000084.1:0-29663 GCA_964641275.1 uncultured Polyangiaceae bacterium
GCCGCGAACCGTGCGATGAGCTTGGGGTAGACAACTCCTTTGACACGCACCGGTGGCGTTCCGCGCATGGTCTCCCCCCCCGACGCGCTCATCGCCACGGCGCCCCTCGCGAGGGTGCCGCGAAGAAGACAGGAACGCCCGCGCTCCGACGTACGCCCGGTGGCTAGGCGCCCTCTCGACGGCCGCTCACGCCTGGGCGGCCAGCTCGGGCGTAGGCTTCCCGCCGAGCAGCGACTTCTTGGTGAGCCCGGTCGACCTGCCGAGCACCGCGTCGACCCAGCGCGTCGGAAAGAGCTTCATGAACCAGATGATGCTCGAGGCCATCATCGGCGCCACGTACCGCGCGCGCGGACGCCGCGCCTCGACCGCGCGCAGGATGGCGCGGCTCGTCACCTCGGGCCCGACCTCGGTCGCCTCGAACACCTTGCGCATCTCGTCCGCTTTGCTGGTAGCACCCGCGTACACGGAGCCAGGCAAGGTCTCGATGCCGCCCATCGCCACGTCGGCGAACTCGGTCTTGATCGCGCCCGGCTCGATCAAGCTGACGAACACGCCGAACGGCGCGACCTCCACGCGCAGCGCGTCGGACAAGGACTCGACCGCGTACTTCGTCGAGTTGTACGCCCCCATCATCGGGAACGTGACGCGCCCGCCGATGCTGCTCACGTTGATGATGCGCCCGAAGCCGCGCTCACGCATCGCCGGCAAGAAGGTGCGCGTCACCGCCATGAGCCCGAACACGTTGGTCTCGTACTGCGCCACCAGCGCCTCGTGCGTCACTTCTTCGAGGGGGCCCATCTTGCCGTAGCCGGCGTTGTTGACCACCACGTCCACGCCGTGGCCCGAGGTCGCCTCGTCGATCACGCGCTTCGCGGCGTCGATCGAGCTCTGCTTGGTGACGTCCATCACCACGCCGGTCAATCCAAGCCCGGCGGCCTCCTGCTCGAGCGAGCGCAGCGCGTCGGTCCTGCGTCCAGCAGCGAACACACGGTGACCGGCGCGCGCCAACGTGAGCGCAGCGTGACGACCGATGCCCGAAGTCGCGCCCGTGACGAGGATGATCTTGCTCATGGTCTTGTTCCCTTCCGTACCGATCAAAGAATGAATGTTCATTCCGAGCCAACCACACCGCGACGGCTGCCCCAGCAGCCGCCCCCGACCCCTCAATCGTGCCGAACGATCGCGTCCCAGAGCGCGTCTTCAGCGGCCGCCTCGACCTTGGCGTCCAAGGTCAGCCGACACTCCCACGTCGCGCGCATCAAGCCCACAATGCCGCCCCACACGATCGCGCCCAACGCCTCCGGCTTCGCCCGCCGCGTGATCTTCAGGCGCTCGGTGAGCGCAAAGAACGCCCGCGCGGGCTCGAGCGTCCGCTCCTCCACCGCGCGACTCTCCTCATCCAAATAGGGGGCGTGGTGATGCCCCTCCAGGAACTTGAAGGCCAGCTCGTCCTTCTTGGCAAAGCCGATCGAGCGCGTAAAGAAATGGTGAAACTGCTCACGAGGCGTGCCGCCAAACGGGAAATCGCCCATCAACGCCGCCGCGAGCGCGCTCTTCTTGCGCACGTACAGCGCGTTCACCAGCGCCTCCTTGCTCTCGAAGTAGCGGTAGATCGTCCCGGCCGCGACCTCAGCCTTCTCCGCGATCGAGGGCACCGAAGTCCCGTGAAAACCCCGCTCCGCGAAGAGCGCGAGCGCCGCCTCCAGGATCGCCTCCTTCTTGTCGTCCACGCGCCCCGCCCCGGAGGGCTTGGGCACGCTGCGAGCGGTGGCGGTCCGGGTCACGGATGAATGAATATTCATTCTGTACGAGGGTGTCAAGGGCTCGCTCGAGTCGCCCCCCCTTCAGCTCGAGGGGACCTGGCCGTCAGGTGGCCCGTGCTGAAGCACGCGTCGAGGTCGCGCACCGCCGCCGCCCACGGCGAGGTCGTGCGGCGCGCATCACAAGGTCGCCGCCACCATTCCTTCGCCGCGGGCAGCGGCCTCACGCATGAACGCGCGCAGCTCCTCATACGCGGGGCCGATGAGCTCGGCGAAGTCCTGATCGCGATCCCAGATGGCGGGGTAGATCTCGGCGGCGGTCATCGCGGCGGGGTCGATGCGGCCGAGCAGCGCCTCGGTCGGCAGGTCGGCCAGTGCTGCCGTAATGGCGCGCACCTCGTCGACCGACCAGATCCGCGCGGGGCCGTACACCAGCTCGTCGCCGAGCTCGGTGCCGCCGCTGGCCAGGAACCGCAGCGGGCCCTCTCCTTCCCACGCGGAGCCCGTCAGCAAGTAGTGCAGCGCATGCCAAGCCTTCCCGAGATAGAGCGGGGTCCGCGCGCCGAACCCTGGGGGCGGACGACGCGCGGAGCAACCGTCGTCCTCGCCATCGTCCGCCGGCTCCACGTCCTCGCCATCGTCCCCCTCCTCGGAGCCCAGAAAGTAGTCGGAGGTCAGCTCTGGCTGAGCGCGAAGTTTGGCGACGTCCTCGGCGCTCAGGCGCCACATCTCCAGCATCATCGACATGGTGTCTCCTGGGGCCCGTCTGTGCGGTGCGCCGCCGAGGCTAACACCCTCGGTGGCAGGACGTGGTGCGCGGTCGTCGTCGCAGTCGGGCGTGCTTGGTGAAGAGCTGCGTGGGCTGTCACGAGAAGGCGCCGTTCGGCCGGCAGTTCGGCGTGAAGTAGAGGCAGTGCCGCACTAGGCCTGCCCCCAGCGCAGCTCGACGCGGCCACCGTAGGGCAGCGCCACGATCACCACGCGCCGATCACCCTCGATGCGCAGCTCGACGTGACCACCACAGGGCAGGCTCACGGTGTGGATCGCCTGAGACACGGGGGAATGCTAGCGCGGGCCGGGCGGTGCCGGCACCGTCGAGTCAGCGAGCTTGCTTCATCCATGCCACCCACGGCTCTTGGTGAGTGGGAGATGCGCCACGAGCCGCGGGGTGACACGCACGCAGCGCGCAGCTGGCGCGAACGCGACCATCCTCCTCTACTCGTCGGCGCGCGCCGCAGGCTCCTCGCGCGGCTCGTCCACCGCGCGCCCCCGCCTCCTCAGCCGATCCATCATGGCGCGCACAGCGTTCACGACGGGAGCCGCCTCACCCTCCGGCGCAACCGACGACGTGAGCTCTTCGCCCAGACCCGTCAACGACGTGACGACGATCTCCACCCTGTACGCCGGCATCCGGCCATTGGGGGCGGGAACGATCCGAACGGCCACGTCGTCCAGCTCCCCTTCGGCCGTGCCGCCGAGCCGGTCGAGCCGCAGCCCGAGCGCCTCCGCCGCACCCGCGACCGGCCCGCGCACGAAGCGCGCCTGAGCCCACACGACGAAGTAGATGATCGCCCCGAGCACCGCGAACGCGATGGCCATCCCCAAGCCGAAGCGAAACAAGCTCACGGTCACGCCAGCCTAGCAGGGGCGAGCATGGCGTGGCGGCCACAACGCCAACAGTGGCGACCACTGCGCCCGATGTGACGCCGCGCGAGCCGCACCCCACGCCGAATTCAGCCACAGCGCGGACACTGACGCCCACTACCACCAATGTGTCGCGGTTCCACCCGCCGCCCCATGCGGAGCGCGGCCACAACGTCGACACTCGTCGCCACTACCGCCGATGTGGCCGACCACCCCGCAACCAAGCCGCCCACCGCACCCGCGAGCGTAGCGCCCGACAGGCGCAAGCGAGCGCCACACGATTCAGGCGCCGAGCGTTGGCAGGAGGCACCGCCTTCCGCGACGAGCAGCCACCACCGGGAGGCGAGGTGGTGTGGGGGGTCTGGGGCTGAAGCGAAGGGACCCCTGGGCCCGCAGGCGCAGATAACGTGTGGGCTTGGCTCTCCAAAGGCTGCGGCTTGCCCAGCCTTTGGAGCCCATTGCGCCTGCGGGACCAGTGGAAGCCCGAGAGCGGAAGCCCCAGACCCCCCACACCACCTCGCCGACCCGCCAGCCGGCGATTAAAACGCAATCCCGCGAGCAGCCAACACGTCCCGCACAGCCGCCTGGGCCGGCCCATTCATCCGCGGCAGCTGCGCCCGCGCCACCTCCACGAACTTCGTCCCCCGCCCGCGGCGCACAGCGTCGATCACCGCCGCGCGCTCGTCTTTGCCGTCATTCTCGATCACGTTCAGCAAGAGCTCCGCCGCCTCGATCGAGTCGATCTTCGACAATGCGCGCAGCGCGCTCACGCGGGCGCGCGGGCTCTGCGACTCCCGGTAGATGCGCGCCAGCGGATCGTACGCGTGCGGGAAATGCAAGGCCTCGATCGCTTTGGCAGACTCCTCTGCCACGCCCTTGTCTGCGTCCGAGAGGCCCGCCCGCAGCGTGATGAAGCTCCGCTTGAACAGGAACTTCGACAGCGCGCGCACGACTGCGTTGCGCACCGGCGCCTCCGGCCGCGCGTACAGGTGCTCCAGCGGCGAGAGGATCACGTACAGCTCCACCTGCGATAGCTGCTCCGCCAAGGAGATCGCCAGGTTCATCGTCAGCGTCGGGTCGATCGGCGGGGGCGACTCCAGCTGCGTCTCCAGCGCCAGCGCCGCCAGGCGCGCCACCGTCGCGCGCCGGCGCGTCACCTCGCTCCAGGCCCCGTCCAGCACCACGTCCGCGCAGGCCTCGCTCGCGCTGCCGCGTTGCTCCCACTCCACCAGATCCACGTGCCACACGTCCGGGTAGCCGATCTCGTGGCGCAGGTGCGCCGGCAATGGCGCCGCGTCGATGCGCAGATCCGTCGCGCCCGTGTAGCGCTTCACCGCGCGCGCGTAGTGCTCGCAGCGAGCGGAGCTCAGCGGCAACGCCGCCAGCTCGCCGTAGAGCTCCGCCACCTTCTGGAACTGGCCCGCCTCGCCGTAGGCCATCACCGCCGCAATCGTCGCGTTCTCGGCGATCTCGGGCGGAGAGCCGCGGCCGAGCGCCGCCTTCGCCACGCCGCGAAACAGCCGCGCCTGCGACAGCACGCCGAAATTGGCCACCGAGGTCAGCCCCTCCTTGCGCGCGTAGGCTGCCATTTCGCGCGCCAGCGTCGCCGCCGCCGAGGCCTCGCCGTGCTTCTCCGCCAGCGCCAGCGCGTCCTCGTAAGACTGCAGCGCGTAGTAGCGCAGGTTATCCTCGCGCAAGATGCGGATCAGGTTCACGTAGCCCTCGAGCACGTGCTCGAACGCGCCGCTCTCTTTGCCGATCGCCAGGAGCACTTGGTAACAGTCGAACGCGCGCTCGCGCTGGCCCACCGTCTCGTAGCGATCGGCCGCCTCCTCCAGCAAATGCACGCTCGCCACCGTCGCCTCGCGCTCCGCGCCCTCGTCGCCCGTCCGCTTCGCCGTCCGGGCCAGGTTGAAGCGGGCGAGGCCGGCCGCGTACAGCTCGGTGCCGCTCGCCGAGAGCACGTGAGAGAGGCGCGACCACAACGTGCGCGCGCGCCCGAAGTCACCCGCCCGCTCGCGGCAGATGGCCGCGCGTG
The DNA here is from genome assembly GCA_964641275.1 of uncultured Polyangiaceae bacterium. Taxonomy (GTDB): domain Bacteria; phylum Myxococcota_A; class Polyangia; order Polyangiales; family Polyangiaceae; genus Xiheicaenibacterium. The sequence continues at coordinate 5,443 of CAZXMG010000084.1, forward strand.
CCACCGCGCCGCAGCTCTCGTAGTCGTCGGCCGCGGCGTGAAACAGATCTCGCGCCGACTGCTCGCTCTTGGCACGCTCGGCCCAGGCCAGCCGCGTGCGCGCGCGGTCCTGAGGCGGGACCTGAGCCAAGAGCGGCGATTGGCTGCGTTCGTCGCCCGCGTACCAATCCAGCGTCAGCGCGCCGCGCACGTCGCCCATGCGCAGGAGCAGCGCGCGCGCGTCGGACACCGCGGCGACGTACTCGTCCTCCCGCGCGATCGTCTGCGACAGCGCGCCGAGCAGCGCCTCGCGCGAGCGGGCGAGCTCCCCCTTCTGCGCGAGCCCGCGCGCCTCCGAGCGCAGCTCCTGCACCGAGCGCGTGGTCACACCGGCTCCACGCCGGAGCTCGGCGCGCGCTTGCTGGCTGGCCCGCGGATGCTGCGCGGGCCGTCGTCGCTCTCGCCTTCGCTCGCGGCGATGTCGCGCGCCACGCCCTTGCTCTGATCCAGGATCGAGCGCGCCGCCTCGCCGCGTTTGTCGCGCGTCGAGAGCGTCGCGTGGTCCACCACCCAGTGCGCGTGCAAGAGATCCAGGTAGTCGAGCTCCAACTTGCCGCCAGAGGGCAAGATGAACACGCCCACGATGTGCGCGAGCTGCCGCACCGCCTGCACCAGGTCGCGAGGCACGTACAGGGCGGCGTGGGTGAACAGGTGCACGACCGGCGAGCGCGCGTCGCGCAGCTTCATCAGCTCGAGCTCGGTGGCGAGCTCGGCGAACACCCGCGCCGGGTTGCGCCCGCGCTCGCCCTTGAAGCTCAACAGGTACGCGGTGGGCAGCTGCCCGTTCTTGGCGCGCGCCACCTCGTACAGGCGCGAGTCGAAGAAGCGGTAGACCACGTCCTCGCCCTCGAGCAAGAGCTTCTTCCCCGTCGCGAGCGCCACGCCGCGGGCGAAGGTCTGGCGATCGCCTCGCATCGACGCCGACGCGTCGACCAACAGCACGTGCACGCGGCGCTGCTCTGCGCGGCTCTGCTCGCGCGCGTAGTAGAGCAGCTCGTTCTCGATCAAGCGGCGCGCCAGCTCGGCGTCGTCCCAGGCCAGCTCGCTCAGCACCATCGAGTCGATCGAGCCGCGCGTGCCCACGCCGCTGTAGCCGAACGCGGCGACCGTGCCCGAGGCAGCGCGCGTCTTCGTCTCGAGCACGCTCGGCAGGATCTCGAGCGAGAAGTTCACGATGTCGTTGGCCTCGGGGGACTGGAACGCGGCGAGCAGGTCCACCTGCGCCAGGGCGCCGGCGCCGCCGTCGGTGCCGAGCATCCCGAACAGGCGCAACGTGTCGGTGTCGAGCGCGTCGCCGAGCGTGAGCACGAACAGGCGCGCCTGATCCAGCGCCTCGAGCGTGCCCAGCTCGAAGCCGCGATCGGCCGCCTGGAACAGCGACACCAGCTGCGGATCGATGCGATCGAACAGGGCCGGATCCAGCGCCGGCCGGTAGTGAAAGGGCACCCTGCCTTGCAGCCGCGCCGCCACCGCGCCGAGCAACCTGGCGAGCACGGCGGTCACCAGATCGTCGCTCAGGCGCAGCTGCGCCGCGCGCCGGGCGGCCTCGCAGTCGCACAGCTCGGTGATGGTGTTGCGGTAGCTGGTGAGCATCCGCTCGACGTGCGCGGTGTTGGGCGCGTTCCGCGCGCGCAGCAGCGCGGCCACGTCCGCGCGCGGGCCGAGCTGGTACTGCGCCGCCGGGGCGGCGAACAACATGCCCACGTCGTGCACGATGAAGAACGGCAGGGCGATGCCGAGCTTCTCCAGGTTCTCGGTCCAGAGCGCCGCGCGCAGCGCCATCTGCGCTGCCTGCGGCCTCACGTGGCTCAACGCCAGCGAGCCCAGCGGGCCGATCACGGCCGGGTCACGCAGGGACTGCTCGGGGACGGGCACGAGGCCTACGCTACTTCAGGCTCTTGGCGCAGCGGAAGCCGATGCCGTGGGCGCTGGCCGTGGCGAGCTGGTGGAAGCGGAACGAGGGGTTGAGCCACAGCTCCACGCCACCGTTGAATCCGCCCCCGCGGATGGCCCGGCGATCTCCGGCGTCCGGGCCCATCGGGTCGGTCTTCGGATCTTTGGTGTAGCTGGCGTAGCGGTCGTTCGTCCATTCCCAGACGTTGCCGACCATGTCGTACAAGCCGAACGGCGTGACCCCCGCAGGCGACGAGCCAACCGGCGCCGTGCCGGGGAAGGTGTCGTCCGCGTCGTACATGGTCTGGCCTCTGGGCTCGATGCCGCGCGCCTCTTCCCACGCCGCGCACTCCTTGCCGCAAGCGTTCATGTGTTTGGGGTCCGTGCCGGGCTGATCTCCCCAGGGGAACTTGCGCCCATCGGAGCCACGCGCAGCGAACTCCCACTCGGCCTCGGTGGGCAGGCGCCCGCCCTGCGCCTTGCAATAGAGATCTGCCTTCTCCCAGCTGACGCAGTTGACCGGGTGCTTCTCGCGCCCGGGCTTGATGACGCCATCTGGACCGAAGTTGCAGAGCTCGGAGAACGCCTTGATGTTCTTCTCGTGCGCCTCGGGCGAGGTCTTCTCGCTCTTGGGGTAGTCGGGCACCAGGTCGGCGCGCTTGCACTCGCCCTTGTCCGCGCAGGCTTTGTACTTCTCGGTCGTGACCTCGTGGATGTCGATGCAGAAGGGCGAGAGCGTGACGTTGTGCTGGGGCTGCCACAGCGCAAAGGCCGTGTCGTCGGAGCCCATGAAGAACTTGCCGCCCTCCAGCCGGACCATGCCCTCCCCGCACGCGGGCTTCACCGCCGCCGCGCTCGCGGTCGCGCTGCTGGTCGCCGTGGTCTCGGCCGACGCGGGCCCGGCCGGCGCCGGCGTCTTGCCCATGGTGAACACAGCGGCCGCGCCGCCACCGATCAGCGCTACGGCGGCGAGCCCGCCGAACACCACCGCGCCCGAGCCCTTCTTCTGGGGTGGAGGCGCGGAGAGCCCGCCTCCGCCGGTGCCGCCCTGGATGAACAGCGGCGTGGTCGGTGCGCTGCCTACGACGCGGCTCGGGTCCGTGCCCGGACCTGTCTGCCCAGGGACGCCGCTGCGCATCGACACGGGACCCGTGGTCGAGGGCGAAGCGAACGCCGCCGCGGACGCGCCGCCGCCGATGGTCACCGGCGCCCACATCGGCCCGCCCGGAAGCGCGGCCTGGTGCAGATCGGCCCAGAACTGGCCCGCGGTCTTGTAGCGGTCGCGCGGCGCCACCGCCAAGGCGCGGCGGAACACGCCCTCCACCTCGTCGCTGACCTCGACGCCGAACGCGCGCGGCGTCGGCCGCACGGCGGGGTCTCGGCTCGCCACCGCGAGCTGGATGTAGTCGTCTCCCTGCAACGCCGGCACGCCGCCCCGAAGCAGCTCGACCATGATCAGCGCCAGGGCGAACACGTCCGTCCAGGGGCCGGTCGCGCCGTGCTGCCGGCTGAACTGCTCCGGCGCGCCGTAGTTGGGCGTGAACGCGGTGATCTCGCGCCCGGTCTGCGCCAGCGAGGTCGCGAGCTGCGCGTGCTCCGCCATCACCTTGGCGATGCCGAAGTCCAGGATCTTCACGAACACGCCGCTCGCGCGCGGATCGCCGATCACGAACAGGTTGGCGGGCTTGATGTCGCGATGGGCGATGTTCTGTGCGTGCGCAACCTCGAGCGCGCTGGCCACCGGCTCGAGCAGCGCCATCACGTCGAAGATGCTGCGCGCCGGGGCGTTCGAGCTGCGCTCCAGCGCAAGCACCCGATCGAGCGGGCGACCGTCGAGCCACTCGAGCACCATGAACGGCACCTGTTGACCGGTCGCGGGGGCGGTGAGCGTGCCCACGTCGCGCGCTTGCACGATGGCGGCCGTGCGGCTCGAGAGGTTGGTCATCAACTTCCCCTCTTGGATGAAGCCGTTCAAGAGCTCCTGCCGCAGCTGCGCGGGCACGTTGGCCAGCGCGTTGAAGCACTTGAGCGCAACCGGCTGCTTCCAGATGACGTGCTCGGCGCGGTAGACGACGGAGAAGCCGCCCTCCCCGATCACGCCTTCGACGAGGTACTTGCCGTCGACGACGGTGCCGACGATGCCGAGCAGGTCCGAGCTCATGGGGTGTCTTCCTCGTTCGAGACGTCGCGCGGGGGGCTGTCCGGGCGGGGCTGGGAGCGTAGCCCGTCTTGGCCAGATGGCCCATCTTCGACGGGCCCGACAGCGCAAGCGGCGCGCGGGCCCAAGAGCACGCCCCTGTCCGCGAGGTCCGCGAGCACCTTGGCCACGCCAGACAGGAGCTCGTCGGTGAGGGTCGCGGAGCACGTTTCGCACGCCAGCTCGATACTCCTCTGCAAGGTCTCGCCCGCGAGCAAGCGATCCACCACGTAGGCCGCGAGCGGCGTGAGCGAGAGGTGCACCAGATCGTGCTCGCGGGTTCGGTACACGAGCAGCCAGGTCTCGCGCGCCGGCGGCAGCTCGTCTGCGATCTCGTGCACGGGGTGGTCGTAGCGGGCCAGGCGGGCGGCGCCGTCGAACAGCACGCCGCGATCGAGCGCGAGCCCCTCGGCGGGCGGGTGCGCAGGGCTCCGCGGCAGAGCAGCGACCTCGAAGTCGAGCAGCTCGTGCCGCGCCAAATCGAACAGCGCGGGCGGCCAACCTGGCCCCTCACGCTCGACCAGCTCGAACGCGACGTCGCGCAAGTAGTGCGAGCGCGACAGCTGCTCGGCGAAGAAGCGCTCCAGGCTGTGCTCGAACGCGTCGCCCAAGAGCCGCACCGTCCGCGGGATCTCGAGCTCGATCGCGCTCCGCAACGTGCCGTGCACCAGCTTGCGGTAGACGAACACAGCGCTCGCATCGAGCTTCGCGAGCTCGGCGTGATCCACCGGCGTGAGATCGCGTGCGGCGAAGAACGCGTGTGGGTCTCGAGCGTGGCGATCGGGCGCGCCGGGCTCCTGGATGGTAGCCACCACCGCCGAGAGCAGCGACGCGAGCCGGCTCGGTTCCTGGTTCACGCGGCCACCCGCTGGTCGAGGCCCAACTGGTAGGCGCGGCGCACGTCGGCGAGCTCGCGCAACAGATCGCCGAGGTCGGGGATGTTGTGGTCGCGCTCGAGCACGACGGGCACGGGTCCGGTGCGCGCCACCACGCGCGTGAGCAGCTCCAGCACCTCGTCGCGGGGCGTGGCGCCGTGCGTGTCGATCAGGCGGTTGTGCTCGGGCTTGTGCTCGTGGCCCGCGACGTGGATCGCCACCACGCGATCGAGCGGTAGCGCCTGGAGGAAAGACCACGCGTCGAAGCCGAAGTTCTGCGCGTTGACGAACACGTTGTTCACGTCGAGCAACAGCCCCGCTCCCGACTCTGCGATCACCGCCGCGAGAAACTCTTGCTCCGACAGATCCCGCGCGCCAGGCGCGAAGTAGTAGCTGATGTTCTCGACCGCGAGCTCCACGTCGAGCCGGTCACGGGCTTCGCGAATGCGCGCCGCGGCGTGGTGGACCGCCTCTTCGATGAAGGGCAGCGGCAACAGATCGTGCACGAGGCGCCCGCCCGCTCCGCCGAAGCACAAATGGTCCGAGTGGTGCGTCGCTCCAAGCGCGCGCAAAAAACTCCTGAGCTCTCGCATGTACGAGTCGCCCAGCGGGTCGAGCCCGCCGAGCGACATGGTCAAGCCATGACTCGACAGCGGGTAACGCGCTGCGATTTCCCCCAGCGCCTCGGGCACGTAGCCGCTGCGGCGCATGTAGTTCTCCGGAGAGATCTCGAAGAAATCGACAGGAAGAGAGGGGGCTTGTTCGCGGATGTTGGCGAGCACGTCCTCCAAGAACGCCCAGCGCAGCCCCAGGCCCACCCCGGTGCGCGGACCCGTTGCGGCGCTCATGGGACTCGACCAGGGGCGCTGCTGCCGGCCCGCCGACTCAGCCGCACGACCCTTCGCCACAGGACGCGGCGGCGCCCTTCTTGCCGCCCTTGGCGTCTTTCTTCACTGGCTTGCCCGACGCGGGCGTGGGCTTCTTCGGCCCCGCGGCGGCGGTGGTCGTGGCGACGGGGGCGGCGCTGGCCACGGCCGTGGCAGAGGCGGAGGCCACCGCGGCGGGAGCGTCTGCCGTGGGGGCGGCGCTGGACGCCGTCGAAGCGGCGGCGTCGGTGGCCGTGTCCGTCGTGGCGGGCTCCTCTTGCTTCGGGGGCTCGGCCGTCACTTCCGTCGAGTTGACGGGGGCTTGCGAGCTCCCGCACGCGGCCAACAGGGCCACGCCACCGAGCACAGAGAGGGTTTCGGAGATCGACTTGAAGTTCAGCATCTGGCGGCCTCGACGTGGGATCACTGGGGGAGATGCGCCTGTGCGCACCTGCCGACCCCCTACGAGCCGGGCGCCGGCGGAGTTTCAGGTTACTTCGTTTTCGCGGAAGCGGAAGCCGCGGGCGCCGCGGAGGCGCTGGCGCTCGCGGCCGCGCTGGCGCTCACGGCCGCGCTGGCGCTGTCGACCGCGGCGCTGGCGCTCTCCGAGGCCGAGGCGCTGGCGTCGGGGCTGGGCTCCGCCGAGCTGCTGGCCGAAGGCGCCGGGGCGGCAGCAGTAGCCGATGCCGAGACCGCGGGTGCGTCGCCCAGCGCGAGCTCGATCTCGATCTCGACCATCGCCTCGCGCGCCACCTTGGAGCCCATCATGTCGAGCGTCTTCTGCGCCAGCCGTCCGAAGCTCTTGCGCGGGCGGACGTCGTGCTCGGCCAGGTTCACCCCGAACGGCGACACGGTCTTGAGCTTGATCGCGGTGGGGTTGTCGCCGTCGAAGGTGAAGCTGACCTCGAGGTCGACGTTCTTGGTGCTCAGGCGGTTGTGCAGCAAGAACTCGCCCTTGGCCTTGAGCGTCACCGTGCGCGTCTCGCCCGCGAGCTTGGTCACGTCTTTGGCGGACAGGCTCTCGATGCTGGTGATGCGGAACTCCACGCGGCGGTTGCGCGCGCGAATCGACTCCGGCGAGCTCTGGTCGATCTCGAGCCATTGCTGCGCGTCGACGTTCTGCTTGTCGCTCTTGGTCTCCTCGCTGAAGGTGCCATCCTCGCCGCGGACGCGCTGGAAGATCTCCAGGTTGCCGATGTCGGCGACGACGTTGCCCGTGGTGAGGCTGAGGTCCTTCACGTCGACGAAGATGGTGCCCGACAGGCCCTTGGAGATACGGCCGCGGATCTTCTCCTCCGAGGCGTCCATGGTGAAGCCGACCTTGCCCGCTTGCAGGACCGAGAACTGCTTGGCGTTCGGGCTCTTGGGCGCGCTGCCCGAGAGCGCGCTAGCCTTGGCCTCCGGCGCCAGAGGGTGATCCTCCTGCGCGCAACCGGCACCCGTGAGAAGCGCTGCCAAAACCAACCAAGACGTTCGCATGGCGGGAACCTACCCCGTCCAGCGCGCGGCGTTCCAGTCGAATGTGTGCCTCTGGGCCGTGTTCTCGCTGGGCTTGCTCGGCTCCGCCTGCCTCAGCGACGAAGTCTGCCGCACCCGCTGTGAGTGCCAACAACGCGGCCTGTGCCACGCGCAGAAGAACGCCTGCCGCGCCACGACCGAGCAAGACTGCAGAAGCTCGGAGCTTTGCAAGCTGCGCGGCGCGTGCACCCCCCGAGAGGGACGCTGCGTGGTGGAGAGCGCCGCGGACTGCGAGGCCTCCCTGGGCTGCCAGAAGGCGGGCTTGTGCGTGCCCAAGGACGGCCGCTGCAAGAAGCCCGAGTAGCCTCAGCGGCTGGAAGCCGACTGCCCTCAGCCCGATTTCGTGCCTTCGCACGAGACGGCGTGCACGAACACGGACCAGCCGCCGGCCTTGCGTTTCGCGTAGATGCCGAGCACGTGGGTCCCCGTCCAAGTCGTGTCCACGCGGTAGGTCGCCCGATCCTCGCGGTGGAGCCACAACAGCGGCTGGCTCGCCGTCCCGCCGAAGGCGACGCCCTTGTACTTGCCGTCGTAGCTGTTGAGCTGCTCGGACACACCCCAGCTCGGGCGCTCTGGACAGTAGCTCGCCCCCACCTCGATCTCCTGCGGCGCGCCATCCACGACGCGGAGCGCGCGGTGAGGAGGTTTGCCGAAGCAGCGCGCCCAGACGATCTCGTCACTCGGCGAAATCTGGGGCTCGCTGAGGTCGAAGTCTTTGGGCAGCTTGAACGAGACGCGCGGCCGGCCGTCGGCCTCGACGTCGACGCTGCCGTCGGATCGATACGCGACGACCCGCGCCTCGCCCTTGGCCGTGAAGAGCAGGCGATGCTTCCTGACGGTGGTGTCGCTCGCGGGCGGCTCTGGGAGCGGCGCCCGCCGGAGCGCGAGCCCATCGGCGGCAGCGCTCAGCCCAACGATCTCGCGCTGCTTGAGGTGGACCGTGAGGAACGCCAGCTCCTCGCCGCGGTAGTTCGCGCTCTTCACGTCCCACATGTCCTTCGCGAATCTCGCGGGCGTGCCCACGATGTCGCCCGATGCCTCGACACGCACGAACGACGGCGGACAGCCGGACACGGTCACGCACGTACCGAGGACGAAGCTGCCATTTCCGAGCTCCCAGAGCCGGGGCGAGTTGAAGCGGGAGGTTCCGCCCACCTTCCGCCCCGAGCTCTTGGGCTGGCCGTCGAGGCCAAGCGGCACGACCGTGACGCTGCCCGAGCTGCTCTGGAACGCCGCAATGGCACCGTGGCGCGACGCCCGCACGGCGACGCCGGGGCCCCCGGCGCCAGGCTCGTCGTCCGTGCTGGTGCCGATCTCGATCGGGTCAGCGGCGGTGCACTTGCCCGAGATCTGGGCGGCCGTGGGTGGTGGCAAACGCGCCGGCGGGACGGGCTCCGAGGCTGCCGCCACCGACGCCGCGGACGTCGGCGCTGCGGCCGGGGGAGCCGATGAGCTCGACAGGGACGAGCCAGGCGCCGCGGTGCCCACGTGAGCCCGCCGAGCGGCTCCCCCTCGAGGCTCGGAGCACGCTGCGAGGACGAAGAGCGCGGGCAGCCATCGCGTCATGGGTGGAGCCATATTCCCTCCCTTGCCTGGGAGGAAGCCATCAGCGCGCGGGCGGATCTCCTCCCTGGTGACGTCATACTCGTTGTTGCACCGTCATCTTGTGGACCACTTTCCCCTCCTCGGCGAGGTTCCAGCCATCGATCTGGCGAGCGGGCGCAGAGGTCGAGCGGTTCGAGGACGAGCGCGATCTTGCTGTCGCTCCAAGGCTTCTTCAGGACGTAGCGGAGCCTTCCTTCACGCGCCTCGACCAGGCGGTCTTGCGCGATGGGCGGGCGGCACACATGCCTGCCTAGGCGCACGAAGCGAGCTCTGTCCCGAGCCGGCCTCGGCGTGCAGTTTGACGCCGAGCTGCTGGTCGGTTGGATAGAACTATTGTGTCCGCTCGAAATCCCCGGCGCCCGGCTCGATGTCGGCCGCGCTATCCTCCCGAGGCATGACGAGCCCGACGCCCGTCCCCAGCTCGACTCCCGTCCCGCGAGAGACGATCGCGCACGCCGCCACCGAGCTTGGCCTCGTGAGGTCCGAGGTCCCTGCGCGGATCGGGACGCGCTACGAGATCCTGGGGCTGCTCGGCACGGGCGGGATGGGCAGCGTCTACCGCGCGCGCGACGCGGAGCTCGACGAGATCGTCGCCCTGAAGTTCCTGCGTCGCGATCTCGTCGCGAGCACGGCGCTCCTCGAGCGATTCCGGATGGAGGTGAAGCTCGCGCGGCGCGTGACGCACGTGAACGTCGCGCGGACGTTCGACATCGGCGAGCACGGCGGCGAGAGGTTCCTGACGATGGAGTACGTCGATGGGCACTCGCTGGCGCGCGTTCTCGTGCGTGAAGGAGCGCTCGCCCCGCAGCGCGCGTGCGAGATCGGCCTTGCGATCGCGGCCGGTCTGGGGGCCGCGCACGCCGCGGGCGTCGTCCACCGCGATCTCAAGCCCGACAACGTGCTCCTGGATCAGAGAGGCCGCGTGGTGCTCACGGACTTCGGCATCGCGCGCGCCACTTTCGGCGGCTCGGCCACCCAGCCCGGCGGCGTCGTAGGCACTCCCGCCTACATGGCGCCCGAGCAGGTCGAAGGGCTGGAGGTCGACGCGCGCGCCGATCTCTACGCGTTCGGCGCGGTGCTGTACGAGATGCTGACCGGCGTCGCTCCGTGGCGAGGCGACTCCGCGATCAGCGTCGCGACGGCGCGGCTCGTCCAGCCGGCGCCGGACCCGCGGAGAGAGAACGGCGCCGTGCCCGACGTGCTCGCGGACATCGTGCTCTCGTGTCTGGCGCGTCACCGCGAGCAGCGCTGCGCGAGCGCGGAGGAGGCGGCGGCGGCGCTCGTGGGAGCGCGCGCGCTGCTCGACGACCGCGGCGCCGCCGCGCCGGTCCCGGCCGCCGTGCGGGCCTACCGCGTCGCGCCGGTTCCCCACCTCGACGACGCGACCGTGGCGGTGCTGCCCTTCCGCAATGCGGGCGCGCCCGAGGACGACGAACTGGCCGAAGACCTCACCGACGATCTCGTCGACGCGCTGTCGATGACACGGGGCGTGAAGGTGCGGCCGAGGCGGCTCACGCCGCGCCAACCCCACGACGCGGATCTCGGCGCCGTGGGCCGCGCGCTCGGAGCGCAAGTGCTCGTCGAGGGGACGATTCGCCGGCGCGGCGAGCAGCTCCGGGTCAGCACGCGAGTCCTCTCGGTGGGCGAGGAGATCCAGCTCTGGGCGGCGCGGTTCGAGCGGACGCCGCGCGACGTCCTGGCAGTGAGCGACGAGATCGCCCGCGGCATCGGCGCCGTGCTGGCGCTCGATCGGGACGGGCGCAAACGCCCGTCGACCCCCAAGGCGCCGCTCCGGCGCGGTGCCGAAGGCTCGGATGCCGTAGACGCATACCTGCGCGCGCGGCGGGCGCTGCGCGACGGATGGGCGGGCTTCGGAGACCTCGGGCGCGCGGTCGAGCTGTTCGAAGAAGCGCGCAGTCTGTCGCCGAACGATCCCGGCGTCTTGTCGGGCCTCGCCATGGCGCTCGCGCGTCGCTTCAACTACGACGTCGCCAACGAGGCGGCGCTCGTGACGGCGAGGGCCGCGGCGAGCAGCGCGATCGCGAGCTCTTCACACTCGGGCGAGCCGTGGCTCGCCGTCGCCACGCTCGACTACGTGACCGGCGATTGGCCCGCGGCGGTCCGCGCGTTGCGCGTGGCGCTCGACCGCGCACCGGGTCTGCTCAAGGCGCACGAAATGCTCGCGTGCATCGAGGGCGAGTCGGGGCGTGAGGAGGAAGCGATCGTCCGTCTCGAGACCGTGCTCTCGCTCGACCCGAGCGAGGTGAGCCCGCGGTGGGAGCTGGCGCGCATCTGCGCGCTCGTCGGCCGATGGGAGCGCGCCGAGCAGCTCCTGAATCTCCCGACCACCGACGCTCCCAGCGCGCTGGTGCAGAGCATCGCTCGCGCGCGCGCTGAGCTCTTCCGCGGCGAGCCTCGATGGGAGCGCGTGACGCGCGACGACGTAGCGCGGAACGGGCGCCTGGCACTGGCCTTCGTCTGCGCCAAGGCGCTCCACGAGAGGGCGCTCGACGCGAGCGACTTCGCGGTCCTGGAGCGCATGGCGCAGGACTTGCCGCGGCGATCGCGGCTACGCACGCTCCTCCTGCAGGTGGAGTCGGAGCTCCGCGCCTACACCGGCGATCGCGAGGGCGCGCTGGTCGCGCTGGAGCAGGCCGCGAGCGCCAACCTGTTCGATCGACTCTGGCTCGATCGCTCTCCGGTCCTGGTCTCCATCCGGTCCGACGCCCGGTTCGCGGCCGTGAGAGCGCGCGTCGATGCCGTCGCGCAGCGCATCGAGGCCGCGCTCTCAGCGCCGCTGGATTTGACCTAGCGGGCGCTCCCGGGGCGCGGCACGCCGAATGTCCGCCCTTTGGCTTCCGGGAAGAGTCGCTCCACCATGCGGTCGCAGTAGGCCACGAGGCGCGGGCGCGATCGCGCGTGCGCGAAGACGGGCCCGGGATGCGGCAGCCAGATCGACAGGCCGAGGAAGGCGAACGCCGAGGCGTCGAGCGTGGAAGGGTCCGAGCCGAGGAAGAACGGCCTGTCGGCCAAGAACTCTTCGAGCGCGTCGAGGTCGGCCTTGCCCATCGCGACGATGTTGGCAGGCGCGTGGCGACTGACGCCGCGCGCATGGAGCTGCTTGCGCAAGGCCCCGGCCAGAGCGAAGGGGAGGATCGAACGGAGCGGCCACGGGCTCATCGCCGCAAACTCGGCGAGGCGCGTCGCCCCGTTCTCGCCGAGGAAGAGCTCCCACTCGAAGACCTGGTGGTAGTGCTCCTCCAGCAAGCGAAGCCAAGCGAGCGCGAGCGCACGGTCCGCCGGGGAGAAGGCGGCGTCAGGATCGGCACCGTAAGTCGTGCGGAGGTATTGGAGGATGAGCTCGGTGTCCCCCATGCGGACCGAGCCGTCCTCGATCCAGGGCGACTTCCCCGTCGGGCCCTTTCGGGGATCGTTGGCGGGCACGACCTCGTGGGGGAGGCCCGTCATGCGAAGCCAGGTCAGAAGCTTGCCCGGGAACGGCGCCGACGTGGCGAAGGGCATCTCCCAGGGTGTGTCGAACGCGAAGACGCGAAGGGGCCGAGGGGGACGGGCGCTCATCGACGGAGGCCCAATGGTAGCGAAGTGGTGCGCCGCGGGCGAGTGGGGGTCCGTGCGTCGTGCACGCTCCATCCCGCGGTGAGCTTGCTCCCGCCACGTGAACAGGCGGAAAGCCGCGGTCTCGCCCCTGAAACGCCACGGCCTCCCGCCCCTGAGGCGGGACGGGAGCGGACGCTCGGACCTCGGTCCACCCACGGCGCCACGCGGACGGTCGTTCGCTCACACCGTCGAGAACGCGCGAAGGTCGTGAGATGGCTCGAAGCGACATCTATTCCTCTCTCTGTCGGCGCAGACGTTCGAGCGTCGGCACGAGCTCTGCGCGGTCTTCGGCCTCGTCCAGCTGCTCCAGAATCGTCCGCACGTACCTCAAATCCAGGTCGGCGTTCGCGTGCAGCACGGCCTCCACGTCCGAGATGTCCCGGGGGCGACCCGCGAAGAGCTTCGCGATCACGAGGTCCTCCGGCGTGATGACGGGCACGGTCAGGCCGCCCAGCTTGGTCGGTCGCGAGCGCTGCAGGAACAGCTGCTCCAGACTGTCGCGCGCCACGACCAAGTCGAGCGGCATCTTGGTCCGGACGTGCACCAGTGGGATCACCCGTGAACGGTCGAGAAACGCCTGCAGATCCTTGACCCGCGAAGCGAACCCCGACGCGAGAACGGCGCCGACCAACGGCGGGATCTGTTCGGGGCGCGGCGCGATCGTGACGTCGACGTCCATCGTCATGCGCGCGCTGCCATAGACCACCGCGGCCTGCGCGCCGAAGACGTACCAGGGCACGCCTTGCCGCTCGAGCACCTTCTTCAGCGCGGCGAGCAGCTCAACGTTTGCGGGACGCCGCGGCACGCTCCAGGCGCTCCGACAACAGAACGTGATCGCGATAGTCCTCGCCCCGCTGCTCTTCTGTCGGCCAGTCTGGATGGACCGCCAGCGCGTGTCTGCGCAGCTCGTCCGCGAGCGTCAGGCGCTCGAGCGGGGTGAGCGAGCGCCAGTGGGCCTCCTTGGAGGCTCGCGTCTCGCGATCGTCTCGGCGCGTCGCGCTGACCTTCATCCCGTCCCACGCTAGCGCAGATCGCTATCGCGCACGACTGCGGCCTGCAGACCGAGCAGCTGAAACTTGGTGCAGCGGTCGACACGTGACGTTAATTATACTATTTTAACGTCACGTTGTGGACGACGACTTTCCCATCCTCGGCGAGGTTCCAGCCATCGATCTGGCGAACACCTGGTACGAGACCACCAGCGGCGCGATCGACTTCCTCGCGGATGGGCGGCTCGCCCGGCGGTGGATCACGCTCGTTGGCGGCAGCGCCAGCGGCGAAGATCTCGGCCGGTTGCGTGAGCTGCGGGACGTGGTCCGAGGCTTGATCGCCGCCGGGTGCGAGGGCAGGCCGCTCGGCGCGCGCGCGGTCGAGCTCGTCAACCACCACGCAGCGGCTGCGTGTGCCCACCTCACGCTGGTGCTATCGGCGAGCGGCGTGCGGTCCTCGAAGGTCGCGTTTCGTGGCCCAGGGCGCCTGCGCGCCGAGCTCGCGACCTCGTGCATCGAGGTGCTCACCGGCCCTCGGCCGATCTGCCGGTGCGAGGGGCCGGGTTGCACGATGTTTTTCGTTCAGGACCACGGTCGCCGCCGCTTTTGTCACGACGGCTGCAGCCACCGCGATCGCCAACGTCGCTATCGGAGGAACCACCGATGAACCGCTTCTATGGAGAGCTCGCTGCGCACTGGCCCCTGGTCTCGCCGGTCGAGGACTACGCAGCCGAGGCAGAGGAGATCGTGCGCGTCCTTCGCGCGCGAGCGCCACACGCCCGGACGCTGCTCGAGCTGGGCAGCGGCGGCGGGCACCTCGCGCACTACCTCAAGCGCGCGTTCGATTGCCACCTGACGGATCTGAGCGAGCCGATGCTCGAGCAGTCCCGGAGCCTGAACCCGGAGTGCTCGCACGAGGTCGGAGACATGCGGACGCTCGATCTCGGTCGAACCTTCGACCTCGTGCTCGCTCACGACGCCATCGACTACATGACCTCGGAGGCGGACCTGAGCGCAGCGTTCCGTACGGCGTGGCGTCACTTGGCTCCCGGCGGCGTCGCGTGCTTCATCCCGGACGAGGTCGTGGAGACCTACGAGCCTGGGACGGACGTGTCCGGCGGTGACGCCGCGGATGGGCGCGGAGTTCGGCTGTTCGAGTGGGCGGAGCCCGCAGCGCCCGGCCAATGCACGGTGAGGGTCCACTACTCCTTCCTCGTGCGCGATGCGTCGGGTCACGTCGAGACGTTCTACGAGCTGCACACCACGGGGCTGTTCCCCCGTGCGACCTGGGAACGCTCCCTCGCGGAGCAGGGCTTCTCCGTCGAGGTGATCCTCGAGCGGACCGATGAGGAGCGCGCCGGGCGCTTGCTGTTCCTCGGCCGGAAGCCGGCGAGCTGATCCGCCGCGCCCGCCGGTGGGGCGCTGCAGATCAGAGCGCCGGCGATCAGTCGCACGCGAGCACCTCCTCCCGCGGGACGTGATCCCGGACGCGGAGGTGCACCGCCGAGCCGTTAGGACGAGAGCACTTGCTCGCCCCCCACGCCAGGCAACGTCACGTCCGGCATGGGCTCGAGCGCGGCGTCGAGCACCTTGTGCATGTCGTCTGCGAGCACGAACTCCATGGCGCCGCGCACCTCCTCGGGCACGTCGTCCAGATCGCGCTCGTTGTCTTTGGGCAGGATGACGCGGGTGAGGCCCGCGCGGTGGGCCGCCAATACCTTGGCCTTGATGCCGCCCACCGGCAGCACCCGCCCTCGCAGCGTGCACTCGCCCGTCATGGCCGTGTCTGGCCGGACGCGGCGCCCAGAGAGCAGCGACGCAATGGCGGTGAAGATGGTCACGCCCGCGCTGGGGCCGTCTTTGGGCACACCTCCAGCGGGCACGTGCACGTGCAGATCGGCGTCCTCGAGGATGTCTTCGGGGAAGCCCAGCGCGTTCGCGTGGCTCTTGGCGTAGGTGAGCGCCGCGCGCGCGCTCTCCTTCATCACGTCGCCGAGCTGGCCGGTGATCTCCAGGCGGCCCTTGCCCTTGGTGCGCGAGGTCTCGATGAACAGGATGTCGCCCCCGACCGGCGTCCACGCGAGACCGGTCGCCACACCGGGCAGGCTGGTGCGCTCGCGCACGTCGTTGCGGAACTTGGGCTTGCCCAAGACGCGCTCCACGTCCGCCTCGTCGATCTGGAGATCGATGGCGGCGTCCTCGCGCTGGCGCGCGACCTCGAGCGCGGCGTTGCGCACGATGCGCGCGACCTCGCGATCCAGCTGCCGCACCCCGGCCTCGCGCGTGTACTTGCCGATGATGGTGTCGATCGCGTGGTCCGAGATGCTCACTGCCCCCGGGGGGATCCCCGCGTCCTTCAGGCGCTTGGGCACGAGGTGCTTTTTGGCGATGGCGAGCTTCTCTGGCGGGGTGTAGCCGCTGAGCTCGACGATCTCGAGCCGGTCGCGCAGCGGCGCGCTGAGCGAGTCCAGGCTGTTCGCGGTGCAGATGAACAACACCTCCGACAGGTCGAACGACAGCTCGAGGTAGTGATCGGTGAAGGTCTTGTTCTGCTCGGGGTCGAGCACCTCGAGCAGCGCCGCGTCGGCCGCGCCGCCCCACATGTGCGAGATCTTGTCGATCTCGTCGAGCAACATCACCGGGTTCTTGACCTTGGCCTTGCGCAGGCCGTGAAGGACGCGCCCTGGCAGCGCGCCGACGTAGGTGCGGCGATGGCCGCGCACCTCTGCCTCGTCGCGCACGCCGCCGAGCGAGATGCGCACGAACGGCCGGCCGGTGGCGTCGGCGATGGATTGACCGAGCGAGGTCTTGCCCACGCCGGGGGGCCCCACCAAACACATGATGGTGCCGCGCTCGCTGCCAGACAGCTTCCGCACCGCCATGTGCTCGAGGATGCGCTTCTTCACGTCGGCGAGGCCGGTGTGATCCTCGTCCAGCTTGTGGGCGATGGCGTCGATGTCCTCCTTGACCGGGGCGCGCTCCGACCAGGGCAGCGCCGCGATCCACTCGAGGTAGTTCCTGATCACGCCCGCCTCGGCGCCCTGCCCCCCCGTCTGCTCCAGGCGGTTGAGCTCTCGATCCGCGGCGGTGCGCGCCTCTTCGCTCAGGCCGGCGTCGTCGAGCTTCTGGCGCAGGCGCGACAGCTCGTCCTCCTTCTCCTCGCCGAGCTCCTTCTTGATGGCCTTGAGCTGCTCGCGCAGGATGTGCTCGCGCTGGTTCTTGCCCAGCTCGCGGCGCACGTCCTCGCCGATCTTCTGGCGCAGATCGCTCAGCTCGCGCTGCTCCGCGACGGCCGCGAGCAGCTTGTTCAGGCGGCCCGGAACGTCGAGCGTGGTCAGCACCTCGAGCGCCTTGGGCGCCTCGAGCGCGAGCACGCCCGCGACGCGATCGGCGAGCTTGGAGGGCTGATCGACGTAGCGCAGCGCCTCGTCGAGCTGAGGCGACCTGGGCGCCACCTCACGCACCAGCGCGGCCAGCTCCTCGGCCAACACCTTGGCGTCGAGCGCATCGGCCCGCTCGTCGGCGACGGGGTGCCCCTCTGCGCGCAGGAACGGCTCGTAGGTGGTGACGCGGTCGATCGCGAAGCGGCTGAGCCCCTCCACGGTGACCCGCAGTGGATCCGACGCCCCGCCGCGCAGCACCTGCGTGACGCGCGCGAGCGTCCCGAACGCGTGGAAGTCGGCCACGACCGGATCCTCCGTGCGCGGGTCGCGCTGGGTGACCACCCCGAACACCTGACCGGACTTGAGCGACTGGATCAGCGCGACGCTGCGCTCGCGCCCCACCGTGAGCGTGAGCGTGCCCTCCGGGATCAACACCCCGGAGCGCAGCGGCAAGATCGGAAACGGAGACTCAGGAAACGTGGGCTCTCTCATGTTTCGACGGGTCTTTCTCCCCAGGGCTCAGCCTCTGGGGGGTGGGTGCCCACGGGGGCTGGGCAGAAGCCGGTTGGCCGAACGATGAACGGAACGTAAGATCGTTCACCGTTCCGTCAACCAGCCCATGGCCGAAGACCTTCCCCGCCGTCAGAAAATCCTGGGCGTGGCCGAGCGGCTGTTCGGCCACTACGGGCCGGCCAAGACCACGATGGCCGACATCGCGCGGGCGTGCGGCATCGGCGTGGGGTCGGTGTACCTGGACTTCGACTCGAAGGAGGCGATCCTCGCGGAGCTGGGCGCGCGCAAGGCCGAGCTGGTCGCCGAGCGGATGATCGCCGCGGCCCGGCAGGAGGACGCGCGCGCGCGCCTGCTCGCCATGCTCGAGGCCCGCACCGAGGTGCTGCTCGAGCTGCTCGACCGGGAGAAGCACGGCTGCGAGCTGTTTCGGTGCACGAGCGGCCAGAGCCCGGGCTTCGGCGAGCAGCCGCGCAGCGTGCTGCGCGAGACGATCACGAGGGGCGTCGCCGCGGGCGAGCTCCACCTGCCCGCCGAAGGCGCAGACATCGACGCCGTGCTCGACGCGATCGAGCTGGCGTTCGTGGGCTTGTCGCCGCCGCTGCTCGCGCGGGTCGAGCGGGAGCGGGCGCGCCAGCAGACGCTGGCGCTGGCGCGGCTGCTCGTGTTCGGGCTCACGCGTCGCTGAGTGGCGTTGACATCGATACGGCTGCACCAATACATCTAGATGTATGAAGACCACCGTCGAGCTTCCCGACGCCCTCCTGAAGCGGGCGAAGCGGCTCGCCGCCCGTGAAGGCACCACGATCCGCGCGCTGATCGAGGAGAGCCTTCGCCGCGTGCTGACCGAACGGGAGCGGGAGAAGACTGTCAAGATTCAGCCCGTCACGTTTGGCGGCGAAGGCCTTAGCCCCGAGGTTGCCCAGGGGGCCTGGGATGCCGTGCGCGATCGAATCTACGAGGGTCGAGGAGCGTGATCGCAGTCGACACGAACCTCCTCGTCTACGCCCACCGGGCGGACTGCGAGTGGCACGCCCCCGCCGCAGCCCGGCTCACCGAGCTGGCCCAGGCGGGCGCGCCTTGGGGCATTCCATGGCCGTGCGTGCACGAGTTCATTGCAGTGGTCACCCATCCACGCATCTGGCGCCCACCCACGCCTCTCACCCTCGCATGCGACGCGATCGAAGCTTGGCGCGCCTCGCCCAGCCTGGTTCTGCTCGGGGAGACCGACGGCTACTGGGAGCAGCTGCGACCGGCGCTGGAGCGCGCCAAGATCAGCGGACCCCGCGTCCACGACGGTCGCGTCGCGAGCCTGTGCCTGTTGCACGGCGTCACGGAGCTCTGGTCCGCCGACCGCGACTTCCACGCGTTTCCGGCGCTGAAGGTGCGCAATCCCCTCGTCCAACGGTGACGCCAGCGAGCGCCGCTCCCTCGGTCAAAGCCGGGCGCGGTCGCCCGGCGCAGGCACGGCGACCTTGTCGAAGCCGCGCTCCGCGAGCTTGGCGCGCAGGACCTTCTGCGGCGCTGGATCGCCGTGCACCAAGAACACCTGGTCCACCGCGCCCCGCGCTCGACACTTGTCCGCGTACGTGAGGAGGTCGCGCTGGTCGGCATGCGCCGAGAAGCCGTTGAGCACCACCACCTCGCAGCGGCGGTTCCGCTCGACCCCGAAGATCTTCACCTTGGGCCGCTTCTCGACCAGGCGTCGGCCCAGCGTGTGCACGGCTTGGTAGCCCACGATCAGGACGGTGTTCTTCTCGTCCTCGACCGCGTCTCGCAGGTGATGCAGCACGCGGCCGGCCTCGCACATGCCGCTGGCCGAGATCACGATCGCAGCGTCGCTCGATCCCGAGATCTTCTTCGACACCTCTTTGTCCTCGACGTAGCTGAGGTCCTCGAAGTCGAACGGCGAGTCGTTGCCACGCAAGAGCGCGCGCGTCTCGGCGTCGTAACACTCGGGGTGCAGCTTGAACACGTCGGTCACCCGCACGGTCAGCGGCGAGTCGACGAACACCGGCACGTGCGGAATGGCGCCCAGCTTCTTCAGCTTCTTGAGGGCGAAGATCACCTCTTGCGCCCGCTCGAGCGCGAACGACGGGATGATCAGCTTGCCGCCCCGCTTGATGGTCCGGTTCACCACCTGCGCCAGATCGTCGTCCATCTTGTCGCGGCTGTCGTGCAGCCGGTCGCCGTACGTGCTCTCGGTGATGAGCGCGTCGAGCCCCTCGGGTACCTCGGGGTCGCGCAAGATCGGCCGCTCCGCCCGACCGAGATCGCCGGTGAAGCCCAGACGGACCCGCTTGCTCCCCTCGGTGAGGTCGAGCACCGTCACGGCGCTGCCGAGCACGTGCCCCGCGTCGTAGAAGGTGAGCTCGACGCCGGAGAGGATCGGCAACGTGGTGTGGTAGGGCACCGCGACCGTGCGCTCGATCGCGCGCACCACGTCTTCGTCGTCGTACAGGGGCTCGACCACCTCGTCCGAGCCCTCCTTTTTGGCGATCTTGTTGAGGTGACGCGCGTCCGAGTCCTGGATCGCGGCGGCGTCGCGCAACATCACCGTCGCCAGCGAGCGCGTCGCGGGCGTGGTGAACACCGGGCCGGTGTAGCCCTGCTTGAACAAGAGCGGCAGCGCGCCCGAGTGATCGATGTGGGCGTGCGAGAGCACCACCGCCTTGAGGTCTCGCAGCGGCACGGAGAGCTTTCTGTTCCGCTCGTTCGCTTCGCGCCGCGTGCCTTGGAACATGCCGCAGTCGAGCAAGATGTTGCCTGCCTTGGTGCGCAGCAGGTGCATCGAGCCGGTGACCGTCTGCGCTGCGCCGATGAATTCGAGCTCCATGGCGCGGCAGCATACGCGAAGAAGCCGCGGCCGCCCCTTCAGTCCCCTCGGAACTCGCGACCGAAGGCCTCCACCTCGCTGACCAGCGAGGCTGCGTGGCCGGACAGCTCCGAGGCCCCGTGCAGCAGCTGTCTCGCTTCGTCCCCGGTGTTCTTGGCCGATCCGACGATGCCCTCGACGCGGTTCGCGACGAGCCTCACGTCGGACGCCGAGCGCTCGACGCTGGCGGCGATGTCCGCGGTGACGGCGCTCTGCTCGTGCACGGTCGAGGCGATGGTCGTGGCGGCCGCGCTGACGTCGTCGATCATGGCGGAGATACCTGCGATCGCCTCTCCGGCGCCAGCGACCGCGTCTCGGATGCCGGACACGCGCTTGTCGATGTCTTCGGTGGCGCGAGCGGTCTGCGTGGCGAGTCGCTTGACCTCGGTGGCCACCACCGAGAAACCCTTGCCCGCCTCTCCGGCGCGCGCGGCCTCGATCGTCGCGTTCAGCGCCAACAGGTTGGTCTGCGTGGCGATCTCGTTGATGAGGCGCACCACCTGGCCGATTTCGTTGGCGGCGCTGCCCAGCGTCTTGAAGGTGCCCTGCGCTCGCTGCACCTCGACCACCGCGGACTGCGCCTTCTGGCTGGTGCCAGTGGCAGCGCGGGAGATCTCGTGGACCGAGGCGCGCAGCTCCTCCGTCGCCGCCGCGACGTTGCGCACGGCGTCCTGCGTGCTGTTGGCGGCAGTGGCGCACTCTTGGGCTTGTTTCGCCGTGGTGTCGGCGGCGACCGCGAGCTTGCCGGCCGAGCCCTGCATCTCCGTGGCGTGGTCGGCGACCAGCGCGGCGACGCGTTTGACTCGTTGCTCGAGCTTGTGGGCAAGGTCGAGCTGGCGCGTCTTGAGCGCCTCGAGCTCGGCGGAGCGCTCGCCCATCCGTCGAGTGGCCCGATTGACGGTGGCCGCGGCCCTGCCGAAGCTGCCGCCCAAGCCTCGCTCCAGAATTCGGCGGTAGAACTTGTCTTCGGCGACGTGATCGAGCGATGCGCTCGCCTCGCGCACGAACGCGTCGGTGAGATCCAAGAGCTGGTTGATGTGCTCGGACAGCTCGTGCACGGGGCTGTCCGGCCGAGCGTGAATCAAGCGCGGCTCGAGGTTGCCGTGCGCGGCCTCGCGACAGACCCAGGTCGCCTCTGCGATCTCTTGGTCGGTGGCGTCGACGGCACGCAACGGCGGCCGGCTAGCGTGCGCTTCAGATCGCAAAGACCAGCTCGTCATAACTCACCTTCTTCTCCGACAGGACCGACTCCAAGAGCTTGGTGCTTGCAGCGATCGCGTCGCGCTTGCTCGCGAACTTCGCCTCTTCGGCGAGCATGGCCGCATACAGCGGGCGAACGGCGTCCAGCGCGCTGCGCGTGGGGACGCGGCGATTCGAGTGGTAGCCGACGATCGTTCCAGCCGCGTCGAAGGTCGGCGTGACGTGCGCGAACACCCAGTAGAACGCCCCGTCTTTGGCGCGGTTCACCACGTACGCGAAGATCTCGCGCCCCGCCTCGAGGCGCCGCCACAACAGCTCGAACACCCCGCGCGGCATGTCGGGGTGACGGATCAGACTGTGCGGAGCGCCCAACACCTCTTCCAACTTGTAGCCAGCAACGTCCAGGAACACGCGGTTGGCGTAGGTCACCTTGCCGGCCGTGTCGGTCTTGCTGACGATGATGTCGGTCTCCGCGAAGGTCCGTTCGACTCCTTCGCTGATCACTGCAAGCGCCATGGTTCGATCTCCGCGATCGCTCCAAGCACGCCTCGTGCCGCCTGTGTTTGTGTGATCACACGCCTGCCCGAGGGCGATCAGCGTCAACGCCGTGCCGCGCCGGCGCCAATCGAGTGGCGACATGGCGGCTCCCACCACATGCAGACTGGCGCGCGCCGCGTCTGGTGGGCTGCGGTGCAAATCTTTCGCCAGCCCCGAGCGCGGCCGCACAGGTTGCGTTTGGGTCGCCGGACTTGTCAGGCCGGCGCCACCGCTGGCACCACGCGCGCCGGATCGTCGGTCATGATGCCGCCCGGGCCCAGCCGCGCGACCTCCCGGGCCACCTCGGGGTCGTTGATCACCCAGAAGTCGACGGCATAGCCGAGGCTGTTCATGCGCCGCACCAGCGCCGGCGTCGCGAGCTTGATCGGGCCCACCGCGAGCGGGATCTGCATGCGCTGCCCCTTCGGTCGCAAGAAGCTCGGCGCGCTCTCCGGCAAGGCGAGCGCGCGCAGCACCTCCCCCTGGGAGAGCCCTGTCTCGCCCTCGTAGCCGAGCTGCCGCACGCGACCTACGACCGCGTCGTAGAAGCTCGTCAGCAGCACGCGAGCCTGCGCGTTGTGCTGCCTGACGAGGCGGACGACCGCCTCCGCGGCGCCGCTCCGCGGCTTGATGTCGATGTTGAAGCGCGCATTCGGCAGCGCTTCGAGCACGTCGGACAACACCGGCACGCGAAAGCTGCGCTCGGGGATGCCATAGCCGTCGCGACCCCGGAAGCCGAAGCCCACGTTCCAGCGCGCGATCTCGTCGGCTCTCTGCGCGGCCACCGCGCCGGCCTCACAGGCCATGCGCCGCCCGGTCGCGTCGTGATGCACCACGACGACGCCGTCAGCCGTCAGGTGCACGTCGGTCTCGATCACGTCCACGCCCAGCTCGAGCGCGCGCCGAAATGCTTCGAGCGTGTTCTCGGGCAGCTCGATCGAGGCGCCGCGATGGCCGAAGATCAGAGGCCTTTCAGTTGGCACCGCAGTCCCGCGGCTCGAGCGAGGCGATCCACTCGCGCATCAGCGCGAGGCCCTCTTGGTGGACCACCAGCGACCCGAGCGGGGGCATGCGGAACTTGGGCTCGTCCACCGACATGCGGCAAATCATCACGCTGGCGTCGGGGTCGCCCGGCATGATGTCGACGCTGTTGCCGCACGTCGCTCCTCCTGGGCTCGTGGGCGTCTTGCAAATGCCGATGCTGGAGTCGTCCATCGCCACCTGCTCCGGCGCGGTCTTGTCGAAGCCCAAGAACAACCCGGTCTGTTCGGCCTCGACCCCGTCGCGGTGACACGCGGCGCAGTTCGCGTCCCAGTAGGAGCGCACCCGCAAGTACAAGTCTTGCGTCTCGTCCTCCGGGTTCACCAACGTCTCGCGCTCGGCGATCGGCGGGGGCACCACGTCCAGCCAGCCGATCGACGCGAGGTAGTCGATCTGGTTCTCACCCCCTTGCTTGTGCCCGCTGTTGAGCTGCCGCGTGGTGGGGCCCAACGGCTGCACGACGTCGTTGGTGGCGTGACAGGTCTTGCACTCGTTGGTGTTGGGCACGCGGTAGTTGGTGGTGATCACGTTCTCGTTGCCGTCGACGATGTCCACCTCGATGAATTTGCCCGCGATGGTCCGCACCGCGTCTTTCTGGTCGTCGTCCCAGACGTAGGTGTGGGGCGTCCAGCCGTCTGGCTCGCGGTAGAGCAGGCGCGTCTCGCGCAGCACGTAGCTCCCTCGAGCGTCCAGCACCTCGTGAGCGAACGTCTTGACCAGGATCGTCCCCTCCGGAAACTCCCAGACGCCGCTCGGGTCGTAGCGGATGCTGGTGTTCGGCGGCACGTACATGAAGCGCCATTTGTGGGTGTAGTCACTGAACAGCGGCGCGATCACCGAGTAGGGCACGACGCGGGAGGCGGGCTGCTGCGAAGCGCCGTCGCTGAACAGGTGCCATTCGCTGAGCTTCTCGAAGGGCTTGCCGTACGGCGCGGGCGTGACCTTCAGGGGCGTGTGGAGGCTGGTCCCTGGCTCGGTGCAGCCAACCGCCAACAGCAGCACGACGAATAGCCAAACGCAGCGGGTCATTGGTAGATTCTACTTTCCGCCGAGGTGGCTGTGAGCAAAACCCCCG
>CAZXMG010000085.1:0-29425 GCA_964641275.1 uncultured Polyangiaceae bacterium
GCGAAGGGACCCCTGGGCCCGCAGGCGCAGAAGACGTGTGGGCTTGGCTCTCCAAAGTCCGCGGCTTGCCCGGACTTTGGAGGTATTGCGCCTGCGGGACCAGTGGAAGCCCGAGAGCGCAAGCCCCAGACCCCCACACCACCTCGCCGAGCCCTCCCGAGAGCGCAAGCCCCAGGCCCCCACACCACCTCGCCGACCCGGTCCGCGGGGCGGGCGGTCAGGCGCCGATACGCTTGGCCTCGACCGAGATCACCAGCTCGGTGAGCGCCGCGATCTCCGCCAAGAGCTCGCGCGGCGGCTCGCTGCCGATGCGAATGGCCGCCACCGCCGCCTTCTGGCCTTGGAAGATGGTGTTGTTCATCTCCGCCACGTTGATCTCGTACTTGCGGATGATGCCCAGCACCTGGGCCAGGACGCCCACCTTGTCGTAATGGCGCACCACCAGCTCGCTCTTGGCCGGCGCCTTGACCTCGACGTTGACCACGTTGGGCGCGCGGCCGGTCGCCAGGTACTCGCGGCAGATGCGCACGGCCTCTTCCGCGATGGCGTTCTGGGATTGCTCCGTGCTCGCGCCGATGTGGTGGGTGCCGACCAGACCGGGCAGCTTGAAGATGGGGTTCGTGAGGTCGGCCGCCGTGGCTTGTGCAGGCTCGTTCTCGAACACGTCCAGGCCCGCGCGGATGCCCTTCTCTTGCATCGCCTGAACCAGCGCCGCCTCGTCGTGCAGGCCGCCGCGGCTCGTGTTGATGAAGATCGTGCGGGGGCGCATGCGCTGAAAGAACGAGGCGCCGCAGATGCCCTTGGTCTCTTTGGTCTGTGCCAGGTGCACGCTCACGATGTCAGCCCGCTCGGCCACCTCTTCGGGGGTGCGGCAGTAGCCCACCGCCAGCTCGTCGGCGCGCCAGCCGGTGAGCGAGCGCGACCAGGCCAGCACGTTCATCTCGAAGGCCTTGGCGCGATCGATCACGGCGCGGCCGATGCTGCCCAGGCCGATCACCCCCAGGGTGCGGCCTTTCAAGCCCTCGGCCTTGCTGTACTCCTTCTTGTTCCACTTGCCCGCGCGCAGATCGACCGTGCCGTCCACGATGCGGCGATCCAAGGCGAGGATGAGCGCGAAGGTGAGCTCGGCCACCGCCACCGCATTTTTGCCGGGGCAGTTGGAGACGAAGATGCCGCGCTCGCTCGCGGCAGCGACGTCGATGGTGTCGTAGCCCGCGCCCGCGCGCAGGATCAGGCCGAGCGATTGGGCGGCCGCGATGGTGGCGCGATCCACCTTGGTGCTGCGCACGATCAAGACGTGGCAGGCCTTGGCCTTCTCGGGCAGCTCTGCCACGGTGGCCTGCGGGTCGTAGCTGACCTCGAGCCCCAGGCTCTTGAGCTCGGCCAGGTATTGCTCGGGGAAGGCGTCTGCAACCAAGGCGCGCATGCGAGGGATACTCGCAGACCCGGCGCATGGCTGTCGAGGCGGGTCACTTTGGCGTGCGTGTCGGCTTGGTGACGCGACCCTCGAGGTCTTCTTGCGAGAGCACGCCCTTGCCGGGGAGGCCGGCCGCTTCGGCGGCTTTGGCGGCCCGCTCCACCAGCGCGGGCCCACCCGCTCGGGACGCCACCAGCCGGTAGAAGCTCTTCATGTAGTAGGTCGCGATCGCCTCGAGCGCGGGCCGCTCCAGGTGCTGCGCCTGCGCCTCCGAGACCAGCGCAGCGATCACGCGCTCGGGGGGGAGCTGCGCGTCCCACAGCCGCCACCACAGCGCGGCGAAGACGCGGTACATGCGCGGGAACGGGCCCGTGGCCTGAGCGGGGGCGAGGTCCATGAAGTAGCTCGCCGCCCACGGACGCTGGTGGTCGTGGGTGTGCATCAGCTCGTGCATCACGTCGATCTGCTCGGATAGCGGCAGCTGGTTCGCGAGGGCGAGGGCGCGGGAGCGCGTCGCTGGGTGCACGAGCAGCGCCATCAAGGCGGCGGTGCGGACGAACGACGAGCTCTCCTTCTCCGCCAAGGGCAGCACCACGCGCTCGCCCCCTTGCAGGAACAACAGCGTCCACGTGCGGCCGAGCGACTGTTCGTCCAGGCGCTTGGCCAGCGCGCCCTTCTCGCTCACGGACAGCGCGTCCCACTCGCTCAGCGCTTGGGCGCCGAGCTGCCGGGCGGCCGCTGCCTCGCTCGCGGCGCGCTCCGCCACCCTCGGCTGGCCGGCGAGCGAGAACAACGTGGCCGCGTTGTCGTGCATCGCTGCCAGGCACGCCTGGTCCATCAAGCGAGAGGCCAGATCACTCTTTTTGCGCGACTCGACCGCGTAGATGTTCGTGGCCACGCGCTCGAGCTCCGCCTTCGAGGGTTGGCGGTGGAGCACCACGCTGGTGTGCTCGCGTGCCTGGGCCTCTGCGCGGGGCGGGTCGAGCCACGCGACGTGCACGTGGAAGGGGCAGGGCGGCGCGTCGAACACGGTGCGTGGCGGGCTGCCTGGCGGCGAGACAGGAGACACCGCGCGATCCGCGTACAGCGGCAGCGGCCCGCCGAACTTGTCACCGTTCTCGGGGTAGCCCGCGGTGAGCGTGCGCGTGTCGGGCACGCCGTTCGGCACGAACGTGTCTGCGCTCGCGGCGAGCCTCGCGGTCCGCGGCGCGAGCCCATGGTTCCTGGCCCAGGCCTCGACCAGCTCGTCCGCGGGGAACGATGCGCCCCCAGGCTCGGGGCCTTGACCGCTCAGCAGGTCGAGCTCCTGAGGGGCCTTCTTCTCCCCGGTGCCCGACAAGATCACGGTCAGGTGTTTCGCCCCCGCCGAGCCGCCATAGAAGCGCAGCCGCGTGCGCTCGCCGTGGCCCAGGTCGAAGAGGGTGGCCGCGAGCAGGTGGCTCACCGGCTCACACGAGCCGCGGTGCTCTTGCAGCGCCTCGATCATGCGCCCTCCGGGCGTGCCGGTGTAGGCCAGGTCGGCGAACACCTGCGTGACGGCCAGCTCGAGCGGCGCGGTCTCGAGCGCGCTGCGCAGCGCCGTGAGCCGTGCCGCGTAGGCGTCTCGCGCGCGCAGGAGGTCGACCCGCACGCCCTCCTCTTCGGCGTCGATCTGGTTGGCCCTCAGCAAGAAGTGCCCCAGCGACAGGCTGCCGCGCGCTCGCTCTCCGCGCGCCTCTTCCAAGAGCAGGCGGCGCTTCTGCTGAGCCTGGGCGGGGCGCGCCGCCCGCTCGACCCCACGGGGAAGGTGCTGAGATAGGCCCGCACGCGCGGGCTCCATGGGCGGCGGCGGCTCTGTCACGAGAAAGGACGAGAGCGCGACCAGGTGCACCCCCAGCGAGCACAAGCCCACCACGACCCACCTCGCGCCGCTGCCGGCTCGTGCGCGCTCCACCACGAGACCGTTCGAGTTCGAGCTTGCCACGAAGTTCCCGGCCATGCGTTAACCTGTGCCCGGTGTCCGAGAAGCACTCCACCAGCGATCCTACCGTCCTCGCGGGGGACTCGCCGCCGATCGCGGAGGGAGAGACCGGAGAGTCGGAGGAGGTCGGTCGGGTCCTGGCAGGTCGCTGGGAGCTGTTGAGTCTGCTCGGGGTGGGCGGCATGGGGGCGGTGTACCGCGCGCGCGACCGCGAGCTGGACGAGGTGGTGGCGCTCAAGATGTTGCGCGCGGGCACGAGCGAGCCTGGCGCGATCGACCGCTTGCGTCGCGAAGTGAAGCTCTCTCGTCGCGTCAGCCACCGCAACGTGGCGCGCGTGTTCGAGCTGGGCGAGAGCGACGGCGAGCGCTTCTTCACGCTCGAGTACATCGAGGGCGAGTCGCTGAGGGCGCTGCTCGATCGCACGGGTGCGCTCAGCGTGCAGCGCGCGCTGGAGCTGGGGGTCGCCATGGCCAAGGGCCTGGCCGCGGCGCACGAGGTGGGCGTGGTGCACCGCGATCTCAAGCCAGACAACGTGCTGCTCGGGCGCGACGGCCGCATCGCCATCACCGACTTCGGCATCGCCGCGTCGTTCGAGCGCACCGGCGCGGCAGAGACCACGTCGTTCGCAGGTACGCCGCTGTACATGGCGCCGGAGCAGGTCGACCGCTCGCGTCCGATCACCCAGCAGTGTGACGTGTACGCGTTGGGCGCCGTCCTGTTCGAGCTCTTGACGGGAGAGCCACCGTTCCACGAGGCCACCGCGCTCGCGACGGCCGCCGCGCGCTTGACCAGGCCGGCGCCCGATCCGCGCACGCTGCGGCCGGACCTCGCGCCCGCGCTGGCCGACTTGGTGCTGGGTTGTCTCGCGCGCGACCCGGAGGCGCGCCCGGCGAGCGCGGCCCTGGTGCAGGCCGCGCTCGAGTCGCTGCTCGGCGCGGCGGGGCCTGTGATCTCCGTCAAGCCTCCCCCGCCCGAAACGTTCACCATTCCCGTGAGCGGCGGACCGGTTTCCGTCTCGCCCTGGTCGGCCCGCGCCAAGCCGCGCGCACGCCTCGCGGTCTTGCCGCTGCTCAACGCTGGGGGAGAGGCGGACGCGTTCATGGCCGACGGCCTCACCGACGACCTGATCGACTCGCTCTCGACCGTGAGCGCGCTGCGGGTCGTGTCGCGCAGCTCGACTGAGCGCTACGCCGGTCAACGAGCGGTCGATCCGCGCGCGGTCGGCGCGGAGCTCAACGTGGACGTGATCGTGAGCGGCACGTTGCGCCGTGTCGACGACGCCAACGCGCTCCTGTCGCTGAGGTTGATCGCTTGTGAGGATGGCGGGCAGCTGTGGTCGCAGCGCTTCCAGGTCGCGGCAGCGCGTCTGCTCCAGGTGAACAACGACGCAGCCCACGCCATCGCCTCTGCGCTCTCGCTCGCGGGCGGGCGAGACGAGCGCCGCTTGACGGACCCGGCGGCGGTCGAGCTCTACCTGCGCGCGCGCGCGAAGTATCGCGAGTTCTCGCCGCCTAGCGCGACGCACTCGGCGGAGCTGTTCGAGCAGGCGCTGAGCTTCGCGCCCGAGGATCCGGTGCTGCTGGCCGGCCGCGCGATGGCGCTGGCACGCGTCGGCTTCTTCCTCGGAGATCGCACCGAAGAGGCCTATGCGGCTGCGGCCCGAGCGCTGGCCACCGCGCCCGACCTCGGCGAGGCGCACCTGGCGATGGCCACCGTCGAGCTGCAGCGCGCCAACATGCCGCAGGCGTTTCGCGAGGCCTTGGCTGCCCTCCGGTTCTCGCCCTCGCTGGCAGAGGCGCATCAGCTGGTGGGGCGCATCCTCGCGGAGACGGGGCCGATCGACGCGGCCATGCGCGCGCTGGCGCTCGCCGTGGAGATCGAGCCGCGCATGGGGCTCACGCAGGTGAGCCAGATGCACCTCTTGGTCTACCTCGGTCGTGCCGACGAGGTGCAGGCCATGATCGCCGATGCCAGCCAGACGCTCGGCGACCAGACGCCCTTTCAGGTGGCGCGCGCGCGCCTCGCGTTCTGGCTCGGCAATCGCGAGGAGAACAGCCGCGCGGTGGCCGACATCGAGCGGCTGACCCGGGTGACCAACCAGCTTCCGGGTGGGTCGTTCTTGACCAAGCTGCTGTCGAACCCTGCGCAGGCCTTGGAGATGGCGCGCGATCCTGCGGTGCTCGGTCAGGCGGAGCGCGGGTCGCGCCGGCTGGCGCTGTTCGTGCTGCAGGTGTTGTGCGAGTTCGCGGGCGGCACGAACCAGGCCGAGCAGGGCATCACGCTGCTCGGCAGGGCCGTGTCGCTGGGCCTGACGGATCTGCTCTGGCTCGACGGCTGCCCTGTGCTCGCTCCGTTGCGCGCGGCGCCTGGCTGGGCCGACCTGCACGCGGTGGTCGCCGCGCGCGCCGCCGAGGTGCGTGCGCTGGTGCCGAGGAGCAGCACCACCACCAAGCCCTGATCCGCGCGCCCGCTTACATCCGCTTGAGCTTGCTCTTCACAGTCCCAAGCTTGAGCTTGTCCAAGCCGTTGCAGCTCGTGACGCGGTTGCCGGCGACCTCGAACGTGCTCTTGAGCGGGGTCATGTCGGTGAGGCTGACGGCGAGCACGTCTCCTTCGAGCGCGGCCGTGAGCGCCGCACCGTCGATCTCGGTCACCTGCAGCAGACACGCGCTCTTGGCGCTGGGGTCGAAGGTCATCCCCGCGGGGGACAGCGGGCGCACGTGATCCTGCACACGGAAGCCACCCGCGGCGGGGACGAGCGTGAAGCGCCGCTCGCCGAGCGCGTAGCCCTGATCTTCGAAGCCCTTGAGCTCGGCCACGCGGAACTCGACGCCGATGGCGACCTCGACCGCCTCGAGCACGCGGCCCGAGTCGCTCTTCCACTTGCCGAGCAGCGGGCTCTTGGCGGTGCCCGCCGTGCTCGTGTCCGCCGCAGCAGCGGGCTGGCTGCTCGCGGTCGAGGGCTGCGCGCGGGCCGAAGCGGTGGCCGTGCTGGCCGTGTGTTTGGGGGCTCCTTGCTGCGAGTACCAAATGGCGCCGCCAGCGATGCCGAGCGCGGTGACCACGCCGCCGATCGCGAGCGCGGGAGACTGCTTGCGCCGAGGCGCTGCGGCGGGCGGCGGAGGTGGCGTGCGCACCGGCGGAGCAGGGGCCGGCGCGCTGGTCGTGGCCGCCGCCACGCGCTCGGTGCGCGGCGCTGGCTCGCGCTCGGGAGGGGCGGCAGGCGCCGTGGCCGTCACCGGCACCGCGCCCGAGAGCAACGTGCCTCCCGCAGGACGCCGCTTGGGAGTGGCGGCCTTGTCCTCCGAGGGCTCGACCGGGATGACCTGCTTGGGCAGCGGATCCGTGGAGGGCGGCTTCGGCTGCGCGCCTTCCTCGGTCTGCTTGCCCGACACCTTGGTGGGACGGATCGCGACCGCGCCTGCAGCGCCGAGATCCAGCGGGATGCCGGGCTCGGTCTTCTCGGGGACGCGCTTGGCCTCGGCAGGCTTCGCTTCGGTCGGTAGGGCGCCTGCCGGCTTGGCCACGGTCGGGGCGTCGTTGCCCACCTTGCGCGGAGCCTCCGGCTTGGGCCCCGCCACGATCTCTCGCTTCTGGAACGCGAGCCCGCTCGGCAGGTGCGGCGAGAGCGCCTCGCGCAGCTCTTGGATCGACGCGAAGCGGCGGTCCTTGTCTCGATCCAGCGCGCGCTCCACCACCGCGGCGACGGCCGCGTCGACCCACGGCGCCGTGTCTCTCACGGGAGGGACGGGTTGCGTCGTGATCGCCTCGAGCACTTTGGGGATCGTCCCCACACCTTGGAACGCGGTGCGGCCGGTGAGCATCTCGTACAGCACCATGCCGAGCGACCACACGTCCGTGCGGGCGTCGATGGCGCGCTCGCCGCGCGCTTGCTCGGGCGACATGTATTGCGGCGAGCCCAAGAGCATGCCGCTGATGGTGAGCGACGGGCCCTTGGCCTGGTCGCTGTCGCTGAGCGCCTTGGCCAGGCCAAAGTCCACGATCTTCATGCGCATCTCGCCGCCGTCGCGCTCGGCCAACAGCAGGTTGGCCGGCTTGATGTCGCGGTGGAGCACGCCCTGGCTGTGGGCGCGCTCGAGCCCCAGGCAGACCTGCGCGGTGATGCGCAGCGCCAGATCGGGTGGCAGCGTCCCCAGCCGCTCGAGCACGCTGTCCAGGTCCTCGCCGGCCAGGAACTCCATCGCCAAGAACGGCATCTTGCGGTCTTGATCGACGTCCACGTCGAACACCTGCACCACGTACTCGCTCTCGATGCTGCCCGCGGCGCGCGCCTCGACCTGGAAGCGCGACAAAAGCTGGGGGCTCTTCACCTTGTCGGGGTGGATCGTCTTGAGCGCGACGCGGCGGCCCGTGCCGGTGTGCTTCGCCTCGAACACGGCACCCATCCCGCCCTCGCCCAGCGCGCGGATGATCTCGTACCGACCGCCGATGGTCTCGCCAATCATCGATCGAGGGGCACCGTAGCAGGTTGGTCGCTGGGCCGGGAGGTCGCGAAGATCTGCCCGCGCGCCGGCGATATCGCCGACAATGCTCGGCATGGATGACACGACGCGCGCGCGTTACGGCTTGCTTCGTCGCCTGACCGCGCTCGGCGCGGTGGCCGCCAAGGGGTTGCCCGCGCTGCGCGCGGCGCTGTACGGCGCGCGCCTCGGCGCCGGCGCACGGCTCGACGCCGCCGTGGTCGAGCGCCTCGGCGTGTCGGTGCTCCGCAGCGGCGCCAGCGCGCTGGTGCACGATCCGCTCGGCGTGATGGTGCGTGGCCGCGACGGGCTCGCGCTGCGGTTCTCCGCCGCGACCGGCGTCGGCGCCGTCGCGCACGAGGCCACCATCACCGCGCTCAGGCACCTCAGCGTGAGGAGCGCGCTCGCCGGTCTCGGTCGCGCCACCATGCAGGGCGCCGCCGCCGGCGCCGTGATCGACGGCGTCGCCGGCGCGGTCGAGGCCGGCGTCCGCGCCCAGCGCGGCGACATCTCGGTGCGCACCGCTGCCATCTACGCGGGCAAGCGAGCCGCTCGCGGCGCGCTCAGCGGAGCCGCTGGCGTCGCCGCCGCCGGGGCTGCCTCTGCGGCGCTCGCCGCCACCGGCATCACCATCGTCGGCGCGCCCGTGGTGTTGCCCATCGTCGTCATGGTCGCCGCCGGCTCCGTCGCCAGCCGCCGCCTCGACAAGCTGCTCGGCACTGACCGCGCACCCGAGGACGCGGCCATCCCCGTGCCTAGCTTACCCGGCCGCTCTTGAGCCACTGCTAGCGAGCGTCGCGCGGCGCTGAGTTGGTCTCAGCTTGTCGCGAATGGATACAAGTTGGATCTGTCAGAACCAGCTGACTTTGCCAGAATGCCCCAAGAATGCCTGGCACAAGCCCTGCATAGTGCCGGTGGTGGGCGTCGACGCATCAGGTCTCAGTCTTGCGCGGGCGGGGAAGCCCGAAAGCGATGAGCCGCTTGACGAGCGTTGCGCGAGGCATGCCCAACAGGCGTGCAGCGGCGCTCTGATTGCCAGCACAACTCGCGAGGGCATCCTTGATTCGTTCACGCTCGATGTCGGACAGCTGTTGGCGCAGCACACCCGAGTTTGGCGCGGCACCACCTGCGGCCTCGGCCGGAGGCGTCAGCTCGAACGCGAGATCCTCCGCATCGATCGAGTCGCACGCACGCAACAGCTCGGCGCGTTCGATGACGTTCTTGAGCTCGCGAATGTTTCCCGGCCACGAGTGAGCCAGGAGTCGATCGAGGGCTGGCTCGGTGATCTTGGGTGGGGACCGCTCGCCCCGCTCGGCCGCCTTGGATGCAAACAACGACGCAAGCTCGGGCAACTCGTCGAGTCTCTCGCGCAAGGGGGGAACCCGCAGCGTGACCGCCGCGAGCCGGTAGTACAGGTCTTGGCGGAAACGTCCTGCGGCGACGTCTGCGTTCAAGTTGGTGTTGGTGGCGCTGAGAAAGCGCACGTCGATCGATCTCGGCGTGGTGCCGCCGATCGGGAGCACGCAGCGCTCGTCGATCACGCGCAGCAGCTTGGCCTGCACGGCGCGCGGCATATCGCCGACTTCGTCGAGCAAGACGGTCCCACCGTGGGCGACGTGGAGCAACCCGGGCTTCGCGCTGACCGCGCCAGTGAACGCGCCGCGCTCGTGTCCGAACAGCTCGCTCTCGAGCAGCGCTTCCGGCATCGCGGCGCAGTTGAGGCGCACAAAGGGCTTCTGCGCCCGAGCGGACGCAGCGTGCAACCGACTCGACAGCACCTCTTTGCCGACGCCGGTCTCCCCCAGCAACAGCACGTTGATGTCTCCCATTGCGACGCGGTCGGCCAGGGCGTGCAGCGCTTGCATAGGTCGACCTGGAAGAGCAGCTCGTCCGCGCGGAACCGTCTGCTGGTGGACCTGCAAGATCAGCCCGACCGACCCGATCTCCAGCACCTCCCCCAACCGCAGCAACGTGGGCTGGCCCGGGACCACGCTCCGACCCGCCACTCTGGTGCCGTTTCGGCTGCCCATGTCCTCCACCTCGCAAGCGACGTCCTCGGGGCTTGCGCGCCGTACGACGGCGTGGACGCGAGAGACGGTGGGGTGGTCCACGCGCAGCTTGGCTTCGTCCCCGCGGCCGAGCGAGACGATGCCGACTCTGGGCAGGGGTGCAGTCAGGGGTCTGCCGCCAACGAGACCCACCAGGCAGAGAGGCGGGTCGGGCGAACTGTCGGTCGGCAACGTTTCGGGCTGTTTTGTGGGCATAGAAGGGCGCGAAGCCGGGCCGGCGCCAAGCGTTCGAGGATACGCGCAACCCGGCGGATCGGTCGTGTCAACTCCGCAAACTGCGCCTCCGGGATGACCGAAATGCGCAGAAGTTTGCATGAAACTGGGCTTGAGGCTGGCGCGTATCTCGCACCTCTGCCGCTTGAAGGACTGAAGCCGACGGCGCTCGCCGCGGCGAAGGAGGCGTGAATGAGCGTTACATGCGGTTGTCGGGGCCCCACCGGAGCGTTGGGCTACTTGCTGCTCGTCGGGCTTGCGCTCGGTTGTGGCGATGATGAGCCTGCCGGTGGAGGCGGCAACGGAGGTGAAGGTGGGCAGCCGACCGGCGGTGCTCCCCAAGGCGGCGGTGGCGCCGGCGCTGGAGGCGGCGGTGCGCAGGGAGGTGGCGGTGGCGTCATGTTGGAGGAGTTCAACGACGTCGCTTCCGGCCGCACACCCTTCGACGCTACGCCCAACCAAGATGGCAGCGTCATCTTCTTCACCGGCGAAGACCCCGCCCAGGGCGCAGGAGTATTCCAAGTGCCCTCCACCGGCGGCACGGTGGCTGCGGTCGCGACCGGCGATCCCTTCGTTGCGCCGTTCGGGATCGCGACCGCCACCGCGGGTGACTTGCTGTACGTCGCCGATCCTGCCGCCGACGAGCCTGGAGACGACCGTGGGTTGATCATCTCCGTGAACGCCACGAACGGCGAAACCAACACGCTCGTGACCGGCTTCTCCCCTCTCGCGCTCGAGGTGTTCGACCAAAGCGGAGAGGACACGATCTACTTCACTGGCCGCAATCTCAGCGGCGAAGCCGGCGTGTTCACGGTCGGCGATGGAGGCGGTGCCGTCACGGAGGTGGTCGCCGGCGCTCCCATCGTGGACGCGAGCGGCATCGCGATCTCGTCCGTCGGTGACGTGTACTTCGTGGACACGGTCGGCTCCGGAGCCCGAACCGGGCGTGTGCTGTTGCTGGAGCTCGGCGCTGGCCCTCCGGTGGTGCTGGTCGACAACCTGTCGGTCGGGTACCCGGCCGGTCTCGCCCTGTCCCTCGACAACACCGAGCTGTGGGTCAGCGGGCTCGACACGACGACGGGCACCGACGTGCTCCTGCGCGTCGATGTCGCCACCCAAGCCGTCACTTCCTACACCGGCGATGCCGACACCTCGATCGCCACGTTCGAGGAGGCGGCTGGCATTCACCGCGCGAAGAACGCAGACATCTTCTCGTTCGTCGACAGCAGGGCCGGCGGGACGGGCACCGTCTTCGCCCTTCAACCGTGATCGCGATCGACTCAAGAGCTGGAGACCACCCTATGAAATCGAAGAATACCCTGGCAGCTGTCGCTGCCGCTTTGACCGTCGCGATCACGCCCGAGGCCTTTGCGTCGAGCCACGCCGAAGCCCCTGGCACCGCGAGCGACCCCGACGTCGACAACACCGACGTGTGGGCCTGGCGCACGGGCAGCAACCTGCAGATCCTCGCTGGCTACAACGGGCTCCAGGTCCCGTACGCAGCCCCGAACTGGAAGAAGTTCGCAGACGAGGTGCTGTACGAGATCCACATTGCGCGCGGCGGAACGAGCCTCGCAGACGAGCTCACCTACCAAATTCAGTTCACCACTGCGCCGTACCCCGTGGTCGACGTGGCCAACCTCGCGCTCCCACCGGGCGGCGGCAAAGAGTTCTTCGCGCAGCTCTCTGGCGGTGGCGCGTTCAACCAGACCTACTCGGTGACCAAGATCGAGGCAGGTCAGGCGCCCGTGACCCTCATCAGCAATGCCAAGGTCGCGCCGCCGAATGTCGGCCCGCGCACCAACGCGCTCGCCTACGCGATTCCTGGCGGCACCACCTACGAGCAGTTCTTCGTGGACAACGCGGCCACCTCCGTCATCGCCAACCTTGGCGCGGGCGAGGGCCGCGCTTTCGCGGGCCCGCGCGACGATCCGTTCTACGTCGACCTGGGCGCGGTGTTCGACCTGGCAGGGCTCCGTCCAGTCATTGGCGGCACCCCGCGCGACAGCGTGGCCTACACCAACATGATGGCCATCGCGCTCGAGATCCCGCTCCCCGTAGCCAACGGAGGTCCCATCGTCGCGGATGGCACGCCGAACACCGACCAGACTGTGGGCGTTTGGGCCTCCGCGAGCCGGCGCAAGGTGAGCATCCTCCGCAAGGACGGCACCACGGACACGCACGGCCCCTGGCGGCAGGTGTCGCGTCTCGGCCTGCCCTTGATCAACGAGGCCGTCATCGGCCTGCAAGACAAGGACTACTGGAACCGGCTGACGCCGGCGGACGACCTGACCTACTTCGGCGCCTACTTCCTGAACCCCGTGGTCGTGCGCGACGCGGAGTTCGCCGGCTTCTACGCGGCGGGCGGCCCGCTCTTCGGTTGCTTGGCGCTCAACGGCAATGACATCAACAACCTGAAGACAGGCCGCCAAGACATCATCGACGTGATCAACATCAAGGACTTCCCCAGCGCCAACGCGCACAACATCACCACCATCGGCGATGTGTTGCGCGTCGACTTGGGCATCAACAACGGTGGCTTCCCCAACGGCCGCGCGCTGCCGGCGAACGGACACGATCCCGACGTCACCGACGTGGAGCTCACGCTCCTCCTGTGCGGCTTGAATGGGCTGCTCAATGGTGTCGACGTGCCGGATGGAGTCAATCAAGCGGCTGACACGGCCACGCGAGGCTCCTTCCCCTACGCCAACACTCCGTGGGAAGGATTCAGCAGCGGTCGCATGAGCGCTCCCTCCAACTGAACCACGCTCCCCATCCGAACCGACGCAGGTCGCCTACCGCGGCAGCGTCGGTTTTTCTTTTTTGTCGCCCGGTCCGCGGCGAGGGACCAAGTCGCGAGGCATCGCGCGTCTGCACAGCTGCGCGCACTTGCCGTTCTCGCAGGCGCCCGTGCACTCCACGTCGCTCTTGCAAGCCTCGCCCGCGAGCAGCGCCTTCGCGCACTTTCCCTCGATGCAGCGCAGCCCTCGTGCACACTCACCTTCGGCGCAAGCCGAGCCGGCGGCGGGTAGCGCATCTGCGCTGCAGAGGCCGCTCTTGCAGGATCGGCCGGCGCCACAATCCACGCTGACCTTGCACGCCTTCCCAACTTCCGTGGGCGCGCGACACCGCCTCTGGAAGCAGCTGCCCTCGCACTCCGGGTGAGCGAGCTCGAACGTGTCTTGCCCCGTCAAGCCGGCCAAGGTGTCGATGCCAATGCCGCACACGGCACCCGCGGGACGCGGCGTCACGCAGCGGCCAGGCTGGGTGGCTCCCAACCCATAGCAGCGGAGATTGCCGGTGCACTCGAGTGACGAGCGGCAGACCGCGCCGGCGGCCACCGTCCCTTGCAGAATCCCGACGCACTCGTCGGCTGCGCTGGGCGTGGCCACCCCAACCCAAGCGCAGCCCTGGAAGGCGCGCTCGCTGGCCTCTTCACAACGCTTCAATGCCGTCTCTTCGAGGGAGATGGCCTTCGAGCGCAGCGCCACGCTCAGCGTGCGCACGCACTCACTCTGGGCCGCCGCGCGGGGCGGCTCGTCGCAGCACTTCGCGCGTCGTTCGCTGGGTATCGCGTGGACGGCGGCACAAAAGCGGACGGCTAGCGGCTCGGGGGGGAGGTTGTCCTTCGGGTAGACGGGCGAGATCTCGTCCGCTCCACGAATGGCCGCAGAGGTGGTTGCCACGGACGAGGCAGCTGGAGCCGCGCTCGACACCGAGCCGGATGCGGAGGCGGACTCGAGCGGCAGATCTTGCTCGGGCTCGCAGCCAGCAGAGGCGAGCCCGGCCAAGCCCAAGATGAGGTTCTTCCAATGCACGGCGAGCGCAACGTAACATGCACACGAGAAGCTGCCCGCCAATGAATAGTCGGCCAGGAACGGATCCTCGACCGCTGCCCACGCGTACGCAGGGTGGCATGAGATCTACGCCTCGATGGGCGCTCGTCGCGGTCGCGATGGTTGGGCCGGCGTGCGAGGCTCCGCCGCCAGATCCCGGTGCCCCATCTGCTCCGTTGAGCGCCGTGGCCCAGGAGGCGCGCGACCCTCGGATGTTGCTGGTGCTCGCGGATCCGCGCGCGCAAGAGCCCGTCGATCTGCTGATTCGGCGGTTGCAGCAGAGCGTCACCGCACTGCCCAAGCTCGACACGTACGTGCTGCTGGGTCGAGCCTGGATCAGGAAGGCCCGCGAGACCGCGGACCCAGGCTTCTACCTGCACGCCAAGGCATGCGCGGAGGTCGTGTTGGAGCGCGCCCCAGAGGATCGTTTGGCGCTCGGGCTCCTGGGCCAGGTGGAGCTCAACGAGCATCGCTTCGCCGACGCGTTGGCCACGGCCGACCGGGTCCTTCAGCTGGCCCCTGAGGACATCCCGGCGTTGGGCAACAGGAGCGACGCGTTGCTCGAGCTGGGCCGGTATGAAGAGGCAGCATCGGCCGCCGACAAGATGGTCGATCTCAAGCCTTCTCTGCCGTCCTACTCGCGCGCCTCGTACCTCATGTGGTTGAGGGGAGACCTGGAGCGCGCCAAGGAGGCTGCACGGCTCGCGATCGAGTCCGGCAATGACCCGACGGATCCGGAGCCGCGGTGCTTCTGCTTGGTGCAAGCAGCGCACATGTTCTTCCACCTGGGCGACTACGCGGGAGCCGACGCCGGATACAAGAAGGCGCTGCAGGAGTGTCCGAGCTACCACTATGCGCTGGCGGGGAGGGGACGGGTCGCGCTGGCACAAGACCGAGCAGCCGACGCGGTCGCCCTGCTGAAGCAGGCAACCTCGCTGTCGCCTTCGATCGAGATGAGGTGGCGTCTCGGCGACGCACAGCTGGCCGCGGGCGACAAAGCCGCCGCAGAAGCCACCTACAACGACCTGGTGCGGCGCGGCACGACGGAGGATCGCCGCACGGTGGCGCAGTTTCTGGCGACCAAGAATCGAGACGTCGACTTGGCCGTCGAGCTGGCGCGGGCCGAGCTCAAGGAGCGGCCCGGAGTCTTCAGCGAAGACGCGCTGGCGTGGGCGCTGTATCGCAAGGGGGAGCTCGAAGAGGCCGAACGCCTCGCGACGCGCGCGCGTCGACTCGGCACTCCGGACTCGACGTTGGACTACCACGCTGGGGCGATCGCGATCGCCCGCGGCAAGACCAAGGAGGGGCGCGCGCTGATCGAGGCGGCGCTGACGCGTAGTCCCCGCTTCGACCCGACCGCGGTGGCGGAGGCCAAGCTGCTGCTCGAGGGCACGCCGCAGCCCGAAGGGGGCGGGTCAGCCGAGGCGAAGCCGAAGTAGTGCTGCCCAGCAGCTCACTTGGTTGGCTTGCGGCGGATGCGCTGCGGAGAGCTTGCCGCGACGCGCTCGAGCTCCCCGCGCGCTTCGAGATCGGTCTTCGTGTAGCGCGTGTAATTCGTCATCCGGCCGCCTGGAAACAGCGGATGCGATCCCAGTCGTGATTGGGTGACTTCGACGACCTCTTGGAGGAGCACTTCACCCTCGTCGTCAGCAAGTGCATCCACCGCGTCCAAGATCGTGGATCGCAGCGCCGCGTATTGCGCCGCATCGATGGTGAAGGCCTCCGAGTAGCCCGGCTTGTTCGCATTGAGGATCAGCGCGCGGCCCTTCGACCAAGCTTGGGTGACGCGCTGGCGAACGTCGGAGGACAACGTCCGGCGAGCGGCGCGGCTCAAGCCATTCTTGTCCAGCGCATCTTTCGGTCCGGCCATCACCCGAGTGTTCCCTCCCATTCCTTTCGAGACAACCCCGATGTCGCAGCTCGTGTGACGGTGAGCTGATACCCTGCCCAAGGTGGCGGCGACCAACGCGAACGCGTCCGCGGCGAAGAAGACTTCGGAGCTCGGCAGGGGGCTGCGCGCGCTGGATCTTGCCCGACCACTCGTGTTCCTCGCGGCGTTCGTCGCGGTCGAACACTTCGTCGGGTGGATGTGGTCCATCCCGTTCGCGTTCGCATCCGTGCTCGCGGCGTCGGTGCTCGTGCACGATCTGATTCACAACGCGCTTTCGTTTTCGAACCGCACCAACGACTGGCTGCTCGCGTTCTATGCGCTCTTTCTGATCAAGAGCGGGCACGCGCTCCGGCGCTTGCACCTCGAGCATCACGCACGCTGCCTCGAAGACGACGATCGCGAAGGCAACGTGGTCTTCATCGCCACGTGGAAGCTGCTCCTGACGGGCCCTTGGCTCGCGCTCCAAGCGCGCGGCTTGTCTTGGAAGGCAGAGAAGCGCGCCCGTGTGTGGCAGGCAGCAGAGACGTTCCTCGATGTCGCGATCGCCGCCGCGCTGGTATTGGCGTTCGTGCTGACGCGCCAACCCGCGCCGCTGGTCTACCTCGGCACCGTCGTCGTGATCACCGTGACGGTGCCGATCATCGGCGCGAAGGTTCCGCACCTCCTGCCGGAGAAGTGGCCGCGCCTCACGCGCTTCTTGCGCCCGTTTGCCGGCCGGTTCACGCCGGCGGCGTCTTCTCTCCTGTTCCACGAGCTCCATCATCGGCGACCGAAGTTGCCGGCGGCGCTCTTGCCGGAGAACGCCCACCTCTTCTCCGAGACGAAGCCGTCGAACTGCGCGGAGAAGTACGCCGAGCACGAGCGTGAGGAGAGCGCGTGACGGACCGATTCGGGCCGGAGCTCTCGGACCTCATCGTCGACTACGATCCCGCCACGCTCGAACGACGCCCCGTCGAGAAGCGAGCCGTGCTCGAACGGCTCGAGAGAGAAGGACACGTCGCTCCGTTGCGAGTCGCGCGAGCGCTCACCGACGAGAACGGTCTCCTCGACCCAGTGGAGGTCGACGGCGTGCTCGTGCGCTCCCACCTCGAGCTGCAGCGCTTGCACGAAGAGTTCCGCGTCGGCGCGTTCGTCCGCACCTTGGTCGCGCCGCTCGTCACTCTCGCGCGCCGCGTCACGAAGGAGCGACCGATTCGGCTCGTCGACATCGGTTGCGGCCTGGGGTTCGTTGCACGTTGGCTTTCGAAGCACGCTGAGCTCGGAGACGACGTCGAGATCATCGGAGCCGACTACAACCGCACGCTCGTCGCCGCCGCGAACGCGCTCGCGGGGAGAGAGGCGCTCGGGGTGCGCTTCGTCGCAGCCAACGCGTTCCGGCTCAGCCCGGCCGCGCATCTCTACATCTCGACAGGCGTGGTGCATCACTTTCGGGGCCCGGATCTCGTTCGGCTCTTCGCGGAGCACGAGCGCACCAGCGCGCTCGGCTGCGTCCATCTCGACATTCGCCCTTCGCCGATCGCGCCACTTGGCTCGTGGATATTCCACCGTGCGCGCATGCGCGAACCGCTGGCACAGTGGGACGGATATTGGTCGGCGGTTCGTGCTCACAGCGCACCGACGGTGCTCACCGCGATTCGCGACGGCGCGCCCCGATTCGTGCGTGCCACCGTCGATGCCTACCCGGGGCTCTACGCCGTCGTGCGCATCTTCCAGGGTTTCGTCGGTGTGCGGGAAGAGCACGCGGAGCTGATTTCGAGCGCGTATGGCGCGCTCGGCCGCCGGCTCAGGGTGGAGTCGTGATCGTCGCCATCGCGCTCGCTGTGCTCGCGTTCACGGACTGCATGCTCTCCGGGTTCCGCATGGCCGCAGGCAGAAATGGCAGCCTCGACAAGCGTGGATACTACCTGACAGCCGTCGGACGCGCGGCGGCATGGGGCGCCATGGTCGTGGTCACACACACCGCGCTCACCGGGCTGCTCTGTGCGACAGCGTCAAACCCGACCGCGACGTGGTCGGCGTTTCTGGAGGCGGGTCGCATTCTCGTCGTCGTCTACGCTGTTTTCGCGACCGCGATCTTCGTCGCGTTCGGCTTCTACTTTGCGCCCATCGGCGACTTCCGCGTGCTCACGAACGTCATCGTGTTCGGACCGCTGACACTCACCCGGCGTGCAGTCGTGGTCGGCGCGATGATCTTTGCCGTCTGGCGCAGCCCGGAGTGGCGCGTCGCGCTTGTCGCGGCTTCCTCGACGATAGCGATGACCTTGTTCGAGCCCATCCTCGGTCGCCGCTATGCCAATCAGTGGAGGGAGCTCGTCGCGGGCGCCGCGCCGGGAGGGTCATCGGCCGAGGGACGCGTCGAGTAGCGACCGCACGCGCGTAGCGCGCAAGCGCCAGCGCGGCTTCACGAGGGCGTAGCGCGCAGCGCAAGCCCGAGCCCGCCCGTTCGAGTCGGGGCTCGGGTGTGCCGCCTGGCTCAGGGGCAGTTCGCGCCGCAGTCCGCGTCGGCCTGCAGGACGCACAGGCTGTCCCACGCGGTGTTGCAGCAGTAGGGGTCCTGCGCGCACACGCACTCGGTGACGGAGCCGTCGCTCGAGCCCACGGTGCTGTGCGAGGTGCACGGCGAGCCGCAGCCTGCGCTGCACGACGCGTTGGCCACGTCGACGCAGGTGTCGTCCCACGCCACGCTGCAGCAGAACGAGTCGAGCGCACAGGTGCAGGCCACCACGGTGTTGTTGTCGGCGCCCTCGGTCGCGCGCGGGACGCACACGCTGCCTTCGTATTGGCAGGTCGCGTCGCAGCCGTCGCCGCTCGTGGTGTTGCCGTCGTCGCACTCCTCGGTGGGGGCTTCCAGCGTGCCGTCGCCGCACACGTTGTTGTTGCAAGCGCCGCAATCGTCCTGCGCCTCGGTGACGCAGATCGAGTCCCAGCTGGTCTCGCAGCAGAAGTCGTCCTGCGCGCAGACGCAGGAGGTGATCACCGGATCGTTCGAGCCGGGGTTGCTGTGGACGGTGCACGGGTCACCGCAGGTGACGCTGCAGTCGTTCTGGGCCTCGTTCACGCAGATGCTGTCCCACGCGGTGGTGCAGCAGTAGCTGTCGAGCGCGCAGACGCAGGCCTCGACGGTCTCATCTGCCACGCCGGGCGTGCTCGCAGGCACGCAAGCGAAGCCCTCGAACTGGCAGGTCGCGTTGCAGCCGTCGCCGGCGGTGGTGTCACCGTCGTCGCACTCTTCGCCCGCCTCGATCGTGTTGTTGCCGCAGATCGCGTTCTCGATCTGGCAGGTGGCGCTGCAGCCGTCGTTGTTGGTGTTGTTGCCGTCGTCGCACTGCTCGGGGAAGGCGAGAGCGCCGTCGCCGCACACCGCCGGCTCGCAGGCGTTGCAGTCGTTGGTCGCGGCCGCGACGCAGGTGGCCGTCCAACCGGTGGTGCAGCAGCTCGGCACGACGCCGCACACGCAGTTGGTCGCGGACGGGTCGTTGGAGCCCGGGCCGGGGTGCGGGTTGCACGGGTCGCCGCAGTTCACGCCGCAGTCGGCGACCATCTCTTCGACGCAGATCTCGTCCCACGCGTTGGTGCAACAGAACGAGTCGAGCGCGCATACGC
Organism: uncultured Polyangiaceae bacterium; assembly: GCA_964641275.1. GTDB lineage: Bacteria > Myxococcota_A > Polyangia > Polyangiales > Polyangiaceae > Xiheicaenibacterium. The sequence continues at coordinate 19,472 of CAZXMG010000085.1, forward strand.
ACTGCTCGATGGTCTCGTCGGCCACGCCGGGCGTCGCGTGCGGCACGCAGCCGATGCCCTCGAACTGGCACAGCGCGTCGCAGCCGTCGTTGCCAGTGGTGTCACCGTCGTCGCACTCCTCGTTGCCCTCGAGGATGCCGTTGCCGCAAGCCGCGACCTCGATCACGCACAGCGCGCTGCAGCCGTCACCGCCGGTGGTGTTGCCGTCGTCGCACTGCTCCAGGCCCTCGACCATGTTGTTGCCGCACACGGCGGTCACGCACGCGCCACACTCGTCGGTGGCCGTGTCCACGCAGCTCTGATCCCAGGCGTCGGTGCAGCAATCCGGGTTCGTGTCACACACGCACGAGGAGAGCTGGGGATCGTTCGAGCCGGGGTTGGTGTGTGCCGCGCAGGCGTCGCCGCAGTCCTCGTTGCAGTCGTCGATCGCGATGGCGACGCAGGTCAAGTCCCACGAATCGGTGCAGCAGAAGTCGTCGAGCGCGCACACGCACAGGCGCGTGGCGTCATCGGCGATGCCAGGGGTGCCTTGCACCGCGCAGGCCACGCCCTCGAACTGGCACATGTCGTCGCAGCCGTCGCCCGCGGTTTCGTTGCCGTCGTCGCACTCTTCGCCCGCGCCGACGTTGCTGTCGCCGCAAGCGGTCTGCGTGGCGCAGCCCGCGTCGTCGAAGGTGCAGGTGGCGGTACAGGCCAGCGTGCCGCTGCCGAGGCCGAGGGAGTCGCAGGACTCGCCCGCGAGATCGGCGCCGTCGCACTGCTCACCGATGTCGACCTCGCCGTCGCCGCAGTTGGGCAGGATGACGCTGCCACCCTCGCCGCCGGTGCCGCCGCCGCCGGTCGTCGGACCTGCGCCGGTGCCCTCACCGCCGCCTCCGCTGCTCTCGCCGCCGGTGCCGCCGCCAGCGCCACCCGCGCCGCTATCGCCGCAGGCAGCGGCAGAAATCACAGAGCAAAGGCCCAACAAGGTCCACAAACGGTGAGCGCGCATGGTCATCCCCTTCGACGTGGAGGCGTTTGTGTCGGCGCGGAGGGGAGCGCAAGTGGCAATCGCGTCGCTCAGCTCACGGCGCCGCGGCCTTCTGCGCCTCGATGCTGGTGATCGTGGCGAGCTCGCTGGCGAACAGGCTCGCGCGAGCGCCCTGCGACTGCTCCGGCGCGGGGCCGGCTGCCCCAGCGGCGCCCGGTGTGCCGGGCTGGCCCTCTTTGCCGGGCGCGCCCGCGGGGCCGACCAACGTCTCCGCAGCGCACGTCTCGTTGGCGAGGCCGCCAGGGCCCCCCGCGCCGCCGGGACCGGCCGCGCCCGCGGGGCCCGCAGGACCCGCCGCGCCACCGATGCTGGCGAGCACCACGCGTGACTTGAGCGCCTCGGCCTTGGCCTCGTCCAAGACGAGCCGGATGCGGCCGCCCGGCCCGCCGTTGCCGCCCGGGCCACCGTTGCCACCGTCGGTGCCTGCTTTGCCGGCGCCACCTTTGCCGCACGGCGGATCTTGCGGCGCTGGCGCGCCTGCTTCACCGGCGACACCTGGAGTGCCCGCCACGCCGCGGCCGCCGTCTTGGCCCTTGGACACGATCCGCACCGGGCGGTCCGCCGACGGGCTGATGAAGTACACCTTCTCGGCGCCCGCATCGACGCGGATGAGCGCAGCGTTGGAGAAGAACGGCGTGGACAAGCTGGTCACGGTGACCGTGAGGTCGGGTCCGGCCAGACCAGCTTCGCCGCTCTGCCCACCCTGCGCGAGGGTGAACACGCGCTCCATCTGGCAGTCGTAGACCGGCGCGATGCGCCGCTCGCCTTCGATCGACTTCACGCCCGCGCTCTCGATCCAGCCCTTGAGCATCAGGCCCTCGCCCGCGGTGTCGAGCGGGTTCGAGGGTGGCACCCACACGAAGTCGCCGCCGACCACTCCCTGCCCAATGACGCCGGTCTTCCACGCGCCCTTCGAGACCTGCAGCCGCACCAGCGCAGGATCGATGATCGAGTCCGACTCGCCCATGCAGCCGCGCTTGCCGTCGATCGTGCTGCAGCTCGTGCCGTCGTCGAGCTTGGCCACGAGCTCGATCTGAAACGCGTCCCCTGGACAGAACAGCGGTTGGCCCGAGGCGGGTTGCACCGCGACGTTGACCACTTGTTTGGGGTTGATCGCGAGCTTGCTCGGACCACAACCCGTGCCAGAGCCCGCCAGCAACAAGGCCACCACACACGTCTTCGTCTTCAGATCGATGTTCACGTTCAGACTCCCTGCACTCTGCGGATGATCACGGTCGGTTGCGGTTGGCTCAGGCCCGGCTTGCGCTTGGTCGCGTTGATGCCCATCGTGGTCGCCTTCCAGCAGCCGCGCTGCACGTCGCGCCACACGCCCTTCACCAGCACCGTCTTCAACAGCACGCGCCGGTTCTTGGGCTCGTCGATCTCGTCGGCGGTCTGCACCGCGGGGCAGTACTCGCCGTAGCCGATCGGCACCAAGCGGTTCTCGTCGATGCCCTTCTGCGTCAGCGCGAGCCCGATGTTGCGCGCGCGCTTCTCGGTCAGGCCCACGTTGTAGGGCGCCGCGCCCTTGGTCGAGGCGTGGCCCTCGATCTCCATGCGCTGGATCTCGGGGCGCTCCTGCATCACCTTGGCGATCTCGGCGATGGTCGCGTCGGCGTTCGGCGGCAGGTCGGCCGAGTCGTGCGCGAACTGGAAGCGCTTGGCCGAGGGGATGAACACCGCCGACGACTCGTCGTCCCACACCACGTTCGGCGGCTCCTGATCCGGGCAGCCATCTTGGTCGCGGTACTCGTTGATCGTCTCCGGCTGGGACACACACTTGTCGCGGCCGTCGTGGATGCCGTCGTTGTCCGTGTCTGGCGCGGGGCAGCCGTCGCCCGGGTTGGGCGCCTCGTTGTCCTCGGCCTTGTCGGGGCACTTGTCGCTCGCGTCGGCCACGCCGTCCTCGTCTGCGTCGGCGATGGGGCAGCCGTCGGTGGCGTTGGGCGGCTGGCCGTCCTCCTTGCCCTCGGGGCACTTGTCGTCGCCCAGCATGATGCCGTCGTTGTCCGGGTCCGCCGCGGGGCAGCCGTCGTTGGCCTTCGGAGGCAGGCCGTCCTCGGGCTCGCTGGGGCAGGTGTCGTCGCGGTCCGCCGCGCCGTCCAAGTCGGTGTCACCGCCGCGATCTTGCACCGCGTAGGTGGGCCGGGGGCCCTGCACCTCGCAGCCGAGCCCGAGCGTGAACGTGCCCAAGAGCGCCGCGACCGAGATCGCCTTGTGTGCGTGAAGCCTCACGTGTCCTCCCTGGGGGCGCCTCAAAAAGCGCCCATCGTTGTTGGCAAAGACCACAAGTCGGCGCTCAACGGAAGACCGTCACGCCTCCCCTGAGATTTTTTTCCTGGGGTTCGGCTACGCTCGGCCGCCATGCGTGGGACTGCCGCCAGCCTGGTGCTCTTCATGAGCGCTCTCGCACCTTCCTCGACGGCCCTGGCCGAGGAGCCGCCGCTGCCGAGCTGCGACGAAGCGCGCTCCAAGTACGTGGACGAGGTCGGAAAGAAGGGGCCCAAGGATTTGGGCGCGAGCGCCTTCGGCGACGTGCTCAACGCCGGCAGCTACCTCGGCCCGTGCGACGTCCCGTCCAGCTCCGGGGTCCAGGTGTGTGTCGCCGTCCAGCGCGGCAAGGTCGTCGGCGCGACGGTCTCGGTCGATCCGCCCGACGAGCGGATCAGCGAGTGTGTCGTCGAGCAGCTCGCCGCGCTGTCATTCCCGTCCCACCCCAAGCTCGACATCGCCAAGACCTCCTTTGCGCCGCAGAAGGAGGAGGAGGTCCGCAGCGATGGGCCCAAGCCCACGTTCCGCGAGCCCCCCAAGGAGGTCACGCCCCCGCCGCGCTCGGGCTGCGGCTGCGCGATGGACCGCCAAGGTCGCGCGCCCGTGTGGCTCTCGCTGTGCGTGGGCCTCTTGTGGTGGGCGCGGCGCCGCGTGGTGACGAAGGTCAGCGCCCGCTGAAGCGCGCCTCACGCCGCTCGAGGAAGCTCGCGAGCCCTTCGCGCGCGTCGTCGCTCGCCATCACCTCGGGCAACAGCGCTCGAAGCTGCTCGGTGGCCGCGTGCTCGCCCTGCTTCGCGCCGAGGCGCGCGTTGGCCAGCGTGCCCAACACGCCGCGCGGGGCTTGCTTGGCGATCAGCTCGGCCAAGGCCAACGCGCGCGCCTGCTGCTGGCCCGGCGGCACCACCTCTTGCACCAGGCCGATGCGGTGCGCCTCGCCAGCGCCAAACTCTTCTGCCGTGAGCAAGAAGCGCATCGCGTTGCCCCAGCCCAGCTTGGCCGGTGCCCGAAACGTCGCGCCGCCGAACGGCAGGATGCCGCGCGCGATCTCGAGCTGCCGAAAGCGCACGTCGTCTGCCGCGACCACCACGTCGCAAGCCAGCGCGAGCTCGATCGAGAGCGTGAACGCGATGCCCTGCACCGCCATCACGACCGGCTTCGGCACCGGCGGCCCCCACACGCCGAATGGATCGTAGGGGCCGTCGCCCGCCAGCGCGCCCGGTCCGCGCTCCGCCACCGCCGCTCCCACCTCGGCCAAGTCCAACCCCGCCGAGAAGTGTGCTCCGTGCGCGAACAGCACACCCACTCGCAGCTCGTCGTCTTGGCCGAGCCGTGCGTAGGCTGCGCCCAGCTCGGCGATCGTCGCCAGGTCGAAGGCGTTGCGCTTCTCGGGACGGTTCACGCCCATCAACCACACGTGGCCCTGTCTCTCGACGGTGATGCGTGCGCTCATCGGCGAAGGCTCGCCGCGCCGTCGACGCGTGTCAAAGCCGAGCGGTTGTGCGGCGGGACCATGCGCTGGGCGGTGGGACCATGCGCTGGGCGGTGGGACCATGCGCTGGGCGGCGGGACCATGCGCTGGGCGGTGGGACCATGCGCTTGGGGTAGACAACTCCTTTGACACGCACCGCCAGGGCTGGGCGCATGGTCCCAGGGCTCGGCGCGGCGAGCGTCGAGAAACCGAATCGAGTACAGTGGCCGCGTGAGCGAGGACGAAAAGCCCAAGAATGCCGGCACGACCGACGAGATGCCGACGTTGAAGGAACCGCCCAAGGAGCCGGCTTCGAGCGAGGCGCCGACCCCGCAGCGCACCAAGACCGAGCCGGTCAGTGACGCGCCGACGCCCAAGCAAGAGCACGGCAAGGTGCAGCTCACGGGCGTGGCCAAGGACGACGCTGCAACCCCTGGCAAGACGCAACAAGGTGGCGGTGCCACGCAAGCGCCGGTGGCGGGCACGCGCGTGGGTCGCACGATGCCCTCGGCCGACGAGCCCGAGGGCGCCGCTGCGTCACCCGCGGCGGCACCGGCGCGAGCGCCCGCGGCGCGCCCCAAGAGCAGCGGTGGCGGCTCGGGCGCGGTGATCTGGGTGGCGGTCGGCGCGCTCGCGCTCGGCGCGCTTGCAGCGGGCTTGTTCTACATGTCCACTCGCGACGCCGAGATCGAGGACGACGAGACGAGCGAGCCCCGGTCGAAGTCCAAGGCCACGGCGTCGGCTACCGCTGCGGCGCCGACGAGCTCGGCGGCGCCGGCTCCCACTGCGACGGAGACAGCGGCTCCCCCGGAGCCCACGCCCACTGGGACGGAGACCACGAGCCCCACCTCTCCCGCGACCACGTCCACGTCGACCCCGAAGCCCACCGCGTCGGGCTCGACCAAGCCCTCTGCGGGCCCGGCCTTCCCGTTCCCGTCGGGGCTCCCGTCCACGTTCCCCACCACGCTGCCTTCGGGGCTCATCCCCTCTGGCATCCCCATTCCGAGCGGGTTCCCGCTGCCCACCGGTAGCTCCAGCGCCGGCAAGAAGTAGAGCACGCGTCCGGCGCCATGCCTCCCGTGACCCCTGCTGCGAAGAGCACGAAGGCCTTCCGCACCGCGGCGGCCTTCGAGCGGTGGCTGGCCGCGAACCACGATCGCGCCCCCGAGCTCTGGCTCAAGATTCACAAGAAGGGCAGCGGCGCGGCGACGGTCACAGCAGCCGAGGCGCTCGACGTGGCGCTTTGCTGGGGCTGGATCGACGGGATTCGCAAGTCGTTCGACGAGCGCTCGTTCCTCCAGCGCTACACACCTCGGCGACCGAAGAGCATCTGGAGCCAGGTGAACCGCGACCACATCGCGCGTCTGACGGCGGCCGGGCGCATGACCGTACACGGCCTGCGGCAGGTCGAGGCGGCCAAGGCAGACGGCCGGTGGGAGGCGGCGTACGCACCCATTCGCCAAGCAAGCATCGCGACGCTTCCGGCGGATCTGCGGGCGGCGATCGAGGCCAGCCCAGCGGCGAAGAAGACGCTCGCAACGCTGAATCGCATGAACTTGTTCGCGCTCTCGTTTCGCACCTCGAACATGAAGACGGCTGCTGGGCGAGCGAAGAAGATCGCATCCCTCGTAGCGATGCTCGAGCGAGGCGAAGCGATCGTGCCGTGAGGTGCGTCAGCGCGGCGGATCCGGGTCGCAGTCTCCGCCCGCCTCGACCTGCGAGTTGGTGCGGAACGTGTTCAAGAGCTGCCAGCTCTTCTTCATGTTCTGGGGGATGGTGCCGTCCTCGCGCACGTTGGTGACGTGATAGGCGTGCTGGTTCCAGACGCGGCGCGATGGGATCCAGCGATCCTGGGAGTCGCGGTAGACGGTGACGGCGGGCCCCGCCAGCGCGCCCGGGGCGTTGCTGACGACGATGATCTCGGCCGAGCCGTCGTTGTCGACGTCGGCGACGACGGGGTACTCGATCAACGTGCCCGAGGCGCGAGGCACGGAGAGCAGTTGCATGCCGGTGAGCCCATCGAACACGTAAGCGTTCTGCTCGTCGGCGTAGATCGCGTCGGCGATACCATCTCCCAAGAAATCGAAGGCGGTGCCGGTCGCCAACCCAGAGAAGTCCGAGATCGGCTGACCCCATTGAGAGGCGAGCGTCGTGTCGACGTCGTACACCGAGTACGACTGGCAAGTGCCGGTGGCGAGGTCGGCGTCTCCGTCGCCGTCGAAGTCGTGTACGACGCCGGGCTTGCCCCAACAGCGAGCGCTCACTCCCTCGCCCGTGGGCCGGAGCGGCCCGAACTTCACCGCGCCGGTGTGCTCGACCACGGTGATGCCTGCGTCGGTGTGGATCAGCACCTCGGGCTCCGGATCCGCGTCCAGGTTGGCCACGTGGGGGTGCCCCGGGTTGAGCCCCGGCACCTGCCAGAACAAGGCGCCGCTCGATCGGTAGGCGGCGTGCCCGTACAGCACCTCGAGCGCGCCGTCGCCGTCGAGATCCGCGGCGGTGGGGGTGGGGCACCAGAACGGCTCGCCGGGGATGTTGTTGAGCGCGGCGCCCACGCTCCACCTCATGCTGCCGTCCGCGTTGAACACGTCGAAGCCGCCCAGGATCTCGGGGGTGCCGTCGGCGTCCAGGTCGTAGATGGCGAACGCATGGCAGTACGCGCCCAGGTTCGCGCCGCCGAAGGTGTCGATGTCTGGCCAGGAGCCGACCGCGCCGACCCACTTGACCGAGCCGTCGTGCTCGAACGCGATCACCTGCTGGAGCGTGGTGGCGGCGATGATCTCCGGCAAGCCGTCGCCGTCGATGTCACCGAACGCGGGGTTGATGTTGCCGTCGACGGCCTGCGCCGACTGCGCGATCACGGCGCCGTCGGTGCCGGACAGAATGAAGATGCGCCCGGCGTAGGCAGTGGGCTCTCCCGCGACGGGCACCTCCGAGGTGAACGCCAGCACGACCACGTCGGGGATGTCGCACAGGTCGATCTCGCCGTCGGCGTTGTCGTCGTTGAAGTTGCCGACCAGCGGCGTGGTGAGGCTGCCGCTGTAGAACGAGCCGGCCGAGGGAGGCGACCATTGCCACTGCACCACTGGATCGAACGAGTCGGCTGGCGCGGAGATCTTGCACGGGGGGGGCGTGTCCAGGTCCATCTCGTTGACCTTGCACAGGTCGACAGGGCCGCTGCTGGTGGAGCCGCCGTTGCCGAAGCTGGCGGTGGAGCCGGCAGCGCCGCCGAAGCTGTTCGCGCCGGTGCCGGGGCCGCCTGCACCGGCGCCACCTTGATCGCCACCTCCGGGGCTGGTGTTGCCAGCTTCGCAAGAGCAGCCAGAGACCGCGGCCGCGAACAGCATACCCCCGAGCCAAGCCAGCCGAGCCAAGCGCTTCATGGAGCGATTGTAGGCCATCTGCCGTGCGCACCAAGCCCCCAAGCGCCGCTTGCGAGCTACGATGCCCCGCGTGAGCAGCGACGTCTTCGGCCTGATCGGCAGCGTGATCGACGCGAAGTTCCGCGTCGACAGCGTGATCGGCGAGGGCGGGTTCGGCGTGGTGTACCGCGGTGAGCACCTGGGCTTCGACGCGCCCATCGCGATCAAGTGCCTGAAGCTCCCGCCCCACTTCGACTTGGAGGATCAGGAGCGGCTGGTGCGCGGCCTGCGTGAAGAGGGGCGCCTCTTGCTCAAGCTGTCGCAGCGCACGAGCGGCATCGTGCAGGCGCTGGACGTGGGCGCGGTGGTCGCCCCGTCGGGCGCGCGCGTGCCGTACCTGATCCTGGAGTGGCTCGAGGGCGAGACCTTGTCGTCGGAGATCCGCTCACGCGCGCAGCGTGGCGATCCTGGCCGATCGCTGCGGCAAGCCATGGATCTGCTCGATCCGGCCGTGTCGGCGCTCGCCGTGGCGCACAAGGAGAAGATCGCGCACCGTGACATCAAGCCCGAGAACCTGTTCCTGGTTGGCGAGCCGGGCGCGCGCTCGCTCAAGATCCTCGACTTCGGGATCGCCAAGGTGTTCGCGGACGCGCCGTCACCGTCGGGCGAAGCCACCCAGGGCATCTCCGCGTTCACGCCCGGCTACGGCGCCCCGGAGCAGTTCGAGCGCAAGCGTGGCGCTACCGGGCCTTGGACGGACGTGTACGCGCTCGCCTTGGTCCTGGTCGAGGTGATCGTGCAGCGGCGCGCGCTCGAGGGCGACGACCTCGCTGTGCTCTACGTCTCGAGCACTGACCAGACCAAACGCCCGACGCTGCGAAGGCACGGGCTCGAGGTGCCCGACGAGATCGAGCGCGTGCTCTCGCGTGCGCTGGCCGTGTCCCCCAACGATCGCTACGCCGACGCGCGCGCCTTCTGGGATGAGCTCCGGGCTGCCGTGGAGGTCGCGGGCGACGTGGAGTCCTCGCGCGCGGAGGACGCACACGAGCTCGGCGCCGCTTCGACCGTGCTCGCGAGCTCCGACAGCCGAGCGTTCGAGGTGACCACCGCGGCGCCGGTGACTGGCGAGGACACCCGCAAAGATCCGGCACCCCTGGCGGAGTCGGCGGCGACCGAGATCGTCGCAGCGCCCAAGATCCCAGAGGGACCCAAGAGTCGGCTCGCGGCGCGTCGGCCACCCTGGGCGGCGGTCGGCGCGCTGGCGTTGGTGGTGCTCGGGGCCGCCGCGTTGTGGCAGAGGAGCCCGGCGCCAGACGGCAACCAAGGCGTCGGCGCCCCCTCGAGCAGTCCCGCGTCGGCTTCCGCGTCGTCGAGCATGAACGCGGTGCCGCGCAAGCCCGAGGTCGAGGCCGCTGTGCGCGACGCGCAGCGTGCCTGGCGCGACGGGGACGAGAGCCGCGCCATTGCCTCGCTCGAGCGCGCCACCACCGCCGATGCCGAGTATGGCGGCGCGTATCTGCGCCTTGCCTTGTGGCAGTTCGAGAGCGCCACGCCGCGCGCGCGAGAGGCCTACGCGCAGGCGGGCCGCCTCCGTGCGAGCCTGGACGAGCGCGAGCTCGGCCTGTTGAAGGCGTCCGCGGCCCTGTTTCAACAGCCGTGGGACCTCACGACGTGGGCGCGCGAGATCGAGGCTCTCACGCTCAAGTATCCGAACGACGTGGAGCTGCTCCTGTACCTGGGGCATGCACAGAAGGCGCGGCTGCGCTTCGACGACGCCGTGGCCACCTTCGATCGCGTGATCGCGGTGGATCCCGAGCTGGTCC
>CAZXMG010000086.1:0-29007 GCA_964641275.1 uncultured Polyangiaceae bacterium
CGCTCCTCCCGCAGAAATTCCCGCCGCCCCAGCGTCAGCATCAGATCTGCACCCACGCTACTTCGGCACCATGTCGAGCGGCAGGCCGCCGCTCCAGCGCAGCATGCTCGAGGAGCTACACGGAGCGAAGCGCGTCGGCGTGATGCCGCTCTCCTTCGCCAAGGTGCGCTTTCGCTCCGGCGACCAAGAGCTCACGGAGGACCAAGCGTTCGAGGGCAAGCGCCAAGAGAAGCGCGCCTCCTGGGACGAGGACAAGAAGGCGATGGTGGAGATCTTCGCGCAGGCCACGGGCACGGCCGAGCGGCCGTTCGCGCTGAGCCAGGTCGCCAGCGTCGACACCGCCACGGGCTTCGACTTCGTGGTCGCGCCCGAGGCCGTGCTGGTGGACCCGGGCTACTTCGCGACCGCCTTGTTCAATGCCGAGGCCCTGCTCGTCGTGCGCTACGACGTGATTCGTGTATCCGACAAGAAGTCGGTGCTCCAGTGGACGGAGCGGGAGGAGTCCAACGCGGGCGCCGCGGCAGGCACACGGCTGCGCAATGCGGCGCTCCGCATCGGGGTGGGCGCATTCCTGACCCTCCGAGCCTTGGCGAAGCCCTCACTCGCCCAGATCTCGCCGGCCGTGCGGGCTCAGGAGGCCCCATGATCGCGACGCTGCTTCGTCGAAGTGCCCCCATCTGCGGCGCGATGGCGCTCGGTCTGTCGATCACCGGGTGTGGACCGTTCGAGGCATATCGGGTCCGCACCGAGGTCCGCCTCGATGACTCCAAGCTCATCGAACGCGAAAGCAGCGTCGACCTTTTGCCCGTCGCCATGGGCGCCGGTTTTCGCGCGGGCGGTCAAGCGAGCGGCGAGGCCGTCGACAGGGTGAAGGCCGAGTGGTCGAACATCTCGACTGACTTCGACGAGGCGCTGGTCGAGCAGTCGACGCCGGAGCTTCGGCTGGTGAGGGGCGGAACGACCGCGCGTTATGTGCTCCAACCCGAGATCGTATTGGCAGCCAGCTCGGGCGACGTGTGGTTCGGCTACACCACCGACGTTGGTGTGCTGTTCACGCTGTGGGATCGCCAGACCAAGCGCGTGGTCGAGCGCTTCACCGTGCTCGGCAACGTGATGGGCGAGTGGCGGGTGGCCAGCTCCGGCGGCGTCGTCGCCCACTCGGTGGGGTCCTACCTGGCCGCCCGCCTGCGAGGCAAAGAGCTCAACAGCAACATCGAGCCGTGAGCACGGCGGACACTCCACTCGAACCAAGGACCGACGAGACCATGAGCAACAAAGCTTCCCTGAATCGCCGAGCGCGCCTCCTGGGGCCCGCCATCCTCCTGACCCTCGGCGCCGCCTTCTTCACGATGAACGGCTGTGGATCCGACACAGCCGGCTACGGCTGCTACTCCGACGAAGACTGCTCCGACGACCTCTCCTGCGAGACCAATCAGCAAGGCGCAGTCTGCTCGGAGGGGTTCTGCGGTTGCGACTACCAACAGGGCATTTGCAGCCAGTACTGCGACACCGACGACGACTGCCCCTACGACTTGGTGTGCAACAAGTCCTCCACCTGTGGCGGAGAGCCGGATCTCTGCGGTCGGCCCTGATCGCCCCGTGAAGGCACTCGGCCGGCCATGCTCCACTCCTCCGTGGTCGCGGCGTTCGCGCAGGCGTCGCTGTCCGGCGCGAGCGCCATTGCGCTCGCCCGCGCCGCAACCTCGCCAGCGGCGCGCTGGCTCTCCTCGGTCCTGGGGCTGATCGCGGCGTACAACGTCGCCATTGGCGTCGGCTACGCGCTGCACCCCGAGCGCCTCGTGCCCGCCCTGGCGCTCTTTCAGCTGTGCCTCTTCTTTGCGTACGCCTCGAGCGTGACGTTCTCGGCGTTCTTGTGGATCCGATTCCGGAGGGCGCACATCCACCCCACCACGGCGGCGACGGTGATCGCGCCAGTCGCTGCGGTCTGGAGCCTCGGTCTGTACGACCTGGTGACCCGCGGCGAGACGCGCGACTGGGCTTACAACGTGCTTGCCCTGCTGCTTTTCCTCGCGCAACTGGTCAACGTGGCGCTTGTCGTCGGCCTTCGGCGGGGGCTCGAGCAGCGCGCGGCTCGTGCGCTGCAGGGGTACTTGGTCGTCACCCTTCTCGCACTCGTTCCGATCGTGCTGGACGTGATCAACGTTCTCTGGGTGCCCGTTCCAGGCTACCGAGTAGCGCGAAACCTGGCCGCGATGGCCGTGGTGTACGGCATGCTCGCAGCGTTCCTCAACGACAACGTGCAAGTCGTCAGCGTGCGACTTCGAGCGCTGGGTGGGATCCTCACGATCACCTTGGGGACCGTGGTCGTGGCGGCGGACTTGGTCACGGGGCCGCGGGGGACGATCGAGGCGCACGAGACCAGCTCGAGGCTCCTCGGTCTGGTCGCTGGCCTGGTGATCGTCGTACCGCTCCTGGTTCAGGCGCTTTATCGCAAGAACCTGATCGCGCCGCTGGAGAACCTCGTCGACGCCGTGACGAAGGCGGACGGAGCGCACTACTCCCCGCTCGAGGTCGACCTTCGGGACGAGATCGGCTTGCTCACGGAGTCCTTCAACCGGACGATGACGCGGCTGTCCAGCGCACACGAACAGCTCGAGGCGAGGCTTCGCGACCTCTCCCTGCGCAACCGCGAGGTCCTCGAGCTCAACCAGGAGCTCCGTTTCCAGCTCGAGACCCGCTCCAAAGATCTCGCCACGATCTCCAGCAGTCAGCTGGTGACGCTCGAGTGCAAGCCAGGCGACGAGGTGGGCGGACGCTACCGCGTGCTCGACGTGCTTGGGCGGGGCGGCATGGGCGCCGTGTATCGCGTGGCGCGCCTGCGCGACGGGCGAGAGCTCGCGCTCAAGCTGATTCTGGAGCCGAACCCGGAGGCCGCGCTGCGGTTCGCGCGCGAGGCGGAGGTGGCCATCAAGGTGACTGGCCCACACCTGGTCTCGGTGGTCGACGTGGGGATCACCGAGGGGCGCCCCTTCCTGGTCATGGAGCTGGTGAAGGGTGGCGCGCTGGAGGATCAGCGCCCGCGCTTCGGCACGGACCAGCTGTGGGCGCTGCGCATTCTCCTGCACGTCGCGCGAGGCCTCAGGACCATTCACGACGCTGGGGTCATGCACCGCGACCTCAAGCCGGCGAACGTCCTGCTCCTGCCCGTCGAGGGACAACAGGTGGCCAAGATCGCCGACTTTGGTATCGCCAAGGAGCAGGTCGACGGCTTCGCCGAAACGCTCGCGGTGTCCAGCGCCGCGCAGAGCCCCAAGAGGCCCGGCATCACCGCCAGCGGGGCCATGATCGGTACGGTGGACTACATGGCTCCGGAGCTCGCCGTCCGCGGGGTGGCGCCAAGTGGCGCGGTGGACGTCTTCGCGTTCGGCTTGATCGCCTGGGAGCTGCTCTCAGGGAGGCGGCCCTTCCAGGCGCCGGCGCTGTACTTCGCGCTCGCGGGGGTGCCCCTCCCCACCCCCGCTCCGCTGCCGAGCACGATCACTGGGGAGCTCGCCGAGGTGCTGCTCCGCTCGGTCTCCGCCGTCCCCTCGGAAAGGCCCAGCGCACCCGAGCTGGTGCAGGTCCTGGAAACGTGGGTGAGCCCGAGCTGATCGGGTTCACAAGGGCAACGAGGCCACGACTACCGAGCATGAGGCGAAACGACGCAACCAAGGCGGACAGACACCACGCGAAAACCTCCGCGCACCTGCGAGCCGCTGCGCTGCTCGCGGCTGTGGCTGGCCTGCTGGGGTGTGGCGACTTCGGCGAGCCCATGGGGGGAGACGACAGCTCGGGCGGGGGCGGCGGCGACACCGAGGAGCAGAGCACCTGCTACTACGAGTCATCCAGCCACTATCGGTGCAGCGGCGGCGAGATCGAAGGTTGGGTGTGGCCGGCGGCCTGCAGTCCCATCCAACGTGAGGACTGCGCACCTGAGACGCTCCTCGGCAACAAGGGCTACGCCGACGGCTGCGAGTGGGAGACGCAGTTCTACAACATCCAATGGATGTCGCTCGAGGAGTGTGAGGCGAGGATTGAAGAGTGACCTCGCGGTGCGACGGCGAGGCTTCAGGGGATGCAGACAGAGTCGAGGTCGTCCTGTGTGCTCTTCGGATATACGAAGGCGACCGTGATGACGCCGGGCGCGACGGGGACACGTGCACGGTGCGTCTCTTCGACTCCGACCACTCCGCTGAGGTCGTGGCAGCCGGGCACCACGTTGAGAAGAAGGACCAGGCCGTCCTTCGTCGGCGGGCCACCCGGGTAGTCGATCACGGTTCGCTCGTCGAATTCGACCTGGGTGTTCGGAGTGAGCGTGACACCATCGGCCAGCCTTCCATTGCAGTCGAGGAACAGCGTCAGGACCTGGCCCCGCCCCGCGACCGGGCTCGTTCCAGCAACGCCGGCGACCAGGTCGAGCGTGGGCTCAGCAAAGACATTCATCGAGCCCCAGGTCGAGGCGTACACAGGCCTGCCGAAGAAGACGCTCGTAGGGAGGAACCTCGGCGTCGGCGACGGGTCGACGAGGCTCGCGTACCCACGAAACGGGTATGGCTGGATGGGAATCGCGATGGGGAGGGAGGCCACGCCGCTGGCATCCGTCGTCGCTGTCGAGACCGGCACACACGGCAACGAATGCGGCTCACAGGCCTGCACGACCACCTCCGACAGCGGCGTGGCGCTGAGGAGATCCGTGAGCAACACCAGCGCGTCGAGCGAAGCGCTGGACTGCTCGGCCCCAGGCCACTCGAACTCGCTGACGCACGAGAAATCCGACCCATCGATTCCGCACGCGGGCGTGCAAGCTTCGACACCGAGGCAGTCGTCGAGCGCGCGCAGAGGCGCCCCCGCGATCCCCGGAGCGTTGTCGACGCTGATGGCTTTGGGCGGCGTCATGGGCCCCGTGTACGCGGAGCTGACGGTGCGCTCGCAGGAGCGGTCGGCGATGCACGCCCGGTACTCGGGCTCGCAGGCTGTCGCGAGGCACGTATCGCAGTCGGCGCTTCGGCCCGCGAGCAGGCCCTTGATGCCGGTGCAGTCGTCCTGGCACGGCGCGCGCATGCACGCGTCGAGCGCGAGATAGCTAGCGTTCGACGCCGCCGCGGGGGAGGCTTGTTCACACGCGGCGCGCCCGGCGGGGTCGTCGGGCTCGCCCGCAACGCACGCCGCGAGCAAGGCGCAGTCGGGGTCGGCGGCACAAGCTCGCTCGGGCTCCGGGCAAGCGCTCTCCACGCACGCCAAACAACCCTCCGGCAACGCGAGCAGCGGTGGCCCTTCGCCGCGGGTCTCGATGCCGACCACCTCACGGCAGCCGAGCGCGAACGTCAGCACGAAGAGTCCATGGGTGCTGTTCCGGCCGCTCATCGTGGCGTGCACACGTAGCCGGGGTCGTCGGAGGCGCTCCGCGGGAAGGCCACGGCCGCCGTGACGACATCGGCCTGTGCGTCGATGCGCGTGCGATAAATCTCGTCCGCCCCGACGAAGCCTCGAAGCTCGTGGCACCCCGGAGCAGCGTTCAGGACGTAGAAGAAGCCCGTGGCGGTCGGTGGGCCGCCCTGGGGATGGTAGTGGACCTTGGTCTGTGCTTCGACGATGAGGCTCGGGTCGGACTCCACCTCCACACCGATCGCCGGACGACCATTGCAGTCGAGGAACAGCACGACGATCTGGGCGAGTCCCTCGACCGGGCTGGTCCCCGCGGTCAGCGCAACGAAGTCGAGCGCTCGCTGATTGAACACCACGACCTCCCCCCACGTGGACGCGTAGAAGGGGCGACCCACGAAGCCGTTCATGGGGAGGATCGACGGTGCAGGCGACGGATCGAACACGTGGAAATAGCCGCGAAACGGCTCCGGGTTCAGGAGCGGGATAGTCACGGTCGCCAAGCCTTGCGCGTCCGTAGGCGTGGACTTCAACGGGCTGCATGGCCGCGAGAGCGGCTCGCAAACCTGGTGAGTTGCGCCGCCCACGGGCTGCTTGGTTCCACGCGAGTCCACGAGGTACACGACCGTGTCGAGCTCGGCGCTCGGCGCTTCGGCTGCCGGCCATTCGAACTCGCCCGTGCACGCGAAGTCTGTACCGCCGAACGAGCACGCGGGTCGACACGACTCTGCTCCGAGGCAGTCTTCGAGGTCCCTCAGCGGTCTGCCTTCGATCCCTGGAGCGTTGTCGACGCTGATCGCTTTGGGCGGCGTCATGGGCCCCGTGTACGCGGAGGTGACGGTGCGCTCGCAGGCGCGCTCGGCGATGCACGCCCGGTACTCGGGCTCGCAGGCGGTCGCGAGGCAGGTATCGCAGTCGGCGCTTCGGCCCGCGAGCAGGCCCTTGATCCCGGTGCAGTCGTCCTGGCAGGGCGCGCGCACGCAGGTGTCGAGCGCGAGGAACGCGGCGCTCGACGCGGCGCCGGGCGCGGCCTGTTCACACGCGGCGCGCCCGGCCGGATCGTCCGGCTTGCCCGCGACACACGCCGCGAGCGAGGCGCAGTCGGGGTCGCCGGCGCAGGCGCGCTCGAGCTCCGGGCAGGCGCTCTCCACGCACGCCCGACACGCTTCTGGCAACGCGAGCAGCGGCGGCCCCTCGCTGCGGGTCTCGATGCCGATCACCTCGCGGCAGCCGACCGTGAGGACGAGCGCGCCGCCGAGGAGCGCGCGCACGCTCATGGCCAGTGGAACCGCACCGAAGCCACTGCTCCCTCCGGCGCCGGCGCAACGACGAAGCTCGGGCCGGTGGCGAACAGGATCGCCCCGAGCCCGAGGCCGACCCCGCCGACCACGAACCCAAGGGTCGAGAGGTCGGCGCTGCGCCCGGCGGCGACGGCGGCCTGTGCGCCGTCCGTGGTGCAGCGGTCGGGGCGCGGGCAACCGGCTTCGGCCTCGGCCCAGCTGCTCTGAGCGGCCGCGCCGAAGCCTGCGCCCACGGCGATCCCGACCAGGCCGATGCTGCCGGAGACGATGCCCGCGATGTGTTGCCCGTGGAGCGTGGGCCCACGCTTCGACGCGGCGTCTTGGGGCAGCAGAACCAGGCGTGGCACATCCACGGAGGCGCGGTGCCCATCGCCCTTGATGGTGAACGTGGTCTCGAACCGCTTGTGGCCGGGGGCGGTGACGACCAGCACGTGCTCGCCGGGATCGATGGGTCGGGCGCTGCCCCACGACGGCTCTCGGAAGGCGGCTCCATCGAGCCGAACCTCCAGCCCTTCGACGCGCGCGTCGCCTCCGACCCGAATGGTGAGGTACGAGAGCTGCCGCTCTACGACTGCGAGCCGCTCGAGCGCGAGCTTCTCGCGGTCCTCTCGCCCGTCGCGGCGGCCGAGCGCGAGCGCGGCCTTGAGCTCACCCCAGGCCGTCGCGGTCTTGCCCTCTTTCTCGTGGCAGACGCCGAGGTTGAGCAGCGTGCCACCGCCGGGCTGGAGCCGCAGGCTCTCCGCGAACTTGGGGCACGCGTCGGCGAACCGACCTTCCGCCATCAGCGCCCGCGCCTCGTCGAAGAGCGCGTTCGCGAGGACCCGGTTGTGCTCCGTCGGATCGGCGAAGGCCGCACCCGGCATCAGTGTGAGGACCAGCGCGCCGAGGACGCTCCACGGGCGAGACCTCATCGACCGACCAAACCTTCCTTGCGACCCAGCTCGACGAGGCGCTCCTTGACCAGCTGGAAGCGCTTGCGCAACCGCGCAGACTCCCGCTTGAGCGCGTCCGCCTCCGCGTCGTCGCCAACGAACACGCGCGCGAGGTCGTCCCAGGCGAGACCCCGATCGAGCCGCAGGATCAGGAGCATCTGATCGTCCTCGGGCAAGGTCGCGCGGAGCTCGGCGATCCGATCCTTGGTCTCGGTCTTTCGGAACGTCGCGGTCTCGGTCCGGATGCGCGCGACCAGCGCCGACACCTCACCGGCTTGCGAGAGCCCGACGTGGGGCCGGCGCGCCTTGCGCTGCAGGTCGTGGGCGCTGCGCCGGGCGATCATGTAGGCCCAGGTGCGGAGCGAGCACTTCCACTCGAAGGTGGACAGCGACTGCCAGAGCGCCTCCGCGAAGAGCGAGAACGCGTCATCGGCTTCGTCGCGGCCGCGGCACAGCCCCAGTAGCAGCCCGTAGACCTCCGCGCCGTAGAGCTTCAGCGCCGCGGAGACAGCGGCAGATTCCTGTCCGGCTGCGCAAGCCTGCCGGATGGCGCCTTCTGCCTCGGCTGCGTCCTCCCGATCCTTCATGTGCCCGGTCTCTCGATCGCGCAGCCTACACCCGAACAGGCGACGGAAGAACAGGCCGACGGATGCGAGCTTCACCCGGACCCTGCCCGTCTGCTTGGCGCACGCTTCATGTTCTCGACTCCTCCTGAGGGGAGTCGAGGGTCGGCGACCGATGTGATGCCGGAGGCGGGTCGACGCTGGCCTCGGGGTCCCCGCTGTGAGATGCCGGCGTCGTGGGTTCTCCCGTTGGCAGAGTCGCGGCGCTGGGGGCCGCCGGCCTCCTGCAGCTGGCCGCCTGCCGGCAGGTCCTGGGCATCGACACACGCACCGAAGGCGACCCGCCGCTCGCACTGGGCGCGGCGTGCGGCACGTGCGTCGAGGCGACGTGCTCCGAGGCAGAGCGCGCATGTGCCGCGGACTCCGAGTGCGCCGCCGCGGCAGCTTGCATGGCGCAGGCTGGGCAAGACAATCCCTTCGCCCGCGCGGCTTGCCGCGAACAACACCCCAAGGCGACAGCGACGAGCGCCTTCGCCGCCATCGACAGCTGCATGCGCACGGACTGCCAGGCCGACTGCTATGGCGGTTCGGGGTTCTTCGCGGCGTACTCCAGCGAGTGCCAAGCCTGTGCGGAGGCGCGCTGCGACGACAGGCCGAGCCGCTGCGTGGCGGACGCCGAGTGCGAAGCGCTCGCCGTGGATGCCTACGAAAGCGGCCCTGCCGGGCACAACCCCGCCACGCTCACGGCCCTCACTGGCGCCCCAGGGGAGGCAGGCGAGGTCAAGCGATTGATGGGGTACTGCCCGATCAGCTTCTGTCCTTCGGAGTGCGGCTTCGACGGGAGCAACCTGGCGTGTGTCTCGGGCTACCAGTGGCCTCGCTCCTTACCCGCGAGCGCGCTCGTCGAGCTCGAGGTCCTCGTCTTCAACCCCGAGGATTGGACCTCGACGCCACTGCCGAAGACCACGGTGGACGTCTGCCAACCCGCCTCTGACCATTGCATCCAGATCGACTCGGTCGAGGCCGATGCCACCGGTCTCGCGACCGTTCGGGTCCCGCTCGACCACAATGCAGGCTTTCGCGGCTTCTTTCGCCTAGAGGACCATTCGATCGACGGGCAGGACACCGCCCAGATGCATCTGTTCGCGTACCCGCTCGTCCGAGACGTCCGCGGCCTCGCTCCGACCTTTCGATGGAAGGACGTGGAGTTTGCGGCGACCGTGCTCGCAGGCGGACTCCAGACCGGGAAGGCCCAGGTAGCGATCCAGTTCTTCGACTGCAGTGTCCGCCAAACCGAGTCGGTCACGCTGAGCGTCCCGCAGAGCGTCCTCAAAGACCCCTCGATGGAGACCACGCTAGACGCCAAGATCGTCGGCCTCGACGACGGCCTATTCGCCATCTACAACGCCAACCCCGGCTGCTTCGACGTGGTCGGCCACGACGCGATGGGGAACGAGACGCACAGGATGCGGCTCTTGGCCCTGCCCGACGTGGGCACGTGGGCGTACGTGTTTCCGCGCAGCGAGGGGGACGCTCCCGGCTACACGTGCACACCAGACTACGAGTGAGCCTCACCAGGCGCCGGTGATCGCCACCCCGCCCGCGCCGGCGCGGATGCGCAACGATGCCGCCGGCTTCGGCTCGGCGTCGCTCGGCGCGACCGCAATGAGCACCACGCCGGCGACTGCGGCCGCCGCGCCGACACCCGTCATCACCCAGCCGGCCGTGAGCAAGCTGCCGGCCGCCGCGTGATCGTCTCGCGCGGCGGCGGCCTCTGGCTCAGTCTTCTTCGCCGCGTACTCGGCGGAGTGCCAAGTGTGCACGGAACAGTCCTGTGGAGAAGAGCAGCGCGGTTGCGGGTCCACCGCGACTTGCGAGGCGCTCGCGGCCGAGGCCTACCGCGACGGACCGGCGGAACATGATCCTGCGACGTTGACACCCCTCACCGCCGCTCTGTTGGGCACACGAGAACGTAACCTCGGTGATTGCGTCATCCGCGCGTGCGACGGGCCCTGTGGCTTCGACGGATCCAACCTGGGTTGCGTGGCAGCGTACCAATGGCCGCGGGAGTGGCCCGCGAGCGCAACGGTGGAGCTCAAGATCCAGGCGGTGAATGCGGTGGGGGACAGGCAACCGTTCCCTGGAGCTGCCGTCGACGTGTGCAGCCCGGCGTCGAACGGGTGTGTCCCCACCGCCACGTTCGACGCTGACTCCAACGGCCTCGCCAGCGCGGAGGTAGCGCTCGAGCTCAACGCCGGGTTTCGGGGCTTCGTTCGGGTTCGTGGGGGAGCGCTCGACGAAGAACCGACGCTCGCGACGCACCTGTTCTCCTACCCCATCACGAGAGACACCGGTGCCGAGGCCCTCGTCTTTGGAGCAGAGAGCCTCGCCACCCTTGTCAGCGCGACCACTGGAGGCAGCGTCGTGCCGGGAAAGGCACAGCTGGGCGTGTTGTTCTTCGATTGCAGCACCGCCGTGGCCTCCGACATCACGCTGGTTCTCCCCCCGGGCGTCGCGCAGGCGCCGCCGGTTCAATTTCCGCAGGGCCCGTACACGGTCTTCAACGCCGAGCCCGGGTGCATCGATGTCCTAGGGCATGATGCCAGAGGCAACGAGACGCACCGGATGCGCGTGTTGGCCATGCCCGACGTCGTCACCTGGGCTTACGTGTTTCCGTCGAGCGATCCGCCCGACCTCGGATACACGTGCACGCCGACCCCGGAATGGTGTCGAGCCCTGTCGCCCTCACTCGCAGCACAGCACCGGGTAGGAGTTGTCGCAGTTGTGCGCGCTCGGAAACGGGCTCGTGGTGAGGTTCCAGAGCGGCCCGAGCGTGGACGCGTCGCTCGAAGTCCAGCCGAAACACTCGTAGCTGCCCTCGCCGCCAAAGCTCGCGTACGAGCCTGCCGCGTACCAGCCGGGGGCGGTGAAGGTGGTCCCAAGCTGCGCGGCCCGAGTCAGCTCGGAGCCTTCGCACATGTGGGCGCCCGGGGACGCGCAGGTGTCTTCGCACGCTGCCTTCGCACGCGCGTAGCCGACCCCGGTGGCGGGCAGGTCGCTGAGATCGCCGACCGTCGGGTCCGTGGCGCCGCAGTAGCCCGCTCCCGAGGTGTACTCGCCACCCGACGTTTGGGTCAGCGCCGCGCTCTCGAGCGCTGCCAGCCGCAAGTCGAGCGCGGCGAAGTTCGTGTTGAGTTGGACAGCGGTGAGCAGCTCCCCACTCTGGAAGGTGACAGGTACGTCCGCGAACGCGATCGACGCCGTCAAGGCGGCCGCCACGCAGGCGGAAGAAATGGTGAGCGCGGCTGCCCGAAGAGAGCGGCGCCTGAACGGTGTGGAGGCTGCTTGATGGCTCATGATGGTGGGTAGTCGCAGGCCACCTCGCGGTGTGAAGCCGAATCTCGGCGGCCGGCAACGTCACCGGCCTCGGCCACCCCTTGCGCCGACATCGTCCCCGTGAGACGCGCTCGCCATGGCGTCCCGGTTCGCGACGGCCTTGCTGGCGATTGCCGGCCTCGCGTGTGCAACGTCGTGCCGGGACATCCTCGGCATCGAGACCCGCGCCGAGGGCCCATCACTCCTCGCGCTGGGCGAGACCTGTGGCGCGTGCGTCGACGAGACGTGCCCGGACGCAGAGCGAGCGTGTGCGGCTGACCCAGCCTGTGGCACGCTCGTCGAGTGCCTGAGCGCCGCGGGGGTCGACGCTGTGGAGGGCCGCCAGCAGTGCGCGGCCGAGCACCCGGAGGGGCGTGAGAGCCCGGGCTACGCAGCGATGGACGCGTGCTTGCGGGGCGGGTGCCAGGCGTCCTGCTTCGGCAGCAAGGGCTTCTTCGCTCGCCACGAAGCGAAGTGCGAGAGCTGCGCCAACGAGGCCTGCCTCCCGGAGATGGCGGGGTGCGTCGCCGACCGCGCTTGCGAGGCGAACGTGCATCGTGCGGTCGGCGATCCCGACGCGATCGATCCCCCCGGGGCGTTGGCGTTCACGAACGCATTTGCTGGGCGGCCAGAGTTCGCGCTCGACCTGTGCGCCGCCTCGGAGTGCGCGAAAGCTTGCCGGCTCGACGGCAATAATCTCGATTGCCTCTCGAACTATGCGTGGCCGGAGCCGCAATCGACGCAGGTGACGGTCGAGTTCGCGGCGCAGGTCAGGCCCTTCCCCGGCTTCGAGTCCGCGCTCGCGCGCGCCAGCGTCGACTTCTGCGGCGACCCGCTCGAAGCATGCTCGTCGCCGCTCTTCTCCGCGACCTCCGACGCCGAAGGCATCGTGAGGGCCCCATTGATCGTCCCGGAGCTCAGCGGGTTCCGTGGGTACGTGCAAGTCCGCGACGGGGCAAGCGGCCACGAGCTGTTTCCGACGAGGGTGCTGCGGGCGCGACCGGTCAGCGCCGACCAACGTTATGGGCAGATCGTCCCCACGGTCCTCAACGCAGACCAGGTCGAGGTGGCCCTCGGGATCACGATTGATCCCGCGCGCGGACACTTGGGCGCGGTATTTCTCGATTGCGCCAACAAATTCGTCCCCGGCATGAAGATCGAGCTGCCGGAGGCTGCGCTGCAAGGCGCGACGATCACCTACGGTGCGGGCAGCGACGTCACGCTGGAAGAAGGCGTGATGGTTCTGAACGTGCAGCCAGGCTGTCACGAGTTCGTCGGGACGCTCGACGGCGTCGAGAAGCACCGGGCGCTCACCTTCGTGGAGGCCGGCACGCTGAGCGTGACCTACTTGAACCCCATCGACGAGGTGGGCGACCTCGGCGTCATTTGTGAGCCGATGTTCTCCTGGTAACGACGTTCGCGCTGTCGACGGTCAGCCTTGCATGGTCGGCCTTCGCGCACAGCTGGACCTGGTGAGGCCGAGGGCTCGACCACCGCGCGCCCGCCACCCGCGCCTCTCGTCCGGACGCGGCGGCCGCGCCTACTTCACTGCGGTCTCGAGCTCCTTCATCGTCTTCGACAACGCGCCCAGCTTGGACAACGTCACCGGGCGCCCAGCGGTTCGATCGTCCTCGATGGCTTGCAACATCGACGAGAACGAGCGGTGCGCGCTCTCGGCCGCGGGAGGGAGACTGGCCGTGCGCACGCGCTCCGTCGCGGCGCGGGCAGCGGCCAGCGCGCGTTTGGCTTCTTCCGTGCTCACGGTGCACGTCCCTTCAAGCTTGGGGTTGGGCGTGCACGCGCGCGTGACCTCGGCGACGGCGCGACCGAGCTCGGCGACGAGCTCTTGGGCGGTGGGCGCCTTCGGCGTCGGAGGAGGCGCGGGAGGTGGCGGAGCCTCCTTCGCGAGCGCGCTCGCGGCCCGTGGCAGCCGAGGTTTGCCGCCCGCGGCGAGGTGCAGGCTCTTGGCCGTGCGCTTGCCGCTGCTCTCTGCCACCACCTCCGCGTCGGGCGGCTCCTTGAAGCCGGCGACGGAGGTGTCCACGTACACCGCGCCGCCTGGCGGCACGTCGATCTCGAGCTCGACGCCTTGCGCGTCCGTCTCTACCCCAGAGGTGACCATGGTCACCGGCCCGAGGGCGAAGACGCCCACGCTGGCCCACACGTCGATCGAGACGCGCAGCTTGACCTTGCCCGGCTTCACGTAGAACGCGCCGTAGCTGCCCGGAAACAGGTTGAACCAGCGCTCGTCGTCGAGCTTGGCGGTGATCGATTGGAGCATGCCGAACTGGCTGGTCGGACGCATCACGTAGACCACGCCTTGCTCGGCCGGCGGTGGGAGCGCCTGAAACTTGGGCGTCTCCGTGTAGTACGACACGCAGCCCGAGAGTGCCGACGCGGCGACCGCGAGCACGAACGAACCACGAACGAGGAGGGCGCGGCTCATGACTCCACCCACTTGCACTTCTCGTCGGTCACGCCTTGCGCGGAAGCGCGCTTGATGACGAAGTCGCCGCCTGCGGTCTTCGAGGCCAGGTAGACCATCTCGCCCTCGTTGAGCTTCGTCGTGCCAAAGCCCACGCTGAGCGTGCCGCCGACGGTCGCAAAGCTGAAGCGCACGAAGTCGCCGGCGTCGTCGGGCTGAACGACCCAGTCGAGGTTCTCGAAATGGAGCAGCAGCTGGTCGCCCTTTCGCGCAAGGACGACGGAGCCATCCGACTGGCACACCCAACGGTTCAGCGCCTGCGCCCGGTAGTCCGCGCCCACCTCCAGCGTGCCGCGCGGCGGGAAGCTGGGCCCTGGCGCGGGCATGCAGGCGGTCGCGGTGAGCGCCAGCGCCAGGAGCGCGGCAGGGGTCGCGATGCGACGCGGGCGATGGGTCGACGATAGGATCATCATGCGCGGGTCCTCTTTCCAGGTTGGTCGGGTCCCGCGTGCGTTTGTGATTGGATTTCGTTCGGCTCGGCCGCTCGCAGCACGCGACGCCGTCAGCAGCAACGCCAGCCATTCGCGAGCGAGCTGCCGCGGTCTGCCGAACCTTGGCTTCAGCGAGGAGCCGAGCCCTGCCCGCTTGGAGGAGCGCGGCGCCCGTCAGTCAGGCCGGTTGAAGTCCTTGTCGATCGTGTACGCCGGCTTGGAGGACTGCGTGGGCGTTGGGACCGGCGGCGTGGTGTGCGTCTGCGTCGGCGTCGGCACCGGCGGAGAGGTGTGCGTCGGCGTCGGCGCGGGCGCAGTGGTGGCGGTCGCTGTCGCGGTCGCCGAGGCCTTGCCGGGCTTGCCCGTGGAGACCGGCGAGGTCGGCACCACCGAGGGCTGCGCGGTGGCGGCGGGCTCGACCTGCTTGGCGTCCGCCGTGGCCGTGGCCACGGTGTCGCTCTTGTCGCTCTTGTCGCTCTTGTCGTTGCCGGCTGCAGCGACGACGACGGTGTTGTTGCGCGAGTCACGCACGTCGTCGGTGCGGGTCTTCATGAACACGAACCCACCCACGCCTGCGCCCACCACCAAGAGCGACACGACGCCAATCACGAGGGGTGCCTTGGAAGCGGCCGGCGCTTGCTTCTGGCCCATGTACGTCCCGCCCCACGACTGCGCGGGCGACGCCGCTGTCGCGGCGAGCTTGGCCGCGCCAGGGTGCATCACGGGTGCCTGCGGCCCGGTCGCATACCCCGGCACGGTGGGCTGCGGCGCGCCGTAGCCCCCGGGCGCGGATCCGGACGAGTGCTCTTGCTGAAACAACGCGCTCGGCGGCGGTGCGCTCTCGGTGGTCAGGTGACCGGGCAACGTGGCGGCGACGCCGGTCGGGCCAGTCATGCCGGTCGGGGGCCCCGAGTGCACCGTGGGGCTGACCGGCCCCCCCGAGGACGGCACCTGCGAGAGCGAGTGCCGCCCGCTGATCGCCATCACCCGCTGTACGCTGGTCTGAGCGCGCGCGGGCGCGAACGGCGCGAGCGCGGCTGCGAGAGAGGCGACGTCGGGGAAGCGCCGATTGGGGTCCTTCTCCAAGCAGCGCAGCACGATGTCCCGCAGCTGCGGCGGAATGTCACGCCGGTACGCGGTCAGGTCGCGCGGCGCCTCTTGCATGATGCTGACGACCAGCGCCGTCATCGTCTCGGCGTCGAACGGTGGCGCGCCGCTCAACATCTCGAACAAGATCGCGCCCAGCGCCCAGATGTCGCTGCGCGCGTCGACGCTGCGGGTCGAGCGCATCTGCTCGGGGGACATGTAGAAAGGCGAGCCCATCACGTCGCTCGTCTTGGTCATGCCCTTGTCGCCCATCTCGTTGGTGAGCTTGGAGATGCCAAAGTCGAGCACCTTGACGCAGGGCGTGCCGTCCACCTTGCGGGTGAGGAACAAGTTGGCCGGCTTCAGATCGCGGTGGATGATGCCGAGGCTGTGCGCCTCGGCCAGCGCCTCGCACGCTTGCAACAGCCACTCGGCCACGTCTTCGACGCGCTGACCGCCACTCGCCTTCACGATGTTGGAGAGGTCGTCCCCGGCCAGGTACTCCATGACCATGTACGGGGTGGTGTCGGGCAGCTGCCCCACGTCGCTGACGCGGGCCACGTGCTCGCTGCGGATGCGCACGGCGGCGCGCGCCTCGCGCAGGAAGCGCTCGCTGGCCGCGGGGTTCTTGGCGGCGTGGGGCAACAGAACCTTGATCGCCACCCGCTCTTCCAGCTGGATGTGCATCGCCGCCAACACGGCGCCGAAGCCGCCGACCCCAAGCACGCGCTCCACGCGGTACTTGCCCACCAGCACGTCCCCCGGCTGGTAGACGATGTCTTCTTGGTCCATGTGTGCCTGACTCCAGGGGCCGGCCAGCCGGTCGAGAGCCAGGCTAGCACGGGCCAGGGGTCGGCGCGAAAAGCGGTTACTTGCCGCTGACGATCGACAAGATGGCCGCGACCTCGGCCTCGCTGGTCAGGCAAATGTGGACGAACCAGCCGTCTGGTCTGGCGACGGAGAGAAGCCTCGTCTCGCCCACCCCCACGTCGAGCAGGTGACTGCCGTCGAACCGACCGCTGCGGACTTTCTCTCGAAAGGCGGCGGCCCGAGCCACCAGCTCCGGCGGCGCCTCGCCCCAGCTGTCGGTGAGCTGGACGTCCGCGTCGAACACGCTGTACGCGCTCACCCCCGGCAGCTGCGACCAGGGCCGAATCTTGAGGGTCGAGGTGCGCTGCGACAGCCCGCGCATGCGCTCGCGCCGGCTGGGCGGGCCCCCACTTTCACTCGCGCGCTCCCCCGACTTGGGAGGGAGGGAGGACGGCGGGGGCCGGGTGGGGACTCGGTGGTTGCCTCGGTTCGCCATAGCGGTTCGGTAAAGAGCCCCCGTCATCTCCACCTACAGAGCGAATCGCATGCCAACCGTAAGGACGCGAATTTTCTGCAACGTGTAGGCGACTGGAATGCAGGGCTGCAAATCTCGTTGCGACCGCGCAAGCTTCTCCGTGCTTGCAGCGGCCGGCGGAACCGGCCCAGGATCCGCCGCGATCGATGCCGCTCAGCGCTCGTCCCCGCGTCCTGCCTGCAGTCGGCCTGGTGGGCGCGGTGATCCTGGCCGGCGCGACCCTCTTGTGGTGGCTCGGCGACGGGCGCTTCGCCTTCAAGGACGCCCTCTATTTCGCCATCATCTGCGCTTCGACCGTCGGCTTCGGCGAGCCGCCCGAGGTCGCCACCATCCCCGGCGGACGCATCGTCACCTCCGCCATCATCCTCACGGGCTTGGCCGTGGTGGCCTACTTTCAGTCCAGCCTCACCACGTTCTTGCTGCAGGACATCATCGGTCACAAGCTGCGAGCTCGCCGCATGCAGAAGCGCATCGACAACTTGTCGGGTCACATCGTGGTCGCGGGCGCGGGCTCGGTGGGCAGGCACGTCATCGACGAGCTGGTGCTGGCCGAGACGCCCTTCGTGGTGATCGACCAGAACCGCGAGCTGCTCGAGGAGATCGCCTCGGACCACCAGGGCAACGTGCTGTACGTGGTGGGCGACGCCACCCATGACCATGCCCTCGCGGCGGCCGGGCTGGAGCGAGCCAGCGGGGTGATCGCCGCGCTCACGGAGGACAAAGACAACCTCTACGTCACGCTCACGGCGCGTGAGCTCAACCCCAAGGCGAGGATCGTCACGAAGGTGGTGCAACCCGAGGCCGCCAAGAAGATGCGCCGGGCTGGCGCAGACGGCACGGTAGCGCCGGCCCGCATCGGCGGCCTGCGGATGGCCAGTGAGATGCTGCGGCCGACCACCGTGAACTTCCTCGATCGCATGTTGCGTGGGCACAAGCTCCGCTTCGACGAGGTCGAAGTGATGGACACGTCTTGGGTGGTAGGCCGGCGCTTGCGCGAGCTGCCCATCCGCCAGACGGTGAGCGTCCTGATCGTGGCCATCTACGAGGGGGACGCCGTCAAGGTCACGCCCGACGCCGACACCATCATCGACGCGGGCATGACGCTGGTCGTGGTCGGCGAGCTGCCCAACATCGAGCGGTTGCGCAGGCTGATCTCGCTCGAGTCGCCCCCCAGCGAGGAGGACCTGGACGGCGCGCGTCAGTCGCGCGCGGACAGCAGCGCGTAGCCGATCAATTTGTAGAGCACGCGCGCGCCGACGATGCCGTCCCACTCTCCGTCGCCGGCCACCTCGTTCAGATCGAAGCCGACGATGCGGCGCCCGCTCGCCGCCACGGCGCGCAAGAGCGCACACGCCTCGCGAAACGAGAGCCCGCCCGGCACGGGTGTGCCCGTCCGAGGGCAGAGGCCCGGCTCCAAGCCATCGATATCGAACGAGACGAACACCTCTCGCGGCAAGCGCTCCACGATCTCACGCGCGGTCTTCGCGAACGGCTCGCCCGCCTCCGCGCGCTGCGCCAGATCGGCGTCGTAGAAGGTCTCGATCCGCGTCGAGCCCTGCGAGAGCTCGTGCTCTTGCTCGGAGAAGTCCCGCACGCCAACCTGCACGATGCGTTCGACGCCCGGAATCTCCCGGTGGACGTTGAACATGATCGATGCGTGCGAGTGGATGAAACCTTCGTAGGCGTCGCGCAAGTCGGCGTGCGCGTCGACGTGGAGCACGCCCAGGCCGGGGTGCCGCGCGGCGACGGCCTGGATCAGGCCGAATGGGCTCGAGTGGTCGCCGCCGAGCACGCCCACCAGCCGGCCCCGCGAGAGCCAGCTCTCCGCGGTCGCACGCACGCGCTCGTTGAGCGCCAGCGAAGCTTGATTCACCCGCGCGAGGCGCGCCAGGAGCTCCGGGTCGTCACCCGCGCCGCCGCGCTCGATGATCGGCTGCGCGTCATCACACGCAGCGCGGTTCAGCTCGACCACCTGTTCATCTTCGGCCAGGAGCGCGATGCCACGCTCGTAAGGCCGACCGGTCTCGCGATCGAACAGGTCGACCTGACGGCTCGCTTCGAGCACGTTGGCGGGGCCGCCGCGCGTGCCCTTGCGATACGAAGTCGTCGGCTCCCAAGGCACCGGGAGGATCACGACGTGGGCGTCCTCCGCGGCGTGCGGCAGCCCAAAGATGCCGTCGAACTGTGCCGGCGCCGATGGATCGAAGGGCTGCGCGCTCACGCGGGCGCCATCGCGCCGAGATCCTCTTTCGTCTCCTCCGGCCGCGGGATCCAGCTCTCGTCCGGCCCCTCTTCGGGCAGCACCACCGGCTTGCCTTCGTACGTGAGCCGCTTGGCGGGCCAGATGTACGTGCGGAAGATGTAGGCCAGCAAGCTGGGCTGATCCAGATTCGGGTGGATGTGAGGCGCCACCTCGCGCGCGTGCGCTTCGGGCGTGAGGCTCCAGTGCAGCCCCGGGTGCATGTGATGGATCGTGTGGAAGCCGTTGTTCAGCGTGAACCAGTTCACGAGCTTGCCCACGAAGTTGCGGGAGTGGTTCCACTCGCTTTCGGCATCGGCGCCGTCGTGCTGCAAGAGGTTCATCGTGACGATGCCCCAGGCTGCGTATTTGTGCGGCAGGAACACGAACAACAAGAAGCTCTTCCAGTCGATCAACACCAACACCAAGTAGAGGCCCCAGAGCAGGTACTTCTCGATGCGGTACTGCTGGTACCAGGCGGGCAAGCGCTCCTTCATGGCGGCGAAGTATTGCGCCTCGCCCTTCATGATCGAGGGGCCCACGAACGCCAAGAACAGCAGCCCGTTCAGCAGGTTCCAGCGAAAGCGCACCTTCGAGGTGCGCATCACGTCCTTGCGCGTCTGCGTGTGCTTGTGGTGGCTGAGGTTGTGCCCCGGGACGAACGCGCTCACGGGGTGGCCGTAGGTGAGCGTGAGCACCGCCTGGAACACGCGGTTGTGCGCGCGCTTCTCGAACACCGGGGAGTGGATGGTGTTGTGGGTCGCGACGGCGCAGAAGAACGAGAAGAAGCTCGTCAGCACCAACAGCGGGAGCCACGCCCACACCGGGGCGCCCTGGAACACGTTGACTTGGGGCACCGTCCACTGGACGGCGACGAGCCCAAAGAACACGGCCATGAAGGCGATGGTGCGGAGGTCGGCGCGATAGCGCAGCATGAAGTCACTCCGGGCAGGTGTCGCAGGTGTCGAAAACCTGACACTCCCTACGCCGTTCTCGGGGGGGCCGCCAAACTTTTCGACGCTTCGGCTTGATCAAGCACGGGTGCGGCGGGCATCACAGGCTGCACCGGTCCATCGTGGGGCCGCCGCGACCGGTTTGAGGGGATCTGATGGCCTCACCTGCACGTTTTGCGTCAGACTCCCTGGCCTTCGGGCAGCACGCAGCTTAAGGAGCGCCTGTGCGACATTCCCTTACTTCTTGGACCCTGCTCGTCGGTGTTGGTCTGGCTGCCTGCGCGACAGAGGAGTCTCCTCCGGCCGATGGCGGCGGAGGGGCCGGTGCGGGCGGCGGACAGGGCGGCGCCGGCGGCGTGCTCACCTCGGGGGGAGGTGGCTTTGGCGGCGTGGGAGGTTCGGGCGGAGCGGGCGGCAGCGGCGGCGCGCTCGGCGGTGGGAGCGAAGGGGGTGCGGGTGGCCTGGGCGGAGGCGGCGGCGCTGGCGGCATGCCCCCCGACAACTGCGGCGACGGCGTGCTCGACGACGACGAGCAGTGCGACGGTGACGACTTCGGCGGCGCCACCTGCCAGACCTTCGGGCTGAGCGGCGGCTTCCTGCAATGCAACCCGTTCTGCGGCATCGTGGTCAGCGGCTGCACGCCGCTCGAGAACTGCAACGACGGCACGGACAACGACGAAGACGGCTTCGTGGACTGCGCCGACGACGAGTGCGCCACGCTCGCGTTCTGCACCGACCCGTGCTCGGTCGTGTTCGCGCAGCCGGTGCCGGTGTTCCCGTCTGGCGAGGTGTCGGGTTTGCCCGCGGTGCTCGAGTCGTCCTGTGTGCCCGGAGGCGGACGCGAGTCGATCACCGCCATCACGCCGGTCAACTCGGACAACGTCAACGTGCAGTTCTCGCCCAGCGGCTTCGACGGCGCGATCAGCGTGCGCACCGTCTGCGACGACGTCTCGAGCGAGATCGCGTGCGTGAACTCGGCCGGCACCAACCAGACCGAAGCGCTCTCGTTCCCCGTGACGTTGGGCCAGACCTACTACGTGATCTTCGAGTCCACGTCGCCGACCAGCAGCGGCTTCTTCTGGGGCACGATCGACCAGCCGTTCCCCGAGCAGTGGTGCGACGACCAATGGGACGACGACTTCGACGGCATGCTCGACTGCGACGACCCGACTGCGTGCCAAGGGGTCAGCTTCGAGTGCACGCCGGGCGCGCTGGGCTACGGCAACCCGTGCTTCTGGAGCAATGAGTGCCAGGCCACGGGCGGCGATCCCATTTGCCTGGGCTGGCAGCAGGGCTTCAACAGCGGCTACTGCTCCGAGTTCTGCTCCGGCCCCGGAGACTGTGGCAGCGACGGGTTGTGCGTCGACATCAACATCTCGCTGCATGGCGTGTGCTTCAAGACCTGCACCACCAGCGCGGACTGCCCCGGTGGCAACGCCTGCGTCGACAGCGGGCAGGGCGTGAACATCTGCGACAAGCCGCCGGAGCTGAACTGCCAGGACTACGCAGACAACGACTTCGACGGGCTCACCGACTGCCAAGATCCCACGGGCTGCGCCACCTCGTTCAGCTGCAACCCGATCCCCGGCGCGCTCGCCGCCGGGATGCCGTGCCAGGTCCACGCCGAGTGCCAGGCCAACAACAACGATCCGTTCTGCATCGATCAGTTCCACGAGTTTTGGCCGGGCGGCTACTGCAGCCAGTACTGCGACCTCTTGGCGGACGACTGCCCCGCCGGATCGGTCTGCAGCGAGGCGCCGTTCTTCCCAGGCAATGGCATGGGCGTATGCTTGGACGACTGCGCCGTTCAAGCGGACTGCCGCAGCGGTTACACGTGCCTCGACCCCGGCGTGGGCAGCACTGTCTGTGTCTTTTGACTCCTTGAAGAGGTCTTGGTCATGAAGCTCCATCAATCGTCGCGTGCTTTTGTGCTGACTGGGCTCTCCGCGCTGCTGCTCGTCGCGTGCAGCGCCGGCTCCGACGCTGGCACCGGCGGGAGCGCCGGAACGCCGACACCCGCGGGAGGTGGCGGCGCCGGAGGCGCGGCTCCGCAGGGTGGCAGCGCGCAAGGCGGCGATCCCAGCCTCGGGGGCGGCTTCACGACCGGCGGCAACGGCCAGGGCGGCGGGATCATCTGCGACCCGGGCGGACCGGACGACGACGTCGACGCGGACGGCTTCACGCCGAACCAAGGCGACTGCGAAGACTGCGACCCGAACCGCAACCCCAACGCGATCGAAGTGCCCACCAAGGCGGGTGACACTCCGTTCGACGAGAACTGCGACGGCGTGATCGACGAGGCGCTGGCCGACCCATGCGACGCCGCGATCGCGGTCGACGAGATGGACCCGCTCGCCGCCGCACGCGCAGTCGAGCTCTGCAAGATGTCCACCGGGGTCAACGACTGGGGTGTCGTGAGCGCCACCTGGGTCATGGCCGACGGCGCGGCGCCGCCGACCGATCCGGCACAGCTTGCCAATTTCCACCGCGGCCACGGCTTCGTCGGCGACTGGGGCCCGAACGTGGACGTGCGCAAGGGCGACCGCATGCTGGTGTTGTCTGGCGGCACCGCCCGGCGGCCCACGGATCCCGGCTACTCCAACGTGTCCGGCTTCTCCAAGGGTTATGGCGGCAACTTCGCGACGGGCACGGCTCCGCTCTCACCGGTCTGCCCTGGGGTGACCACGGGTCCGACGTACGATCCGACCGGCGTGGAGCTGGTGGTCCGCACGCCCTCCAACGCGACGGGCTTCTCGTTCGACTTCGACTTCTATTCGTACGAGTGGCCCGGCTACGTGTGCAGCACGTTCAACGACTACTTCTGGGCCATCCTCTCGCCCATTCCCATGGGGTCGGCGGACGGCAACATCAGCTTCGACAGCTTGGGTAACCCCGTGAGCGTCAACAACGCGCTGATGCAGGTGTGCGGCTGCGACGGCAACCCCCCCAACCCCTGCTACGCGGGCGGCCAGACCTTCGATTGCCCGCTCGGGAACATCGAGCTCATCGGCACGGGCTTCGGCTTCGACACGGCGTTCTCGGATCACGCCGCTACCGGCTGGCTGCGTACCACCGCGCCAGTGGCGGCCAACTCCGAGATCTCGCTCCGCTTCGCCGTGCACGACTCCGGTGACGGCATCCTCGACTCCACCACCCTGGTCGACAACTTCCTGTGGACGGCCGAGCCTGGCACCACCGTCGGGACCAACCCCGTCCCGGAGTGATCTCGACAAGCTGCTAAGATCCGAGCCGCATGCGGATCGCTCTGAGCCTCGCGTTGGGCCTCGCCCTGCTCGCGTCACCGACCCCAGCGCGCGCAGAGCAGGCCGCGCCCGTGCAGGAGAACTGGGCGACCGCGCGCGCGCGCGTGCTGACGCAGGAAGGCAAGGCCCACCGCGAGAAGGGCAACGTGGGCTTGGCGGTGACGCGCTTCAACGACGCGCTGTCGATCGACGCCACGTTCGGCGACGCGTACTTGGCGCTGGCCTCGTTGCGAGAAGCGACGGGAGAGCTCGAGGAAGCGGACAAGGTGCTGTCGCTGGCGCTCGAGCACATCCCTGGTTTCGACCCTGCCCTGTTCGCGCGGGCCGAGCTGTATGGCCGCGCCAAGCGCTTCGACGCCGCCACCAGCGTCCTGCTCGGCATCCTGGCGCGCGAGCCGGAGCAGCGCGCGGCGCTGACCAAGGTGATCGAGACTGCCAGCAAGGCTGGCCGGTTTCCCGTAGCGCTGGCGGCCGCGCGGCGGCTCGCGCTGCTCCTGGGCAAAGAGGGCGACCTGGCTGCCGCCAAGGACGCCCGCATCACCGTGCGCGCCCTCACGTTGCTCGTCGCCGAGGCAGATCCTGTCTGCGCCAAGCACCGCGCGACCAGCGTCGTCCGGCGCGCGCTTGCACGCGCTGCTCGCTGAGGCGCGCTAGAACCGCCAGCTGAGCGAGCCGCCCGTGGGGCCGATGGCCACGTCCGGCACGGCCGACGGCTGCAGCGGGATGGTGAGGTCCCCGCTCCGGACCGGCTTCTTCTTGAAGCCCACGGCGAAGATCGGGATGCCGACTGCGAGGCCCACGACCGAGAGTGCGCCGAGCGCGCCGATCGCCTCGACCGGGGCGTCCGTCGCGATCGCTCCTGCGAAACCCGCCAGCGCCAACCCACCGATGCCCATCGTGATGCCACCGCCGACGATCATGCCGACGCGGCGCTTCATCTTGGCGCCCGAGGCCACGGGGATGGCCACGGTGACGGTTTTGCCTTCTTCGCTGAGCTCGATCTCCTCCTCGAACGGCTCGCCTGCGTCGTTGGCCGTCGAGGCGAAGATGACGTGCTCACCGGGATCGTAGGGCAGCGCCTTGTTGTAGTCGCTGGTCGCCAATACCGCGCCGTCGATCTTGACCTGCTTGACCTTGCCGCCCTGCGGCACGCTCAGCCGGATCTTCATCAGCTTGGGCTCGAGCCCGGCCATACGCTCGCGCGCCTTCTGCTCGCGCTCGGCCTGGAGCGCGACCTTGGTGCGCTCGGCCACTTCGCTGAACAGCTTGTAAGCCGTGCCGGTGCGACCGAGCTTTTCGCTGCAGTCGGCCAGGTTGTACATGGTGCCGATGCCTGGCCGCACCTTGTTGCTCTGATCGAACTTGGTGCAAGCGGCCTCGAGCTTGCCCTCGGCCAGCAGCTGGCGTCCCTCCTCGAACAGGCGGTTCGCCTTCTCCTTGTCTGCGTCGCTCACGTCCTCGTCGGCGGGAGCGGCGGGCTTTTCAGGGGCGGCCTCGGCCTTGTCGCCCTGGGCGAGTGCGGGCAGCGCAAAGGCGAACGAGCCGAGCAAGACCGTGGCAGCAAAGGAGGCGCGCATGGCCTTTACTTGTAGCCAAGCCTGTTCCTCGTTGCAGCCTAAACGGCAGGATTTTGCCACGGGCGGCACGAAGTCGGCGGCGGGCGCGAACAGCCATGGAACCGCCCCCTCGGAGCGACTAAAGCGAGGAGATTCATGATCGACGCCACATCCGAACAGGGGCGCGCGCAGGCGCGGCTCGCATTCCAGGCGCTGCTGAAGGCCACCAAGCCCGCGGTCGAAGCCAAGATGGAGGCCATGTTCCGCGAGCGGGCGCGAGCGCGCAAAGCTCAAGGCAAAGAGGTGCTCGAGGTGGTCGACGTCGCGCGCGACCTGAGCATGCGTGGCGGCAAGCGCTTCCGCGCCGCGCTGCTCTCGGCCAGCTACTTCGGCACCAACCCCAGAGGCGCCAAGGAGACCGCGCTGCTCGGTGGCGTCTCGCTGGAGATGCTGCAGAGCTACCTGCTGATCCAAGACGACTGGATGGACGGCGACGTCGAGCGACGCGGCGGTCCGAGCGCGCACGTGGCGCTGGCCAGGAAGCTGGGCAAGGGCCCGCTCGCGCCCGAGCGCGCGGGGGCCGTGGGAGCTTTGTTGGGCAGCGATCTGGTGTGGGGCTTGTCCGTCGCCGCGCTCGCTGCGGCCAAGGTCGACGCCACCCTCCGCGTGCGCGCCATCGACGAGCTGCTCCGCATCCACGAGGATGTCGTCGCCGGGCAGGTGATCGACACGCTGGCGAAGAACGCCGACGTGGAGCTGCTGCACGATCTCAAGACCGGCAGCTACACCGTGCGCGGCCCGCTCGCGCTGGGCGCCATCTTGGGGGGCGCGCGCGCCCCGGCCCTGCGCGCGCTGGCGAAGTACGCCGACCCGCTGGGTGTGGCCTTCCAGTTGCGGGACGACCTGTTGGGCGTGTTCGGTACCGAAGCCGAGGCCGGCCGGCCTCAGGGCAGCGATCTGCTCAGCGGCAAGAACACCGCCGTGCTTCGTCACGCCACGCCCAAGCTCGCGGCGAGCGGCCGGCGCGCGCTGGCCAAGGTGTGGAAGAAGCGCGAGGCCAAGCCGCGCGACGTGCTGACCGCAGTCGCCGCGATCAGCGACACTGGCGCTCGCGCCGCGGTCGAGAAGCGGCTCAGCGCCTTGTGTGATCGCGCAGAGAAGACCGCCGCGCAGCTTCCGCTCTCCCGCCAAGCCAGGCAGCAGCTGATCGGTGCGTCGCTCGCGATCCGCGTGGGCCCTGGTGGTCGCGAGGCGCGATGAGCGAGCACCACGGGAGCGCCAGCGGCAAGGTGATCCTGTGCGGTGAGCACGCCGTCGTGTACGGCGTGCCGGGCGTCGCGGCCGGCATCTCGCGCGGCGCGCACGCGCACGTGGTGCCCGCGATCAGCGGCCCGAGCTCGCTCACCCTGGGCGACCGCACGCTGACCAACCAAGACGACGACGACCTCGCGCGGGCCTTCGCGGCGCTCTTGGCCGTCGCGCCGCCTCCGGAGCCCGTTCGCGTGGTCGCGCGCGCCGAAATCCCCCCCGGCGGCGGGCTCGGCTGCTCGGCCGCGCTGGGTGTGGCCATGGCGCGCGCGCTCGAGTCGCAGCTCGGCCACGGCCGGATCGACGAGGCGCGCGTCGCCGAGCGCGCCACGGCCTGGGAACGCATCTTCCACGGCAACCCTTCGGGCATCGATACGGCCGCCGCGATCGCAGGGTCGTTCTTGTGGTTCGAGCGCGGCAAGGGCACCGAGCCGATCGAGGCGCCGTGCGACGTGTGGCTCGCCGTGGGCTTCTCGGGCAGCGGCGCATCGACCAAGACCATGGTCGAGAGCATCGCGCGCATCAAAGACACGAACCCCGCGCTGTTCCAGAAGTTCTTGGAGGGAGTGCGCGCCATTTCGAGCAACGTGCGGCTGGCGTTGTCCGCCGGCGACGCGCGCTCGCTCGGTCAGCTGTTCGAGATGAACCAAATGCTGCTCGCCCTGGTGATGCTCTCGACCGAGGCGATCGAGACCATGATCCGCGGTGCCAAGGAGGTCGGCGCGCTCGGCGCGAAGCTCACTGGCTCCGGCGGCGGCGGCAGCGTCATCGCGCTCGGAGGCGTGTGCCCGCGCGCCGAACAGAGCTCGCCCGCGGAGGCCCAGGCCGAGCGCGTCGCCGCCGCTTGGACCGCCGCCGGCTTCCCGGCGTTCGCCACCTGCATCAGAGCCAAGCCCAACCCGAGAGGCGCCTCGTGAACAAGTCCACCACCGCCGTCGCGCACCCCAACATCGCGCTGGCCAAGTACTGGGGCAAGCGGCCCTTCGGTCACAACCTGCCCGCCGTGCCCAGCTTGTCGGTCACGCTCGCGGGCATGGCCACCACCACCACCGTGCGCTTCGACGACGCGCTGACCGGAGACTCGTTGAGCCTCAATGGCAGCGACCAGCGCGGCCAAGAGCTCGTGCGCGTCACCGGCCTCCTGGACCGCGTGCGCGCGCGCGCAGGCCTCTCCGCCCGCGCCGCGGTCGAGAGCAAGAACGACTTCCCCACCGCCTCCGGCTTGGCCTCGAGCGCCTCGGCGTTCGCGGCGCTCGCGGTCGCCGCAGCCCACGCAGCCGGCCTGGATCTGAGCGCGCCGGAGCTGTCGGACCTGGCGCGCAAGACCAGCGTCTCCGCCGCCCGCTCGGTGTTGGGTGGCTTCGTCGAGCTGCTCGCAGGCCAGGACGGCGACGAAGCCCTCGCGGCGACCACCGTGGCCGAGCCCGCACACTGGGACGTAGCGATCGTGGTGGCCGTCACGCGCGAGGGACCCAAGGACGTGGGCTCGAGCGACGGCATGAAGCACACCATCCAGACCAGCCCCTACGCCCACGCGTGGGTCGAGCGTGCGCCGGAGGTGTTCGCACGAGTGCGCGCGGGGGTGCTCGCGCGCGACCTCAGCGCCATCGGCCCGGCCGTGGAGCAGAGCGCATTGGCGATGCACGCCGCCGCGCTCGCGGCCGACCCGGCCATCGTCTACTTCACCGGCGCGACGGTGGAGGCGATCCACGCGGTGCGCAGGAACCGCGCGCAAGGGCTCGAGGGGTACCTCACGATCGACGCCGGGCCCCACGTGAAGGTGCTCACGCGCGGCGCCGACGCCGAGACCGTGGCGGCGCGCATGCGCGAGGTCCCTGGAGTGCTCCGCACCATCGTGGCGCGTCCGGGCGAAGGGGCCCGCGTGGTGGCGGCATGAAGGCGCGCGCGCCAGGCAAGCTGGTGCTGTCCGGGTCGTACAGCGTGCTGTGGGGCGCGCCGGCGGTGGTCACGGCCGTGAGCCGCTCCGCGCACGCGGACTCTGCTCGCGCGGCGGTTCACGTCGCTGAGGAGGTCGCCGCCGCGGTGCGCCTCGGCTTCTTGCCCGCGCCGTGTTTCGTCGACGCCGACGAGCTGCGAGCGGCCGAGCCTGGCGGCGGCTCGCGCAAGCTCGGCTTGGGATCGAGCGCCGCGATCTTGCTCGCCAGCTTGGTCGCGCACCGCGGCGCGCCAGCCGACGACGCTGGGCGCGCGCAGCTGTTTCGCGACGCCCTCGCGGCGCACCGCTTGGCGCAGGGGGGCGGCAGCGGCATCGACGTGGCGGCCAGCACCTTGGGTGGCACGTTGCGCTTCGAGCTGCCGGTGTTGCAGGGTGGCCGCCCCGATCCTGAGCGCACCCCGGAGGTCCTGGGGGTCTCGCTGCCGCCGCTCCGCTTGGTGGTCTTCGCAGCCAAGACACCCGCGGTCACACAGAGCTTCGTGGCGCGTGTGCGCGAGCTCGAAGCGCGCGAGCCCCTGAAGTTCATGTCGCTGATGTCACTCGCGAGCGGCGGCGCCGAGGCCTTCGTGCGCGCGAGCGACACCCACGAGCTGTGCGCTGCGCTGCGGGTGCAACGAGACGCGCTCGCCCAGCTAGGAGACGCTGCGGGCGTGCCGATCGTCACCAGCGAGGTGCGGGAGCTCGCCGCGCTCGCCGCGGCGCAGGGCGCCTTCTTCGGCCCGAGCGGCGCCGGCGGAGGCGACGTGGCGTTCTTCGCGGGCGACTGCGAGCCGAGCGGAGAGCTCGTGTCACGCGCGGCGGCGCTCGGCTACGAACGGCTCGCGCTCACGC
>CAZXMG010000087.1:0-28979 GCA_964641275.1 uncultured Polyangiaceae bacterium
GGCCCAGGTTGGGCGGCGCCTTGATGCGCGTGGGGTACGCGCCGAACGCCGTGGTGTTGGCCGGGCTCGACACGTAGCTCTCCAGATCCTGCGGGATGTAGACGGTAATGACCGGCTCGATCGTGAGCGCCACGTCGCCGCTGGCTTGGCCTTCTGGGGCGGTGCCCACGACGGTCACGGCGAACGCGCCGGTGACGGTGTCCGAGGCGGACTCGAGCGTGAGGCTCAGGAGCTGGTCGCTGCTGCCATCGAGCGTGAGCGACGTCACCGAGAGCGACCCTTGCACGTCCGCGGGGACGTTCATGAGCGAGAGCGACACCTGGCCGACATAGCCGTTGGGAGCAACGGTCAGCTCCACCTCTGCGCTGTCGCGGAGGTCGAGCGCGGCGCTGCCGTTCGCGGTGATGGTGAAGTCAGCCGTCTGCGGAATGCTGCCGCCCCCGGAGCCACCGTTGCTCGAAGAGCCGGCACCGCTGCCCTGCCCTCCGACCGAGCCGGATCCACCGTCGTTGGATCCGGAGCCGCCGTCGCCGTCGCCGTCGCCATCGAGCAAGCTGCTCGGCTGCTCGACGCAGGCGAAAATGGACGCGAGGACGAGAGCACAGAGCGGGCGAACCAGATCGAGCCTCATGGTGTCCACTTTATGCGAGCGACCCCGTGGTCGCGAAGCGGCCGAGCGCGATCCACAGCGAACACCTACATCGGCCCGGGGGTTGGACGAGGGAGGCCGGCGCGCTGCAGGTGGCTCGTGAGCTCGCACAACGCGCGCAGCTCGGCCAGGCGCCGAGCCACGCTGCGCTCGAACGGCTCCTCCACCGGCTGATGGGCCACGCGCGCACGCCCTTCCTCGAGCGTCTCGGGGACGTACAACCCCCGCAACGCCGCGAGGCGAGCCGCGACGACCTCCGGCGACAGGTCAGACTTCATCGGGCGCCTCGAGCTTCTGAAGGTCGGCGAGGTCCTGCGGGCGCCCGGCCAGCCGCTTCATCGCGAGCAGCTTGTCCCGCGCCACGACCCTGAGCGGGCCTTGCGGGAGAGCGATCACGAGGCTGCCCTCGAGCATCTCCGCCAGCGCGCCATCGGCCAAGATCAGGTCGAGGACGAGGTGCTCGCCGTCGTCGAGCTTGCTCACCCTCTGCACGTGGCGTTCGCGCTCCGTGCCCGCCTCGAAGGTCATCGGCAACGCCGCATACGCGAAGCCCAGCGGACGCACGGCGTCGAGCACCCGGGGCACATCGCGCCGTGCGACGAGCAGATCGATGTCCTTGGTGGTGCGAGTCGCCCCGTGAATGGTGACGGCGATGCCTCCGCACACGGCGTAGGGGATCTCGGCGTCGTGGAGCGCGCGCGCCACGGCATGGAGCTCATCGACCAGGTTCAACGGGGAGAGTATACGCGTGCGAGGCCGCAGCCGCTCGCGTCAGGGCATGAGCGTGACGCGATCCAGCGTCCACTCGCCGTGACGCCCGCTGGCTGCGGCGCCCGCGCGCTTGTCGAACGCGAGCTCGATCTTCATCTCGCGCCAGGAGAAGTCGTTGCTGTCGCCCTGGAAGAGCAGGTGCTCGTCGGAATCATGCGCGCGCGAGTGCTCGATCTTGCCCGACAGGCCCAGCCCCTCGATGACAGGACCTGCCGCCACGCGGGTGCGCGCCGTCCACACGTCGATGCCCTTGATCTGGTCGGGCCCGGTGCCGATCGATCGTCGCGACAAGCGGAAGCGGTCGTTGTCGAGCCCCACCAGCTTGGCCAGCTCCGCCGGCTCCTCGCTGAGCCGCTTCTTGTCCTTGGCGATCTTGTCGAGGCCGACGAGCAACATGGCCAGCGCGACCTCGTCGTCCACGATCGGCAACACCGACTCGGGCATGCTGGCAGCCACGTAGCCGCTGAGCTCTGCCTTCTCGAGCGGGATGCTGTTCACCTTGTCATCCAGCCCCACGTCGTCCACGCGCAGCGAGATGGCCACCTTGCCGGGGCTCCAAAGCTCGAGCTCACCCGTCTTTTCATCCGTCGCCATGTCCCACATCCGCCAGCCCCAGGCCCCCTTGTTCCTGCGCCTCGCCACAGCGCTGGTCACGCCCAACGCCGCCGCCAGGTCGACCGCTTTGCCTTTCGGATAGTCGATCGACACCGCGCTCGGACCGACGAACGCAGCCTTGTGGCCCGCCGGCAACGCGAGCTCCTTCTGCAGCTCGTCGTTGGTCATGAAATACAGCGCGGGCTCGCACGAGAGCCTGCGCAGCGCCTTGGCGAGGGGCGCGAGCGCGGCGGGGCCTGCCTTGGGCAGCGGCTTGCACGCGCCGTTGGCGGCGGGAGGCGAGCTCGCCGCGTAGTGAGTGGGCCCCTTGGGGATCGGGGACGGCAGCGCAGGCAACATCGGCGCCTTGGGCGAGGGGGCGGCGCTGCCCGTGGCCACCCCGGACGCGGGCGCTGAGCCGGTCGCCTTGCCGGTGCTGGTTTCCCTCGGCTTGTCGGCGCTTTTGCCGCCGCTCTGCTCCGCAGGACTCGAGCACGCGCAGAGCAACACCGTTGCCCACATCCATCCCAAACGCATGGCCATCTCCTTCGTACGCACAGGCGAGCGCGACGATCTGGGCAGCCTACCTCACTTCTCGAGTGGCTCGAGGGTCAGGCCCAGCCGCCTGACGCGTCGCTCCAGCCCATGCGCCACCTCCTCGATCGCACGCGGGCGCGCAGGCCCGCACCGCTCCGGGCCGGATGAGCCGACTGGTGTCGGCACCCGATTGTCGATCGGGACCAGGCGAGTTCGATCCTCGTATCCGGCGCTCTGCCACCAGCACGCCGTGGGGTTCCCCTGCAAGCAGCTTGCGCGTGAGCACGAGGTGCCACAACAGGCCCGACGAAACCAGCCCCGCCGGCAGCCAGACGAACGGCGGGTGCAGCACCCACGTGTTCACGCGCGACGGATCGTCGCCGAACGCACGCAGCTGGGGCAGCGACGCGATCGCAATGGCCACCACCGCCACGAGCAGCGCCCAGCCCAGCACGTTGAACCCCCACACCAGCCATAGCGGAGCACGTCGCCGCCACGCGAGCAGCCCCACCACGACCGCCGCGACCCCAGTGACGATGTCGAAGTTCCAACCCGTGAAGGTCATCTGCAACGGCATCGTGCCTTCGCGCGCGGCCTGGTGCATGACGAGCTCGAGCGGGAGTCGGAACGCCTGCAGCCCCACCAACGACCAGATCGGCAGCGCGCTCGCGAGCTGGGCACCCACCCGCGAGCGCGAGAGCGCCACTGGCAACGCGACGACCGGCAGCAAGACGAACAGCGGCCGCGGCGGCAGCGCCGACACATCCAGGAAGAAGCCCGTGCTGGCGACCGCCAACAGCCCCCCCAAGAGCGTCAGCGTCACGCCCACGTAGCCCGCGCACCAGCGCACGCGACGATCGCGTGGAGCGCTCCACCACACCGCGTAGGCGCTGAGCGCCACCACCACCAACGTGAGCGCGGGAATGCCGATCGTGACCAAGAGAGAGGCCTGCGGAGTCATGGTGGCTGCTGCGAAGCAGCGCGCGTGCCAGGCCGCCTGCGCAAGAATCCTGGCGGCGCTTACTCGACGAGCTGTCGGCAGACCGACAGGTGCATGACCCTCCGACACCCGAGCTCTCGCCCGCGCTGCGCGCCCGCCGGGCGCTTACGCGCGGGAGCCCGCGTGGCGGCCGAACTCTGCTACAAAGGCTTGCCGTGAGCGGCCCGTTCTTCCACGTGTGCTCCCCTCGCGAGGTGGGCCTGGCGCGTTTCGTGGTGGCGCGCCTCGGACGTCCCGAGTGGCTCGACGTCCCATGGGTGCATGGCAGCGCTTCGCTCGATCTCACGCGCGACATCGTCGAGGACCCCGCGGACTTTCCGCGCACACTGATGGCGGAGGCGAACTTGGTCAGCCTGGCGCTGCGGACGGGCGCGCTCCACCGCGTGCCGGACCTGTTCTTGAACGTGCGGTCCTTCGCGTTCTACCCCAGCGTGGCGCACGCACATCTCACCCAGCTGCTGCTGGCCAAAGGGTTCCAACAGCGGCTCGTTCCGGAGAACGAGCGCGACGAGGTCGCGCGCGAGCCGTCTCCCGCCGAGGCGCGCAAGGCGCTGTTCGGCTGGCTCTCTGGGCCACCTGACACGCCCGTGGCGCGCGAGCTGTTCTGCGAGTGGTGTGAGGACGACCCCGCCCACGCGGCCGTGAGGCTCTCCGAGAACTCGGCGCTGCTCGCGATCTTCACGGAAGCCAAAAGCGAGCATCCTCGTCTCGCCGAGGTGGCGAGCCGGCTCGCGCTGCACGTTCCGCCCGGCAAGGCCGCGGCCTTGCTATCGGCCTGCGCCAAGGCCGGGCTCACTCCCGCGCAGCTCAAAGCCGTCGCGGCGAAGGTGCCTTGCATCGCGGGCGATCCGCCCTACCTCACCGCCGCCGCGGCCCGCGCGATGTACCCGCGCTGCGCGCCCGAGACCAAGAGCAAGCTGCTGCAGCAACATGGCGCGCTCCACGATCTCGGCGTCGAAGAAGCGGACGCCACGCTGCGCGCGGTGGTCGCGCCGCTGGTGTCCACGCCAGCCCACGTCGCCACGTTGAGCACGGATCCAGATCCAGCGGTCCGCGCTGCGCTCAGCCGCAATCAGCGGGTCGACGGCGCCACCCTCGAGCGTTTGGCGAGCGCAGACGACGCCTCCGACGACGTCGCGTTCAGCGTGGCGAAACACCCCAAGGCGGAGGGCCGCACGTTGCTGCGGTACGTGACCCACACGCGCGACGACGTGCGCTCTGCGCTCGCGCAACACGCCGCGTTGCCGCTCGAAGCCGTGCGCGAGCTCGCCCGAGACGCCTCGTTCGTGGTGCGCCTGAACATCGCCAAGCGGCCCGAGCTGCCAGTCGAAGAGCGACTCGCGTTGAAGCTCGACCCGCACGCGTCGGTGCGCGCGGTCGCGATCGCCGCGGACCCAGGCGCCAGCGCGGACGAGCTCGCTTCGGTGCCTGCGCAGACCCGCCAAGAGGTGCGCATGGCGCTGATCAAGTCGAGCACCGACCCCGCGCTCCTGGCGGCGTTCTCGACGGACAGCTCGAACGGCGTGCGCATGGCGGTCGCGCACAACGCGCGCACGCCGCTCGAGGTGCTCGAGCGACTCTCACGCGAGGCTGACGGCTACGTGCGCGGCGCCGTCGCCGCGAACCCCGCGGCGGGCGCCGCCATCCTCGGGCGACTGGCCGTGGATCAGGTGCACCAGATCCGCCCCATCGCGGCCGCGAGCTTGGGCAAGCTGCGCAAGGCTCAGCAAGGCTCCGCCCCAGAGAGCAGCGAGATCCCACCCGAGATCGAGGAGGTGTTGCTCGACCCGCTCGCGGGCCCGCGCAGAGAGCTGGCGCGCCAGCGCGAGCTGGGTCGCGCCGTGCTGGAGGTCCTGTGCG
Organism: uncultured Polyangiaceae bacterium; assembly: GCA_964641275.1. Taxonomy (GTDB): domain Bacteria; phylum Myxococcota_A; class Polyangia; order Polyangiales; family Polyangiaceae; genus Xiheicaenibacterium. Next base: position 5,412 of record CAZXMG010000087.1, read on the forward strand.
ACGACGCGGACACCAAGGTGCGCTCGCTGCTCGTGCGCAGCAAGGCGACGCCCCCGGACTTGCTCGACCGACTCGCCAGCGACCCCGACTCCGTGGTGAGAGCGTCCGTCGCAGCCACGCCGCGCGCCTCGGAGCAAGCGCTGGCGCTGCTCGTGGACGACGAGAGCTTCGGGGTCCGCGCAGCTGCCCGCGCGCGCTGGGCCAAGAGCCACGCCGCGCCCGCCAAGCGAAAGGCAAAGAAATGAGCCGCGCGCCGGCCAGAGCGCCCTTGGACGAGGCGAGGGACGCAAACACCAGCGAGAAGCGGCTCGCAGCCCTCGCGGCGGAGCACGCCTCGGATCTCGACATCCTGACGGCCATCGCCCAGCACACGAACACCAGCACCAAGACGCTGCTCGAGGTGGCCGCGGCCGTGCCGTCGGTCGCGGTCAAACACCCCGCTTTCGTGCTGCTCTCACTCGGTGGAGACGCGTCGTTCGCGAAGTTTCCCGTCGCGAGCGTGATCGCGATCTTGGCGCACGGCGTGGCGCCACCCGAGCTCCACCGTTGGGTCGACGGCAAACGTGCAGGCTGGGGCACGGCGGAGTACGAGAGGGTGGAGACGTTGCGCGCCGCGAAGCGCATCGGAGAGGGCGAGGCGCCCTCCAAGCTCGTTTCCGCGATGAGACAAATCGCGCAGGCATTGTCCCGCTCAGCGCCCATTTCGATCCCCCACCCCGAGTGGCTGGGCCACGTGTTCTTCGCCCACTACCGCCACGCGAGCAAAGGGGTGCTCGCCGAGGTCCTCGGCGCTGCGCTGGCCACGCAGTCGCGGGTGGAGGCACTGGCCATGCTGGAGGGGCTCGGAACACACCCGCAAGCCACACCAGACCAGATCGGCGGCGTATTGGGTCGCCTGCTGTCGAACAGGTGCGGCGCCGCTCGGCTGTTCGATGACGTGGAGAGCTGCGCGGCCTTCGCCGAACGGGTCTTCGATCGCGCGGACCTCTCCAACGAGACTGTCATCTACCACTGCAACCTGCCTGCCTCGGCGGATGAGGGTCGAGACGCGTTGGTGCGCGGCGCCCTGCGCGTCGCATTGCGACGCGGCTGCCTGAACGACCAGGAACGAAGAGCCCTCTCGGGCCGCGAGCTCACGGCGCGGATGGCGCTGGCGTCGCATGACTCCGCCACACCAGCCGAGCTCGCCGGGCTCGCTCGTGACGGCGACTACCGCGTGCGCGCGCGGGTGGCGGGACGCAAGGGCCTGCCTGCCGAGCTCCTGGCCACCTTGGCCGCAGACGACGTGCTCGTCGTCGCGCAGGCCGCCTTGGGCCACGCCAACGCTCCCGCGGGCGCGATTCGCTCCTCCCTCTCGCATCCGCGTCGCGCCGTGCGCCGCACGGGGGCGGCGGCCGCCTCTGCCGCGCTCCTCACCGAGGTCGCCGAGTCGCTGCTCGGCGAGCCCGACGGTCTGACGCGCTTGGCAGTGGCCGGCCGCCGCGACGCCCCCCCGGAGCTGCTGAGCGCGCTCGCACGCGACAAGAGCCCCACCGTCCGGCGCGCCGTGGCCAAGAACCCGGCCACCCCACAACTCGCGCTCGACCTGCTCGCCAACGACGACAGCCCGCGCGTGCTCGACGGACTCAAGAAGCGTCCCAAGCCCAAGGCCAGCCCGTAGTGGCGCTCACCGCCACCATCTACCGGTTGCGGGTGACGCTCTCCGACGTCGACCGTGGCGTGTACGAGGCGCTCGATCTGCGGCTGGCACGCCACCCCTCCGAGACCGTGCGGTACCTCCTGACGCGCACCCTCGCGTACTGCCTCTCGTACGAAGAGGGGATCGCCTTCAGCAAGGGTGGGCTCTCGTCCACGGACGAGCCCCCGGTCGCCGTGCACGATCCCACGGGCCAACTGCTGGCGTGGATCGACGTTGGTGCGCCCGCCGCCGAGCGGCTGCACAAAGCCTCCAAGGCCGCGCCGCGCGTCTCGCTCTTCAGCCACGTCGATCTCGTCTTGCTGCGGCGCGAGGCCGCCAGCCGGCCCATCCACCGACTCGAGCAGATCGAGCTGTTCCACTTTCCGGTCCGATTGGTCGACGAGCTCGAGCCGCTGATCGACCGCAACACCGAGCTCGAGATCGTGCGCAACGACGGCCAGCTGTACGTCACCTGTCGCGGCGCGACGATCGAGGCGCCGCTCGACCGCCTCTCGTTGGTCGAGTAGGCCCGGCAACGCGCCACCATGCTCCGGGGGCCCGGGGCTGGGGACCATGCTCCGAGCGGCGCCACCATGCTCCGTGCGGCGGGGACCATGCTCCGGGGCGGGGCCCGGGGCCGGGGACCATGCTCCGAGCGGCGCCACCATGCTCCGTGGGCGGGCGAGCTCAGGTCACCCGACCATGCGGATGACGCGTCCGAACGGGAAGGTGGTCTCGAGCGCCCCACCGGGCGGGACCACCCACAACACCGAAAGCGGCGGCGCCTTGGCGGGGAAGTCCCCGAAGCCGTCCGTCAGGTAGACCGCGACGGTGACCGGCTGCGGGTGGATGTGGCTCCGGTCCGCGAGCGCCGCGAAGAAGGGCACGAACGAGGTTCCCCCCCCACCCTTGGGCGCCGGAGGATCGCGCTCCAAGTCGTGTGGACCGTCGAGCACTGCGTCGGCAAAGTAGAGCGCGCCTCGCACGTGCGGGTAGAGACCCGTGATCGCCCGCAGCTCCGACAAGAACTGCGTGAGCAGCCTGTGCGAGATCGAGCCGCTGGTGTCGATCGCCACCGCCAACGACAGCGATTCGGTGCTGAGCGTCTCCAGATACAGACCGCGATGGAGGAAGCGGCGATCGAACGCGTCGAAGTCGTCCTGGGTGTGGACGACGAAGCGCCACAGCTCGGCGCGCCAGTCGACCTGCGCGGCTCCGAGCTGCCCCAGCTCGCGCGCCATTCCCGCGGGCACGCTGCCCTGCCCCGCGATCACGTCCGCTTGAGCCCGCGCCTGCTGCCAATGGGCGGCCAGCTCATCCGCCAGCTTTTGCGACAGCGGCCCGTCCCCGGGGGCCAACAGATCTGCGAAACGCCCCGGTGCGGCGCGGCCGTCGAGCAACTCGTACACCTCCTCGACGCTGAGCGCCTCGAGCCTCTGCTCGACGATGGCGCCCTGGGGCAGCTCCGCCCAGGGCTCTTTGCGCACGATGCCATTGGTGACGATGTCCGCGGCGACGTTCCACCGGCCTGGCTCGCGCGTGCCGCAGCGGCTGGGGTGGAGCAGCGCCGCGTGCAGCACCTCGTGCACCAACAGGCCCAGGAGCTGCTTGCGCGTAAGGCTGAGCACGAAGGAGTCGGAGTAATAGATGCGCTTGCCGTCCGTGGCAGCCGTCTGTGTACGGCCCTCGTCCGGAACGAGCTCGGCGAAGAGGGCGAGCGTGCTGAAGAATGGCGAATGGATGGCGAGCTCGAGCAAGCCGGCTTTGACCGCGCGGAGCGCGCGCTCACGCTCCGCTGACGAGAGCACGGTAATCCTCGATGAAGCGAACGAGCGTGGGCTGCTTCACGGCGGCCTGGATGAACTTTGCCTCCAGCTTGAGACGACGCATGCGCGACAGCACCTGCCCGGCGAACAGACGGCTCCACTCGGCCTCCGCGCGAGCGCAGAGCCAAGTAAAGCCGGCGATGGCCTCGGCCACGGTGCTCGGCCGCTGGGAGAGCGCGAACGCGAGCGCATATCGTTGCGACGGCTCGCTCGGGAACACCAGCTCTGCCCCCTGTCCCGCGAGGATGGCCTCGATGCTCGGCAGCGAGTCGAACACCTTGGCGAACGCATCCACCTCCAGCGCGGTGGGGGCGCCGACCGCCGGCGCAATCGACATGCCGGCGCGCCACAGCTTGGCTGCCATCTCCCAGCTGCGCGGCGAGGGCCACGACGGCATGGCCGGGTCCACCTTGTGGAGCAGCGCCGGACGGAAGGCCAAGAACGCCTGAAACAGCTCCGGCAAGTCGCGCGACGCGGCATAACGCAAGAAGGACTCGAGCTGTGCCTCGACGTGGAAGTGAAGAAAGCGGTTGGCGAGCGGCGCCGGCATCTCGAACACGGCCGCCCGGTCGTCGCGACGGTTACCCGCCGCCCACACGAACCAACCGCTCGGCAAGCGGTAGGAGCCTACGTGCCGGTCCAACACCAGCTGCTGGGCAATGCCCTGCACCGCTGGCGGCGCCAGGTTGATCTCGTCCAAGAACAAAATCCCCTTGCCGTCTCGCGGCAAGAACTCGGGGGGCAGCCAGCGCGCGATCTCCCCATCTGGCACGGGCAAACCGCGCAGGTCCGTCGGAGCCAGCTGACTGATGCGCAGATCGACCAACGCGAGCTTCTTGGCCTCGGCGACCGACTTCACGATCGACGATTTGCCGATGCCCGGTGCCCCCCAGATCATCACCGACAGATCGATACCTGCATCGACCAGCCGCGTGAGGCTGGCCTCGAGATCATCGGGTGTCACTGTGGTTTCGCCTTCGCCTCGGAGGGGCAGCCCTCGATTCGAGACCATTTCGCGAGGAGCTGGGCGCCGAGCAGCAGCTGGATGCCGCTGCTCTCGACCTCGACCTCGGCCTGGTCGCCATGGTGCTCCAACACGCGGAGCACACCCTGCGGCTGCACACGCCCGACAACCTTGGTCTTGCCCGCCACGGTGGTGGAGAGCTCCACCGCGTGTGGACACACCCTCGTCACGTGCTCCTGCCGCAAGATCCCCTCACCGCGCCCTCCTCCGCCGACCCCGTACGCGACGACTGGCTGGCTGGGCACTACTGCCAGCGAGCTCTCTGGAACCCAGCCAATCACCGTTCCCTCCCTCAGGCTCCAAACCATGCGCGACCACCCCGCCGCACGGCCGATGACACTGACCTCGGCCGGACTGCCGGGATCGGGCTGGAGCGACGCCACCTTGCTGCCCGCAGCGGACAGCGCGAGCGGGATCTTCTCGCCGCGCAGCAGCCTCCGCGGCGCGTTGGGCGGCACCTCGACGGGTGACGCTGGCGACGCGTGTTGGAGCCCGAGCTGATCGCAGGTCACGTTGGCGTGGAGCGGCGCGGTCAGGTCGGTGAGCTCGACCGGCGTTTGCCTCGGCGCCACCGTCAGGCCGGATTCGCTGGTCTCTGCGATCGCGAGGGCCCGCGCCCCTCCAGGCGAGAGAATGCCGCCGAGCAGCAGCGGCACCTTGGTGAACACGCGGGCTTCGCCGAGCACGGCGAAGCCGAACAGCTCCACCGGCCCTCGTTCCACCCGAGCGACGATACCGCGCTCGCGAGCTCTCGGCGGCACGAACAAAGTCCCACGGTCGGCGAGGTGGACCCGCGCATAGGCCGGCCCGCGAACCTCGATCGACAGCAACGGCACGTGGCTCCAGCGCTCCACAGACCAGGCGCACAACACCTCGCCCGGCGCCGTCACGCGCATCGAGTCCGGGGCCACCTCGATCTTCACAGGCTCGGTTGGAGCGAGCACTGGCTCGATGGTGACCTTGTTCACGACGGTCGCGGACACCAACGGAGCGGGCACCGCGGGCGCCGCGCAGGCCCCGCACAGCAAGAGCGCCGCGAGCAGCGCGGCCCTCACGGCCCCCCCACACAATCGAGCCGTGCGAGCCCGATCTGCGGCAGGTCGAGCCCGCCCTCCCACGCCACCAGCACGCTGTTCGCGTCGGCGCTCGCGAGCAACGAGATCTTTCCGGTTTGCCACACCGCGCTCGTCGGAATCGCGGCGCTTGGGCCGAGCGCTCCGTCAGGCCTGACGAGCTGCACGATCAGCGTCGGTGAAGACGGGTCGACGTTGTCTACCCACAGCACCACCAGGGCGTCGCTCAGGTTGGTGACGGCCAGCTGCGGGCTGACGAGCCCGCGCGAACCGACCGGAATATGAGGAGCATTCGGGGTGATCGCATAGGCGTCTGGGCCGAGCGCGAACGCGTGGATCGGCGGCGGTGTACGCGCGTTGTCGCCGGCGTATTGGTACACCTCCCACGCACCGAACGAAGTGCCGGCCATGGCCAAATGCACGAGACGGTCGTCGGCGACGACGAGCTCGCCATCCGTCCGCGTCAGATCTGGCCCCGAGCCCACGTCGTAGCGCCCATTGGCCACGATCGAGCCCACCAACGGCATGGCGACATCGCACGCATTGGTGGGCGGATTGGAGGCCGCGTGCGCGACGAGGAAGCCATTGCCTTGCGCGACGCCGGCGCTGAGCGCGCGTGAGGTGACACACACTTGAGGGTCCTCGGTCTGCGGCAGGCTCCCCGGCTGATAGCTGCCGAGCGATAGAACGTCATAGCTGGGAGTCTGCAAGGAGCCGCCAACCATGAACGCGAGCTCGTTGCCAGCGACGAAGCGCGGCGTGTCGCCCACGTCCACGAGCGGCGGCTCGGGCGTGGGGGCGATCGGGCTCGCCAGGTACGCGCCGGTGAACCGACGAATCACGGCCACCGAGTCCTCGCCGCGGCGCCCCACCACGAACGACTCGACCGGCGCGTCGATCAAGGCGAAGTCGCTCGGAGGCGCCGGCGGCCAGCTGTCGAACGGCCGGAAGCGCAGCGATTGGAGCCAGTCCGAGCTGCCCTCGAGGTCGCCCAAGAAGTAGAGCAGCACCTCGCCGCCCGACCCTGCAGCCAACGCCGGCGCGCGGGCGAGATCCAGATAGGCGAGCACCGGCTCTGCCAGCACCAGCTCGTCGCAGGCGAAAGCGCCCCCGGCACCGCCACCCCCGCTGCCTCCGTCGCCGCTGCCCCCTTGGGGACCGCTGCTGACCGTGGCGGTCGCAGCGCCACCCGCTCCGCCTGCGCCGTCGAGATCGCTTCGCGCACCACAGCCGAGCAGCGGCGCGAGCGCGGCGGCCGCGAGCCCGAAGTGCCCCGCGGTCATGGCTGAACACCAATGCCGGCGACCACGTTCTCCACGCCCCCGCCGAGGTCGAACACGCCCAGATCGTCGACCTCGGCGTTGGGGCCAAACTGCACCGCGTACACACCGCGCACGTCGGCGATCAGCACCAGACCGTCGAGCACGCCTCGCTCCACCATGGTCAGCGCGCCGGGCAACTGGGGAGATGCGCCGTCGTAGGGCAGCTCGCCGCGCAAGCTGAGCGGCGAGGCGCTGCTCGTATCGAGATCCAAGACGAAGATGCCATCGCCGAAGCCGCTGGTGACCACCACCGCATCGTCGAACGGAGAGACGGCGATCGAGTAGGGGTCGTCGACGCCGGTCAGCGTCTGCGCGCTGCCCAGCCCGTTCGCCGTCACGGGCACCGCGGCCACGCGGTGGGGCACGCCCGAGAAGGCGGAGTTGTCGGCCACGATCACGTGGCTCTTGCTGCGTGTCAGCGCAGCCCAGCTGGTGATCGCGTCGTCGTCGCCGAACGCATCGACGCTGGCGAGCAGCTCGGTGCCTGCGGCATTCAGACGGTGCACGTGCGCGACGACCGTGGAGCCCAACGCGCCGCGCGCCGGAAGCAGCAGGTCCCCGGAGCTCTCGTCGAAGAACAGATCGCGCGCCGACTTGGACTCGAACCGCCGCGCACCGGGCGTGAGCGACTCGTCGCACCCGAGCGCCACCGGATACACGCCGCCGCCGTTCTTCGGAAAGTTGGGGTCGATCACCAACACGCCCGCGCCGCTGGGATCGAGCCGCACCGCCTCCGCGTAGAAGGCACCAGAGAGGCCCTCCTCCAACACCGTGACCTGACCTGCTGCGTCGATCCGGAACACGCCGAGGGTGCCATCGTCCTGCACCGCAAAGCCGATCTCGCCATCCGCCGTGAACGAGATCGGGCGGTCCGCCGGGGGGCCCATGTGAAAGCGCGTGCCGGTGGTCGAGAGCACGCCGGCCGCCGAGAGCGAGAGCACCTCGTAGGATCCGTCCGCGGAGACCGCATCGTCGTAGGGGTGCCCCACGATGACGAAGCGCTCCTTGTCCGCCGGGCCGGGGTCGCGCGGGCAGCTCTCCCCGCCACCAGCCCCACCCGCGGCACCACCGCCACCGGGCTCACCGCCGCCGTTCGATACGCCCGCCCCGCTGCCACCGACGCCGCCGCCTCCTCCGCCAGGCGAGCCGTCGTCGCCGCAGCCGACGGAGAGCCAGCCCAACCCAAGCGCGAGGAGACGGCCCAACATGGGTCGATCTGCCCTCTCTTGGGCGGTTGCGTCAACAGACTCTTACGGCGTCACCTCGACGGAGATCGACGCTTCGAACCCGCTGGCGCGCACGGTCACGATCGCGACGCCCGAGGCGACACCTTCGATCACCAGGCTGCTCTCGTGGCGGCGCGGGTCCGCCTCCGGGTCGCCGAAGGCCAGCACACCGCTCGCGTCGATCTCATAGCTCACCCCGCGCGACAGCTCGACGGGGCTGCCGTCGTCGGCGAAGAAGCGGGGCGCGAAGAAGCGCGTCTCGCCGACGGCCAGGCTGAGCGAGCCGCTCGACTCCGCGCCGCTCACGCTGTCGTGCAGGCGCAGCTCCCGCGGGACGACCGCGTTCATGGGCAACGAGTCGATCAGGTCCCCGTCGGCGTCCCGCACGTCGAGCAGAAAGTCGCCGGGCTCGCTCGCCTCGACTTCGATCGCGAGCATGACGCCCGGCTCCTCCCAGCTCTCGCACGGGTCCTCTGGCTCGACCACGCGCCCGACGGTGCCTGCTTCGTCCAGGCACACCGACCGCTTGTCGAAGCCCAACACCCTCGCGAACGGCTCCGAGGTGTCGGCGGAGAATCCGCGGTCGGTGTCGTCCCCATACACCGACAGAATCGTGCTGACGCCGACGGCCATGGGGTGATCGACCGCGCAGCCGAGCGGGCAGTCAGTGGCCGCCCCTTGGTAGGTGAAGGCGAGGATCCCGTTTTCGCCCATGGTTGCGCCCCGCGGCACAGGATCACTCCCGCACCCAACGACCCACAGCGCCACCCCGACCGCCCACCAGCTTGCACGCATGTCGTTCCTCCTAAGCTCTCGCTCTCTCGTACGACGGTCCGTGGGTGCGAATCGCCCTTCGCCATCGCCGAGAGCACGAGATCGACGACCGACCTCAATCGGAGCGCGCGGGAAGCCACGGCCAGAGGCGCGAGGTGGAGCGCTGGTAGGCGGCGTAGCTGGGGTACCTCGAGAGCGTGATGCTCTCCGTGAAGCTGGTCGAGCCCTGGAACAAGGCCGTCAGCACCACAGGCCCCACGATCGCTTCGTTCAGCCATCGGCCGGTCGCCGCGACCGAGAACAGGTAGAACGCCCACCACAGCGCCTGCTCGCAGAAGAAGTTCGGGTGGCGCGAGTAGCGGAACAGCCCGGTCGTACAGAAGGGCGGCTCGATCGGCTGGCCCGTGGCAGCACGAGCACGTTTGGCCCGATGGAAGCGCCACTGCTGCTCATCCGCGATCGTCTCCCCCAGCACGAACGCCAAGAACAGCGCCGTCGCCAGCGCGTCGAGCCACCCCAGCGGCGTGCCGCTGCCACGCAAAGCCACCCAGGTAGGCAAGGCGAGCAGGAACAAGATCACGTTCTGGACCAGCGCGATGAAGCCGAACGCGAACAGCTGCCACTGCCACGCGTTCATCCTCTTGCGCAGGACCGGCCAGCGGTAGTCCTCTCCGCCGGCTTTGTACCCACCTTTGCGCGCGAAGTTGAAGGTGAGCCTCGCGCCCCACGCGAAGGAGAGGCCCGCCATGAGGGCCGTGCGCGGGTCGGCGAAACGCGCCTGCCAGGCGAACCATGCCACGTACGCAACAGGCGCGAGCGACCACAACCGATCGACCCACGAGTGCTCACGCGTGATCAGGCCGAGAAGCCAGCACCCGAGCGCCACCGCCACACAGCCCAACAGCCCGAACAGCAGCGCGTCGTCCATCGGATCGGTGCGTCTACTCGGCTATGATCCCCGTGTGAAGAAGCTCCTGGCGTGGGTGGGCGCGATGCTGTGCACGACGGCGTGCGGAGACGACACTCAGCCCGAGCCCACGCCCGAGAAGCCGCGCGTGGAGGCTGTGTTCGGCGCGCCGCTCGAGACCCAGCTCGTTCCCTACCCTTCCGACCGGTACACCGTCGCCGATGGCGCAACCCGCACCGGACTGCGTGTCAAGGTCGACACCAGCACCACGGGAGACGCCTTCGTAGCCAGCTACCCGCTGGTGGTCCAGCGCTTGGCGGAGATGGACGGCTTCTCCACCGCGGGCGGGTTCGCGTTCCAGCTGAGCGCGCCGATCGACGGAGCTCGTTTCGCAGGGTCGCAGGGAGGGACTGCGTTCGAGGATCTCGACCCCACGCAGTTCACCACACAAGGCTCGCCGCTGCTGTTGGTCGACGTCGATCCGGACTCGCCCGACCGAGGCCAAGCGATCGGCCTGCTACCGCGCTATTTCGAGCAGCCCCGAGACGACTACTACTTGCTGGACGAGATCACGATCGTGGCGCGCCCCGCGGTGCCGCTCGCCCCCGCGCGACGATACGCGTTCTTCGCGACCAGCGCCTTGAAGGACAAGGACGGCCGCGCCGTCACGCGCTCGCAGGCGTTCGAGGCGCTTATGGCCGGCAGCGACGATCCCTACGAGACCTCCGTGCGCGACGCGGTGACTGTGCTGGAGAAAAGCCTCGGTGTGCCCGCCGACGACGTGGTGCTCGCGTCCGTGTTCACCACGGCCAGCGTCCACGACGAAATGGTGAGCCTGGCCGACGCGGCGCGTGAGCGCCCTGCCCCGGCGCAGCTCGACCCTTGGACGGTTCAGCAGACCAGCAACGACGACGACCGCCTTCGCTTCCGCGCGACGTTCGTCTCGCCCGAGTATCGACGCGAGAGCGACGGCACCTTCGCGATCGAGGGCGGTGTCCCCGTCGCTCAGGAGGACGTCGCGCTCGAGGTGTTCTTGGGCTTCAGCGATCAGACCTTCAGCGGGCCGAGGCCGGTGGTGATCTACCAGCACGGACTGGGCGGCGACAAAGACGGCTCGTGGGGGACCTCGGGCCGCCTGCTCGAGGTGGCTCCGGGCGGCGTGGCCGTGATCGCCATCGACTCGCCCGAGCACGGCTTCCGAGGCGACGCGGCGGCAGGCATCGCGGCGAGCGTGTTCGGCTTCTTCGGCATCGACAACGACACGGGCGAGTTCGACATCGCGCGGGCGCGCGACAACTTCCGCCAGATGGCCGCCGACCAGCTGGAGCTCGTGCGCTTCGTCGCGTCGCTCGAGACGTTGGATCTCCTGCCCGTGGGCGCGCCCGACGGCGTGCCGGATCTGGACGTGTCGCAAATCCTGTACATCGGCCATTCCTTTGGCAGCGTGCAGGGGCCCACCATTTTCGCGCTGGCTCCGGAGATCAAACACGCCGTCTGGAACGTCGGCGGCGATGGCCTGATGTTCCTGCTCGAGGACTCGGCCACCTTCTCCTTGGTGGTGGACGGCTTGCGGCCCCCTGCCACAGCAGACGGTGCGCTCGCGCGTTTCATGTCCGCCACCCAAGCCATCGTCGACCCCGGTGACCCGCTGAACTACGCGCCACACGCCTTCGCCGAACCGCTCACCTCGGCGCCCGGTTGGGGACCGCGCAGCGTGCTCCTGCAAGAGGTGGTGGGCGACACCATCGTGCCGAACACGAGCTCGCACGCGGTGGCGCGAGCCGCTGGTCTCGCGCTGATGCACGAGGTGGTTCCGGTGCCGACGCTGGCGCCCGCCAGCGCCCCCATATCGGCGAACGGTCCCGGAGGATCCACCGCCGTGCTCTGCCAGTTCGACACCATGAACGGCGGCGAGATCGCCAACCATGGCGAGCTCATCTTCGCGCCCGAGGCCCAGGCCCAATACGTCGAGCTGTTTCGCAGCGGCTTGGCCGATGGCGTCGGGACCGTGATCGCCCCCTGAGCCGGCCGCTCGACACAGCGCGGATCGTGCGTCACCTTTCGCGCCCGATGCGACCAGCGTGGAACCTCTGTCGCTTGCTCGCAAGCGCCGCGCTGCTGAACGCGTGCGTGGAGGCGCCTGCTCCCGCGCGGGCGCCCCTCGCGAACCACGTCTCGGAGCTCGAGGTGGTCGCGAACGAGGGGGCCGAGGTGCGCGTCGACGACGTCGTGGTGGGCGAGGCGCCGCTGCCACTGCCCGTCGTGGCGTCGCCGGGCGCGCATCGTGTGATCGTCTCCCTGAACGGTCACCACACGCACTCCGCACAGGTGCGCCTCGTGGGGGGCCAGCGCCAGCAGCTCCACGTCGATCTGCACGAGACCACGCAGCGCACGCTGAGCTGGGCGCTGATCGGCACGGGTGGCGCAGCCGTCGCGGCCGGCATCGCCTTGGGTGTCGTGTCGGTGATCGAAGATCGGGCCGCGCGCGATCTGGACGGCCAAGGGGGTGGCGACGATCTCACCGGCACAGAGCGCGAGGAGTACGACGCCGCGGTCGAGAGCCGCGACACGTTTCGGCTGGCTTCGGGCGTGACCGCGGGCGCGGGCCTGGCCATGTTCGTCGTGGGAGGGCTGCTGTTCGCATTCGACGCGCCGGAGGCGAAAGCCCCGGCCGCCGCGGTCACGGCGGTGCCGGTCGTCGATCCCGACTTCTCTGGAGTGACGCTGCGAGGTCGCTTTTGAGGGCCCTGACGCCAGCGCTGGGCCTGCTCCTCGCCTCGGTGCCAGCGCGCGCTCAAGAGCCCGAGCCCGAGCCGATCGAGGTCACGGTCGAGGGGGTCAAGCAGCCCCCATCGGTGTCCTCGCTCTCGGCAGGCGAGGTGCAGAAGCTGCCGGGCGCGTTCGGGGATCCGTTCCGCGCAATCGAGATCTTGCCGGGCGTGACGCCCATCGTCTCCGGGTTGCCGTTCTTCTACGTGCGGGGCGCGCCGCCTGGCAACGTCGGCTACTTCTTGGATGGCGTGCGGGTGCCATACCTGTTTCACGCCGCAGCGGGGCCTTCGGTCGTGCACCCCGCGCTGATCGAGCGCGTGGATCTGTTCGCGGGCGGCTACCCAGCCCGTCATGGCCGCTACGCGGGCGCGATCGTCTCGGCCGAGGTGAACGAGCCGCAGGCCGAGTGGCGAGGCCAGGGCAGCGTGCGCATCGTGGATGCCGGCGGCTTCGTGGAGGGCGGCTTCGCCGACGGGCGAGGAAGCGCGCTCTTGGCCGGGCGTTACTCCTACACCGCGGCGTTGTTCTCGCTCATCTCGCCGGAGATCACGCTCGACTATCGCGACTACCAGGCGCGCGTCTCCTACGACCTGAGCGATCGCGATCGCGTCTCGTTGTTTGCCTTCGGCGCCTACGATCTCTTGTCGCAGACCGAGAACGAAATCGAGACGGTGCTGTTCGGCGCGGAGTTCTATCGCGTCGATGGCCGCTACGACGTGAGGCTACCGCGCGGCGGCAAGCTGCGCGCAGCGGCGACGTGGGGCTTCGATCAGACGCGCGTCGCGGACGGGCGCAACACGCGCGACATGCTGTTCGGCTCGAGGCTCGAGCTGAGCCAACCATTGAGTGACGAGCTGACCCTGCGCGGCGGCCTCGACGTGCAACATGATTTCTACTCCGCGGACGAGCGCCCCTATGCCGACCCGGACGATCCCGGCACCGAGAGCTTCAACGACCTGTTCCCGCCGCGCACGGACGCCGCCGCGGGCGCCTGGCTCGACCTGGTGTGGCGCCTGCACCCGCGGCTCGAGGTCACGCCCGGGGTGCGCGTCGACACGTTCTTCTCCAATGGCGCGAGCGCCACCTCGGTCGACCCTCGCTTGGCGGTGGTCGTCTTCGCCCACGACTCGGTGCGTCTGCTGCATTCGTTCGGTCTCGCCCACCAGGCGCCATCGTTCATCGTGCCGCTGCCCGGGCTGGCCGTCGCCAACCTCAATGGCGGCCTGCAGCGATCGATTCAGGCCGCGGCCGGAGTCGAGGTGGATCTGCCGCTCGCCATCACCGCGACGGCGACCGCATTCGACTCGGTGTTCCTGAACATGAGCGACACGCTGGGCGTGCGCCCCCCCGGGGACGACAGCACCCAGGTGCCGCGCAGCCTGGGCGGTGCGAAGGGCATCGAGGTGTACCTGCGCAAATCGCTGGCCAGCCGCATCGGGGGGTTCATCGCCTACACCTTCTCGCGCTCCACGCGCACCATCGACGGCTACACGTTCCCCGCGGCGTTCGATCGCAGCCACGTGTTGCACACGGCGCTCGGCGCGAACCTCGGCCGGGGCTGGAACGCCGGCACACGCTTCTCGCTCTACACCGGGGCTCCGGTGATCGACCAGAGCTCGGCCACCTCGCTGCTGTTCCGGCCGAGCTCACCGCCGCGCGATCCGCCGTTTTATCGGCTAGACTTTCGGGTAGAGAAGAGGTGGACCATCGCCGAGCGCGGCTGGGTCTCCTTCGTGGCAGAGATGGCGAACGCGACCCTGAACACCGAGACCATCAATGGTAACCCCGTCGGTCCCGTGACGATCCCGAGCCTGGGCGTCGAGGGCGGCTACCGATGAGCGGCGCCCGGGGCGTGGCGCTGCTGTGGCTGAGCGCTTCGCTCGCGAGCTGCCTCCCCGGTGACCTGCGCCCCGAACCAGCGGAGCTGTATGTGGCCGCCGAGCCGAGTGAGGCCGTGCTTTCTGGCGTGGTCACGGAAGATGGCTGGACCATTACTTTTGATCGGGTGGTCACCGCCATCGGAGGGGTGCAGCTCGATGGCGACCCGGACGGCGAGGAAGCGTCCTGCAACGACTACTCGGGCACGCGTTACGAGTGGCTGATCGACTTCAAGCAGGCGACGCGCGAGAAGGTCGGCCTGGCCTACGGACTGGGTCGCTGCAGCGTGGAGTACCGACTGCGTCCGCCCACCGACGACACCGTGCTCGGCGCGGGCACCAGCAGCGCCGACTTCGATCTGCTCTACCGCGAAGGCTCCGACGCCTTCGAGCAAGATCGCGGCACGACCCTGCTGGTGGTCGGCTTCGGCACGGACGGCGTCACGAGCAAGCGCTTCAGCTGGGCGTTCCGGCGCAGCCACGAGCTCGACCAGTGCGAAGGCGACGGCGACCGCGCGTACAGCAGCGTGCTCGAGCTCGAGGGCGGTCAGCGCGTCGAGCTGGTGCTGGAGCTCCGCGCGGAGGAGCTGTTCCGCAGAGCCTCCGACGACGCCTTTCCCCTGCACTTCGAGGCCTACGCCTCAGCCGACGCGAACGGCGACGGCGACATCACGCTCGACGAGCTGGGCGGCGTGCCCGCCACACCTGAACAGATCGAGCTTCCGCCCCGAGAGCTCGCCGGAGACGTCGACCCAGAAGACGTGCCCGAGATCCCGGAGACGCTGGCAGACGTGGTCTACGACTACCTGCTGCCCCGGGTCTCGCGCGTCGCCGGCGGCGGGGCCTGCCGCGCCGAGCAACGCAACCGGCGCTGAGAGACGGCACAGGCAGGCACAGAAGCGGCCGACAGATGCCCTGAATATCGGAGAAAGTCGCTGGCGAGAGCTTTGCTTTCGCGCTCTCCATGCGTGAGCACCTGGGAGCCTTGCTGTGGCTGGCGTTGACCGCTTGCACCTCCACCGTCCACGAGGCGGATGGCAGCGGAGAGGGCGGGGGCGGCAGTGGTGAGGGCGCGAACGGCAGCGGTGGCCAAGCCGAGGGCGGGAGCGGAGGCGGTCCCGCTTGCACGACGCCGGGCGATCATCCTGTGTTCGCGTTGGGCACGGGGGAGGATTGCTTCGAGCCGCTCAGCGATGGCGACGTGCTCCCGCTGATCTCGGGCCCTCAAGGCGGCTACCACCTGTGGCTCGCGCTGGGTTGCAGCGACTGTGGTGCGACGCCCGTCCTCAGCTGGGGCGCGCGTGACCCGGCGACCGGGCAGACGCTCGAGGGGACCTTCGACAGCCAAGGCGTCGTGAACCTGAGCGGCGGCGCTTGGCCACAGGCGGCGGGGCTGTTCGCGGGCATGCCAGGCGTGTCTTGGGATCCTGAGAACGAGCCGCCGCCCGCGCCCGGCACGCACGTGATCCTCTGGGCGCGCGTCGACGCCGCGGGCCACGAGGCCGCCGTCGAGGTAGTGATCGGCGAGACGATCGCGTGGGACCCGTGCATCGAGGACCCGAACGACCCCAACTGTGGTTTTGGATGAGCCGCCCCCCCCGGCCATAAGGGGGCATGAGCGAGGGGAAAGAGCGAACGGCGAACAAGTCGCTGGGCGGGCGGCTGCTGGACTTGATCGAGCGCGCCGGCAACAAGCTGCCCGATCCCGCGGTGCTGTTCGTCATCGCCCTGCTCTTGGTGTGGGTGGTGTCGGCGCTGCTCGCGGGCCACAAGTTCGAGGTGCCGTCGCGCACGGGCCCTGTCGCGAAGGAGGTGGTGAACCAGCTCAGCGGCAAGGCGATGACGCAGTTCTTGACCGACATGGTCAAGACCTTCACGGGGTTCCATCCGCTCGGGGTGGTGCTGGTGGCGCTGCTCGGCGTGGGTGTGGCGGAGCACAGCGGGTTCATCGGCGCAGCGCTCAAGCGCTTGGTCAGCGTCACGCCCAAGTCGTTGCTCACGCCCATGCTGATCTTCGTGGCGATCCTGAGCCACACCGCCGCCGACGCGGGCTACGTGCTGGTGATCCCGCTCGGCGGGGTGATTTTCTTTGCCGCTGGTCGTCACCCGCTCGCGGGCATCACCGCAGCGTTCGCGGGCGTGTCCGGCGGCTTCAGCGCCAACCCGATCCCCTCCGGGCTCGACCCGCTGCTGCAGGGCTTGACCCAAGAAGCGGTCGCCATCCTGGACCCGGAGCGGCAAGTCAACCCGCTGTGCAACTGGTTCTTCACCGCCATCTCCAGCGTGCTGATCGTGGGCGTGGGCTGGTACATCACCGACCGCGTGATCGAGCCACGCCTGAAGAGTGTCGAGATCGACGGCGATCCCAATGAAGTGCCGAAGCTCGGCGAAATGACAGACAAGGAGCGCCGCGGCCTGCGCGCAGGCCTCGTGGCCATGCTCGCAGGGCTGGCGGCGCTGATCGCTTGGGCGATGCCCGTCAGCTCCTCGCTGCGCGCACCCAACGGCGGCCTCACCGACCTCAAGGCGCCGCTCATGCAGTCGATCGTGCCCATGATCTTCCTGCTGTTCTTGCTCCCTGGCATCGTGCACGGGTTCGTCTCGGGGACGTACGAGACGCACCGTGACGTCATCAAGGGGATGGCCAAGTCGATGAGCTCGATGGGCTACTACCTGGTGATGGCGTTCTTCGCCTCGCTGTTCATCTACGCGTTCAACAGCAGCCAACTGGGCGCGTTGCTCGCCGTCAACGGCGCAGCCGCGCTGCAGGCAGCCAAGCTGCCGACAGGCGTGACCATCGTCGGCATCATCCTGTTGGTGGCCTTCGTGAACCTGTTCATCGGCTCCGCCAGCGCCAAGTGGGCCCTGCTGGCCCCCATCCTCGTGCCGATGTTGATGCAGCTCGGCCTCTCGCCCGAGCTCACGCAGGCGGCCTACCGCGTAGGCGACTCGACCACCAACATCATCACGCCGCTGATGCCGTACTTCCCGCTCGTGGTGGCGTACTCGCAGCGCTACGTGAAGAAGACCGGCATCGGCACGCTGACGGCGCTGATGTTGCCGTACTCGTTGGCGCTGCTCACGAGCTGGTCGGTGTTCCTGTTGCTCTATTGGCAGCTCGGCATCCCGCTCGGCATCCAGGGTGGGTACACCTACCCGTGATAGGCTGATGACATGCGAGAGCGAGCACTTTCGTGGTCCTTCTGCGTCGCCGCTGTGGCTGCGCTCGCGTGCGGTGACTCTGATCCTGCGCAAGGTGGAGGTGGCGCTTCGCAAGTCGGCGGAGCGACCGGCAGCGGTGCCGCGGGCGCGCAAGGGAGCGGCGGTGAGTCCTTGGGCGGAGCTGGCGGAGCCGGCGGCGGAACCGGTGGTGGCGGCGGCACGCCCGTGTTCGTCGGCCGCTGCGGGGACCCCACGCCGAGCGGCGCAGCCAGCCCGGCGCCCGCGCCGAGCTACAGCGGCGGCACCTGCCCCCAGCTCGCAGCAGGGCCCAACACCCTCGCGTCAGGGGGCGCAGATCGCGCGTTCCTCTTGGTGTTGCCCGCGAGCTACGACCCAGCGCAGAGCTACCCGGTGTTCTTCTTGTGGCATTGGCTCGGCGGCAGCGCAGACGACTTCTTGCAGCGCGCAGAGGTGCAGCTCGCCGTCGACACCCAAAACTTCATCGCCGTCATCCCCGAGAAGAAGGGCGACCTTCTGTTCACCTGGCCGGTCGAGAACTTTGGAGCCCAAGCCCGCGTCGATGAAGAGGCGGCCTTCTTCGACGACATGTTCGCGTGCGTCGCCGAGCAGTACTCCGTCGACGAGCAGTGCGTCTCTTCCATCGGCGTCAGCGCAGGCGCGCTTTGGACCGATCAGCTCGCGCACCTCAGGAGCACGCGGCTCGCCTCGTTCGTATCGCTCTCCGGCGGCACCGGCGGGGTGATCAAGCCCTGGGCCACGCCCGAGCACGCTTTGCCCGGTCTGGTGTTGTGGGGCGGCGAGACCGACACCTGCCAGGGCTTGCTCTCGTTCGAGACTTTGTCGAACGATCTCGAGACGCACCTCACCGAGGACGGCCACTTCTTCCTCGAGTGCATCCACAACTGCGGGCACTCGCAGCCGCCCTTCGAGGGCCCCAGCGGCTTCTCGCAGTTCAAGGGCATGTGGGATTTCGCGCTCGACCACCCCTACTGGCTGTCGCCTGGAGCGTCGATCTACCAGACCGAAGGGCTCTCGCCCGACCTGCCCGAGTGGTGCGCGATCGGCCAAGGCAACGCACGTGAGCGCACCGGCGAGTGCCTCGACCCCTCCGAGTGTTGATCGGCTGCAGAGAAACGACAGCGCCTACGTGACGGATCGGCCCTCCGGGTCGACTGCCTTGGGCAAGCTCGGACAGGCCGAGCTCCCCAAGGAACAGAACAGTCATGAAGCTCGTCGCCGCTCTCTCGCTCACGCTTTCCCTGTCCACCTCCCTCCTCGCGGGCTGCCTCGTGGTCCCCGGCGGCGAGGGCCTCGAGATCACCGACGACGCGTGCGTGAACGCCTGCAACGACCAGGACGACGCGTGTGACGCTGGCCTCGACTGCGAGCTCTTGTGCGACGAGATCCGCGACCGCGACTGTGAAGACCTCTACCTCGAAGCCCTCGAGTGCTTGGCGGATTCGGCGGACCAGTGCCGCAGCGACGAGTGCGACGCCGAGATGAACGCCTTCGGCGAGTGTTACGTGGGCGATTGATCGCGCTTGCCACGAATCTCGTGGGAGAGGGCTCGCAGCCTCGCGTTCTCCGGCACGCGCGTCAGACAAGCGGTGCGCAGCGCCGGGTCGGTGATGGATTGGCTCTGGTGACGGAGCCGCTCCTTGGCAAAGCGGATGGCGAAGATGGCCTCGCCTCGCCTCCCCGCGGCGAGGAGCGCCTCGGCGAACACCAGGCGGATCTGGATCTCACCTTCGTCGATGCCACCCAGCTCGTCGAGCGACGTCACGGCCGCGGTGGCGTCGGCCAGGGCGCGCTCGACGTCGCCGACGGTGAGCTCCAGACGGGCGCGAAAGGACAAGGCGAAGATGCGATCACTCTCCGCGGGGGCCACCGAGATGGCGCGCTCGATCTCCTCGCGCGCTTCGGCGTCGCGCCCCGTCTCGAACAGCGTCATGGCCAGGTAGGTGCGCGTCGCGCTCTCCAGGCGCAGGTTGCCCTGCTGCTCGAACATGGCGATGGACTCGCGCAACAAGAGCTCGCTGTCCGCGAACGCGCCCAGCAGGCCGAGCACGTGGCCCAGGTTGGACTTGGAGTTGGCGATGGAGACCGGCAGGTTCATGCGCTCGGCGAAGCCCAGCGCCACGCGCAGCTCCTGCTCGGCCAGCTCGTACGCGCCCACCTGTACGTAACAGTTCGCCAGATTGATCCGCTGCGACAACGTCTGCCGAAAGTCGCCGATCTGCTCGAATGCCTCTGCCGACGCGCGGCGGTGATCCATGTCAGCCATGACGTCGAACACGATCTGGCCGACGGCCGCGTGCGCGCGGTGAATGAAGGCCACACAAGCCAGATCCTCATGCGCAGCCGCGGGCAGCTCGGACAGCCGCGAAGCGAGCTCCGTGGCCCGATCGGCCATGCCATTGAACACGAGCCGCTGCAGCACGACCCCGAGCGCCTCGAGGTAGGGTCGCGGCGCAGCCGGATCAGGCTCGGCATCCTCGATCGCGTCCGCGATGGACAGCACCTCGTCCGTGTAGCCGAGGCGCCCTGCCGCTTCTGCGCATTGGGTCAGCGCGTGGAAGTACAAAGGCCCCGCGGCCAGGCCTGCCTCGCGCACCTGGTTGGCCGCGGCGAACGCCTCCTTCGACTCTCCCGCCCATTGATGTGCCTCGGCCACGAGCAAGAGCAGCCGCAAACGTGCGCTGCCCAGCGCCCCAGACTCGATGGCCCGCGTGGCGTGGGCCACCGCACCTCGGAAGTCATTGCCTTCGAGCGCTTGCATAGCAGCAGCCTCGAAGTTCCTGACCGCATCCATGGGGCTCTTGGCTCGCTCGTGGTGCTCAGCCAGCAGCATCGGGTCGTGCTCGCCCATTTCCTCCAGGTACGCGGCCGCCAGCGCGTGCCCGAGCCGGCGATCCTCATCGGTGAGGGCTGCGTAGGCCGCATCTCGAACCAACGCGTGGCGAAACGCATACTCGGTGTCACCTGGGTATCGAGAGGCGTATTGACGCGCGCACACCTCCAGCTCCTCGAGCTGGCTCACCAACACAGACAACCGACCGGGCTCCATCTCTTCACCCAGCAGCGCCGACAACCCCCCGAACCAGAAACGTTGCCCGAAGATACTGGCCGCGCGCAACACCCGGCGACTGTCGGGCGAGAGACCGCGCAGCCGGCCCTCGACGGTGGCGATCACCGTCTCTGGCAGCTCGCGGACGTCGCCACCGCCCAGCACGTTGCGCAGCAGCTCCTCGAGGAAGAACGGGTTGCCGTCGGCCCGCGCGACCACGTCCTCCATCACCGCTGCGGGCAACGCCACGTCGCGAGCGGCCTCCTCGGCCAGCCGGAGCGCAGCCTTGCGCCCCAGCGGCGAGAGCCGCTGCTCCGCCACGACCTGGTCGGCAAAAAATGCGGGAAACGCCGAGAGCGCCTCCGGTCGCGCCACGCCCAGCACGAACAGCGGAGAGTCCTTGGCGAAGCGCAGCGCCGCGCTCACGAATCGCAGGCTCGGCACATCGGCCCAGTGCAGATCCTCGAACATCAACAAGAGCGGTCCGCGCGCCACGCGCGCCGAGAGCAAGTCCTCGAACGCGCGCAGCATCAGGTCGCCCATCTGCATCGGGTTCTGGCGCGCCGAGCGCAACATCGGGTCTCGGACCTGGGAGAGGGGCAACCCCAGGCCGAGGATCTCCTGCACGAAGGTCGCCACGCGCGGGGCGGCGTCCAAGGGCAACCAGTTCTCGACCGCAGTGGACAGGGCTCGCCGTTGCTCTTCGGGCGCGGCAGCGCGTTGCACCCCCAGCCCCGACCGCAACACCTCCGAGAGGATGCCGAACGGAGACCCGGCACCCATCGGGTCGCCGCGCCCAGACCACACCGCGACCCCACGCTGTTTCGTCTCACGCCCCACGAGCTCGCTCACGATGCGCGTCTTGCCAATGCCTGGAGGCCCCGTCACGACCACAGCGCGAGCAACACCCTCCTCGAAACACTCGGCGATCATGCCCTGCAGGCTGGCGAGCTCGCGCTCGCGACCGACACACGGCAGGCGGCGACCGAGCAGGGTGCGGCCTGCGCCGGAGCTGCCGCGCTCCTTGAGCAAGATGCGTACTTGGCTCGCGCCGGTCGGCGCGGGATCCTCGAGATCGTAGTGACTCTCGGCCAGGGCAGCGCACGTGGGGTCGAGGCCCACCGAGCCCGGCGGTGTGCTGGCGAGAGCCACCGACGCCCGCTTGATCACCTCGCTCACCGGCGAGCCTTCCGTCACCACACCGCGGCCGAGCGCCGCCGCGCAGGACCAGCCCGCGAGCTCGGCGCGGAAGTGCTCGGCGCAACGCACCGCGGTCAGCGCCTCCTCGCTGGCCGTCGCGCCACCACTCAGCACGGCGATCACGCCGCCGTCGGCCGCGCGCTCGATCCGCGCGCCGAAGATCACCTCGACCGCGGCCACGACGGGTGCCACCGCGCGCTCGTCGACCGCCGCCCCCTTGCCTGGCCGCGCCGCTACGACGGCCAGGTGCGTCCGCTCCCGTGCAGTCAGCGCAGCGCGACGACTGATCGAGGAATACGCCGACACCTCCTCGACGAAGTCGAGCGCGGTGAGGCGCAGACGCGCGGCGAGCATGGAGCTCGGGCGAGCAGACGGATCCTTGGCCATCATGTCCGCAACGATGTCGGCGAGACCGGCGGGGAGTCCGTCGAGCACGTGGTCGATCCTCGGCGACGGGTCGAACAGCAGCTTGGAGAGCGACGCGACGAGGTCTTTGGCCGCGAACGGCGGGCGCCCGATCATGGCGTGGTACAACACGCAGCCCAGCGAGAAGACGTCGGCGCGCGCATCGACCGCGCCCTCCCCGCGAGCCTGCTCGGGGGCCATGTAGCCCGGGGTGCCGAGCACCTCACTGCCGGTCTGCACCATCGTCCCCTCGGTCGCTAGCGCGATCCCGAAGTCGAGCACTTTGACCTTGCTGAGGTCGCGGTCGACCAAGAACACGTTGCGGGGTTTGAGATCGCGGTGCACCACGCCGTGGCTGTGCGCGTGCTCGAGCGCCTCTGCGATCGCCACGGCGACGCGGGTGGCCTTGTGCGGAGAGAGGGGGCCTTCCTTGATGCGATCGTGCAGGTCCTGGCCACGCAGGAACTCCATGGCGATGAAGAGCTGCCCCTCCTCGGTCGAGCCGTGCGCCACGTAACGCACGATGCCGGGGTGCCCCAGGGAAAGCAGCAGCTTCGCCTCCCGGACGAAGCGCCGCCCGAGATCGCTGCTGGCGTCCGTGCGAAGCAGCTTGAGCGCGACCTCCGCGCCCGACTGCAGATCTTCTGCACGGTAGATCGTGCCCATCCCGCCCTTGCCGACCCGCTCGGCGATG
This sequence comes from uncultured Polyangiaceae bacterium, assembly GCA_964641275.1. Taxonomy (GTDB): domain Bacteria; phylum Myxococcota_A; class Polyangia; order Polyangiales; family Polyangiaceae; genus Xiheicaenibacterium. The sequence goes on from CAZXMG010000087.1 coordinate 28,440, forward strand.
ACGAATCGGCCAACCACTTTGTCACCGCGGTGCAGCACTGGCAGGCGGCAGCTTAACCCGGAACCCAGTCGTGTCGATTGTCGCTGGCCTCGGGTTCGTGAACGCCCGGCGCGCTCCATGCTAAGGACCGCGCGTGCCCGTCCGCCTCCACATCAACATCGACCACGTGGCCACGGTCCGCAATGCCCGCGGCACCCGGTACCCCGACCCGCTGTTCGCCGCGCACGTGTGCGAGGCAGCTGGCGCCGACGGCATCACGGCTCACCTGCGTGAGGACCGCCGGCACATCAAGGATGACGACGTCGAGCGGCTGCGGGCCTCGATCACCTCGCACTTCAACCTCGAATGCGCGGCCACGGAGGAGATGCGCGCCATCACCGCCCGCGTGGTCCCCGATACGGTCACCTTGGTGCCCGAGCGGCGCCAGGAGCGCACCACCGAGGGCGGCTTGAACGTGGCGGGTGAACGAGCGGCGATCGAGCCGTTCGTGAGCGCGGCCAGGGCCGTGGGCACGCGGGTGAGCTTGTTCATCGCTCCGGA
>CAZXMG010000088.1:0-28770 GCA_964641275.1 uncultured Polyangiaceae bacterium
GCGACCTCGCAAGCGTCGCCAGTGCCGTCGTTGTCGGCGTCCTCTTGGCCCGGGTTTGCGACCGTGGGGCAGTTGTCTGCGTTCGCGCAGATGCTGTCGCCGTCAGCGTCGTTGGCCGCGTCGTTGGGGCACGTGTCGCACGCGTCGCCCAGACTGTCGCCGTCCAAGTTGGCCTGGTTGGTGTTTGCGTCATCGGGGCAGTTGTCGCTGTTGCCGCACACGGTGTCGCCGTCGACGTCGTCGGCGGCGTCGTTGGGACAGACGTCGCACGCGTCACCGAACGCATCGGCGTCGGCGTTGGCCTGTCCGACGTTGTCCACGAACACGCAGTTGTCGACGTTGTCTGCGATGGTGTCGTCGTCGCTGTCGAGCAACGCCAGCTGATGAGTCACCGTCGGAGCACCCGTGCTGCCGCCGAAGACGTGGACCGCTCCGCCGGCGACCGCGGCGTTTGCCTCGCGGATGCCGGTCGAGAGCGTGGCGGTCTCGGTGCTCCACAGGCCCGTCATCGTGTCGAGCACCAACACGGCGCTGAAGAAAGGCGAGCCGTTGTTGCCGCTGCTGGTGGAGCCGCCCAGCGCGAACACGTACTGTCCCGAGGTCGCGAAGGCACTCTGCACGCTGCTGCTGGGCAGCGCGGACCCGGTGGCGTACGTGTTGGTCGCGGGATCCCAGACGTCCATGCTGGTCGGCCCACCACCGGAGAAGTCGCCGCCGAACACGTAGATGCGCCCATCGAGCCCGACGCCGGCGCCGTGCGCGACACGCGCGCTGGGCAGATCGGCGTGGTCCATCCAGGTGTCGGTGAGGACGTCGTAGCTCCGGTGCGTGGTGGAGTCGCTCTCGCCACCGAGCAAATGGACGCGGCCGTCTGCGCCGGCGACGGCGGCACACTCCCAGCCGCTCGGCGTCGACGTTCCCGCGGCCCACGTGTTCGCCACGGGATCGTAGATCTGCACGGCGTCGACCTCGCCTACGCCGTCGTCGTAGCCGCCGATCAGCACGATGCGCCCGTCTGTTGCGAGCGCGCCGCAGGCACCGCGCACCTGCGTCGGGATCGCGGCCAGGGCGGTGTACGTCCCCGCGGTGGGGTCGAAGCGATAGGCCGCGCTCAGCTGGTTGAACCCACCGAACAGGTACACCATGCCGTCATCGCCGGTGATCGCGACCGTCTGCGCGGTGGCAGTCGGCAGCGGAGGACCCGCGCTGAAGGCCAACACGTCGGCAGACGCCTCGGACGCCATACCGGCGAGGATCGCGAGCGCGGAAACAGAACCAAGCCAAAGGAAGCGAGCTCTCATTCCTCGGGGGGTATCAGCTGGGGACGGTCTTGAAAAGAGGCGCTGTGCGCGCTCGACGGCTCCTGGTGCGCGCAGCGAGCGCTCACACTTCTTGGCGTCGGCGTTTCTGGGCGTCACTGGAGCCTTCCGCGCTGGCCGCGTAGGCTGGCGTGATGCCCAAGGTGATGGTGCTCGCGGTGATGGTGATCGCGTGTGGCGACGACGGCTCGCCGGGGGGTGCGGGCGCCGGTGGTGGTGGGCCAGCAGGTGGCGAAGGCGGCGTGGGCGTCGGCGGCGATGGCGGTGTCGGTGGCGTCGGCGTGGGCGCCAACGGCGGCGGCGGGGGGGCTTGCGAGCCCATCACCGAAGACGCGAGCGCGATCGGGCTCGACTGCGCGGGAGGCGGTCCCTGCCCAGAGGGGTACACATGCCACGACTACAACGGAGTCGTGCTCCAGCAGCAGTGCGCCATCTTGTGCGAAGCGAGCTGCGATTGCCCCGCGGGGAGCCGTTGCGAGCAGCAGTCGGACAAGGTCGCGAGGTGGCTCGAGTGCCAGTGATTGGCAAGGTTGATAATAGTCGTTCCGCTGTTATTGTCATGGTTGCCAACAAGGAGCCGCCATGGACACCACGAGCAGAGTCGTCACCATGCCCACCCCCGTGACCGAGGTCGAAGCCATCCGTTTGGCGCAGGAAGGCAGCCGCTGGCAGCGGATCCGCGTCGGCCTGATCGCGCTCTCGCGTTTGATGCGCAACCCCGACGACACCAAGCAGGTGTTCATCGTTGGCATCGCGCTCAACGCGTCCTCGTTCCCCGGCTTCGTGGCGCGCATCACGAGCTCTGCGGCGGGCGCGGCGCTGGCGAGCGAGCGCCCGCTGATCAACAGCCAGACGGTGGACTTCGCCGCGCTCAGGAAGCTGCCGCAGACCACGCTTGGCGGCGCCTACGTGCGCTACCTGGACGAGAACAAGCTCGACCCGGATCTCTTTCAGCCGCCCCCTGGCTTGCCCGAGCTGCCGCGCTGGATCGCGGCGCGCATCCGTCAGACGCACGACATTTGGCACACGCTCACCGGCTACAAGCCCGACGTGCCAGGCGAGATCGCACTGCAAGGCTTCACCTACGCGCAGCTCGAGATGCCGAGCGCGTTGCTCCTGGCCGTGCTCGGCACCATCACGCGCGCACCGCTCGCCGCTCCGGAGGTGCTCCGCGCCTATCGGCGCGGCAAAGCGGCGGCCTTTCTGCCGGTGGTGCGCTTCGAGGACATGTGGGAGCGTCCGCTCGAGGACGTCCGCCGCGAGCTCGGCATCTCCGCCTGCGTCTAGTTTTTCTGGTGGCGCTTCGCGCTGTGCCGTCGGCGTTGGCACCGCGAGCCCGAGATCGGGCAGCGACCAACGGTCGCCGTAGCGGATGGGACTGGCTAGCTTCCCTCCGAGACCAGCGCGCGCGCCTGCTCGAACAGGTCCGAGCTCACGTCGGACCAGCGTGACGAGCGCGGCACGTCCGCCGCGCTGCGCACGGTGACCAGCGCGGCGCCCACACCGGGGCTGGCCAGCACCGCGCCGAGCGCGCTCGGCGCGAGCGCGGCAACATCGCCACCCACGATGGCGACCGCCAGTCTGCGCAACAGCGCAGCGCTGCGGCCATCGACGTGCTGGGCCAAGATCTTCAGGCTGCGCGTGAGCGTGTCGACGTAGCGCTCACGGAACGAGGCGATACGCGGCCCCTCCTCGCTCAGGCTGCTGAGCGCGCCCAGCTGCGCTCCCAGCAGGGGCATGACGGACTGGGACACGAACGCGTCCACCTCGAGCGCGTCGTCGAGCACACGCTCGGCCTTGCCCAGCTCCTGCGCCCACTCGAACAGCCGCTGCGGGTCCGCTGCCTCACTGCTGCCCGAGAGGCGCCGAGCGATCGTGTTCCGAAATTCGTCCTCGAGTCGGGTGAGCTCCCCCAGCGCCTGGGCGAGTGCCACCGCGGCCGGCTCGCCGTCGGCGCGGGCCTCACGATCCAAGCGCAAGACGCGGGGCCCGATGGCGAGATCGAGCGGGCGCAGCGCGATCAGCGCTCGACCCGAGCGCGCCACGTGCGCGGCGATCTCGCGCGCGCCCTCGCGCAAGTTGAGCGGCGCAGCCAGCACCTCGATCTCGCCGGGGAGCGCCGCGATCCAGTCTGCGTCCTCGGGCGCGAGCGGTCTCTCTGCGTACAGACCCACGCGGGCGACCCGTGTGGAGCTCTCGAGCTCGGCCAGGGCGGCGGCGCTGCTCTCGCGGGGCGCGAGCGCCAGGTCCACCACGGAGATGCGGGCCGCGTCGCACAGTCGCCCGCTCTCACGGGCGAGATCGACCTCGTCGTGCAGCACCGCGACGAGCAGCAGCGCGTCGCGAGGAGTGCCCTGCGCGAAGGCCGTCGCCAGCGCATCGCCCACGGCTGCCGCGCGCGGCAAGTCGAACGCAAGCAAGTTGCGGCCTTCGGCGAGCGCGAGCGCGACAGCCTCGCGCACGTCTGGCTCGCGGTGCCCACCGAGCAAGACGCCGCTCGGATGCACCGAGCAGCCGAGCAGGCTCCGCCCCTCGACGCCGCGAGTGTCGAGCCAGCTGCGTGTCGCCTGCTGGCCGGCAACGCCCGTGTGCAGGCTGGGCGCCAGCGCGGGGCGGCGATCGCTGCGCTGCGTGCCGCATGCCAGGTCGAGCTCACGAGCGAGCTCCGCGGTCGAGCTCGCTGGCTGCGAGCAGGCCATGTCCCGGCACACGAACGCGGTGGCCCGCCCAGCGATCGGTCGCTTGCCCTCGAGCAGCGGGTGCGGGGGCGGTGTGCCCTCGGGGGCGCGCGCGATCACCAGGTTGGGCAGGTAGCGTTGGCCGACCACCCGGGCCATCTCGTCCACACCCGCTTCGGGACCGATCAGCGCCACCTCGATGGCAGGCGCCAGCAGGCGCGACGCCACCTCGAGCGAGCTCGTGAACGCGCGTGGTACACGCGACATGGCGCGCCCGTGGGCCATGATCGCGGACGCGCCCAGCGCGCGCAGGTCGTCGCGGCCAAAATGTTGCGAGAGCCGCACCAGCACGCGCGCGATCACTGCATTGGCGCTGGCGGTGGCGTTGTCGCTGCCCTCGCGCAGGCGCGTGAGCAGCACCTCGTGCTGGGCGCTGGTGGTGTAGAAGCCCTGCCCCGGCTCGCCCGAGAAGTCGATTGCGGCTCGTTCGGCGAGCGCCAGCGCGCGCGCCAGGTGGCGGTACTCCCCCGACGCCTCGAACAGATCGATGAGGCCGTCGGCCAGGAAGGCGTAGTCCTCGAGGAATCCATGCACGTGGGCGCGTCCGGACCGGAAGGCGCGGAACAAGCCACCGTCGGGGCGGGTGGCGTGGCTCGAGATCATGTCGGCGGCGCGACGCGCGCTCGCCAAGTAGCGGGGCTCGGAGAGCGCCCTCGCGGCGAACGCCATCGCGCCGATCATCAGGCCGTTCCACGCCGTCAGCACCTTGTCGTCGCAGGCGGGGGGGACGCGCTTCTGTCGCGCGGCGTAGAGCGCGCTCTTGGCGCGCTCAAGCCGCGCCCAGAGCTCCGTCTCGCCAAGGCCGAGCTCGCGCGCGGACTCTGCGTACGGGCGTGGCGCCCACAGCACGTTGTGGCCTTCCCAGTTGCCGCGCGGTCGGACGTCGAAGCTCGCGATCACCGCCTCGGCTTCGTCCGCGGGAAGCAGCTCGCGGATCTCGCGCTCGGACCAGACGAAGAACTTCCCCTCGACGCCTTCGCTGTCGGCGTCGGTCGCGCTCAGGTAGCCGCCGTGCTCCCCCTGCATCTCGCGCGCGACGTGGTCGAGCGTCTCTCGCGCCACCCGCGCCAGGGCAGCGTCTCCCGTCGTTTGCCAAGCCTCGACGTACACGCGAGCGAGCTGCGCATTGTCGTACAACATCTTCTCGAAGTGCGGAACGTGCCAGCGGGCGTCCGTGGAGTAGCGCGCGAAGCCGCCGCCGACGTGGTCGTAGATGCCGCCGCGAGCCATGCGGTCGAGCGTGACGAGCGCGGCCCCGCGGTAGCGCTCGTCGCCCGTCTCGTGGCTATGCCGCAAGAGCAGTGAGAGCGCGAACGGGGCAGGGAACTTGGGCGCGCCGCCGAAGCCGCCCCACTCGGGATCGAAGCTCGCGAGCAGTTGCTTCGCCGCCGCGGCCTCGAGCGCGGCGTCGACGGGGCGTGGCTCGCTCGCACGTGCCTCTGCACGCACGGCGTCGCTCAGCTCCTCGGCTTGCGTGAGCAGGTCGTCGCGTTCGCCTTGCCACAGCTCGCGGATGCGCGCGAGCAGCTCCATGAACCCGGGGCGCCCGTGTTTTCCATGTTTGGGGAAATAGGTGCCGGCGAAGAAGGGGCGCCCGTCGGGCGTGAGGAACACGCTCATGGGCCAGCCACCGCTGCCGTTCATCGCGATGGTGGCGGTCATGTACACCGCGTCGAGATCGGGCCGTTCCTCGCGGTCCACCTTGATCGCGATGAAGCCCTCCGCCAGTCGTGCAGCGACCTCCTCGTCCTCGAAGCTCTCGCGCTCCATCACGTGGCACCAGTGGCAAGCCGAGTAGCCAATCGACAGGAAGATGGGCTTGTCCTCCTTGGCCGCACGCGCGAGGGCCTCGGGGCCCCATGGGTGCCAGTCGACCGGGTTCTCTGCGTGCGACAGCAGGTACGGACTGGTCTCTTGGGACAAGCGGTTCTTGCGTCGCATGCCCTTGGAACGCAGGCTCAGATGGAGCTCGGGATATCGCTCGTGCGCTTGGGTGGGGGCTTGAACGTGCCCGGCGGGCGCGGTTGCGTGCTCGCGGGCGGAGTCCAGGCCGGCCGCCCCGCCGTGCCCACCGGAGGCGTCTTCACGGGGGGGGCGACCCCGGCGTTGGTCTGGGGGGGCGGCACGACGGCCACGGCGGAGGGCTCGTCGCCGCTCGCAGCGCCGCTGCCGGAAGTTGCTGCGTCGCTGGTGCTCGCGGAGGGAGCTTCGCTGGCCGCCAACGCGGGCGCGGTCGGCTCGGGGCTGGATTCAGCCGTGACTTGCGCGGTCGCGGTGGCTTGGCCGGCGGCGCGAGCGGGTGCCGGGCTCGAGCCAGACGGCGCGCGGGTGGCCACGAACACGCCGGCGCCTGCAGCGCCGAGCGCGAGCAGCGCGACCGCCAACCAGGGGGCCTTGGAGGACTCTGCGCGAACGGGCTCCGAGATGGGCAGCGCCGTCGCGGGCGGCTCGAGCACACCACGCGCTGCCAACGCGCCGCCGCTGCTGCGCGCGTCCCGGCGGGCTGGAGGCGCGGGGCCCACCGGCAGGCTCTGGTGGATGGGCGGCGCCGAGGGCGTGGCCGGAGCCTCGAGCGGCGGCGGCGGCTCCGGATCGTCGTCGTCCATCGTGACGTCGATGTCGTCGGCTGCGTTCATCGCACCCGTGACCGCAGCGCGCGAGAGCTTCACGGTCGGCGCGCGGCGTCGGGCGCGCACCTCGGCGACGGCTTGGCCAGCGTCAGGCGTGCTGGCTCGGCCACCCCGGCCGGGGGCCGCGGGCGGCCTGGGCTTGGCGTCCGGAATGTTCAGCACGATCTTCGCCCCCTCGTGCTCTTTTTCGGGGGTGGCTGCAGCCGGGATCACCCTGGGCGCGACGTACTTCTTGTCTTTGTCCTCCACGTCGGAGAGCGCAGAACCGCTCTTCGCCGGCGGCGTGGCAGGCACGGCCATCACCTCGGTCGCGTCTTCGTGATCGAAGGGGGTCTTCGATCCGCTGGGGGGGGCCGAGCCCGATTCTGCCATGCGCCACAAAAGGCTACACGCATTGTCACCCCGCGCGCGAGCCCCTTATGCTGACGGCCATGTCGCTCATCGGCTCGGCCCGCCGCTCACTGGGAGCCGCTCTGTTCACGCTCACCTGCTGGAGCGCGGCGCCGACGTCGTCGGCGTGGGCGCAAGGCGTGCCGTTCAACCAAGCCACCGAGGCGCAAAAGAAGGACGCCCAGACGCACTACGAGCGTGGCGCCAAGCTGTTCGAGCAGAAGAAGCTGGAAGAGGCGCTGGCGGCGTTCTCCGCCTCGTACGGCGTGGTCAAGAGCCCGAACGCACACCTGATGATGACGCGGGCGTTGATCGACATGAACGAGCTCCTGCGCGCGCACGCCGAGCTCAAGCTGGTCGAGGCCGAGGCCGCGGCGCCCGGCAATGAGCGCTACGCGGCCACGGGGGAGAAGGCCAGGTCGCTGCGGCTCGAGATCCAGAAGAAACTGGCTTTGGTACGCGTCACGGTGCGCGGAGACGCCACCGGCAAGAGCGCGCGCATCGGCACGCAGGAGCTGGCCATCAACGAAGAGCGTGCCTTCCTGCCGGCCTCCGTGCGCGTCGAGCTGCTCGAAGCGGGCGTGGTCAAGGCCGTGAGCGAGGTGCAGCTGCTCGCGGGGGAGCAGCGCATGATCGAGCTCACGCCGCCGCCGCCGCCAGCGCCGCCGCCGCCACCGCCGCCGCCGCCGCAGCAACCTCCGGTGTACGAGACCACCGTCGACCACAAGGCGCTCACCATCTCCGGGGCCGTGGTCGGCTTGGTGGGAGTTGCGGGGGTGGGCATCGGCACCAGCTTGTTCTTCCTGGCCAAGGGCGACCACGACGACCTCGGCGAGCTGTGCGGGCCGAGTGGCAACGCCTGCCCGACCGGCAGCGCCGACACCATCGACGCGGGCAAGAGCAAGCTGATGGGGGCCCAGATCGCGATGGTCACGGGCGGCGTGCTCGCCGCCGGCGGGCTCGGGCTCTTGGTAGGCGGGCTCGTGGGCGGCGCGAACAAGAAGAAGAGCGACGACATCAGCGTGGGGCTCGGCCCTGGCTCGCTGTCGCTATCCGGCCGGTTTTGAGTCTCGCCCCCGTGCTCGGCCACCGTCGGCCTTGCCGCGTGGCTGGTTTCTTGGGACGCTCGCGGCGGATCGAGAGGAGAGCACCGGATGAAGGGTCACAAGGAAGTCATCGAAGTCCTGAACGAGGTGTTGGCGGGTGAGCTGGTGGCCATCAACCAATATTTCCTGCACGCGAAGATGTGCGAAAACTGGGGCTTCGTGACGCTGGCCGCAAAGATTCGCGCCGAGTCGATCGACGAGATGCGACACGCGGATCAGCTGGCCACGCGGATCCTGTTCCTGGAGGGCTTCCCCAACCTGCAGCGGCTCGACAAGCTGCACATCGGCGAGTCGGTCCCCGAGCAGCTGAAGAGCGATCTCGAGCTCGAGCACCACGCGCTCAAGCGTCTGCGAGACGGCATCTTGGTGTGTCGCGACAAGAGCGATCGCACGAGCGAGGACCTGCTGGCGACCATCTTGGCCGCGGAGGAGGCCCACGTGGATTGGATCGAGACGCAGCTCGGCTTGATCGCCAAGCTCGGCGAGAAGCACTACCTGGCACAGCAGCTGGCCTGATTTCGTCATGTCGAAGGTCCTCGTCGTCGACGATCAACGCAACATGCGCACCACGCTGGCGCTCATGTTGCGTGGCGCCGGCTACGAGGTGGACGAGGCCGCCGACGGGACCCAGGGCGCCGAGCTGGGCGCACGCGGCGCCTACGATCTGATCCTGACCGATCTGCGCATGGGCTCGCAAGATGGCCTGAGCGTGCTCAAGTCGGTGAAGGACGCGGCCTCCAACACGGAGGTGATCGTGATGACGGCGTACGGCACGATCGAGAGCGCCGTGGAGGCGATGCGGCTCGGCGCGTTCGACTACATCCAGAAGCCGTTCACCGAAGAGGAGCTCTTGGTCAAGGTGCAGCGCGCGATCGAGCGTCGCGTGCTGCAGGGGCACGTGCAGCTGCTCACCACCGAGTTCAAAGAGCGTTACAAGTTCGAGAACATCGTGGGCCGGTCGCAGGCCATCCGGGACGTGCTCGGCCGCATCGTGAAGGTGGCGCCGACGGACGCCACGGTGCTGATCCAAGGCGAGAGCGGCACCGGAAAAGAGCTGGTCGCCAAAGCCATCCACGCGAACAGCCGCCGGTCGAGCCGCCCGTACGTGCCGGTCAACTGCGCGGCGATCAGCGAGACCTTGCTCGAGAGCGAGCTGTTCGGCCACGCACGCGGGTCCTTCACTGGCGCAGTGTCGGCTCGGAAGGGCCTGTTCGAGGAAGCCGACGGCGGAACATTTTTCTTCGACGAGATCACCGAGACGCCGTTGGCGTTCCAGGCCAAATTGCTGCGCGCCATCCAGGAGAACGAGATCCGACGCGTCGGCGAGAACAAGCCCATCGGCATCGACGTGCGCATCGTCGCTGCGACGAACCAGGACCTCCTGACCGCGGTGGCGGAGAAGCGCTTCCGGCAAGACCTCTACTACCGGTTGAACGTCGCGCGCTTCGTGTTGCCGCCTCTGCGCGAGCGGCGCGAGGACATCGGCATCCTCTTTGGGCACTTCTTGGAGAAGTACAACAAGAAGATGAACGTGCGCGCGCGCGCGACCGAAGGTGTGGTCGAGGCGCTGATGGGCTACGACTTCCCCGGCAACGTGCGCGAGTTGGAGAACATGGTGGAGCAAGCCGTGGCTTTGTCCGGCGGCGGCATGATCGGCGTCGACGACGTGTTGCCCACCTCGGGCTCGAGCCCCGTGGGCCCCGCGTCGGGGCGCACGTTGGCCGACGTCGTCGACGGCGCCGAGCGACAAGCGATCGAGTCGGCGCTGCGCGAGAGCGACGGCAGCCGCGAGCGTGCGGCCGACATGCTCGGGATCAGCCCGACGACGCTCTGGCGCAAGATGACCCGGTTGGGCATTTCCTACCCATCCCACGGCGCGTGAGGGTCGAGCTCCTCGACTACGCGCTGCCGCCGGAGCTGATCGCCGAGCGGCCACTGGAGCAGCGCGACAGCGCCCGCCTGCTCTGCCTTGGCAAAGGTGGAGCCATCGAGCATCGCGAGGTCATCGACTTGGCCGATCTCATCCCGCCCCGCAGCGTGGTGGTGGTCAACGATACCCGTGTGATCCCTGCGCGGTTGTTCGCGGACAAGGTCACGGGCGGAAAGGTCGAGCTGCTGCTGCTCGAGCGCGAGCTCACGCGGGGACCGGAACGCGAGCTCTGGCGGGCGCTCGCCCGCTCGTCGAAGCCGCTGCGAGACGGCGCGGAGCTCCGCGTGAGCGAGGCGCTGACAGCCCGCGTCGCGGGAGAACGGGACGAGCAGGGCAGCTTGCTCGTCGAGCTCGTCGCTCGTTCGGGGGACGTCGCGGCCGCCCTCGAGGCTTGCGGACACGTGCCGCTGCCGCCGTACATCAAGCGCGCCGACGAGGCCGCCGACCGCGACCGGTACCAGACCATGTTCGCGCGGGCATCGGGCGCCGTTGCTGCTCCCACGGCGGGGCTGCACTTCACACCGGCGCTGGTCGAGCGCCTGCGCGCACGTGGCGTCACGATCATGCCGGTGACGTTGCACGTGTCTCTGGGTACGTTCCAGCCGGTCAAGGTGGACGACCTCGATCGACACGAGATGCACGCCGAGCGCTATGAAGTGCCCGAGGACACCGCGCGCGCGTTGGCCGATGCGCGCAGCACGGGGGCCGCCGTGGTGGCGCTCGGCACGACCGTCGTGCGCGCGCTCGAGAGCGCCGCGCTCGAGCGAGGGCAAGTGGCGGCAGGCTCGGGGCGCACGCGCCTGCTGATCCAGCCAGGTTTTTCGTTTCGTGTGGTCGACGCGCTGATCACGAATTTCCACTTGCCGCGCTCGACGTTGCTCGCGCTCGTCGCGGCGTTCGCCGGCCTCGAGCGGGTGCGAGAGGCGTATGCCCTGGCGGTCGCGGAGCGTTATCGCTTCTTCTCGTACGGCGACGCCATGTGGATTGCGGAGCGTGCGCCGTGAAGATGGGGACCCCCGGCTACGGATTCAGCGTGCAAGCGGTGTCTGGTCAGGCGCGCGCGGGGGTGCTCACCACCCCTCATGGGGAGCTCGAGACTCCCACGTTCATGCCGGTCGGCACGCAGGGATCGGTGAAGACGCTGACGCCCGACGAGGTGGCAGCGTCGGGGGCTCGGATCGTGCTCGGCAACACCTACCACCTGTGGCTTCGGCCGGGCCCCGAGGCGATCGCCGCCCTGGGGGGGCTGGCTGCGTTCACGCGTTGGCCTCACGCGACGTTGACCGACTCCGGTGGTTACCAGGCATTCTCTTTGGCGGATCGCAGGACGGTTACGGAGCAGGGGTTCGCGTTTTCGAGCCACCTGGACGGCGCCAAGAAGCTGCTCTCACCGGAGGAAGCGATGCGCGTTCAAGGGCTGATCGGCGCCGACATCGCCATGCAGCTCGACATCTGTCCGCCGGGCGCCGCACCACGCGAAGAGGTGGTGCTGGCCTGCCAGCGCACGACGCGTTGGGCGCACCGCTGCCTCGCGGCGCGTCGAGAAGGGCAGGCCGTCTTCGGCATCGTCCAGGGCGGCTGTGACGAGGCGCTGCGCGCCGAACACGCCGCTGAGCTGGGGGCGCTGCCTTTCGATGGCTTGGCCTTGGGCGGCTTCAGCGTGGGTGAGCCGATCGAGCGCATGCACGAGCTGTTGCCGGTCGTGGCGCCCAAGCTGGACGCGGAGCGGCCTCGCTACCTGATGGGTGTAGGCACTCCGCGGGATCTGGTGGTCGGCATCCTCGCGGGGATCGACATGTTCGACTGCGTGCTGCCGACCCGCAACGCGCGCAACGGCCAGGCGTTGTCCCGCAGCGGCCGGGTCGTCATCAAGCAAGCGCGATACAAGGACGATCCGCGCCCCCTCGACGAGGAGTGTGCGTGCCCGACCTGCCGTGGCGCCTACTCGCGCGCGTACCTGCGGCATCTCTTCATCGCCGGCGAGCTCACGGTGCTGCGGCTCTTGTCGGTGCACAATCTGTTCACCTATGGAAGCCTGGTGCGCGAGGCGCGGGCAGCCATCCGGGCGGGGGACCTCGGGCCGTTCGTGACCCGCTGGGAGCGGGCCGGTTTGGCCGACCCGGGAGACCGGCCGTGATCCGCGCCGCCGTCCCATCGCCAAACGGTGTACGCTCGGCTCTCTCGCGGGGCGTTGCGGCATGAGCCAAGACCAGAAGAAGGCGCTCGGAAAGATCCTGCTGGAGCAACGCGCGGTTCGTCCGCAAGACCTGGAGCGTGTGCTCAAGAGCCAGCACCCCGGCGGTCCCCCGCTGGCGACGGCGCTGATCGAACAGGGGCTCGTGACGGAGCTCGAGGCGCTCAAGGCGCTGAGCGCGCAGCGCGGCGTTCCAGGCATCGATCTCAACCAGATCTGCATCAAGCTCACGGACTTGAGCTCGATCCCTCGAGACATCGCCCTGGTGCACAAGCTCCTGCCCGTGCTCGAGCGGCAGGACCGCATCTTCGTGGCGATGGCCAACCCCGAGGAGAAGAAGGTCATCGAGGAGCTGGAGTTCGTGACGGGCAAGCGGGTGTTCGCCTACATCGGGCTCGAGGGGGCTCTGATGCGCGTGATTCGCGACGCGTACGATGCTCGCGATCGGGGCGAGACCCACTACGTCGGGCCCGCCTGCCCTGCGGACGTGTTGCGCCGGGCCGGCTTGGAGGTGGCGGCCGAGGCGCCCGCAGCGCCCGCACAACCCGCCGCCGCAAGCGCTCCCAGAGACCCGCAGGTGGCGGCGCCCGCGGTCGCCGCCCCGCCTCGCGCCGCTCCCGCGGTCGCTCCTGCACGCAGCGCGGCGCCGACGCGTCCCTCCGCCGGCGTGCGACCCGACAAGTCCCCCGAGCCGCCGCTCGCCAGCGCGCGCCCGATGCGACCGCCGCCGCTGCCGCGTGATGAGCCGGCCACGCCACCGCCGGGGCTTTTCCGAGCCGCGCCGAGCAACACGGAGTCGCGCTTTCGGCCTTCGTCGTCAGCGCTGCCTGCGGCCAAACACGCGGTCGTGGTGGACTCCAAGATGGAGCGCGCGGTCGACTCCCAGGTCAACGAAGCCGATTTCGGCGACGTGGCAGAGGAGCTCAGCCTGGCCGGAGAGCTGCCGAAGCCCCCGCTCAAGACGCCGGTCCCCGAAGGCCGCAAGAAGATCCTGGTCGTCGATGACGAGGCCGACATTCGCAAGCTGATCTGCAAAGCGCTCGGCGACCGCGGGCACGTCGTGATCGAGGCCGACCGCGGGCGGCTAGCGCTCCAGCTGGTCAAGCTCGAGAGCCCGGACCTGGTGGTGCTCGACGCCATGTTGCCGGAGGTGCACGGCTTCGACATCGCCAAGCGCATTCGCGGGTCGACCAAGTACGGGCACATCCCCATCGTCATGGTCTCGGCGGTGTACCGCGGGTGGCGCATCGCCCAAGACGTGAAGCAGGCCTACGGTGTGGACGCTTACATCGAGAAGCCGTTCAAGGTGCAGGAGCTGATCGAGACGGTCGAGACCGCGCTCAGCAGCTCTCGCACCCCCGACGAGAACCCCGACCAGATGAGTGGCGAGTCGGAGCGCCTGTTGCGTGAAGGAGTCGAGGCGTACAAGGCGCGCGACTACGAGCGCGCCACCGACATGCTCTTGAAGGGAGTGCAGATCGATCCGCTCGCCTATCGGCTGCGTTTTCACCTGGGCTTGCTCTACGGCAAGCGCGGCCTGGTCTACGACGCCATCGAGCAGCTGGAGCGAGCGTGCCAACTCCAAGCCAACCACTTTCCCAGCGTGAAGAACTTGGCCATCCTCTACCAACAGGCTGGGTTCAGGAACAAGGCGCTCGAAGCCTGGGAGCGGGCGCTGTCGCTCTCGCCGGACGACGAAACGCGGGCGGCGATCAAAGAGAACATCGTGTCGCTCCTGTGATGCCTTCGCGCCTCTCTTCCCCCCAGAAGGGCCGGTCGGAAAAAGTTGTGTCTCAGTGTGTGTGCTTTGACTCCCGGATCGTCTATTCTTCCAGCATGGTCGTGAGCACCGCGGCAGCGACGTCGGTCGGAGCGCTGCGTTCGGAGGCAGCGCGCCGGTGAAATTCGTCTGCGACGCTTGCAACGCCAAGTATCAGATCGGCGACGACAAAGTCGCGGGCAAGACCTTGCGCATGAAGTGCCGCCGCTGCGGCAACATGATCCAGGTCGCCGCCACGGTGACAGAGAGCTCCGTGTCGCAGAAGCTGCCCTCCGAGCCTGCCGCGGGCAGCGTTCCAGCCATGGGCGCGCTGGAGTCGAGCGGGGAGGACGGCGCCACGATCGTGAGGCCGTCGCCGCTCTTCCTGTTCCAGAAGGAAGGTGGAGCGCCAGCGGCCTCCGCGGCGCCGGCGCCTGGCGGGGTCCCTCGCCCGGGTGCAGCCCCGCGCATCGTCCCCCCTGCGCGTGCCTCGATGCGCGGCTCGAGCCCGCAGATCGATCCCTCCGGCGTCGCAGCCATTCCCGCGGCGGCTCCCTCGGCGCCGGCACATAGCCCGAGCGCGCCAGGTCTGTATGGCGGGTTTGCCAAGGCGGTCGCGGCGCCCGCGCCGAAGGCGGCTTCCACTCCGTTGCCCACGGAGGACTGGTACGTCGGCATCGCGGGCGTTCCGCTCGGTCCGGTGCGGCTGGCCGTGGTCCGCGAGAAGGCTACGTTGGGGCAGGTCGACGCGGACTCGTTGGTTTGGCGAGAAGGCTTCGACGAGTGGTTGCCCATCAAGAATTTTCCGGCGCTGCTGGGCATGATCGAGGAGGCGGCGCACGCCAGGGTCAGCCGCACGAGTCTGCCGGTGACGCCCATCCCTGCGCCCGCCGGTCAGCCGTTCACGCCGCTGGGCACGGGGCCCTCCGCGCCCGTGGCGAGAACGTCGTCGCCGTCGCCTGCTGCGCCGGTCAGGCCCCAACCCAATCCGTTCGCGTCGGGTACGCCCGCGGGTGCGTTGGCAGAGGCGGCGAGAGCGTTCGCCACGTCCGCTGCTCCTTCGGCCGTGCCGTCTCCTCGCATCTCGACCCTCGGCAGCGCGAGCCCCGGCGCCACGGATCTGATCGAGCGGCCCGCGATCCCCGAAGCGGCACCTAGCATCCCGTTCGACCTGGTTCAGCCTGCGGGGGCGTCGGCGCCGAGCCCAGCCGGCGCCGCGCCGCTCGCGGACCCCTTCGCGCTGAAGGATCCGTTCGGCTCCGCCAACGGGTCCACGAAGGAGGGCGCGAGCACAGCCATGGGCTACGGGCTCACGACCACCGCCGCCGTCGCCGGGCCGAGCCCGCCAGTGAGCAGCCTCGACGCGAGCACGCGAGAGGTGGGTCGCGCCAGCGTTCCCCCCCCCAAGAAAAAGGGCATTCACCCGGCCGTGTGGGCCTTCATCGCCATGGCCACGGCGTTCGGCGGAGTGGCAGCGTGGGCGTTGTTCCTGCGCAATCCGAACGTGGTCTACGTCAACCAGCCCGGGGCGGCCGCGACGACGTCGCAGCCGGTCGGCGCTGCGCCTCCGCCGCCGCCGACGGGTGAGGCCACCGCGGACGCGACGTCCACCACGGAGCCCACGGCGCAGGCGTCGGGCGGTCCGGTGGCCGGTCCCACGGGCGGCAAGGTCGGAAACCTGGGCACTGCGACCAGCACCAAGCCTGGCGAGACCGCGGCGCCGATCGACACCAGTGGCTTCGGCGGCACCACCTCGGGGCCAGCCACCGCGAGCACCTCGAGCGGGGGCGGCGGGCCTCTGAACGAAGCGCAGCTCAACGGTGTGGTGAGCTCGAACAGCCCGCGCGTTCGCCGCAAGTGTTGGGACCCGCTGGTCGCGGGGCGTTCGAGCGACGCGCCTTCCAGCGTCAAAGTCACCGCCACCGTGAAGATCAACCCGAACGGGTCGGTCAAGAGCGTCGGCGTCAGCGGCGGCAACGAGAAGCACTACC
Source organism: uncultured Polyangiaceae bacterium (assembly GCA_964641275.1). Classification (GTDB taxonomy): domain Bacteria; phylum Myxococcota_A; class Polyangia; order Polyangiales; family Polyangiaceae; genus Xiheicaenibacterium. The sequence continues at coordinate 16,058 of CAZXMG010000088.1, forward strand.
CAGGCCTGACGAGCTGCGTGCAATCGACCGTGAGCGCCTGGAGCTTCCCGACCTCCTCCGAGGGTGGGACCGTGGTCGTGCCCTTCGGCTTCAACGCGCAGTAGCCCCCTCAGGCTCGCGCACAGCAGCTGCCCAGATCGCGCCGGACACGGCAGGTGCGTGCGCGCCCTGCCGGTGGCACCTGCGCGCAGCGCGCCCGGCGGCACCTGCGCGCAGCGCGCCCGGCCAGCACCGCCGCGGCCGCGCTCGCTGACGCTGACGCCCTGTCAAGAGAGAAAGTGCCGTATTGCTCCCCACTTTCTCCCACCACAATTACCTCGAACATTTGGCCACTACAGGAGGCGGCTGATATGGCGAGCCTTGTCCGATGTCCGCCACTTCCGCAAATTTGCCCATCCCGGCGTTGACAGGATCTGCCCACCTCCGTAGCGTGGCGGCATCCGGTGGGAAGAAGTGGCAAGGATGCCCATCAACACCGGAGCTCGCTCCTGAGGACGCCGCTCAGGGGGTCACGAGCGCGGGCCGGGCGCGAGGAGCAGATGTTTCGAGGGCACTTCGAGCACGCGATCGACGACAAGGGACGCACCAGCCTCCCTGCGCGGTTCCGCGAGGTGTTGGGTCCGGTGGGCGACCACCGCCTGGTGGTCACACCGGCGCTCGGAGACCCCTGCTTGGACGTCTACCCGATGCGCGCGTGGGAGGACCTCGAGGCGAAGCTGGCCGGGCTCAACGCCTTCGATCCGCAGGTGATCGAGTTCCGCCGCTTCTACGTGTCGGCCGCGGCCGAGTGCGAGCTCGACAAGCAGGGGCGCATCTTGGTGCCTCCCTCACTGCGCACGCACGCCGAGCTCGAGAAGTCGGTGATGTGGCTGGGTCACGGCCAGAAAGCCGAGCTGTGGTCCAAGGAGCGCTGGGCTGGCCTGAGCCGCGAGAAGACCGCCACCGAGCTTCGCGACCTGCGGGCGGCGATGGGGCGCTTGGGCCTATGAGGCGCGACACATCCAACTCGGGGCAGGTGTGCCCATGAACGTCGTCAACGTGGTGCCCATGCGACTTCCTTCGAGCCCGCCACCGCCCCCGTCGGCCCCGCATGCGAGCGTACTGCTCGAGCCCGCGACGGACGCGCTCGCGCTGCGCCCTGGTGGCGTGTACGTCGACGCCACCCTCGGCGCGGGGGGGCACAGCGAGGCGCTGCTGAGCTCGATCGGCACGCGTGTCATCGGCGTCGACCGCGACGCCTCCGCGCTCACCATGGCCAGCGAGCGGTTGCGCCGTTTCGGCGATCGCTTCACGCCCGTGCGCGGCACCTTCGGTGAGCTGGGCGCGTTGCTCGCGGACCTGGGCCTCTCTCGCGTGGACGGAATCCTCGCGGACATCGGCGTCAGCTCGATGCAGATCGACCGCCCGGAGCGCGGCATGAGCTTCCGGCACGAAGGCCCGCTCGACATGCGCATGGATCCGGACCACGGCGAAACCGCGCTCGAGCTGATCGAGCGGCTCTCGGACGACGAGCTCGCGAACGTGATCTTCCGCTACGGCGAGGAGCGACGGAGCCGCCGCGTCGCGCGCTGCATCAAGCAGGCTCTGGCGGCGAGTGAGCTCGTCACCACGTTGGATTTGCGACGAGCGGTGGTGCGAGCGGTGGGCCCATCGCGCGTCGGCGGCCTCGACCCCGCCACGCGGACGTTCCAGGCGTTGCGCATCGCCGTCAACGAGGAGCTCCAGCAGCTGACCAGCCTGCTCGGCGCTGCGCCGAGCCTGCTCAAGTCCGGTGGCACCCTGGCGGTGATCTCCTTTCACTCGCTCGAGGATCGCCTGGTCAAGCGGGCGTTCGCGGATCGCGAGACCTGGCAGCCACTGAGCAAGAAACCGATCGTCGCCGCCGACAGCGAGTGCGCGATGAACCCTCGGGCGCGCAGCGCCAAGTTGCGCGCGGCGCGCTTGATCGCGGGTGTGTCTCGCTTCGAGCTGGATGAGGAGCTCTCTTGAAGCAACGTCCCTTCCTGGCGCTCTGGACGCTGGCGGTGATCGCCACGGTGGTGGCCTTCGTGCTCCACCTGGGGTTGCGCGGCCGCTCGGTCGACCTGGGCTACAAGCTGGGCAAGGCCCGCAAGGAACAGGCTCGCTTGCGTGAGATGAAGCGCGTTCTGTCCCTCGAGGCCGCGAGCTACCGCACGCCGGAGCGGGTCGAGATGGTGGCGCGCACGTTGCTCGGCATGACCCCGCCGCCGCCGGAGCGGATCGTCGTGCTCAAGGACGCGACCGTGCCCGCGTCGCGCACCACGGAGGCCCCCAAGGCGGAAGGCGGCGAGGCTCCGTGAGAAACCTCCCCAAAGAGCGCGCGCGGTGGATCAAGATCCGCATGGCGCTGCTCTGCGGGCTCATGGGGGTGGGCCTGGGCTTCGTCGTTTCGGGAGCGGACCGCATCCAGAATCGCGAGGGAGACGCTTGGCTCGAGATGGCCGAGCGCCAACGCCAACGTCGGCTGCACATCGAGCCCAAGCGCGGCGCGATCTACGATCGCAATGGGCAATCGCTGGCCGAGAGCGTCGAGGTGCCCAGCATCTCCATGGACGCGGTGGAGATGTTGCGGGGCATCGGCGAGCAGTACGTCGGCGCGCGCATCGACCAATACGCGGAGCGGATCGCGCAGGCTCTGAACCTGCCCGTGGACGAGGTGCGCGAGAAGATTGCTCGCCGTCGTCGGTTCTTGTGGCTCAAGCGGCGCGTCTCCGAGGAGGAGGTCCTCGCGGTGAAAGAGCTGGGCAAGAGCTCGCAGCGGTACCCCATTCGCGGCCTGGTGGTCGAAGGGGAGGGGCATCGCTTCTACCCCAACAAGGCGCTGGCGGGGCAGCTGCTCGGCTTCGTAGCCCCTGATGGCAACGGCAAGGAGGGGTTGGAGCTCAGCCTCAACGAGGAGCTGAAGGGCAAGCCGTCCGAGGTGCACGGGCTGCGCGACCGCTCGGGGCGACTCATCTTCTCCGAGGGCCTCGAGAGCGAACGCGCGTTGGCGGGCCACAACGTGACCTTGACCATCGACCGCGCGATTCAGTTCACGGCCGAGCGCGAGCTCGAAGCAGCCATCCGCACGTACGAGGCCCACGGTGGCTCGATCGTGGTCATGGATCCCCAGTCCGGCGAGATCTTGGCGATGGCGAGCGGGCCTGGCTACGACCCCAACGACTACGCCGCCGCCGATCCCGCGTCGCGCCGCAACCGTGCGGTGGTGGACCGGTTCGAGCCGGGCTCCACGATGAAGATCTTCACGGTCGCCACGGCGCTCGCCCACAAGTCGATCAGCGCGACTGAGCCGATCTATTGCGAGAACGGCCACATGCCGATCGACAACATCGTGATCCACGACACGCACTTCCACAAGTGGCTCACGCCCACGCAGGTGTTGCAGTTCTCCAGCAACATCGGCAGCGCCAAGATCGGCTTGGGGCTCGGGCAGCAGCGGCTCTACGAGGGGCTGCGGCGCTTCGGCTTCGGCGAGTCTCCTGGGCTGCCGCTGCCGGGCCAATCGTTGGGAGTGCTCCGCCCGCGCCAGCGTCCGTGGGTGCAAGTGGAGACGGCGAGCGCGAGCTTCGGGCAGGGCATCAGCACGACCACGATGCAAATGGCGCTCGCCACCGCCGCCATTGCGAACCGGGGTCGTTTGATGGAGCCCATCCTGATCAAACGGATCACCGACGCGGGAGGCACCGTGCTCGACGAGCCCAAGTCCCGCGTTCGTCGCGCTGCCGTGTCCCCCGCGGTGGCCAAGCTGCTGTCGGAGATGCTGGTCAGCGTCACCGAAGGCGAGGGGACCGGCGTGGAGGCCGGCCTGTCGGGCTTCCGCGTGGCAGGCAAAACCGCCACGGCGCAGAAGATCGACCCCGAGACCGGGAGGTACACCGACACCCATTACGTCGCCTCGTTCGTCGGCTTCGTGCCGGCCGACCGGCCGCGCCTGGCCATCGCCGTGTCGATCGACGAGCCGATGGCGGGCACCTACGCCGGTGGATCGGTGGCGGCGCCGGTGTTCCGGCGCGTCGCGGAGATGGCGCTCGGCTACCTGGGAGTCTCGCCCGACGCAAAGGACAAGAACGCACTCGCGGACGCCACCAGCGCCGCCAAGGTCAGCGACCCAGCGGACGAAGCCTACAAAGTGATGGGCGACCCGGCTGACTCCGGCGCAGACAAGCCCAAGCCGTCGCGCAAGCGTCCGCTCAAGGCTGGGCAGGTCGAGATCCCGGACCTCTCTGGCTACCCGGTGCGCGAGGCCATTCAGAAGCTCACGGCCGCAGGCCTGTTCCCGCAAATCGAGGGATCTGGGCGCGTCTTCCGGCAGGACCCTGCGCCCGGGAGCGTTGTGGAGAAGGGCGCCACGATCAAGATCACCCTCGAGCCTGCCACGTGATGACCCACGAGCCGATGCGCACGCCGCCCCCCATCTCCACGCCCCCTCCCAGGATGCGGCTCGCGGATGTGGTGCGCGAGCTCGGGGACGCCACGCTGGTCGCCGCGGGCAATCAGGACGTAGTGGTCACGGGTGTGCACCACGACTCACGGCTGGTCGAGCCGGGGGATTTGTTCGTTGCGCGGGTCGGCAAGAGCCAGAGCGGTCTCAGTCACCTGGCGGAAGCGGAGCGCCGGGGGGCGGTGGCCGTTTTGGTGCAGCGAGGTGCGTCGCTGTCGACGCGCCTGCCGGTGGTCGAGGTCGGAGACGTGCAGCTCGCCTTGGCGCTGTCGGCCGCGGCCGTGTATGGCCACCCGACCTTCGGGTTGGAGGTGGTCGGCATCACCGGGACCAACGGCAAGACCACCAGCAGCCACCTGGTGCGGGCGATCGTCCTGGAGAGCGGAGGTCGCTGCGGCGTGATCGGGACGTTGGGCTCCGAGTTCGAGGGCGAGCATCAGAGCAGCGCGTTCACCAGCCCAGAGGCAGACGAGCTGGCGCGTTCCGCCCGGCGCATGCGTGACCGCGGCGCGAGTCACTTGGTGATGGAAGTGAGCAGCATAGCGCTCACGCAGCGTCGCGCGGACGCCGTGCGCTTCCGCGTGGCCGCCTTCACCAACCTGACCCAGGACCACCTCGACTTCCACGGATCGATGGCGGCTTACCGCCAGGCCAAGGCGCGCCTGTTCCAGGAGCTCTCGCCTGCGGGAATGGTCATCAACGTGCGTGACGCCTTCGGGCGTGAGCTGTCGGAGCGGCTGCGTGGCGCGCGCGGCCTCTTGCGGGTGACCACCGCCGGTGACCTGGGTCCTGCGGAGATCGTGCCGTTGGAGGTTGGGGCCTCTGCGCGAGGCATCGAGCTCCGTGCGCGCACCCCCCAAGGCGAGGTGAGCGTCTCGAGCTCGCTGATCGGCGGGCACAACGTGGAGAACCTGCTGACCGCGATTGGAATCGGGACGTCGCTCGAGATCCCGTGTGAGGTGATCGGCCGCGCGCTCAGCCAACGACTCAGCGTTCCCGGGCGACTCGAGCGCTGCGACGATCCTGCGCTCGACCAGGTGGTCGCGCTGGTCGACTACGCACACACGCCTGACGCGCTCGAGCGCGCGCTGGTCAGCGTGCGCTCCTTCGCGGCGGGTAGGTTGATCTGCGTGTTCGGCTGCGGCGGGGATCGAGATCGCCAGAAGCGTCCGCTGATGGGCGAGGTGGCCGGGCGCTTGGCCGACCGCGTGATCGTCACCAACGACAACCCGCGCAGCGAGGATCCGGAGCAGATCGCTCACGAGATCCGAGCTGGCCTCCTGCCCACCGGCACCGTCCACGAGCTCTGCCTGGACCGGCGCGAAGCCATTCTGCGGGCGATCCGCTCGGCGGCCGCAGGTGACGTGGTGTTGATCGCGGGCAAGGGACACGAGCCCTACCAAATCATCGGGCAAGTCACGCTTCCGTTCGACGACCGGGATGAGGCGCGCGCCGCGCTCGCAGCTAGGAGGGCCGGGTGATCTACGAGCTCTTCTACCCATTGAAGCAGCACTACGATTGGCTGAGCTGGCTGCGCGTGCTGCGTTACGTTCCGTTCCGCACGATCATGGCGACCATCACCGCCATGTTGATCACCTTCATCTTGGCGCCGTGGTTCATCCGCGAGCTCAAGCGCAAGCAGATTGGTCAAGTCGTGCGCCGCACCGGGCCGGAGTCGCACTTGGTCAAGGCTGGCACCCCCACGATGGGCGGCGCGTTGATCTTGCTGTCGCTGCTGGTCCCCACGGTGCTTTGGGCGGACCTGCGCAATCCGTTCGTGCTGGCGACGACTGCGGTGACTGCGGGTTACGGGGTCATTGGCTATTTGGACGACTACCTGAAGCTCAAGCGCAAGAGCTCGGGCGGCCTGCCCGGGCGTTACAAGTTGCTCGGACAGACGCTCATCGGCGGCGCCGCCATCGGGTACACGTTCTTGTACGACCGCATGCCAGAGGACTGGGTCAAAGTGCGCTCGCACATCACCTTTCCTTTCGTGGCGTTCAGCAGGTTCTCGCTGGAGCTGCCTGTCGAGGCCTATGTGGTGTTCGCGGTGTTCGTGGTGGTTGCGACTTCGAACGCAGTCAACCTGACGGATGGACTGGATGGGCTCGCCATTGGTCCGGTGATGATCAACGCGGGCACCTACCTGATTTGGGCATACGTCGCAGGCGCCACGATCGCGCGCTTGCCGCTGGCCGACTACTTGGACATTCCCAAGATCGCCTCTGCGGGTGAGCTGAGCGTCTACTGCGGCTCGGTGATAGGCGCGGGGATAGGCTTTCTCTGGTACAACACCTATCCCGCGCAAGTCTTCATGGGGGACGTGGGCTCGCTCGCGCTGGGCGGAGGTCTCGGCATGCTCGCGGTGTTCACCAAGAATGAGCTGCTCAGCGTGATGCTCGGGGGCATCTTCTTCTTCGAGACGGTGAGCGTCATCACGCAGGTGACCTCTTACAAGCTCACAGGCAAGCGGGTCTTCCTCATGGCTCCGATTCACCACCACTACGAGAAGAAGGGCTGGGCCGAACCCAAGATCATCGTCCGGTTCTGGATCATCTCGGTGCTCTTGGCGCTGGTCTCATTGGCCAGCTTGAAGCTGCGGTAGCGATTGTGAAGACCCTTGCCCTCCCCAAGAATCGCCCGCTCGAGCCGAAGGCAGCGCCCGAGAGAAAGGTGCTACCTCAGCCGATCGCCGAGCTGTTCCATTCGAGCCCGGACGGGCCGGTGGACTCGCTCTTGGCGGCCGTCGTGATCGCGCTCATTGGCTTCGGCGTGGTGATGGTGTATTCGGCGAGCGCAGTCGAGGCGACCACCCGGTTCTCGGATGGTCAATACTACCTCAAGCGCCAAGCGGTCTATGCCGCGGCGGCGCTTGTGGCGATGTGGGTCGCGAGCCGGATCGACTATCGACGTTTGAAGCTGCTCACCTATCCGGTGCTGTTTGGTGTGGCGGGCATGTTGGTGCTCACCATCAGCGGGTTTGGCCACCGCGCCGGGAACGCCGACCGGTGGCTCAATCTGGGTCCAATTCACGTTCAACCGGCAGAGCTGGCGAAGCTCGCCATCGTGATGTGGTTGGCCTATTCGCTTTCCAAGAAGGCGGATCAAATCAAGACTTTCGCGGTCGGGTTCCTCCCCCATTTGTTCGTGTCCGGTGTGTTCATGCTGTTGTGTCTGAAGCAGCCAGACTTCGGCAGCGCGGTCGTCCTCCTCTTCCTTACCTTTACAATGCTCTTCGTCGCGGGTGCACGCATCCCGTACATCGCTGCGTTCACCATGCTGCTGGGGCTGGGGGCTGCAGCCGCCATCCGCTTCAGCGGCTACCGCTACGCGAGGTACGTCTCCTGGATCGACATGGAGTCGCATCGCGACGGCTTGGCTTACCAACCATTCCAGTCGGTGATGAGCTTCGGGTCGGGTGGCACTACGGGCCTCGGCTTGGGCCGGGGGCTGCAGGTGCTGTACTTGCCCGAGGCTCACACCGACTTCATCAGCGCCATCATCGGTGAGGAGCTTGGGTTCATCGGGGTGCTCGCGCTGTGCGCGGCCTACCTCGCGATCGTGTCGCGTGGGGTCAAGGTGGCCCTCGAGGCCGCAGACGACTATGGCAGCTTCTTGGCGTTCGGGATTGCCACTCTGTTCGGTGTGCAGGCGCTCACCAACTTGTGCGTGGCCATGGCCATCCTGCCCACCAAGGGGCTGACGCTGCCGTTCGTCAGCTACGGCGGCTCGTCGCTGCTGGTGAACGCAGCGGCGATTGGTGTGTTGCTCAGCATCTCCCGGCCTCGGCGCAAGATCGCGCCGCCAAAGAAGGCCGACAAGGCGGAGGCGCAGCCCCCCCCGGTTGGACCCAACCCCAGCGCTTCCGCGGTGGTCTTGACCAAGGCCGGTGAAGAGGAGGCGGGTTGGTGACGGTGTTGATTGCTGGCGGCGGCACTGGCGGCCACGTCTTTCCCATGTTGGCCGTGGGCGAGGCTCTCGTCGGACTGGGCCACAAGCCCTTCTACGTCGGCTCCCCGCGAGGGTTGGAGCGTCGATTGATCGGGGACGCGGGCCACGATCTGGAGCTGCTCGACGTGGAGCCGCTGCGCGGCGGCGGCCTGTGGGGTGTGCTGAGGGGCGGGTGGGCCGCGCTGTCGGCGCTGGTGTCGGCCCGCGAGCTCGTGGCGCGACGAAAGCCAGACGTCGTGTTGTCCGTGGGTGGCTACGCCGGCGGACCCGTGGCGCTCGCGGCGCGGCTCATGGGTGTGCCGCTCGCGGTGCTCGAGCCCAACGGCACGCTGGGCTTCACCAATCGTCTGCTCGGGCCCCTCGCGGCGAGGGTGTACGTCGCGTTCGGCGAGTGGGAGCAGCGCTTTCGGCCCGGCGTGGTGCTGCGCTCCGGCGTCCCGCTGCGCTCGCGCTTTCGCGCGTCTCCCTACGAGCCGCGCGCGGACCGCTTTCGGGTCCTGGTGCTGGGCGGCAGTCAAGGCGCCAAGGCGCTCAACGAGATCGTACCCGGGGCCATCGCAGCGCTCGCGCGCCGCGCGCCACATCTGGAAGTGCTTCATCAAGCGGGGCGCGGCAAGGCGGACAAGGCGCGACAGGCCTACCCCGAAGAGCTGCTCGGCGGCCGCGTCTCCGTGGTCGAGTTCATCGACGACGTGGGGGCCGAGCTTTCGCGCGCCGACGTCGTCGTGATGCGCTGCGGTGCGAGCGCGGTGTCCGAGCTCTGTCTGGTCGGGCGCGCCAGCATCCTGGTGCCTTTTCCATTTGCCGCAGATCAGCACCAGCTGGCCAACGCCAAGAGCTTGGCCGGACGGGGAGCGGCCCTCGCCATCGAGGAGCGCGAGCTGACCGCCGCGAGACTCGAGGCCGAGCTCGAGCGCCTGCTCGCGCATCCCGAGGAGCTGCGAGCCATGGCCGATCGCGCGCGGGAGCTGGCCACGCCGAACGCCGCACAAGACGTCGCGAGGGACCTGGCCCGCTTGGCCACGGCCAAGAAGGGCACAGGAGCGTAGAGCCATGTTTCGAGGTCGTGTCAGGCACATCCACTTCGTCGGCGTCGGTGGTGTCGGCATGAGTGGTCTCGCGGAGATCTTGCGCAGCTTGGACTTCGACGTCTCGGGCTCGGACCTGAAGGCCTCGAGCACCACGGCTCGCCTCGCTGGCATCGGGGTTCGCATCGACATCGGGCATCGCGCCGAGCACGTCGCGGGAGCCGACGTGGTGGTCTTCTCCAGCGCCATCGCCAACCAGAACCCCGAGGTGGTCGAGGCGCGTGCGCTCGGCACGCCCGTGATCAGTCGCGCCGAGATGTTGGCGGAGCTGATGCGGCTCAAGTACGGCGTGGCGATTGCCGGATCGCACGGCAAAACCACGACTACCTCGCTGGTCGCGACCGTGTTGCGCTCCGCCGGGCTCGATCCGACGGTGGTGGTCGGAGGGAAGATGGCTGCGCTCGGCTCCAACGCGCGCCTCGGCGCCGGCGATTTGCTGGTGGCGGAGGCGGACGAGAGCGACGGCAGCTTCCTCAGGTTGACGCCCACCATTGCGATCGTGACCAACATCGATCCCGAGCATCTCGACCACTACGGAAGCCACGCACAGCTGAAGGACGCCTTCATCGAGTTCGCAGCGCGCGTGCCGTTCTACGGGTTGGCGGTGCTGTGCCTGGATCACCCACACGTGCAAGACATCTTGCCGCGTATCCAGCGCCGGCACGTCACGTATGGCCTCAACCCGCAAGCCGACTACTCCGCGCGGGCCATTCAGTTTCGCGGGCTGGAGACCAGCTTCAATGCGTATCGGCGCGGGGTCTCGCTGGGTGGCTTCACGGTGAAGATGCCTGGCGCGCACAACGTGCTGAACTGTCTGGCCACCATTGCAGTGGCGGACGAGCTCGAGGTGCCGCTGGATGTCACCAAGCAGGCGCTGTCGACGTTTGGCGGCGTGGCGCGGCGTTTCAGCGTGGTGGGCCGCGTCGCGGGCCGCACGTTGGTCGACGACTACGGGCATCACCCGGCTGAGGTGCGGGCCACGCTCGACGCGGCGCGACGTGCCTTCCCCAGTGAGGATCACCGCGTGGTCGTGGCGTTCCAGCCACACCGTCACACGCGGACGCGCGATCTGTTCGACGACTTTTCCCGCGCCTTCAATCAGGCGGACTTGTTGCTGGTCACTGACATCTACGCTGCTGGCGAACCGGCGATTCTGGGGGTGAACGCGGAGCGGCTGGTGCAGTCGATTCGCGAGCACGGGCACCACGCTGCCCACTACGTGCAGGACAAAGCCAACCTGCCCCAGGCGTTGCTGGAGCTGACCAAGCCCGGGGACGTGGTCATCGCGCTCGGCGCCGGCGACGTGAATGCCTGTTTGGGGGGGCTCAAGAGCTTGCTCGAGGCTGCAGCAGGCACGGACCAGGCGCCGGACAAGCCGGAGGGGGCGTGAGCGACAGGAGCCCGCCCAGGAACTCGCGTCGCCCGCAATCGGCGCCGGAAGCTCCGGCAGACTCTCCCGATCCGCCGGCGGTCGGAGCGGGCCGCGCCACCAGCATGGCGCCGGAGCCGGGGCCCAAGCGCCCGCCCGTCAGTGAGCGCTACCCCGCGGTCGGCAAAGCCATTCGCGGCGTGAAGCTGGTCGTCGGCGTCGCGGTGGTGGTGAGCGCGTCGCTCGGGGTGGCGTGGGGCGCGCGCCGTTACATGACCACTAGCCCGCGCTTCGCCATCAAGACGGTCGCGGTCGAGGGGCAGGTGCGCCTCAGCCCGGCCGAGGTCGCCGAGCGCGGGCAGGTTCGGGTGGGAGACAACGTGTTCTCGCTCGATCTCGAGCGCGCGCAACACCAGATCATGGAGGATCCGTGGATCAAGAACGCCACGGTCACGCGCAAGCTGCCAGGCAGCGTGATGATCCAAGTGGTGGAGCACGAGCCGGTCGCGCTGGTTGCGATTGAAGAGCAGCTGTTTTTGGCCTCGCGTGACGGCGACGTCTTCAAGCAGGCTGGCGCCGATGATCCCCTGGACTTGCCGGTGATCACCGGGATCGGTGCGCGCGAGGTGAAGTCGGACCGCGAGGGCGTCAAGAAGGACGTGCAGAAGGCGCTCGACGTAATCGATGACTTGGGCAAGACGGCGATCGGCGCGCGCTACCCGCTCCAGGAGGTGCACATGGTGGAGGACGGCACGATCGAGCTCTATGTGGGCTCTACCGCCATCGCGATCCACCTGGGCAAGGCGCCCTATCGCGGCAAGCTGGAGCAAGCCGAGCGAGTGTTCCAGGAGCTGGGCAAGCGCAAGAGCGAGCCGTCGATCGTCTTCTTGGACAACGAGAGCAGTCCCGACCGCGTGGTCGTCCGCATGCGCTGAGGACCGACGTGACTGCCTTCCGCAGAGAAGTTGTACCGACTCGCGCGCTTCTGGCAGCGTCGGGTCACCCCTCGCACACGGTTGCGAGCGCGGTGTCGAGGAAGCCGAGCGCCGTGAAGAACCACGTGGATGAACCCGAGATCGTCGTCGGGCTGGACATCGGGACGACCAAGGTCTGCGCCGTCGTTGGCGAAGTCGACGCGGACGGCATCACCATCCTGGGGGTGGGCAACGTGCCCTGCCGCGGGTTGCGGAAGGGTGTCGTGTCCAACATCGAATGGACCGTGCGATCGATCGCGGACGCGATCGAAGCGGCCCAGACCATGGCTGGTGTGGAGATTCGCACCGTGTACGCGTCGGTGGGTGGCAGCCACGTGCGCGGCATTGCCTCGGACGGCGTCGCCGCCGTGAGCGGCGGCGAGGTCAGCCGAGCCGACGTCGAGCGGGTGCTCGAGGGCGCTCGCGCCATTCCCGTCGATGCCGATCGTCAGATTCTCCACGTCTTGCCCCGCGAGTTCACCGTCGACAATCAAGATGGCATCCGCGACCCGGTCGGGATGAGCGGGGTGCGCTTGGGCGCCAAGGTGAACCTCATCACCGCCGCGACGAGCTGCGTGCAGAACGTGATCCGATGCGCCGAGCGCTGCGGCCTGACGGTGGCTGACGTGGTGCTCGGCTCGCTCGCCAGCGCCGAGGCCGTCCTCAGCGAGGACGAGAAGGAGATCGGGGTCGCCGTGGTGGACGTGGGCGGCGGGACGACCGACCTGCTCTTGTACGTCGACGGCGGCATCGCTCACTCGAGCGTGATCCCGGCCGGCGGCATGAACGTCACCGCCGACATCGCGGCGGGCTTGCGCACGCCGATGGGCGAGGCGGAGCGACTCAAGCGCAACTTTGGTTGCACGCTC
>CAZXMG010000089.1:0-28186 GCA_964641275.1 uncultured Polyangiaceae bacterium
GCTGGTTGACCTCAACTGGTCACCCAACCGGACAACTCCTCTGACACAGGGGGTCGGCCTCCCATCGTATGGTTGCGCAGTTCGCGAGCCCGGCACTCGCACAGCCGCGCCCTCGCACCCGCAATGTTGGCCGATTTCGGAGCGCGCTCGAGCAGTGGCCCTCGCGAGTCGCGAGACCATGCTCGCAGCAGGCCAACCATGCGCCATGGTCCCCCGCTTGGGAGCATGGTCCCCCGCTTGGGAGCATGGTCCCCCGCCTGGGAGCTGGTCCCCCGCGTGGGAGCATGGTCGCCGGTCGTGGACGGCGGGGCGCACCGGCGTATCCTTGGGCTGGTGTCGGTCCTGATCACCGAACGGCTGGAGCTTTGGCCCGTGACGGTGCCGCTGGTCGAGGCGGTGCTGGCGGGGGATCGCCTGGCGAGTGAGCGCATCCTCTCCGCGAGCTGTCCGCTGGCCTGGCCGAACCGTGCGCTGATCGAGCGCGCCTTCTACGCGTCGCTCGATGCGATCCGCGAGAGCCCGGCGCAGCGGCTGTGGGGCGATCGCGTGATGGTGACGCGGCAGGGGCCACGCCGGGTGGTGGGCAGCGTGGTGTTCCACGGCGCGCCCGACGAGGGCGGCAGCGTCGAGGTGGCGTACGGCGTCGAGGAGGACTCGCAACGCAAGGGCTACGCGACGGAGGCGACGCGCGCGAGCGTGGAGTGGGCGCTCGCAGAAGAGGGCGTGCACGCGGTGCGGGCGGCCACGCCGCCTTGGCACTTGGCGTCGCAGAAGGTGCTGGAGCGCTGCGGGCTCAAGCGCATCGGGGAGCGCGAGAGCCCGCTCGGCGAGCTGTGGGAGTACGAACGCCTGCGCGCCGGCTGAGCGCCGGGCTCAGGCCCCCGCGACGGTGATCTTGATCATCTGCACGGGCGTCTTCGGCCGGTCGTCCGGGCGGGTCGGGGTCTTCTCGATCTTCTGCACCACGTCCATGCCGGAGATGATCTTGGCGAACACGGGGTGCTTGGACGGCCCGGGCGAGAAGTAGTCCAGGTAGGCGTTGTGCACGGTGTTGATGAAGAACTGGCAGCTGCCGCTGTTGGGCTGGCCGGTGTTCGCCATCGACAACGTGCCGGGCTCGTTCGACAGGCGCAGCTGCGGCGGGTGCTCGTCTTGGATGGTGCCGTCCGGGCTGTCGCCGGTGCCGGCGCGGCGGCTCTCCGGATCGCGCGAGTGGGGGCAGCCGAACTGGATCATGAAGCCGTCGATCACCCGGTGGAAGTGCAGCCCATCGTAGAAGCCGCTCTTGGCCAGCTTGATGAAGTTTTTCGCCGTGATCGGCATCTGATCCAGAAAGATTTCGATCTGGAAGCTGCCGAGCGAGGTCTCGCAGGTTGCGGTGGGGTTCGCCATGGCGCGGAGGCTAATCCCAAACCCAGCGAATGAAAACCGGACGCGCCGGACACCGCGGAGGCGGGCGCACGCCGTGCCGCACGAGCTCGACCCAAGGGCCGCTCCGAACGCCAGCCACATCACGGCCGGTTTGCGACTAACATCCGCGCGCGATGGCTGAACGCGACCATGACTGGGCTTTCTTTCGTGCGGGTGGTGTCGATCAGGTGAGCCTGCGGAGCGGCGAGGATGTGGCGCGTTTGGCCAACCTCGATCAGAAATTGTGGGTCGCCTTGGCCTGCCCCACCAAGGGGACGGACATCGACGAGGCCACGCTGACCTTGATCGACGCCGACAAGGACGGCCGCATCCGCCCGCCCGAGGTGCTCGCCGCGGTGGAGTGGTCGAGCCAGGTGTTCGGCTCGCTCGACGTGCTGTTCGACAAGGGCTCGACGCTCGAGCTCGGCAAGCTCAACGACAAGACGGACCAAGGCAAGGCGGTGCTCGCCAGCGCGAAGCGCATCCTCAAGGACCAGGGCAAAAAGGGCGAGAAGACCATCTCGCTCGACGACGTGCTGGCGATGTCCAAAGTGTTCGCGGACACCCGCTTCAACGGCGACGGCATCGTGCCGGCGAGCTCCAGCGACGACGCAGCGATCCAGAAAGCGATCGAGGACATGCTCACCGTGGTGCCGGCCGCCACCGACCGCAGCGGCAAGCCCGGCATCGATCGCCCCGCGCTCGACAAGTTCTGCGAACAGGCGGCGCTCTTGATCGCTTGGCACGACGAGGAGGAGAAGCAGCGCGTGGCCGAGCTGGGCGCCGCGACGGGCGACGCAGCCAACGCGCTCGCCGCGGTCGAGCCCAAGATCCAGGACTTCTTCACGCGCGCGCGGCTGGCCGCCTACGACCCCAAGGCCGCCGCCGCGCTCAGCGCCTCCGAGGCCGACTTGGTCGCGCTCTCGGGCGCGCAGATCTCGCACGCCGCGCCGTCGGTGGAGCGGCTGCCGCTCGCACGCGTCGAGGCGGGGCGCGCGCTCTCGCTCGAGGCCGGCCTCAACCCGGCGTGGTCCGAGCGGGTCGCGGCCTTCGCCAAGCTGTGTGTGGCGCCGCTGTCGGGCGGGCCCAAGGCGCAGCTCTCCGAGGGGGAGTTCGCCAAGCTGGTGGACAAGCTCGCGGGCTACCGCGCGTTCCAGGCCAAGAAGCCGGAGACGGTGGTCGAGCCGCTCGGCATCGCGCGCTTGCGCGAGCTCGCGGCACCCGAGGTCAAAGACGCGGTGGTGGCGCTGATCGAGAAGGATCTCTCGCTTCAGAGCGACTACTTGGAGATTGCATCGGTCGAGAAGGCCGTGCGCTTCAAGAACGACCTCCTGCGCCTGCTGCGCAACTTCGTGAGCTTCGCCGACTTCTACGGCAAGCGTGGCGGCTCGTTCCAGGCGGGCACGCTGTACCTCGACGCGCGCAGCTGCGACCTGTGCGTGTTCGTGGACGACGCGGGCAAACACGCGCCGCTCGCGGGCCTGTCCAAGGCGTACCTGGCGTACTGCACGATCAAGCGGCTCTCGGGCGAGCAGGCCAATGTGGTGTGCGCCTTCACCGCGGGCGACGTGGACCACCTGATGGTGGGTCGCAACGGCGTCTTCTACGATCGCCAGGGACGCGACTGGGACGCCACCATCACCAGCATCGTCGAGAATCCGCTCAGCGTGCGGCAGGCCTTCTGGTCCCCGTACAAGCGCCTGGTGCGTCTGATCGAGGAGCAGGTCGCCAAACGCGCCGCCGACAAGGAGAAGGAGTCGACCGCCAAGGTCGACGCCGCGGCGGTCGAGGTAGCGGCGTCCGATCAACACCCACCAGCTGCTGCCGGCGCTGCACCCGCCGCGCCCGCCGCTCCCGGCGCCGTCGCCCCTCCGGCAGAGAAGAAGATCGACGTCGGCATGATCGCCGCCCTAGGCGTGGCGGTGGCCGGCGTGGCCACGTTCCTCTCCAGCGTGCTCGCGACCTTCCTCGGCTTGGGCATGTGGATGCCGCTGGGTGTGGTCGCGCTCGTGCTCGGCATCTCCGGGCCCTCCATGCTGATCGCGTGGCTCAAGCTCCGGCAACGCAACCTCGGCCCCATCCTGGATGCGAGCGGCTGGGCGGTGAACGGTCGCATGAAGATCAACGTGCCCTTCGGCGGCTCGCTGACCAAGGTAGCCAAGCTGCCCGAGGGGTCCTCGCGCGCGGCGGACGATCCGTTCGCCGAGGAGCCGACGCCCGTGTGGCGCTACGTGATCTTGGCGGGCCTCGCGCTGCTCTTGATCGTATGGCTGATGGGCAAGCTCGACGCGTGGCTCCCGAGCTCGGTGCGGGCGGGCGAGCTGCTCAAGCCCAAGCCGCCTGCCAGCGCCGCGCCCTCGGCGGCGCCCGCGCCGGCTGCGCCGCCTCCGTCGGCGCCCCCGGCCAAGTAGCGCCCTCTGCAGCAGGCTCGTGCCCCTGTGGTGACATTGGCAACCGGGCGAACTTTTCGATCGATCGTCCGCCCAATCCCGACGTAGTCTCCGCCACGCAATTGGGGGCGGTGCGGTTCCATCTTTGAGAACCGTTGACGCGACCCCTCGCACTTGAGGAGGCATGATGTTCCAGTTCGCAATGAGGACGAATGGCACAACAGTTGCCCCCCCCCCCAGTTCGGGTTTTGGGGGGTGCTGGCTGGTGGTCGCAAGCTGATCGGTTTGCTCGCGCTCGGCACTGTGGCCAGCGCCGGCTGCGTTGCGCCGCCAGCTGAGGGAGAGGAGCGGATCGAGCAAGTGGGGGCCGCTCCTGCTGCCATCTCTACCAGCCACAATGGGGCGACGCTTCTGAACAGCCCGTCGGCCAACCTGCAGAACGCCACCGCAGCGTGGCTCAAAGCGGAGGAGTCGGTCGGGGGTAGCCAGACCCCTGGCACCGGCCTGATCGCGTTCACGCGCACCGTGGGAAGTGGCACGCGGGTCGGTTGGGCGCGCAGCACCAATTGGAGCGTCACCTCCGGGGTGACCTGGACGGTGGCCCAGTCCGACTCCACCGATCCTCTGGTGCGCTGGCCTGCGCCAGACAACGTCTGCGAGATCTACTCCGGTCTCGACGAGTGTGGTGGCTCTGGAGGCACCTGGGCGACGCTCGGCACCTTCGGCGGCCAGCCCGAAGCTTTGTGGACCGGGCTGGACAATGTGGGCGCGGTCGTCTCCACCTGCGGCACGCAGGGTGACGAGGACGTGTGCATCACCACCACCATCGACGGGGCGGCCTCGTTCACGCACAGCCTGATCCTGAGCGTCAACGACCAGGACGGCTTCGCGACCGGCGGCGCGATCGATCCCGCCTCGGTGCACGCGTCGCTCGCGTGGTCGCCGCATCGCTCGAGCGGCATCGCGGGCGACGTGGGGCTGCCGATCTACGTAGCATGGCGCAACTTCAACGGGCCCGACGGTGGCGGCTTGTGGTGGTTCACCCGCGTGGTGGTGGGCGTCTCTGGCACGGTGGCAGAGACCACGCCGCCGCGCCAGCTCGACGTCGTGGGCAACAGCTCGCTCGACGTCACCTCGCGCAACCGCGTGCACATCTTCGGCACTTCGCTCGAGAACCAGGAGCGGATGTACATCGCCTTCAGCGAGCACCCCAGCAGCACGGTGACGTGCCAAGGGAGCACCGCGCCAGATCCGAGCGAGAGCGTGAGCTGGTACGTCAGCGAGTCGGACGACCTCGGTGCGGCGTGGAACTGCTTCACCGGGTTGGAGGGCTCCTGCTTCCCGAGCTCCGCGAACGGCAAGACACTGCTTACGAGCGACAGCACGTGGCAGAACTGCGTCGGCCCAACCCGCACTGCTGCTGGCGGAGGCAGCACCGTGTTTCGCACAATCAATGACTCGCGTCCCGCGGTGGCGGTCAACGTCGCCGCCAACGGCAACGAGGGCATCGGCGATTACCCCAACCAACACTTCTACTTCGCGGTAGGCAAGACGCTGTCGTCCAAGCAACGCATCCACGTCTACCGCGCAGGCGGGCTCACGCTGCTCGGCAGTGACAGCGCCACCTCGTTTCAGCTGATGACGACCTCGCCGGACGAGTCGGGGCTCGTGGACTCGTTTGCGCCGGCGATGACGGCCATGCAACGTCTCGGCGCTGAGAACAGCCGCGGCGCGTTCGTGTGGCGCAACGGCTTCGCCACCACCTTCGGCATCCGCGGGCAGGACTGGCGGGACAAGATCGCGACCAGCGCCACGGTGCTGAGCTTGGTGTTCAACGTCACCACGACCAACTCGGCCTTCGAGAACGTCATGGGCCCGCGGGTGGGCATCGCCACGTTCCAGGGTTGTGCCAATGATTCGATTGAAGGCTGTCCGGGGGGCACGATCGGGCTCTGGCCGAATCTGCCCTTCTTCGCTGCGTGGCCGGACGGGCGGTCGACTGGCACGAACTACGACGTCATGATGCGAGGGTTCAAGCTGTGAAGAGGGTCTTGGTGCTGGTGCCGAGCTTGTGTTTGGGCTGCGACAACACGGTGCGAACGGAGGACGATGGTGAAGGCTTGAGCAGCTCTGGGACCATCGGGAGCGGAGGAACCGCGGAGATAGAGTCATGCTCCGACTACCTCGAAGCACGCAGCACGTCCGGCTGTCCCGAAGTCAGTTGTGGTCTCGAGCCCGATTGTGAGGAGGAGACGCTGGATTTCCTGCAGTGCATGGGAGACCACGCGATTCCCGGACCCGATGGAGACTGCGTGGATGACGAAGGTGTTTGTGTACCTCTCGTTGTTGCGCTCAACGACTGCATGATCGCGCGCGACAATCCATGACGGCGTGCGTGGCCTCCCTGGAATCATCGGGGAGGCTACGCCGACTTCGTCAGGCCGGCAGAAGCCTCACGGGCTCATCGTCCCGCAGTTGGTGCCGGCGTCGGTGCCGGTGAGGTAGTGCCTCATCACCTCGTCGGCGCTGAGCTCGCGGTCGTAGATCGCCACTTCGTCGAGCCGCCCTTCGTAGGCGCTGCCCACCGTGACGGGAGCGACGTAGCTGGGCATCGCGATCTCGTCGCCCACCGTGAGCTCGGTCACGAGCGCGCCGTCGAGGTAGAGCGCCATGTCGTTGGACTCGCCCGCGCCGTTGAACACCGTCGTGGAGCTCTGGCGGTAGATGGCCACCAGGTGGTGCAGCTGGTCAGGGGGCTCGAGCAAGTCGAGGTAGTGGATCGCCAAGCGCGACAAGCCCGCTGCGTTGTGGAAGCGGATCGAAAGCGAGTCCAACCCATCGGGCACGGCGCGAGCCGTGAGCCGGACCTCGAACTGCTCGGCGCCGGCGGAGTGGCTGACCAGCGCAGCCTGCGAGAACATCGCGTCGGCGCGGAACCACAGCTCGACCGAGAGCGGCTGCGTGCCGCCGAACAGCTGGGACGCGCCATCGAAGGACAGGTGGCTCGCCCCGGTGAAGAGCCGCGCGCTGTCGTCGCCGTCGACCAAGCCGGGGCTCACGACACCGATCGTGCCCGTCGCCAGCGCCTGCCCTCCGAGCACGCCCAGGTTGGGCTCGCCCGCGTCCGAGCTCATGCGCAGGTAGACCTGCGGCAGCTCGTCTCCCAGGCAGTCCTCGTAGCCTGGCGCTGGCGGACCGCCGCCGCTCGAAGCCGCGCCCTCGCCACCGACGCCGTTCGCGCCCGAGCCTGGGCCGCCGGCGCCGCTGTGGTTCGTGCTCGCGTCGGCGCCTTGGCCGCCTTGCCCGCCGGGACCGCCGCTCTGGCCGAGCTGGCTCAGGTCGATCAGCGTGCAACCTGCCAGCGCCATGGCCAGGCCGAGTTGTGCGATCGATGCCCGCGCGAGCATGTGCAAAGCTTACGGCCGCCCGCCGATCGCGGGGGCGAAAAGGAGCACGGCGACATGAGCAAGAGTTTGGAGGGCCGCGTGTTCGCGGTGACGGGCGCAGCGGGGAACCTGGGCGCGGCGACGGCGAGCTTGCTGCTGCAGCGTGGCGCGCGCGTGCTGCTGCTCGATCGCTCCGCCGCGCGGCCCAAGCAGACCTTCGAGGCCGCGCTCGCGAGCGGCCAGGCGAGCCTGGCCGAGCTCGATCTGATGGACGACGCCGCCACACGCGAGGTGGTGGAGCGAGAGCGCGACCGCGCGGGTCGCTTCGACGGCGTGGTGTGCACCGTGGGGGGCTACGCCGCGCGCTCGGTGCTCGACTCGGGCTGGGCAGACTTCGAGGCCATGATCACGGTCAACCTGCGCTCCACGGTGGCCACCACGCGCGCGGTGCTGCCCGCGCTCCTGGCGGCCAAGGCCGGCGCGATCGTGCACGTGGCCAGCTTGGCGGGGCTCTCGGGCAGCGCCGAGCACGCCGCCTACAGCGCGGCCAAGGCGGCGGTGTTGCGCTTCACCGAGAGCACGGCGGCCGAGGTGAAGTCGAGCGGCGTGCGCGTGAACGCGGTGCTGCCCGGCACGCTCGACACGCCGCAGAACCGCTCGTGGATGAGCGAGGCCGCGAAGGCCAGCGCCATCCCGCTCGGCGACGTGGCCGAGGTGATCGGCTTCTTGCTCTCCGACGCGGCCGCCAGCGTCACCGGGGTGGGCTTGCTGGTGACGGGCCGGCAGTAGCGGCTGCGTTCGGCGCGGGCGCGCGGCAGCGAGCCGCGACGCGCTCGACCAGCGGATCCAAGTTTTCTTCGTTCTCGCGGGTGAAGTCCTTGGCGGTGATGCCCTTCACCACCGAGATCATGCGGCTGAGGTCTCCGCCGCAGCGCTCGAGCAGCTTGGCCATCGAGCGCTCCGAGCCGTGGTAGGTGTCGTAGTGGGCGAGCGTCGCGTTGGTGATCGGCCTGGAGAAGCCGATCTCGCTGCGCAACACGCTCAGGTAGCGCGCCTTCTCGGCGCGCTTCTCCGCCTTGGGGCGCTGCGAAGCGTAGATCGCCGACAGGTCTTTGTAGGCTTGGTGCAGCCGCGCCCGGAGCTTGTTGCCGTACTCCTCGCTGGCGAGCCAGGTCGTGAGCTCGTCGGACTCGGGGCCGAAATGCTCGCTCAAGTACGCGATCGTGAGCTGGTCGCCCACGAACGTCGCGAGGCCCTCGTTGAACTCGGACTGATCCGCCACATACACCGTGGCGTGCACCGACTCGTGCAGGATGGTGTTGGCCAGCTCCCCTTCGGCGTGATCGGAGTCATCGATCATGGATGACAGCACCGGGTCGTCGAAGAAGCCCAGCGTCGAGTAGGCGATCGAGCCGCGCACGTCGACGTCCCAGCCGTCGCTCTGCATGTCTCGCGCGTGGCGATCGGCCATGTGCCGGTCGAACCAGCCCAGGTACGGCACGTCGCCCACGATCGGAAACCACCAGCGCTTGGGCTCGAGCGAGAGCTCGGGTGCGGCGCTCACCACCCACACCACGTTCTTGCGGTCGAGCGCGACGAAGTCGGAGTAGTTGTCGGTGGCGACCAGGCCCGCCTTCGCGCCGAAGGCCTTCACCCTGGGCACGTCGGCGAGCAGCCGCTTGGTGCGCGCGTCGATCTCCGGGTTGTCTGCCACGCTCTCGAGGTTGCGTGCTCGACACGACAGATCGAGCTGCCCCTCCCCCGCCTGCAGCAGGTAGTCGACCTCGAAGCAGCCGCACAAGAGCAGCGGGAGCGCGAGCGCGCCGAGTCGCGTCAAGGCTTGGCTTTTGCTGGAGCAGCCGCGCTCGGCGTGAGGCGCACCATCTGGCGGATGAGCGAGTCGACGTTCTCCAGCCACTTGCGGAACGCCGCGTACTCGGCGACCGGGATGGTGGACTTGTCGAACACGATCTCGGTCTCGACCACCACCGTGCCCGGAGTCTTCCCTGGCTTGAACGCGACCTTGGCGGTACCGAACGCTCCGCCCTTGGCCTCGCCACCCGGCGGCAGCTCCTTGAAGCTGAAGCCTGGAGGCGCGGTGAGGGTGACGGCGCGCTTCTGGTGGCTGGGCCCCAGGAACGGCGGCAGCTGCACCGGCAGCGTGCGCTTGGCGAGCGGCGCGTAGCTGCTCATGAAGCTGAAGCTGCCCATGGTGGGCACCGCCAGCTCCTCGCCCTCTTTGCGCGCGAAGCCCTCGGCCTTGACGCTGTAGCCCAGCGTGCCCTTCTCCGGCGAGTAGGCGATCTCGGGGGCCAGATCCACCGTCGGCATCCAGCGGCCCAGGTACTGCTCCACCCACTGCGCGCGCGCGTCCTTCTCGCTCAGGTTGTTGCGCAGCTGGAACGCCCAGTCGCCCACGTGTTTTTCGTCGCCCTTCACCTCGGCGCGGCCGGTGGCGTCGAGCTTGACCGACCAGCTCAAGGTCACGCCGTTATCCGACGGGTTGCTCGACGGCGTGTCGATGATCTTGGCCTCGCCCTCGTAGATGAACAGCGCCTTGGCGCGCGCATCCATGGAGGGCAAGGGGCCGATGCGGCTCTGCGGGCTGGTCGCGTCGAGCCAGGTGCCCGGCGCGCCGTTCTTGCCGGGCAGGTAGGCGATGCCGTGATCGAAGAAAGGCACCGCGGCCTTCTCGCCCATCAGCACGCTGGGCATCGCGGTCATGCGCGTCTGCACCAGCACGGGCGTGGCGGACACGCCGATCGTCTTGAGCAGCGCGATCAGCAGGATGGCCTTGTCGTCGCAGTCGCCTTGGCGGCGGGCGAGCAGCTGCTGCGGCCGGTTGGGCAGCCAGTACTCGCCGCTCATGTAGTTCTCGTACTTGATGTCGTCGGCGACGTAGTTGAAGAGGGCCTCGATCTTCTCCTTCTCCGTCTTCTTGCCTTGCGTGATCTTGGCTGCCTCGCGCTTGACCTGATCGTCCGGCTCGGAGAAGCCCTCGATCGCCGCCTGGTACCAGCTGCGGAAGTCGCCCCACGAGCGGAACGTGGAGCCGATCACGATCGGCAAGAGCTCCGTCTGCTGCGGCGAGCCGGGCTCGTCCGCCACGATCGGCGGCGCGTCCCAGGTGTAGCGGAGCACGCGGTTGCCGTTCTCGATCTTGTCTTCGACCTTCTGCGCCTTGCCGTTGATCACGTCCACGCCGAGCTGGGCCGCCTCGGGCGACTCGACCACCACCTCGTTGAACAGCACGGGGCGCGTCGAGCTGGCCCCCACGTAATCGATGAAATAAAAGGGCGGATCGCCGCGCCGTCCGACAGGCTCGCTGGTCCAGGATCGCACCGCGTACTCGACCACGTCCCCGGTCTTGAGCTGGGGCCACTTGATGTACGCGCCCACCGAGCTCTGCTCGTCGGGCTGCGCGATCGAGCCGTCCTTGCGGTGGACCCGCGCGAACACCAGCTCCACCTGATCGCCGCCCTCGTAGGGGATGTTGCGCTCGTACAGCTCGTTCTGCAGCCTCGGCTCCACCACGATCTCGCGCGCTTGGTGGATCAGCTGCGAGACGCGGCGGTCCGAGTGGTAGCGGACCACGCGCTGAAAGTGCAGCGTGCGCTCGAACACCTCGCCCACCTTGGCGGGCGCGCGCTTGGCGCGCTCCAAGATCGCGGCGGAGTCGGCCAAGAAGCGCTCGTCTTCGCCCTTCTTCTTGGCGTCGCTCTTCTTGCCCTCGAACGCGCCGTCCCGGAAGGCGAGCTCGGCCTTCTTCTGCGCGTCTCCTCGGCGCAGCGAGAGCTCGCGCTGACGGGCCTGGCGCGCGAAGCGCAGATCGTCGGTGGTCGGGCCGCCCTTGGCTTGCTCGTCGAGCAGCACCGCCTCGCGCGCCGTGGCGAGCGCCTCCCACGACTCGGGCAGGTTGGGGCCGACCTTGGTCGCCACGAAGGCGAGCTCGCGCGCCCAGGCGTAGCGACCGCGATCCTCGAGCGCGCTGCTGAGCGCAGACAAGGTGCGCGCGCTCGACGCGTACGGCACCACCGCGGCGATGGCGCGCTCGAACGCTGCGTTGCCGTCGATCAGCGCGCCGTACGCGTAGCCCGCGTCTCGCGCCGAGAGCGACACCGCGGCCAGGCGCTTCTGGTAGGCGTGCTTCAGCTCCGGCTTGGCCGACGAGAACGCGACCAGCTCGCGCAACACCGAGATGGGCACGCGCTGCTTGAGCTCGGTGTCGAGGGCCATGGTGGCGTTCAGCGCGTCCAGCGTCGAGCGCGTCCGCCCCATCAGGCTGATGCGCAACATCTTCGCCGACAGGTCCTTGTCGCTGGCGAAGGGCTCTTTGGAGAGCAGGCGCATGGCGGAGTCGAGCGCGCCTCCGGTGATGAGCGACTCGGCTAGTCGGCGCTGCGCGAACGACGCGGTGCGGGTGTCGCCGCTCTTCGTGCCCAGATCGATCGCCTGGTTCAGCCAGCCGCTCTTGTTGGCGCCGAACGCGGACAGCCAGCCGGCCAGCGCGAGCTGATCGGGCGTCGCAGCCGGGTCCTTCGCGATGCGATCGAGCAGGCCGGGCGCCTTCGGTGAGCGCGTGTCGTCCGCGCCTGCGAGCGTGCGCGCCACGGCGGCGATGATGGCTTGCTCGCGCGTGCCGCTCTCTCCCCGCTCGAGCGCGATGGCGAGCTGTGTCTTGATCTGCTTGGCGCGCACCTTGGTGACCGGTTTGGCCGGCTTGGCGGGCGCTGCCGGGGGCTTCACCGTCGGCGGCGGGGCCTTGGGGGCGGGCCCTTTCGCGGGGGCCGCGGGGCCCTTCGGCGCCTTGGGCGGGGGCGGGGCCGAGGCCTTCTTGGCCAGCGCTTCGGGCAGGGGCTTGCCGTGCGCGCGATCGTCGGGCAGCCCCTTCAGATCGCTCGACGCGTCCACGGCCAGGTCGGCGCCATTTTCGTCGGTGAAGTGCACGCGCACGCGGCCGTCGTCGGGCAGTGGGGAGGAGCACACCTTCAGCGCCACCAGGTGCGGACCGGGATCGAGCTCGATCTGGACGGCCAAGCGATCGAGCACCGCGCGCGGGTTCACCTCTTCGCTGTAGGCCACGGTCTCGCCGTCCCACATCACGCGCACCATGCCGCTCGCGGCGACGCGCATCACCACCGACTTGGTGCCGTCCTTGAACGTGACCTTGGACAGGAGGTAGCTGCAGCTCTCGGTGCGCGGGTGGATGTAGAGATCCAGCGGCACGCCGCTCGACTGCACCCACGAGGGCACGATGCGTCGCGGCCGCACCTCGAAGTCGCCCCACGAGTAGTCGGCGCCGTCGTCCACGAACGACTCGCCCTCGGCCTCGGGGCCCTCTTGCCGCGCGATGCCGCCGCCCACGTCTTGGAACGGACCGACGATCGTGTAGGCCTTCACCTCGCCGCTGGCTTGCAGACCTGCGTCGAGCGACACCTTGGCCCAGCCCTCCCAGCTGCGGCCGAACGGAGGTGGTGACAGGATCTGAGAGAGCGAGCGTGCGTCCGCGGCGACGGCCGAGCTGCTCCTGCCGATCGCGCTCAGGCTGCGCACGACCTCTCCGGGCGCGGCGAACTCGTGCATGGCCGAGGCCAACAGCACGCCTGCGATCGCGTCGTCCGCGCCGCCCTCGGCGCGGGTCAGCGCCGCCTTCACGAAGTCGTCGGGGGTCGCGTCGACCCAGCGGCCGGCGGCCGAGAGCTTGGCGGGCGCCTCCTCGGCCACGAGCTTGTCGCCAGGCTTGGGTGGCGCCGGCTTGGGCTGCGGCTTGGGGGCAGGGGCGTCCTTCTTGGGCGCCGGCTTGGCGGGCGGACCTGGTTGCGCGGGTGGCTCTTGTTTGGGTTTGCCCTGCGCCTGCGCCCCAACCGGGCCAGAGGCCCACGCGCCGGTGCACAGCAGCAGCACAGCCAGAGTTCGGCCGCGGAGGAGCCGACGGGCTCCTCCAGTTGCGTCTCGGTCGTCACGCCGCATCGCGATCTCTCCCGTCTCGCCGGTCTTGTACCGGCGAGCTTCCGGCGCGCAGCGTAGCCTCGTTCGCTGCGTGAAGCCCGGGTTTGTTGGCCGGGCGGTCGTGCCGTCGGTAGCGTGCCGCCATGCCGACGCGGCGATCTTTCCTCGCTTCGCTGGCGATGCTCGCCGTCGCCATCCCCGGCGTCGCGCGCGCCAAGCCCAAAGGCAAGATCGAGATCTTGTCGGTGGATTGGCCCAAGCCAGGCACGGCCAGCCCTGACCGGCAGAAGCGTGTGAAACGCGCCGTGCGGTCCATGGCCGCGCAGGCCGCCAAACACTTGGATTTCGGTGCCGCCCGAAAGGCAGAAATCACCTTCTCTTTGCGCGAGCTCAGCGTCACCGAAGAAGATGGCCTCGTGCGTGTGAGCTGCACCCTCCACGGTCGCCTGCGTCACGGAGGTGGCGCCAGGTCGAAGATCGCCTTCGGCGGCAAGCCCGACCGCAAGAAGCAGATCGAGCGCCAGGTCCTCAACTCCGTCACCGACAGCGTGATGGTCCGCCTCGCCGAGCTCGCCCGCGCCGCCTGAGCCTCTCGAGACGTCGCAGCCCGGGGCGCGGAAGCGACCGAAAACCAACAGAGACGCAAGCGGGGTTGGGCCCCGCGCGCAAGCCCGAAGGGGAGTCGGGGGAGGAGCGAAGCGACCGAGGGCTGCATCAGCTGCATCAGCTCCCTGACTCAAACTGCAGCTTCGGGGGCGAGGAGCGCAGCCCCCCGCCAACAGGTGGGCATCACCTGCAGGGTCTTGCGTGCGCCAAGCGCAGGAAAATCAATGAATCGTCTCTTCCATGAGCTCGCGCCAGTCGTCGCGGTCGAGCTCAGGGTAGATGTAGTCCCCCTCGAAATTCGTGTGGTGCAGCATCAGGCGCGCCACGTCGAAGACGATCTGGGCGATCTCCCCCGCGGGCAGGTCCTGCTTCTCGAGCAGCGTGCGCTTCTCGCGGATCGCCTCATGGTGCTTGCTGGCGACCTGCACCTCTGGCTCGAGGCCGCGGCTCACGAGCTTGGGAAAGAGCGAGCGCTCCTCGTAGTCCATGTGCCGCTCCATCGGCCCGTGCAGAAAGGCGAGCAGGCTGTCCCGTTCGCGGGCGGCTGCTTCGCGCGAGCGGTTGGCGGTGGCCATGAGCTGGCGGGCCATGGCGCGGGCGGCGTCCTCCTCGGAGAAGAGCTCAGCAAGCTGTTTGTCGTAGTCCACCCGTGTCTCCAGGCGAAGCCGTACCACGGCCCAACACCCGCGATAAGCCGCCGCGCCACCGATCCTGGCAGCTCGCCCGACCCTTCGCCGCCCCCAGAAACGTTTGCTGCCTGGTGCCGGAAGATCCTGATACGTTTGTCGTGGACGCACCCTTCCAGCAAAGGGGCGGTTTTTCCCGGGTGATAAAGGCAGGCGAGGTCCTCTCTGGTCGCTACAAGCTCCTCCGGCCCCTTGGACAGGGGTCGCAGGCGTTCGTGTGGGTTGCCGAGCACCTCGCGCTGGGCTCTCAGGTCGCGGTCAAGCTGATCGATCCAGAGCTCGCCAAGCAGCAAGACGCGCGCGACCGGTTCGCCCGCGAGGCGACCGCCGCCGCCAAGCTCCGCTCCGCCCACGTGGTGCACATCCTCGATCACGGCATCGAGGGCGAGCAGCCGTTCATCGTGATGGAGCTGCTCGAGGGCGAAGACCTGTTCGATCGGCTCGAGCGCCGCACCCGGCTCACCCTGTCCGAGACGTCCAAGATCGTGACGCAGGTCGCGCGCGCGCTGATGCGAGCGCACGCCGAGGGCATCATCCACCGCGACCTCAAGCCAGAGAACGTGTTCCTGGTGCGCAACGAGGACGACGAGCTGGCCAAGGTGCTCGACTTCGGCGTGGCCAAGATCACGACGCCCGCCAAGGCCGCCATGACCCGGACGGGCGTGGGTACGTTGATCGGCACACCGCACTACATGAGCCCCGAGCAGGTGAAGGGCCTGACCGAGATCGATCATCGCTCGGATCTGTGGTCGCTCGGGGTGATCGCGTACCAGTGCATTACCGGTCACCTGCCGTTCGACAGTGAAGGTGTCGGCGACTTGTTGATCCGCATCACGATGAGCACGCCCGCCAAGCCGTCGAGCGTGGTGCCGGACGTGTCGCCGCTGTTCGACGAGTGGTTCAAGAAGGCGTCGGCCAAAGATCCCGACGAGCGCTTCCAGACCTCCCGCGAGATGGCCGACGCGTTGGCGAAGGTGGCGGGCGCGCCGATTGCGCCCGTGAGCCAGCCCGGACGCGTCTTGGTGAGCTTGGCAGACAGTCCGGATCTGGACTGGGGCTCGCTCGCGGGGGTGCGCATTCCGATGCCCCCGAAGCGGTCTCAACAACCTTCGGCGGCCCGCGCCCCCACGCTGGACGGCAACGATCTGGTCGAGGTCGTCGACGCCGATACCAAGGCCAGCAAGACCGACGACGACGAGCTCGACTGGGAGAGCCCCGAGCCCGAGAAGCCGCAAGCCGCCGCCCCGGTCAAACCGGCGAAGCCACCCCCGCCCAAACAAGCGACGAGCAGCCGCGAGCGCGAGACGGAGCCGCCGCCCTCGCAGCGGGCGCCGTCTTCGTCGCGCGCCCCGGCTCCGCCTCCGCCCAAGAGCGTGGCGCCCGCAGAAGAGCCGCGCGCGTCGACGGCTGCCGCGCCCGCTCCCGCATCGCAGCGCGCGCCGCGCCCCGCCGAGGAGCCGGTCGTCGCCAACCCGTTCTTGTCCGTCGCGGGCGGCGCGCCACCGCCGTCGTCTCGTCAACCCTCCAGCGTGCGCGGCCTGCAGACCACGGTGACCGGGCTCGCTTCCACCTCGCAGCCCGCGCCTGCCGACTCCTCGCTCGAGCTCGAGCCTTCGCGCCGCCGGCGCGCGACCTGGTTCGTCGCGTTGGCTGCCGTGGTGGTCAGCGTGTCGGTCGTGGTGTTCGTGATCCGATCGCGCGGCGGGCTCTCGGGCCTCACCAACCAGAACGCGAGCCCGGCGTCGCCGGCCGTCGCGACCGGCACGGCGACGAGCACGGCGCGCACCCTAGGGCTCGGTCAGGCGCCGCCGATCGTGAGCGGCGCCAACGTGAGCGGCTCGAACGCGAGCGCCACGTCGTCGAGCTCCTCCGATCACGCCGTCGATCTCAACGTCACCAAGAAGCCGACGGCGAAGCCCACGGCCGCGCCCGGGCCGCGGCCCAAGCGCCCCGATGAGGAAGAGATCGAGATCATCATCCCCAACGAGTACCGAGAAGTCCCCCTGCCGAGGCGATGACGGCGAGCGGTCGAGCGACGGACCTGGCGACGCTCTCGTTCGGCGACGAGGACGCCATCCTGCTGCCGCTCGAGCAACTTTCGCCCGAGGGGATGAGCGACGCGTTCTTCGAGCAGCTCGCCGCGCGCGGTCGCGGGCAGCTGCGTGAGCTGTTCGACGCGGCCTTCTCGCGCGTGTTCCGCGCCGAAGAGCGGCTCGCGCGCGAAGCGCCAGACACGTTCCCACCGCCCAAGCTCTCCAACCTGGTGCTGCTCACGGGCGTCGATCGCGTGCACCCGTATTTCCGCCCGTTCCCCGAGGTCAGCTTGGTGCTGTATGCAGCGGATTTCGACGCTCGGACGTCGAGCGTGCAGCACGCGGCGTTCCAGCTCTTGTGGGCGGAGCGGCTGGCGCAGACAGGGCGCGCGGGCTTCGCCGCGCTCGAGACGTTGCCGTACTTGTTCTCGCTCGATGAGCCCGACCGGACGGACTTCATGGCCGGCTGCGAGCGCTCGCGCCGTCCAGATCGCGCGATCGCGTTGCGCGTGGCGCGCGCGCTGACCGAGCTCGGAGAGCACCTGCGCTGCGACGGTGTGCACGTCACCGAGCCACCCCCGGAGGGCTTCGCTCGGGTCAAGAACGCGCCCATTCTGATCCACCGCTCGGCCGCACCGTTGGTGCAGGCGCTCGTGACCGAGCTCGATCAGGCCACCAAGGTGGTCGTCGACCAACACTTCGCGCGTCAAGCCGTGCGCTCTGGCGACGAGCGCCTCAAGACCCTGTGCAACTTCCTCGCCGAGGAGCGGCCGCGGCTCTTGGTGCTGGGTGACGACGCCAAGGTGCTGTGGGACCCCGACTGGCCGAGAGAAGTGGGCGCGCTCCGGCAGCGGCTCGCGTCGGTGGGGGATCGCCCGCTCGAGAGTGTGCTCGCGGACCTGCGCTGCGTGGGGGAGACCACCGAGATCTTTTTTCGTGGCGTGTTGGGCGCGCGTCGCTTTCACATCCACTCCGATGCGCTGGAGGCGGCTGGCGGATTGTTCATCCATCAGGATCGTTCGCTCTTGGCTTACGCGCTGACGCAGCCAGGGCTCGATACCACCCGCGAGCAAGCGCCGCCCTTTCATCGCCTGCTGCTCGCCGCACGCGCGATGCACGAGTGGGGGCACGTGGCCGTCGAGTCGGGCGTCGTCCCCGTCCCGCCCGACAAAGCGACCGAGTTCGAGCAAGCACATACCCACCTGGCAGAGGTGTTCGATCAGATCGTGGCGAGCGTGCCCGCCGAGTTTCGCGAGACCGTGGACAGGGAGCTCGAGGCGATGCAGCGCGAGGGCACCCGCCTGAGCGATCTGCCTTTCTCACGCATGGAGGACTACCGCTCCAACTTGCTCATGCGCAGGTTGCTGCCCCCCGAGCCGCTGCAGGCGTATGTGCGCACCAACGTGCGCTCGCTGGCCAAGGAGCGCATCGGGCCGCTGCGCAAGCTCGCCCGCTACGCGTACGAGGTGCAGTACCTGTTCCTCGCCGGCTTCGCGGATCCGGTCGCGTACCTCTTGTCGGGCACCTTCTTCGGCGAGGAGTACCTGGCGTCTGGGCTCGTGAGCGAAGCGCACGCGCGCGCGGTGATCGACGCGGTGGGCCGGCTGGCGCGCTGCTTCGAGGTGGACGAGACCCGCCTCGTCGCGAGCTAGTCCTCTCGGGGGCTGTCGCCAGCCCCCGCCCCAACGCGGCAAAGCCGCGCTTGGGGCCCCACCCCAAGACGCTGCGCGCGGGGCCCCGACCCCACTTGCTCTCCGGCCAGGAACTAATTCAACAGCTTGGGTGACAGCAACCGCACGGCCTCTTCGCAGGCCTGCTCGACGGCGGCCATCATCGGCGGCGACTCGTCCTTCTCGCGAACCATGATCGCGTAGCTGCTGCCCTCCATCGTGAACTTGGCGAGGGGCGCATCCGCGGCAGGGTCCATCTTGCGCAGCGGCACCTTGAGCTCGATGGAACCCACCTTCAGCTCGACGAATCCGAGAAGCTCTCCGGCCGCAATCGTCATCTTTCTCCAACGTAGCAAAAAAGTTGGTCGAGCGCCGGTCGCCAGCGGGCGAATTCTCCCGTGCCAGTTGAAGTCGGTGCCGGTCCGAGCGGGGGGGCTCTGGTCTTGCGGCGGGTGCGAGGCCGGTGGAGAACCGGCGCATGGCAGCGATCGACTTCTCTGGCACCTTCACCGCGCTCGTGACCCCGTTTTCCCCCGACGGAAACGCGCTCGACCTGGACGCGCTCGACCGCCTCGTCGACCAGCAGATTGCAGGCGGCGTGTCGGGCCTTGTGCCCTGCGGTACCACCGGCGAGTCCCCGACGCTGTCGGAGGGGGAGCAGCTCGAGGTGATCCAGCGGGTCGTGCGTCGCGCCAAGGGCCGCGTGCCGGTGATGGCGGGCACGGGCTCGTTCTCCACCAAAAAGACCGTGGCCGCATCGAAGGCCGCCGTCGAAGCCGGCGCGGACGCGGTGATGGTGGTGATGCCGTACTACAACAAGCCCTCGCAGGACGGCATGCGCGCGCACGTGCTCGAGGTGGCCGCGAGCGTGAGCGTCCCGATCGTGCTCTACAACATCCCTGGCCGCAGCGTGGTGGACCTCTTGCCCGAGACGACCGAGCGCATCTGCGAATCGGCCAAGAACGTGGTCGGGATGAAGGAAGCGACCGGCAACGTGCTCCGCTGCCAGGAGCTGGTGCGCAGGCTGGGCGATCGCCTCACGGTGATGAGCGGTGACGACGCGCTCACCCTGCCGATGATGGCGGTGGGGGCGACCGGTGTGATCAGCGTGACCTCGAACGTGCTGCCCAAGGAGACGAGCCAGGTCACGTCGCTGGTCCGCGCGGGCAAGCTGGAGGACGCGCGGCGCGCGCACTTCGATCTGTTGGACTTCCACGCGCTGATGTTCGTGGAGCCGAACCCGGCGCCCGCCAAGGCCGCGCTGGCTCACCTCGGCGTGATGAGCTCCGCGGTGCGCGGTCCGCTGGTGGCGGCGAGCGCAGGCCTCACGGCCCGCGTCGTCGAGGCGCTCGGACGCTTCACGGGCAAGCGATGACGCGCGACGCCGCGGACAGCGCGCTGCCGATCGCAGTCACCGGGGCGGCTGGGCGCATGGGTCAAGCAGTGATCCGCCTGGCCGCGGCCGAGGGAGCGCGGGTGGTCGGCGCCGTCGAGCACGGCGGCTCGCCGCTGCTCGGTCGCGACGCGGGCGAGCTCGCCGGTGGCGGCGGCATCGGGGTGGTGCTCATGCCGGACCTCGCCTCGGGGCTGCTCGGCGCCTCGTGTGTGATCGACTTCAGCACCGCGGGCAGCGTGGCAGACGTCGCGCGTGGCGCCGCACGCGCTGGCGTGGCCATCGTCTCCGGCACGACCGGCATCGGCCCGGACGCGGAGCGCGCGCTCGACGAGGCAGCCAAGCGGGTGCCGGTGTTGTGGTCGCCCAACATGAGCGTGGGGGTGCAGGTCCTGTGCGAGCTGGTCAAGCTCGCCGCGCGTGCCCTCGAGGGCTACGACGTGGAGATCGTCGAGGTGCACCACAAGCTGAAGGTGGACGCGCCGAGCGGCACGGCCAAGCGACTGCTCGAGGCGGTGCGCGAGGTGCGCGAGGCTCGCCAAGTCACGGGTCGTGAAGGCAAGCCCGGCGCGCGCTTGGACGACGAGGTCGGCGTGTTCGCCGTGCGTGGAGGCGACGTGATCGGTGATCACAGCGTGCACCTGTTCGGGCAAGGCGAGCGCGTCGAGATCACCCACCGCGCCACCAGCCGCGACCTGTTCGCGCGCGGCGCGCTGCGCGCGGCCCGCGTGATCGCCAAGAAGCCGCCCGGCCGCTACACCATGGCCGACGTGGTCGGCTGACTCGCCGCCGGCAGGCTCAGGGATCCGCCGGCTCGTCCTGTTCGGCTTCCTCGAGCTTCTGCTCCACCTCGCGGGCGTGCTCGGGGCCGATCTTCTCGCGCATCTCGCCGAGCGCTCGACGCGCCTCCTGGGTGGTGAGCTTCTGGCGATCGAGCTCGATGCAGATCAGGCACATGACCTCGACAGCTTACCCCAGCTTCGCGACCAGGTCCCGTTGGGCTTGGCGCACGTCGAGCAGGAGCTGGATCCCCTCGCGTAGCGCGAGCAGCACGATCACCCGCAGCGACACCGCGACCAGCACCAGCGTGGAGGCGAGGAGTCCGGTGCCCGTCGCTGGGCCCCCCACGCCCTCGACCAGGGTGCGCATGTCCTTCGAGATCTCGTCTGCCATCAGCATCATCGCGGCGACGACGCCGAGCAGCCCGTACAGGATGGCGACGACGACGAGCAGAGAACGGACGGCGCGAAGAAAAGGGTAGGCGCGATCGGACTTGAGGCTGTCGAGCAGCATCCGGCTCTCGAGGCTCGGCGGGGCGTCATCGGACATGCCAGGACCCTGGCACGCGGCGGGCCACAAGGGCAACGCGGGCTGCCAGCCTGGATCCAGCGCTCGGGCATGATTGCCGGCCCCGATTCGGGTTGCGCTGCCACCGAGATCGCAACGTTGCACCTCAGCGAGCGAACCACCGACTCCGCCCTTTGCCGCTCGTGCTGGTGGAAGAGCCCGGAACGAACCTTGCTACACGGGGAGCGTGACCCTGCACATCGTCGCGCTCGCGGTGTTCCCCCTCCTCTTCGCGCTCGGCGCGGCGGTGCTCCCGCTCCGTGCGGCCGCGGCGCTGAGCGCGTGGTGGCGTGCTCGGCGCGAACGTCAGCAGCTGGCTCGGCTCGGCGAACAGGGGCTGCTCGTCGTCACCGGAACCCTGCGCGTGGAAGGGCCGCTCGAGCAAGTGGGCGGTCGCGCTCTGGGGTGCATGCAGACCTGGAGCAGCGGGCGTCGCTTCTGGTTCAAGCGAGCGAGCTTCTTGGAGCGAGAGCAAGCCAAGAAGCTCACGGTCGTCGCCGGAGACCAGCGCTACGAGCTCTCAGGCCCCGTTCACGTGCTGGCCGGCTCGCGCACAGAGTTCGCCGGCGTGCGCGCTGCCACGCTGCCGCGCGGGTTCGTCGTGCGGAGCAGCCTGTACGATGGCGATGAGGTCACTGTCGCTGGATCCCCAGCGGCAGCCGTCGAAGGCGTGGACTATCGCGGCAGCGGCGCGGGCGTGATCGCGCCGAGCTCCGACGGGGGCGCCGTCTTCGCCTGCGCGCACCGATCCCAGAGCACGGTGGTGCCTGCGAAGGCGCTCGGCCGCCACTTCTCGGTGCTGCTGGTTGCGGTTCTCGGCTGCTTGCCGCTGATCGGTTTCGCCCGCGACTCCAGCAGCACGGAGTGCGCAGAAGCCTGCAAGAGCTTCGGCCTTTGCACGATCGAGTCGAACCTCGTGCGCCTGGGATGGGGAAAGGCGCTGGAGCGCCTCCGCCGTGGAGACCACGTCGACTGCTCAGCGAGCAGTGACGACATGTGCCGAGCATCGGAGCACTGCAAGGAGAGTGGTCAGTGTAGCGAACACGCGGGCAGCTGCGTCGCACGCACGCCCGAGGACTGTCGCGACGCTCGAAGCTGCGTCGAATTCGGTCAGTGCTCTCCAGCGGAGGGTTTCTGCCGCGCGCTGACCGCCGAGGACTGTCGCTACACGAGCGGTTGCGATCGGTACGGAAGCTGTTTTCCTTGGGAGGGCTATTGCAAGGAAGTCTCCACGGAGTCGTGCCGAGCGCAGCCTGCGTGTGCACGCTATGGGCGCTGTGGGGTGCTCGGCGGCAGCTGTGCCGCCACGGCGCCCGAGCACTGTTCCACGATGGACGACTGCCTGGAGCACGGGCGGTGCAGCCCGGTCGCCGGCGAGTGCAAGGCCGCGAGCGATACCGATTGCCAAAGCTCGCGGCGATGCCGCGAGCACGGCCAGTGCTCCCTGGTCGACGGCGCGTGCGTGGCCAAGCTCGACTCCGACTGTCGCGCGAGCGCACGCTGCGCCAAGGCTAGCGAGTGCCGCGCGGAGGGTGGCGAGTGCGTGGCCGATGCTCCCAGCTGTCGCGAGTCAGCCGCGTGCGCAACTTGGGGGGCCTGCGTCGGCGACAGTTACTGTGAGGCCGGCTCGAAGGCCGACTGCGCCAAGGCTGAGGTATGCAAGGGGAAAGCCGGCTGCAAGCCGATCGCCGGGATCTGTGCGACGAGCTGTCGAGAGACCGACGTCTGTCGCAGCATGGGCTGGTGCACGCTGACCGACAAAGGCGAGTGCGTGGCCAAGAGCGAGGCCGACTGCGCCGCGAGCGAGAGTTGCCGCGTGCTCGGCAAATGCTCATTGGGCGAGTCCGGCTGCGTGCTGCGCAGCACGGCCGACTGCGAAAAGACGCAAGGTTGCAGAGCCGTGGGGACCTGCACCCTCGTGGATGGCCTGTGTGCCGCCGCGGCCAGCCAGTGCGCAGCGACACCTGGCTGCAAGATCTTTGGCAGGTGCAGTCGCAGCTCGGACTCTCTCGACTGTGAAGTGACCAGCGCTGACGATTGCAAGCAGAGCGAAGCCTGCGAGAAGCGCGGCTGGTGCACGCCGACGCGCGCCCCTTTCTCGCCCTATCTCCAGTGCGGGCCCGCTCCCCGGTGAGCGATGGATCCAGCTCGTCAGCGTACGCCTCGATTGCCTCGCGGCCCGGCTCCGTGCGACACGTAGGGCCATGTCAGAAGCCCCTGGCTCCGGCGCTGCGCCGGCTCCCTCGCCGCGCGCAGCCAAGCTCGCGATCACGGTCGCGGCGCTCGGCTACTTCGTCGACATCTACGATCTGATCCTGTTCGGCGTCGTCGGCCGCAAGAGCCTCGCCGACATGGGCGTGGCCAAGGAGCAGATCGAGCCCATGTTCCAGCACCTGCTCGACGTGCAGATGCTCGGCATGCTGGTCGGCGGCATCCTGTGGGGCGTGCTCGGCGACCGCCGAGGCCGGCTGTCGGTGCTGTTCGGCAGCATCTTGATGTACTCGCTCGCGAACATCGCCAACGGCATGCTCACCACCACCGATTACTATGCGGAGCTACGCTTCGTGGCGGGCATTGGGCTGGCGGGTGAGCTCGGCGCAGGCATCACGCTGGTCGCCGAGATCATGCACAAGACCTCGCGCGGCTGGGGCACCACCGTCATCGCGGGCATCGGTGTCACCGGCGCCATCGCAGCAGCGTTGGTCGACCGCGTGGCCCACTGGACGACGGCCTACTACCTCGGCGGCGTGATGGGGCTTCTCTTGCTGGGCCTGCGCATCGGCGTGCGGGAGTCGGGCATGTTCAAGACGATCAAGGAGACCAAGGTCAGCCGCGGCAACTTCTTTCAGCTGTTCAGCAGCAGGGACCGCGCGACCCGCTACCTGTGTTTGATCCTGAGCGGGGTGCCGGTTTGGTACCTGATCGGCATCCTGGTCAACCGCGCGCCCAAGATCGCCAAGGACATGGGGCTCGACGCAGCGGTCGTCCCCGGGACCGCGGTGATGATGGCGTACATCGGGCTCGCCATCGGCGACGTGGCGAGCGGCGTGGTGTCCCAGCTGCTCGGTAGCCGTCGCAAGGCGGTGGCGCTGTTCCTCGCGCTCTCCGCGGCAGGCACCGGCTTCTACTTCACCTTCGCCGGGCAGAACCTCAACATGCTCTATGGCGCGTGTCTGGCGGTCGGCATCGGCGGTGGCTACTGGGCCGTGTTCGTGACGATGGCGTCCGAGCAGTTCGGCACCAACCTGCGCTCGACCGTCACCACGACGGCGCCCAACTTCGTGCGCGGCTCGCTGGTGCTGGTGAGCTTGGGCTTCGCCAAGCTCGAGCCCAGTCTGGGCCCGGCCAAGAGCGCGATGGCGCTGGGGGTGATCACGATCGGCGTGGCGCTGCTGGCGCTCCTGCCGCTGGGCGAGACGTTCGGCAAGAGCCTGGAGTTCGTCGAGGAGTGAGCGCGCGTCAGTAGGCGCCCAGGTAGCGCGGCGGCAGGCCGATGCCATCGTCGATCCCGAACAGCTCCAGCGCGACGTCGACGCCGTCGAGGTCGATGCGGTGCACCCCGCGTCGCTCGGCGTCTGCCGCGAAGCACACCCCACAGCCCTGGGCGCAACGAACGTCGCCGAGAGAGAACGGCGTCTTGTCGGTGCGCGCCAGCTCGGAGACGGAGGAGGTCTCGAGATCGACCAAGAGCAGGCGGTCGGGGCGCTCTTGCGCGGCATCGTCACCCAAGCGACCGAAGGTCGTGGTGAGCAGCCGGTCCTCGCCGGCGAAGGCGATCGAGAACGAGACGGGGTCGCCACCGAGCTCGGCGGCCGACAACCGCCAGCTCTCGGTCAGGCTCGCGTCGGACCCCAGCGCGAACACCATCACCCCGGAGTCTTCCAAGCTGGGCGTGCTCGACCCGGCGAACGTGCCCGAGCAACCCACCGCGATCTGCGTGGTGCTCGGCGACACCGCCAGTGCGGAGCAGCCGCGCAGCCCTTCGGCGCGGGCGAACGAGACCACCTCTCGTCGCTCGGGATCGACGAGCGCGACGCGACCGTCGTCGGAGCTCGAGAAGTCGCGCGAGTACGCGGACAGGAGCACGGCGACGTGCCCGCCCACAGGCGAGAGCCGCGAAGGCCTGGGCAAGATCCCGTCGGCCGCACCCGCCATCGCCGCGTCGAGATCGATCCGCGCCTCGAGCGTGCCGTCTCCGGCCACGACGAGCAGGTCACCCCCCTCGTCGAACGGCTCTCGCCCGGGCTCCGGGTTCTGACCGTAGCGCGAGACGAGCAGCTCGCCGCCGGTCTCCAGCACGTCCTGCGGGTTGGCTGCGAAGCCCGTGCCCACGGTGATCTGTTGCTCCACGCTGGCCGTGACGGGATCCAGGATCGTGATCACGGCCTGGGAGCGATCGATCAGCACCAGCTTGCCCGAGCTCGTGCGCGCGGTGGGCGCGACGACGTCGCCAGACAGCGGCGCGCTGAGCCCGGTCTGCTCCGAGCCGGAGCTCAGGATCGAAGCCGCGGCGAGCTCTCCTTCCCAATCCAAGATGGCGATCGAGGTCGACTGGTAGTCGCTGCTGGCCACGAACACCCCGCGCCCGCACGGCCCCTCGGGCAGCTCCACGCCGCTGGGCGGAGCGGTCTGTTCGGGGCTGCACCCCAGCACCATCGCGCTGAGCAGGAGCTGCTTCTTCATCAGTTCCACCGGCTCGCGAGCGAGGCGTAGGCAGCGCGGCCGGGCAGCGGGTAGCCGACCAGGTCCGTGCTGCGATCGTCGAGCAGGTTGGCCACGCGCAGCGCGAGCTCGAGTCGTCTGGTGAACAAGCCCACGCGCGCCTCGAGGTCGAGCGACACTTGGCTCGGCAGCGCGATCAGGCCCGCGGGGTCTGCGCTGCGGGGGGCGCGGTAGAGCAGCGACGCGGTCAGCGCGGCCGTGTCCCAGCCGAGCTCGCGCACGACCTCGCGCGCGGAGACGCCCAACGACGGCGCGGCCACCAGCTGAGCCTCGTACGGCAACACGTCGTGGCTGGTGGTGCGCGTGTCGGAGGTGTCACGCGGATCGCTCAGCGTGAGCGACACGCCCGCGTCCACCAGATCGAACAGCGACAGCTCGGCGATCGCCTCCAGGCCGAGCACGCGGGCCGAGGCCAGGTTGTACGGGCGCAGCGCGCCGAACGAGCTGCGTTGATACGCGATGCGATCGGATGCGCCGCGAGCGAACCCTACCAACTCGGCGCGGAGCTCGACGTGGTCGCGCACGAGGTGCAGGCGCGAGCCCAGATCGAGCGACAGCCCCGACTCTGGGCGCAGCTCGGGGTTACCGAGCACCGTCGCGCCCACACCGAACTGCTCGCCCAAG
This sequence comes from uncultured Polyangiaceae bacterium, assembly GCA_964641275.1. Lineage (GTDB taxonomy): Bacteria > Myxococcota_A > Polyangia > Polyangiales > Polyangiaceae > Xiheicaenibacterium. The sequence continues at coordinate 26,217 of CAZXMG010000089.1, forward strand.
GTGGGCACCCGCGCGTAGCGGCCCGCGCTGGCGAAGAAGGACAGCTCGTCGATCGGGCGCACCACCGCGCCGAGCCGCGCGGTCGGCGCCGGCTGGGACGCGCGCGAATCGGCGGTGGCGAGCGCCTCGCTCGCCACCGCCGCCTCGGCGCGCAGCGAGAGCTGGTCGATCGGCGAGAGCGCGAGCCCCGCGAACAGCCGCACGCTCAGCCGGCGCGCGTGCGACTCGGCCGGGCCCGCCGGGTCGACCGCCACCAGCCCGATGGAGCTCGACGCCCCCGTCTCCACCCGCAGCCAGCGCATCGGGGCGAGCTCGAGCGCGACGCGCGCGCCGGTCGAGCTGCTCTCCGTGTGCTGGCGCGCGGCCGTGAACAAGAGCTCCCCGTTCGGGTCCGACAGCTCGTACTTGGAGGTGCGAGCGAACAGGGACACCGCGACGCGACAGCTGCGATCGCAGTCCACGGCGCCGCTCAGCGCGCTGAGCAGCGACCGCACCTGGGCGCGGGCGTCTCGCGCCGGCAGCACGCCCAAGCCGGGTACGCCCTGCTCGCGCGCGTAGCCGCGCACGAGCAGGTCGAGCGTCCCGCGGCCGCCCAGATCGAGCCGCGCTGTCGACCACAGATCCAGCGCACGCGCGTCGCCGTTCTGCCGCTCGACCATGCGGTCGTCGCTGGGGTCGAAGCGCGTGCCGCGATCATCGAGGTAGCGAAAGTTGCCGCGCGTCGACGACAGGTCCGCGGCGATCGCCGCGCCGCCGCGCGCGTCCCCCACGGAGGCGTGCGCGCCCACACGGCGCGTGCCGAAGCTGCCCGCCATCACGTCGAGGCCAGCGTGCGTGCCGGACGCGACGAACGGCTCCAGCACGATCGCGCCTGCCAGGCCGCCGCGATCGAGCGCGAGCGGCGCGTGCCCCCGGTGCACGGTGATGCCCGCGAGCAGCCACGGCGGCATGGTGGAGAGGTCGGCGGTGCCGGTCAGGTCGTCGTTCAAGAGCACGTGCCCGAAGTAGACCGGCGTCTCGGCGCTGGTGGCGCCGCGCAGCGTGGCGGTGGCCAGATCGAACGCCCCGCCCGTGCGCGCGATCGCCACCGACGGGGTGCGCGCCAGCACGTCCGCCGTCGACCTGCCGGGGGACGAAAGCTCGGCGCGCCCCACCTGGGTGGTGGCTTGCGTCTCGTCCGCTGCCGTCTCGCCACGGATCTCGACCTCGGTGGGCTGCGCGTGTGCGCGTGCGGCCACCGAGCTCGCGAGCGCCGCAACCAACCCTAGCGCGCGTCGCACGACCAGGACACCAGCGCGATCGCGTCCAGGTCGAACGAGCCGCTCAGCCCCGTGGTGTCGGCCCGGTCGGTGATGCGCACGAAGCGCGCGCTGGTCAGGCCCACGTCGGCCAAGTCGAAGGCGTCGCCGCCCGCCTGGGTCGGATCGTGTGGATCGTCGCTGCTCTGTGGCGCGCCCGCGAGCACGGGGTGCCAGCCGGCACAGGAGCCGTACGGGTGCTCGCTGGCGGTGCACGGGAACGCCGACCAGGTCTCGCCGTCGAGGCTGACCTCGACCGTGGCGAGCTCCGCGAACGGGCTCTCGGGATCACCCCCTGCGTAGAACGCGTTCTCGAACACGATGAAGTCGGGGCCTTCGGCGTCTTCGATCAGCTGCTCGCCGAACCCGAGCGTGATGCTGCCGCCGTTGCCCAAGGCAAGTACGTGGAGCGACCCGGTCGAGGGCCCGCCGCCGTGGGGCGCCCCGAGCACGATCTCGGGCATGTGCTCCTGCCCAAAGCCCGCGCCGCTGCCGTACTCGATCGCGAGCACCTCGGTGGCGAAGCCATCGCAAGGGCCCACGGGCGGAAAACCGCCCACCGCGTCCGCGGCGCCGTAGCCGCTGGTGGGCGCGGCGCCGCCGGCGCTGTCAGCGCCGCCGCCGTCTCCCGCGCCGCCGTCAGCGTCGTTGCTCGTCTCGCCGCTCTCGAGG